>NZ_JAGEKN010000009.1:0-268045 GCF_017565325.1 Allobranchiibius sp. GilTou38 | reverse complement strand
CGCACCCTGGTTGTCCGTCACCGTCAGCGTCACGGTGTACGTACCCGCGGACAGGTACGCGTGCGTGGGGTTCACGCCCGTACCGGCGGTGCTGTTGTCACCGAAGTTCCACGAGTACGAGGCCACCGTCCCATCCGGATCACTGGAACCGGACCCGTCGAACGACGCGTTCAGGTTGTTCACCGAGGACGTGAACGCAGCCACCGGAGGCTGATTCGGGAGGACGCCGCCGCCTGCGACGTAGTGCGCCTGCACGGTGCTGGCGCTCAGCTCACTGGAGTAGACCGCCACTTCGTCGATGGTGCCGGCGAAGTAGTTGTTGCCCGCCCACGAGCTGTCACCACCCACGCGCCAGTACCCCGTGTAGGGCTGCGCCTGGGTCTGCGGGCCACTGGCCACGTCCTGGCCGTCGACGTACAGGTTCATGCCGTCCGGCCCCTGGGTGGCGACCATGTGGTGCCATGCGCCGTCGTTGTAGGAGTTCGGCGAGGTGATGATGCTGGCCGACCCGGGGTACACGCCGAAGTTCAACCGGCCATCGGGGGTCATGTAGACGTGGCGGTCGTAGTTCCCGCTGTTCCCGCTCTGCTGGTCGCCGAATCCGATGAGCTTGCCGCCGGCCGTGGTCGTGGTGTTGAACCACAGTTCCTCGGAGTAGACCGTCGGGTTGCTGACCGGGTCGCTGGAGCCGATCGTGCCGTCCGTGCCGTTGAAGGTCACAGCGGTGCCCTGGGAGCCGAGCGCGCCCGGCTGACCCAGCGTGACGCCGCCAGAGTAGACACCGGTCTCCCCATTGGCGCTCGCGTCGGCGGCGGTCGATCCCGCCGTGTCGTCCAGCCGCCAGTAGAGAGCGGGGTTGGAGTTGTAGACGGCCTTGCCGTACGCATCGGTTGGGATCGTCGGGGTCGGCAGACTTCCGCCACCGTCGGTGTAGTGCGTCTGGACCTGCGCCAGGCTGAGCGCGGCAGGGTAGATCGCCACGTCGCCGATGGTGCCCGCGAAGTAGTTGCTGCTCGGCTGGTTGGTCCACCCGCTGAGGTTGTCGCCACCGATCTTCCAGTAGCCGGAGTAGCTCTGCGCGGAGGTGACGCCGGCGTTGGCGGCTACCTTCTTGCCGTCGACGTAGAGGGCGATGCCCGCGGTCGGGTCCATGGAGGCGACGATGTAGTGCCAGGCTCCGTCGTTGTAGGTGTTCTTGCTCTGGATCGTCTGGACGGATCCGGGGTAGACGCCCCAGATGATGTGTCCGGCGTTGTCCATGTAGACGTGCCGGTCATAGCTGCCGCTGGTCCCGGTGTTCGAGTCGCCGTACCCGACGATCTTGCCGCCGCTGGTCGTGGTGGTCTTAATCCACGCCTCCACACTCAGCGCCGGAGTCGTCGCGACCGTGGAGTTCGTCGCTGCGAACCCGTTGGAGCTTCCGCCGAAGGTCGAGGCCGTCGTGGGGTCACCAGTGATGGGACCTGTCGCCCCGCGAGTGACATCCGACTGAGCGGTTGCGTCGTTGAACCCCGCACTGTCGTAGATCGTGCTGCCGCTCGGCTCCCCCAGCGTCCAGAAGTCGCTCGCCCCGTCCTTCGCGACGTCCTGTGCGTACGGGCTGGGAGAACCACTACTGGCCGTGACCGAATTGGTCGTCGGCAGGGTGTAGGTGTTCCCGAGCGAATCCGAGGCGGTGATCTTGTAGGTGTACGCCTTCCCGCCGACGAGACCGGTATCGCGATATCCCATCTGCGGGCAGTTCCAGTACTGGTTGCTCTGGGTCGTCGTGTAGATCGGCGCCGCCGTGCCCGACCGGTACACGTTGTAGGTCAGATTCGCGTTGTCCGGGTCGGTCGCCGCCTGCCAGGAGACCCGTGCGGATCCGCCGGCCATCGCGAGCGCAGAAGGGGTCGGGGCCTGGTAGCACGCAGCCGGTCCCATCTTGTTGGGAGCCTTGCTCCGCACCGCGAATCGCACGAGCCCGTACTGGGCCTTGCCGTTGACGGAGGGGAACTCACCGCCGATGGACAGATAGTTGCCGTTACCGGTGATCGACCAACCGGACTGCTTCTGCGCCGTGTAGGAACCGAAGAGGAAGTTCGGGTACCACGTGAGGATCTTGGCGTACTGGTAGGCGCTGTAGTTCCACCCGTACTGATCGGGTCCCCGGTCGTAGTTGCCCGACGACGTCGTCGAGAACGCCAGGGCGTGCTTCTGGTTGATGCTCCAGTCGCTGAGCTGGGTCAGCCCACCGATCATCTCGCAGTTGTGCACGTGACTGACGGTGTAGAGCGCCCCGTTCATGGGAAAGGTGTTGTAGGTGTCGCCCTGGCAGTCGTTCAGCCAGTTGATCGATCCGTCTGCAGGGTTCAGCGAGAACTCGCCCTCGAAGGATGCGCCGGACCCGAACGCGTAGCCCGAACCGTAGATGTTGGTGCCATCCGTGCTGAGACCCATGATCGCGCCGTGCACCGCGTCAGGGATCTTCGTCGACGCAGCCCATGGAACCAAGCTCCCGGTGACCGGATCGACAGCCGCCAAGCCGTCGACCTCCTGACCGTTCAGCGTCACGAACTGGCCGCCGATGACGACCTTGGACTGATCCGGGGTCATGATCATCGTCCACGGAACGTAGTTGTCCGTCACCGGCGCCCAAGGCAGTCGGGCGCCGTTCGTGATGCTCATGGCGGCCAGGTGATGGCGGTAGACGCCGTCGTCATAATCGAACGCGCCACCGGCGTACACCGCGCTGGATGAGACGGTAATGGCCTTGACCTCACCGCTCAGATTGGGGCTGAAGCTGGGGACGAGCGCACCGCTCGCGACGTCGAACGCAGCGATGTGACCCCGGGGTTGGCCGTCGACCGTCGTGAAGTCGCCGCCCACGTAGATGCGTGAGTTGTCGGGGGACTTGGTGATGACCAGTGCCTGCGCGTTGAGGGTGTGGTTGAACGACGTGATGAGGTTTCCGGTGGTGATGTCGTATGCGATCAGGTTGCCCACATTGACCGATCCGGGTCCCCCCACCGCGACGCCCGGCGGACGCGCCTGGGAGAACTCGCCCGCGACGTACACGGTGTTGCCAATGGTGACCTGACTCCACACGACACCGTTGATCTGCCAGGTCGGCAGGGCGTCGTCGCTCACGGTCGCGGGGGTGCCCGCCGGCGGGTCCGTGTCGGCTCGCGCCGAGGTCGCGCTCGAGACGATCACCATCCCGAAGGTGAGCAGCACCATCGCGGTCGCCATCGCGATCAGGCGAGTCAACCGCTGCGACAGGGTGGTTCGTAGTGCGGTCATCGTCGCTCCTGAACACTGTGATGCGGGGTGAGGGGTCGTCACCGGGTGGGCCGAGTGGGTGGGTGTGACGGCCGGACGGGGGGTCTGCTCAGTCACGTCACTTTTCCTCTGAACGTCGCAAGCTGGTGGAGCCCGTCGAGATCGACGGTCATGGTGACCTGGCTCAGATCCGCTGCCGGCACCGAGAACCCGTACACGGCGTTCCCGGACTTGCCCGGTTGAACGGTGCTGGCGAAATCGACCGAGTTCTGGTCGTAGACGAGGTGGGCGAGGCGGGCCGGTGAGCCGTAACTGACGGTCACGACCACGGCGTCGAACGACAACGGCTTCTTGGTGCCGTTGGTCAACGTCACGTAGAAGTCGGTGACCGGCCGGCCGGGAAACACGCCCGGCCCCTGTCCGGTCACCTTGCTCTGGGTCATCCGGGTGATCCTGAGCCGCAGCCCGTCCGCGTACTCGACGGGCTGGGTGAAGGGCCTGGCTCCACCGATCGCGGAGATACTCGGCCGCACCTTCCGGCCGCCGCGCTCGACCGGTACGACCGCCGATGATGCGAGCGGGTCGCTCGGGATCGCGGTGCTCGCGCCCTTGGGCAGCTTCTGCTGGGTCGAGACCTGCGACGTGTCATCCTGCGGGCCGGCTGTCGGGGTCGACGTCAGCCCCGCGACGGCGTTCGGCACACCGGACGCGGTCGACCCCGGCCGGTCGGCCGCGCCGTCGTGCGCGGAGCTCGCGCATCCCGTCACGGCGACACCGAGTGCCACACAGGCGACGGCGATCAAGGATCCTCGACGTCCTCGTCCGGAGTGACTCAGCGTTTCTGATGCCATCAGTAGGCTCCCGTTCCACGTATGACGGCACGCACCGTGCGCCAGAGGATCTGCACGTCGAGGAACATCGACCAGTTGTCGACGTACCGGAGGTCGAGTCGAAGCGACTCGTCCCAGGACAGGTCGCTGCGCCCGCTCACCTGCCAGAGTCCCGTCAGCCCCGGCTTGACCCGGAGCCGTCGGACCGCGTCCGCGCCATAGCCGTCGACCTCGGACCGCAGGGGTGGCCGCGGGCCCACGATCGACATGTCGCCGTGCATGACGTTGACCAGCTGTGGCAGCTCATCGAGTGAGAACCGCCGCAGCACCTTGCCGATCGGGGTGACCCGAGGGTCATGCCGACGCTTGAAGAGCACCCCGTTGCCGTCGTCGCCATCGATGCGCACCATCGCCAGTTGGTGCTCGGCGTCGGGCACCATCGAGCGGAACTTCAACATGGTGAAGTCCTTTCCATCGATCCCCACCCGCGTCTGCCGGTAGAACACCTGGCCGCCGTCGCGGACCTTGATGAACACGGCGACGAGCAGGAGCAGGGGTGACAGGAGAACGACCAGCAACCCCCCGACCACCCGGTCGAAGAGCGCCTTGCTCGCCGCGTTGAGACCGTGCAGGGCCGGTCGCTCGATATGCAGCAACGACAGATTCGCCGCCGGCCGGATCGACATGCGCGGTCCGGTCACCTCGACTACCCCGGGAGACACGACCAGCTCGATACCGAGGTCGTCCAGCTCCCAGGACAGGCGTCGCAGCTCGATCCCGTCGAGGTCGGAGGGGCTGGCCACCACGACGACGTTCGCGGCGTACTTGCGCGCGACCTGGACCGTCTCGTGCACCGACCCCTCCCGATGGACGCCGCCGACCGTGTCGACGGTGTCCCCGGTGCAGATCGCGACGGGACGGATGCCGTGCTGGGTCTCCCGGTGCAGATCGGCCACCAGGTTGCGCACGGCATGGTCCTGCCCTGCCACCACGGCACGCTGACACGCGAGTCCCTGCCACCTGGCCCGGTAGAGCTGCCTGCGCAGCGCGAACCGCGCCACGAGCGACGTGCCCAGGAGTGTCGGGAAGTAGACGAGGACGAAGAAGCGCGACAGGTAGGGACGGTCGACGTAGATCGCGTAGGACACGAACGCCGACAACGCCAGCAGGCGGATCGCAGCGGAGATCAGCGCCCGGTACTCCTCGGCTCCGATCCCGAGATAGCGACGCTCGTAGCCGTGGCACACCGTGACCGTGCCCACCCAGGCGAACGGGCTGAGAACGAGGAGCACCACGTACGGCAGCGGGATGGGATCGCGCAGTGGGACCGCTCCGGAGACCGCCACGGCGGCGACGCCGCACACGATCGCGCAGAGCACATCGACCACGAGCGTCGCCGCGAGATACGGCCTCGACCAGTCCTGGGCGCGCGCACGCTCGATGGGAACGGCGAGCGCGGTGCCTGCGCCCCACGCTCCGGCGACCGCCGGCCCGTCCACTGTGATGGGCGCCGGCGCGGGCATCGGGATCGGGGAGACCTCTTCGAGGTCGCTCACGGAAGGGTGCACGACGCCCGAATCTGCGAAATCGGTCACGACCCTCCCATCAGGTGGTCCGAACATGGGTGATGACTAGCTCTTTACGGCTGGTCAAGTTCGGAAGAGCATTCCACCTACGGCCCGATGAGAGCGCAGCTCTGCTATGATCCGCTGCCGCTTGCAAAATATCGCGCATGGAGCGCCCAGGCGCCGCTCGGTGTGGTATGCGCCCACTTCGGGCCACACAGGGTGCGGCTCGCGATTCAGGGAGCGAGGGGAAGACGGAGGAGCCGCAGACCCACTCGGCCTGCTCCTACGCTGCGCGTCGGCGCGTTCAGCTGGTCCACCACGCGACGGTGGCCGCTAGGCCCTCGTCGAGGGACTCGGGCTCGATGTCCGGAAAGAGTTGCCGCAGAGTGTCGTTGGCAGCTCGCGAGTGCTTCACGTCGCCGATCCGACCAGGTACGTGCTCCACCTGCGGATATGCGCCGGCAGCACGCCCGACGGCCGACACCAGGTCGTTGATCGAGGTCTGCGTGCTGTAGGCGAGGTTGACCGGCTCGGGGTGCCAGACGCCGCGTTCGACCGCGGCCAGCAGCACCCGGCACACCGTCGCGACGAAGAGGAAGTCGCGGGTCTGCTCCCCGTCGCCCTCGATGCGCAGCGGGCGCCCGGCCAGGGTCGCATCGAGGAAGGCCGGGATCACGGCGGCGTACGTGTGATCGGCCCGCTGGCCCGGCCCGTAGACGTTGAACGGGCGGAAGACCAGCGTCTGCAGGCCGTAGGACTGCTGCGCGGCCAGCAGGTACTGCTCCCCGCTCAGCTTGCTCACGCCGTACGGCGACATCGGCCGCACCCAGTCGCGCTCGCCGATCGGGGTGGCCGGGTTCGCGCCGTACACCGCGGAGGAAGAGAAGAACACCACGTGCCGTACGCCGGCGGCGCGTGCCGCCTCGATCAGGCCGACGGTGCCCGTGACGTTGACCTCGTTGCAGCGCACCGGATCCCGCACGCTGGAGGGCACGCTTCCGATCGCCCCGAGGTGCACGATGTGCTCGACGCCCGCGACCGCACCGGCCAGCACCTCGGGGTCGGTCAACGACCCGATGACCACCTCGGCATGGATGTCACCCAGATTGTCGCGCAACCCCGTCGAGAGGTCGTCGAGCACCCGCACGGTGTGCCCCGCCGCGAGCGCCGCCCGGGTGAAGTTGGAGCCGATGAAGCCCGCTCCCCCGGTGACCAGGATCGTTGCCAACGGCTCAGCCGGCCATGGCCTTCTGCAGGTTCTCGTCGATCGCGCCGAGGAACTCCTGCGTCGTCAGGTAGGGCTGGTCCTTGCCGATCAGCAGGGCCAGGTCCTTGGTCATCTTGCCCTCTTCGACGGTCTCGATGCAGACGCGCTCGAGGGTGTCGGCGAAGGCGGTGACCTGCGGGGTCTTGTCTATCTTGCCCCGGTAGGAGATGCCGCGGGTCCAGGCGAAGATCGAAGCGATCGGGTTGGTCGAGGTCGGCTTGCCCTGCTGGTGCTGCCGGTAGTGCCGGGTGACCGTGCCGTGCGCGGCCTCCGCCTCGACGGTCTTGCCGTCGGGGGTCATCAGCACCGAGGTCATCAGGCCGAGGGAGCCGAATCCCTGCGCCACCGTGTCGGACTGGACATCACCGTCGTAGTTCTTGCAGGCCCACAGGTAGCCGCCCTCCCACTTCAGGGACGCTGCGACCATGTCGTCGATCAGCCGGTGCTCGTAGGTGATGCCCAGCGCGTCGAACTTCGCCTTGAACTCGTTGTCGAAGATGCGCTGGAAGATGTCCTTGAACTGACCGTCGTAGGCCTTGAGGATCGTGTTCTTGGTCGACAGGTAGACCGGCACCTTGCGGTCCAGGCCGTAGGTGAGCGAGGCGCGCGCGAAGTCCTCGATCGACTTGTTGTAGTTGAACATCCCCATTGCGACGCCGCCGTCGTCGCCGTACTTGGCGACCTCGTACGTCGTCTCCTTGCCGCCGCCCTCGGGCGTGAAGGTGATGGTCACGGTGCCGGCGCCGGGCACCTTGAAGTTCTGCGCCTTGTACTGGTCGCCGTGTGCGTGACGGCCGATGATGATCGGCTTGGTCCAACCAGGCACCAGCCGCGGGATGTTGCTGATGATGATCGGCTCGCGGAAGATCACGCCGCCGAGGATGTTGCGAATCGTCCCGTTGGGGCTGCGCCACATCTCCTTGAGACCGAACTCCTCGACGCGCGCCTCGTCCGGGGTGATCGTCGCGCACTTCACGCCGACGCCGTACTGCTTGACGGCGTTCGCGGAGTCGACGGTCACCTGGTCGTTGGTCGCGTCCCGGTTCTCGATGCCCAGGTCGTAGTACTTCAGGTCCACGTCCAGATAGGGATGGATCAACCGGTCCTTGATGAACTGCCAGATGATGCGCGTCATCTCATCACCGTCGAGTTCGACGATGGGGTTCTTGACCTTGATCTTCTCCATGCGGGCGGTAGCTCCTCGAGGGACGGTGTGTCGTCGGGCGGCCCGTCGCGGATGGGAACTGGGCCGCCCTGCGAGAGTATCGCGGGGCGGCCCGTTGGCCGGAATCGGTGGGGTCAGCCCACGGTATGGACCGAGTCGGCGACGATGGTGAGGACGATCCGTTGCTGGTCACGACCGCCGTACCAGGGATAGGGCCGACCGGTGTAGCGCTGCGACAGCGCCTCGATGTGCTCGACCGCGCCATCGGTGCTCATGGACACAACCCGTCCGCGCACCTCGAAGTAGCGCCACGGCTGCTGAGGGTCGGAGACCGCCACCGCCACCCGGGGATCGCGCTGCACGTTGCGGACCTTCTGGAAACCGACGACCGTGTTGATCAGGACGTGTTCGCCGTCGGTGTCGACCCACGTCTGGGTGATCTGCGGGCCGCCGTCCGGCATGAGCGTGGTGACGAAACACGGGCTGGGCGCACGCAGCAGAGCGAGCAGTTCAGCGGGCAGGTCCATGTCGGCTCCTCGGCGGGGTGTCGTCCTAGGGTCAGCCTAGGGACGGGCGCGTCCGTCGTCCGACATCCCCTCTCGGCCATCGCTCGCGGGCCGTTTCGGCCCGCAAACCCGCGCTGCTACCGTCGAAGTCATTCACTGGGCGCGCCCTTCTGCGCGTGCCCGCCGTCCACACGAAGGGGTTCCCACCCGTGAGCACCACGCCCGTCAAGGTCGCCGTCACCGGCGCCGCCGGCCAGATCGGCTACAGCCTGCTTTTCCGCATCGCGAGCGGCGCGCTCTTCGGGGCCGACACCCCGGTCGAGCTGCGGCTGCTGGAGATCACCCCTGCGCTGAAGGCGCTGGAGGGCGTGGTCATGGAGCTGGACGACTGTGCGTTCCCGACGCTCGCCGGCGTGCAGATCGGCGACGACCCCAACACGATCTTCGACGGCGTGAACCACGCGCTGCTGGTGGGCGCCCGTCCGCGCGGACCCGGGATGGAGCGCGGCGACCTGCTCGAGGCGAACGGCGGCATCTTCGCCCCGCAGGGCAAGGCACTGAACTCCGTTGCGGCAGATGACATCCGGGTCACCGTGACCGGCAACCCGGCCAACACCAATGCGCTCATCGCGATGTCGAACGCCCCCGACATCCCCCAGGAGCGCTTCTCCGCGCTGACCCGTCTGGACCACAACCGCGCCATCTCGCAGCTGGCCGCCAAGACCGGCGCATCGGTGACCGACATCAAGAAGATGACGATCTGGGGCAACCACTCCGCCACCCAGTACCCCGACCTCTTCCACACGCTCGTCGGTGGCCGCGTCGCCGCCGAGGTCGTGAACGACCAGCAGTGGCTGGAGTCGACCTACATCCCGACCGTCGCCAAGCGCGGCGCAGCGATCATCGACGCGCGCGGCTCGTCCTCGGCTGCGTCCGCCGCGTCGGCGACCGTCGACCACGTGCACGACTGGGCCGCCGGCACCCCCGCCGACGACTGGGTGTCGATGTCGGTCTGCTCCGACGGTTCGTACGGCGTGCCCGAGGGCCTCATCTCCTCCTTCCCGGTCACCGTCGCCGACGGCACGTGGTCGATCGTCCAGGGCCTGGAGATCGACGACTTCTCCCGCGGCAGGATCGACGCCACCGTCAAGGAGCTCGGCGAGGAGCGCGACGCGGTCAAGGGTCTCGGCCTGATCTGACCCACCGCTCCACGACGAAGGCCCGGCGCGAGCGATCGCGCCGGGCCTTCGTAGGTGCGGTCTCAGATCTTGACGACGGCGAAGATCACGACGATCGCCAGCGCGAAACCGCACAGCGTCAGGACATCGACCATCCGCGAGCGCACGGCGAGGCCGTCGGTGACCGACGCGGGCAGGAGACGCAGGAACGCGGCGAGCAGGAGCACGACCGCGAGCGCGTACCCGCCGGCGCGCAACGATCCGAAGTAGGCGATCAGCAACGCCACGACGCTGGCCAGCGCGATGGTCCACCAGGCGGGACCGAGGCGCGCGGGCCTCATCGAAGCCGGCGCTCGGCCGCCTCGACGACGTTGACCAGCAGCATCGCGCGCGTCATCGGCCCGACACCCCCGGGGTTCGGCGACACGTGACCGGCGACCTCGGCGACATCGGCCGCGACGTCGCCGGCGATCTTGCCGTCGACCCGCGAGACGCCGACGTCCAGGACGGCCGCGCCCGGCTTGACCATGTCGGCGGTGACCAGGTCGGGCACCCCCGCGGCGGCCACGACGACGTCCGCGGTGCGCACGATTGAGGCCAGGTCACGCGTGCCGGTGTGGCACAGCGTGGCCGTGGAGTTCTCGGTACGGCGGGTCAGCAGCAGCCCGAGCGGCCGGCCCACGGTCAGCCCACGCCCGATGACCACCACGTGCGCGCCGGCGAGCGGCACCTCGTAGCGGCGCAGCAGCTCGATGACGCCGATCGGCGTGCACGGCAGCGGGCCGCTCTCGCCGAGGACGAGCTTACCGAGGTTGAACGGGTGCAGCCCGTCGATGTCCTTGTCGGGGTCGACTCGAGACAACAGCGCGAATTCGTCCAGACCCGTGGGCTGTTGCACCAGGAACCCGGTGCAGTCGGGGTCGGCGTTGAGCTCGTCGATGACGGCTTCGACCTCGGCCTGCGTGGCGCCGGCGGGGAGGTCGCGACGGATGGAGTTGATGCCGATCTTGGCGCAGTCGCGGTGCTTGGCGCCGACGTACCAGTGGCTGCCCGGGTCATCGCCGACGAGGACGGTGCCGAGCCCCGGAGTGACGCCGAGCGCCTTCAGGGCCTCGACGCGCACCCGCAACTCGTCCATGATCGTCGCCAGGGTGGCCTTGCCGTCCATCACGATCGCCGTCACGGCGGACATCCTCGCACGGGCGCCTAGGCGAGCGGGGCCTGGTCGCGGGCGCCCGGTAACGTCACCGATCGTGAGCTGGACCGTCCGCACCGTGGCCTACACCGATCCCGACGCGCAGACCCTCATCCGCGAGCTCGACGACGACATGACCGCGCGGTACGGCGGCGTCGATGCGACGCCGGTGGCGCCCGACCAGTTCGCGCCGCCCGTCGGCACGTTCGTGGTCGCTGCCGACGAACGCGGCCTGATCGGGTGCGCCGGGTTGCGTTCGGCGAGCGCCGGCGACGTGGAGCTGAAGCGGATGTACGTGCGTGCCTCGCGGCGTCGCGAGGGGCACGCGGCGCGCCTGCTCGGCGTACTGGAGGAACGGTCGCGGGCCCTGGGGTTCACCCGGCTGATCCTCGAGACCGGGACGGCGCAGCCGGAGGCGATGGCGCTCTACGAACGCCTCGGCTACGACACGATCCCCGGCTTCGGCTACTACAAGGACGAGCCGCTCTCCCGCTGCTACGCCAAGCGCCTCACCTGAGCGGCCGGCTTCAGCCGGGCAGGACCGACAGACGCACCTGGCGGACGGGGTTGTCGACGTTGAGGTCGACCAGGCAGATGCTCTGCCAGGTGCCGAGCGCCAGCTGACCGTCGACGATCGGCACCGTCGCGTACGGCGGGATCAGCGCCGGCATCACATGCGAGCGCCCGTGGCCCTTGCTGCCGTGCTGGTGGATCCACCGGTCGTCGGCGGGCAACAGGTCCCGCAGCGCGTGCAGCAGGTCCTCGTCGCTACCCGCGCCGGTCTCCAGGATCGCGACGCCGGCCGTGGCGTGCGGGACGAAGACGTGCAGCAGTCCCGAGTCCACCCCGCGCAGGACTCCCTCGCACTGCCGGGTGATGTCCAGGACGACCTCGCCATCGCCGGTGCGAATCTCGATCGTCTCGGTCTGCATGACCCCATCCTCCCGCTCAGTGCGCGAAGTGGCGGGTGCCCGTGAAGTACATCGCGATGCCCGCGGCCTGCGCCGCGTCGATGACCGACTGGTCGCGCATCGACCCGCCCGGTGCCACGACCGCGATGACGCCGGCATCGATGAGCACCTGCAACCCGTCCGGGAACGGGAAGAACGCGTCGGATGCGGCGACCGCGCCGCGCGCCCGCTCGGCGCCCGCACGGTTCACCGCGAGGTGACAGGAGTCGACCCGGTTGACCTGGCCCATGCCGATGCCGACGGATGCGCCGTTGCGCGCCAACATGATCGCGTTGGACTTGACCGCCCTGATCGCGCGCCACGCGAACTGCAGGTCGCGCGCGATGTCCTCCTCGACCGGATCGCCGGACACCAGCCGCCATGAGGCGAACTGGTCGCCTCCGATGACCTTGCCGGCGTCGTCGTGCACGATCGCGTCGACGTTGTCGGAGTGCTGCATGAGCATGCCGCCGGAGATGTGCCGGATCTCGCCCACCTGCTCACGCGGGTCGGCCAGCAGCAGCCGGATGTTCTTCTTGCCCTTCAGGATCTCCAGCGCCTCGGGATCGAAACCGGGCGCGACGACGACCTCGGTGAAGATGTCCTTCACCGTGTCCGCCATCTCGGCCGTGACGTCGCGGTTGGTGGCGATGACCCCGCCGAACGCCGACGTCGGGTCGCAGTCGTGTGCGCGCCGGTGCGCATCGGCGATGTCGCTGCCCACCGCGATCCCGCACGGGTTGGCGTGCTTGATGATCGCCACCGTCGGCGCCCCGCCGTGGTCGTACGCCGCCCGGTGGGCAGCGTCCGCGTCGACGTAGTTGTTGAAGGACATCTCCTTGCCGTGCAGCAACTCCCCCTGGGCCAGACCCGGCGAGGGCAGGAAACCGTCATAGTAGAGCGCCGCCGCCTGGTGCGGGTTCTCGCCGTACCGCAGCGCGCGCGCCTTGTCGTACGTCGCGCCGACCCACGCCGGGAAGCCCTCACCGTCGCTGGTGTCGGTGAGCACGTTGCCCATCCACGACGCCACGGCCACGTCGTACGTCGCGGTGTGCACGAACGCCTCCGCCGCGAGCCTCTGACGCTCGCCCAGCGTGAACCCGCCCGCGCGGACGGCCGCCAGCACCTCGTCGTACGTCGTGGGGTCGGTCACCACGGCGACCGAGCGGTGGTTCTTGGCCGCACCGCGCACCATGGACGGGCCGCCGATGTCGATCTGCTCGACGCACTCGGCCTCGCTCGCGCCGGAGCCGACCGTGTCCGTGAATGGATAGAGATTGGAGATCAGCAGGTCGAACGGCTCGATCTCCAGATCGGCCAGTTGCGCCACATGCGAGGGGTTCTCGGTGTCGGCCAGCAGCCCTGCGTGGACCTTCGGGTGCAATGTCTTGACCCGCCCGTCCAGGCACTCGGGAAAGCCGGTCAGGTCCTCGACCGCCGTCACCGGCACGCCGAGGTCGGCGATCAAGCGCGCGGAACCGCCGGTCGAGACGAGCGCGACGCCCGCCTCGTGCAGGCCGCGCACCAGCGCCTCGAGACCGGTCTTGTCGTAGACCGACACCAACGCCCGGCGGATGGGGCGTCGGCGTTCGTTCGCGTGCTGTGTCACGGGATCTGGACCTTTCGTCCGTTGACGGTGAAACCTTCGCGGGCCATCCGGCCCACGTAGTCCACGAGCTGGGGGCGCTCGACGGACTTGATGCGCTCGGTGAGCGCGTCGACCGTGTCGTCGCCGTGCACCGGCACGGTGGTCTGGGCCACGATCGCGCCGGTGTCGACGCCCTCGTCGACCACGAAGAGGGTGGCGCCCGAGACCTTCACGCCGTACTCCAGCGCATCGGCGGGGCCGTGGATGCCGGGGAAGCTGGGCAGCAGTGCGTTGTGGCTGTTGAGGTAGCGACCGCCGTACCGCGCCAGGAACCGCTCGCCCACCAACTTCAGGAAGCCCGCGGACACCACCAGGGCCGGGTCGTACGCCGCGACCATGTCGGCCAGTTCGGCGTCCCAGGCATGCCGGTCGGGGAAGTCGCGCACCCGGCAGACGAAGGTCGCGATCCCGGCACGTTCGGCGCGGGCGAGGCCCTCGATGTCGGAGCGGTCGGCACCGACGGCCGCGATCCGCACGCCGTACGCGGGGTCGGCGGTCGCGTCGATCAGGGCCTGCAGGAGGGTGCCAGACCCGGAGACGAGCACCACGATGGACACCGGTGCAGCGGCTTCGGACACGATGAGCAGGCTACCGGGTGGCGTGCGGGCCTCCCGACCCGCGCGTCAGCGGGGGGATCCGCTGGTGGCCGGCGAGGAGATGTGATGCTCCTGCGGCTCGGCGCGCATCGGGTCGATCGTGCGCGCGCCCCGGTGGACGTCCGCGACGGCACCGCCGTCTGCCGCATCGACCGTGTCCACCGTGTCCGCCGTGTCCGCCGTGAACTGCCGGTAGGCCTCCCAGCTGACGGCGACGACGGCCAGCAGCATCCCGAGACTGAGGACCGGCGGCGGGAAGGGGTGCGACTTCTCCAGGTAGGACAGATAGGTGACCATCTGCACGAGCTGGCTCAGCACCACGGCTGCGGCGACGACCGGCCGGCTCACCGAGGCCACCACGAGCATCAGCACGCTCGCCATGTAGAAGTACCGATCGTGCATCATCGGCAGCACGAACGGCACCCACAGGGTCGACAACATCGTCAGCTGCGCCCAGAACCGCGCTGTCTGCCCGGGTGTGCGCCCGGGCGTCGTCTGCACGCGTAGGCCGATCGCGATCACCGCGACGGCGGCACCCAGGCCCAGCAGGATCCCGACGTGCTTCATCATCTCGAAGCGGTCGTTGGTGAAGAAGTTCCACATGTTCGGCGCGCCCATGTTGAGGTAGGGCTCCAGGTTGGCCTGGTCGATGTAGATCCGTAGCAGGTCCCCCATCGGACGGCCGGCGATCCATGCCGGGACCAGTCCGATGAAGAAGATCACCGGCAGCACCAGCGGGGCGAGCAGCGCGCGCCACGGGACGACGCGGCGTACGTCGATCGAGGTGACCAGCGCGCACACCCACCATGCGACCAGGGCGGGTGCGGCGAAGGCGATCTGCGCCTTGAAGGCGAACCCGAACGCGAAGATCGACCACGTGAGCAGGTGCCGGTCGGCCACCATCGCCCAGAGGGCCCACACGATCGCGGCGCCGTAGATCGAGTCGCTCTGCCCCCACATGCCCGAGTTGAGGAAGACGACGGGCAGATAGAGCGAGGCGACGCCGATGACCGCCGGGATCCACCACCCGCGGTCGGGGCGCAGCCGTCGGGTCAGCGCCGCGACTCCCACGGCGAGGACGACGTCGAAGAAGAACGAGACGGCCTTGACCGCCAGCACCATGTGTTGGCCGGTGTGACTGACCGCCCACAGCACGTAGAGGAAGGGCGGGTTGTAGACCGCGAAGTTGTCACCGAGCCCTGAGAACCCGTGCACTCGCAGATAGTCGGCCCACGCGAGCAGCGACAGCTTGTCGTGGCGCAGATCGTGCGAGACGAACCCCCGCAGACTCCAGCGCACCCCCAGTGCGATGAGGAAGAGGATCGCGACGAGCGCGAACTGGACGACCTGCGCAGCCGTGGGTTTGCGGGAGCCGAGGTGTCGCACGAAGAGATCCTACCGATCCGGTGGGCCCGTCCGACCGGTCGCGACGCGGGAGTGATGGGGCCTACGGCGACCTCAGACGTGCGAGCGGCGCACCCTGATGTAGTGCAGTGCGGCGGCCGCGACGAGCGCTCCGACCACGAACTCGAGCGCGAAGAGGGGCAGGACGACCAGGCCCACCTGCGCGCGGGCCAGCGGCGCACCGCTGACGTGCGCCCCGGCGATCCAGGCGAGCAGCGACATCCCCACCGTCAGCAGGCCGGCGGCGCTCGCCGCGGCTGTCAGCTTGGTGCGCAGACCCGACAGGGTGCTGAGCGCCCCGGCGGCGCGGGCCCCCGCGTAACCACCGGCCAGGACGACGACGAGCGGCACCACCCGCAGGTACACCGGGAACGCGCCGGGGTCGGGGATCGCACCCAGCACCGGGATGCTGGGCAGCAGACCGGTGTGCACGGCACCGGCTGAGACGGTGGCGGTGCCGACGTGGACGCTCGCGCCACTGGTCCACCCGGTGATGAGCACGACCATGTTCGGCACGCTGGCCAGCTGCGCCAGCGCCAGGATCACGGTGCCGACCGCGCCCGGGCCGAGCAGCCCGTTGACCTGGCCGATCCGCGACGTGTGGGTCGCGACGAGGAGCACGAGCACCAGGGTGGCGACCGCGAAGAGGGCGAGTGCGGCCTCGCACGCGGGGCGCACACCACGGCGTACGCCGTCCGGCACCCGCTCCCACCAGTCCGCGCACACGGCGTACGCCGGGGCGTCGGGCTCGGCTCGCAGGGCCCAGCCGAAGCCGGCCGCAGCCACCACGATGGCGCCTGGGATGACGGTGAGGAAACGGGGTGTCGCAGTGCCGGTCGCGCCGAGCACGGCCAGTAGCAGACCGGCGATCAAATATCCGCCGATGAAGAGGGCCACGGGGTGCCACCAGCGACCGGCGTCGCGCCCCTCGTGCTCGACCTCGCGCAGAAGGGCCTTGGCACCGGCGCGGGCGCACCAGAGCGCGAGCGCGGTGAAGATCAGGGGGGCGAACGTGACCACGTGCGTGACGCTGCCGGCCGGTGCGCGCAGCGACCCGTGATGGGCCAGGACCCACCCGTCGCCGGCGAAGGACATCGCGTCCAGCCAGCTCACGCTGCTGCGCGAGTCGGCGGTCCAGGCGACGAGCGAGGGGACGAGGAGCACGAGCGCGAGCGCGACGGCCCCGACCGCGCCGTACACCAGGGCCAGACCGCCGAGGCGGCGGTTGAAACGGCCTGCCGGGCGCAGGACGGTGACGTTGCGATCGCGTTGGAGCACACTCATGGTGGCCCTATGCTCGCCGCTCGCGGGCGTCGGATGGGTGCGGCGCGCCGACGGTCCCCAGGGACGCGGAGGAGCCCGGACATGGAACGAGCGACGCAGGTGACCCTGCGTCGCTCGTTCCGTCTGAAAATCGTTGTGGTTAGCGGGCGTCCATCTCGGTGAAGTGACGCTCGGTCTCGCCGACGTAGATCTGGCGCGGGCGGCCGATCTTGGTGGCCGGGTCCTCGATCATCTCGCGCCACTGGGCGATCCAGCCCGGCAGGCGACCGATGGCGAAGAGCACCGTGAACATCTCGGTCGGGAAGCCCATGGCCTTGTAGATCAGGCCGGTGTAGAAGTCGACGTTCGGGTAGAGCTTGCGCGACACGAAGTAGTCGTCCTTGAGGGCGATCTCCTCGAGGCGGATGGCGATGTCGAGCAGCGGGTCGTCGACGCCCATCTTCTCCATGACCTCGTGCGCGAACTTCTTGGCGATCGCGGCGCGCGGGTCGTAGTTCTTGTAGACGCGGTGCCCGAAGCCCATGAGCTTCACGCCGTCTTCCTTGTTCTTGACCTTGTTCATGAAGGTCTCGACGTCGTCGCCGCTCTCGTGGATCTCGCCCAGCATCTCCAGGACGGCCGAGTTCGCGCCGCCGTGCAGCGGACCGGACAGCGCGTGGATGCCGGCCGAGATGGAGGCGAACAAGTGCGCCTGCGCCGAACCGACCAGTCGCACCGTGGAGGTGGAGCAGTTCTGCTCGTGGTCGGCGTGCAGGATGAAGAGCATGTCCAGCGCCTTGGCGATGGTGGGGTCCACGTCGTACGGCTCGGCGGGGAAGCCGAACGTCATGCGCAGGAAGTTCTCGACCAGGTTGAGGCTGTTGTCCGGGTAGAGCAGCGGCTGGCCCTGGCTCTTCTTGTGCGCGTACGCCGCGATCGTCGGCAACTTGGCCATCAGGCGGATCGTCGACAGCTCGATCTGGTCGGGGTCCTTGATGGAGAGGCTGTCCTGGTAGAAGGTGCCGAGCGCGGAGACCGCGGCCGACAGCACCGACATCGGGTGCGCGTCGCGCGGGAACGCCGCGAGGAGGTCCTTGAGGTCCTCGTGCAGCATCGTGTGCCGGGAGATGCGGGAGCGGAACGCGTCCAGCTGCTCGGCGGTCGGCAGCTCGCCGTAGATGAGCAGGTAGGAGACCTCGATGAAGGTCGACTTCTCCGCGAGCTCGTCGATGGGGTAGCCGCGGTAGCGCAGGATGCCCGCGTCACCGTCGATGTAGGTGATCTCGGACTGGCAGGACGCGGTGTTGACGAAGCCGACGTCGAGCGTGACGTTGCCGGTCTCCTTCAACAGAGCGGCGATGTCGTATCCGGAGCTGCCTTCTTTGGCCGGGACGAGCTTGAAGTCCAGCTTGGTGTCGCCGGCCGAGAAAGTGGCCGTGCCCTGATCCGTCATGTGCCATCCGTCCTTGTTGTTCCTGGGCGCGTGCTGCGCGCGTCTGGGCGCGTCGAACGCACCCGAAATTGAGGCATCTTGGACGGTACCCCAGGTCGGGAACACCCCCGGACCGACCCCCAGCCGCAAAAAGCGCGTTGTTTGTGGCCCTGTCAACCGGTGGTCAAGCGCTGCACCGCGGCGGCGATCCGCTCATCCGTGGCGGTGAGCGCGATCCGCACGTGCCGCTCCCCCGCAGCGCCGTAGAAGTCGCCGGGAGCCGCGAGGACCCCCCGTTCCGCGAGGCTGTCGATGCTTTCGCGGCACGGCCGGTCCTGCGTGGCCCAGAGGTAAAGACCCGCTTCAGAGTTGTCGATTCGCCACCCTGCGCCCTCCAGCGCGGTACGCAGCGAGGTCCGCCGCGCGGCGTACACCCGCTTCTGCGCGGCGACCGCGTCGTGGGCAGTCAGACCCGCGATCAGGCCCCGCTGGATCGGCCACGGCACGATCATCCCGGCGTGCTTGCGCACCTGCACCAGACGGTCGACGAGGCGGGGGTCGCCGGCCGCGAACGCGGCCCGGTAGCCCGCCAGATTGCTCTGTTTGGACAGCGAATACACCGCCAGCAGCCCGGAGTGATCTCCGCCACACACCCGGTCGTCGAGGATGCTCGGGGTCGTCGGCCCCTCGGCGTCCTCGCGCCAGTCCAGCTCGGCGTAGCACTCGTCGCTGGCCACCACCACGTCGTGCTCGCGCGCCCAGGCGACCACCTTCGCCAGGTGCTCGATGGGCAGCACCCGACCGTCGGGGTTGCCAGGGGTGTTGAGCCACAGCAGTTTCGGAGGCTTCGGGCCGAACGTCAGGGTGCTGTCCGAGGCGACCGGGGTGGCGCCGGCGAGGCGCGCGCCCACGTCGTACGTCGGGTAGGCGATCCGCGGGATGCCGACCACGTCACCCGCGCCCAGGCCCAGCAGGGTCGGGAGCCAGGCGACGAACTCCTTGCTGCCGATGGTCGGCAGCACCCCGTCCGGATCGACGCCGGTGGCGTGCCGGCGGGCGGCGAACCACGCCGCCACGGCCTCCCGCAGGTCGGGGGTGCCCCAGACCTGCGGGTAGCCGGGTGCGTCCGCCGCGTCGCGCAGCGCCTGCTGCACCGGCTCCGGGGTGGGGTCGACCGGGGTACCGACCGACAGGTCCACCACGCCGCCGGGGTGGGCGGACGCCGTGGCCTTGGCCTGCGCGAGCGAGTCCCAGGGGAAATCGGGCAGCGAGGCGATGCTCACGGGTTTCTTACTCGTCGTGCTCTTGGATCGGCAGATCGGCGATGACCGGGTGGTCCTTGTTGATCATGCCCATCTTGGCCGCGCCGCCGGGGCTGCCGAGGTCGTCGAAGAACTCGACGTTGGCCTTGTAGTAGTCGGCCCACTGCTCGGGGACGTCGTCCTCGTAGTAGATGGCCTCGACGGGGCAGACCGGCTCGCACGCACCGCAGTCGACGCACTCGTCCGGGTGGATGTAGAGCGAGCGTTCACCCTCGTAGATGCAGTCGACGGGACACTCTTCGATGCACGCCTTGTCCTTCAGGTCGACACACGGCTGAGCGATCACGTAGGTCATTGCGGGCAGACCCTTCCTGCATGTGGTGGGGCGCGGACGCCATCGAGCGCGTCCTTCGGCTCGACTTAGTATGACGGCCCGATGCCTGAGCCTCCCAACCAGCCTGACCTCACCCGCACCCTGACGGTGGGGATGCGGGTGGTGTTGCGGCACCGGCTCGACGGCGGGCTGACCGATGCGCTGGGTCCGCTGGTGTCCGCGGACGACACGACGCTCGTCGTACAGACCCGGCGCGGGCGCGTCACGGTCGCGCGCGTCGACGTGGTCGCGGCCAAGGAGGTGCCCCCTGCCGCCGTACGCCGGGGCGCGCCGCATCTGGCGCCGTCGATGGCGGATCTGCAGGAGCTGATGGTGGCGGGGATGCCACCGCTGCGCTCGGAGTGGCTCGGCCGGTGGTTGCTGCGGGAGGCGTCGGGCTACACCGGTCGCGCCAACTCCGTTCTGCCGCTGGGTGATCCGGGTGTGCCGTTGTCCGATGCCCTTGCCTTCGTCGCCTCCTGGTACGCCGACTGCGGCGCAGTGCCGCTGCTGCAGGTCTACGGCCCGTCGGGCTTTTCTGTCGCCGACGACGCGGTCGGCGGCGCGGCGATCGACGCCGGGTGGACGGCGTTCCAGCGCACTCTGGTGATGACGGCGTCGGTGGACGCGCTGGCCTCCGGCGGCGGGTTCCCGACGGAGACGGTCGCGGACCGGCCGGACGACGCCTGGTGGTCCGGCGCGGCACCGCGCGAGCAGGAGCACCGCGCCACGGCGACGGCGATCTTCGACCAGATCCCGGACGCCGCGTACCTCACGCTCCGCGCGGATGCCACCCGTCCCGAGGTCTCGGACGGTGCGGATGCCGGCCGTCCCGAGGTCACGGCCGGCGAGGTGGTCGCGGTCGGGCGCGCGGCCTTCGCGCACGCGTGGGCCGGGGTGCTCTCGGTGCACGTGCCGCCGGCGTACCGGCGCCGCGGCCTGGGCCGCCAGGTGATGACGCTGGCTGCGCGCGAGGCACGGGCGCGCGGCATCCGCTCGATGTACCTGCAGGTCTCGCAGGACAACACAGCAGCGGTGCGGCTCTACGAGTCGCTCGGCTTCGCGATCCACCACGAGTACTACTACCTCCGCGCCCCGCGACCCTGACACAGTTGGAGCCGCCAGCCACAGGTCGTCCTGTGGCCCTCGGCCCTAGGTGTGTCAGGGTCCGTCGGCGCGAGGTCGCTTCTGTGGATAACTCCAGCCGGCCGCAGCGATGGTGGCACCGTGAGCAGATGGACGACGCCGAGTACCTGCTCCATGCCCCGTACCTGCGCCGACGCGGCATCCGCCCCGCCGTCGAGGTCACCAAGTCCGAGCCCCGGATCGCGCGAGTACGACGCGGTGTCTATGCGTCCGCCGAGCGGTGGAACGACCTGCAGGATGCCGAGCGGTACCGCATGCTCGTGCTCGCGACCCTGGCGCTGCAGCGCACCGCGCCGATCCTGTGCGGGCTCTCGGCCGCCGTCGTGTGGGGGCTGCCCATCATCGGTGCCTGGCCCGAGACCGTGGAGGAGCTCGTCACGTCCCGCGGCTCCGGGTCGACCGGTCGCATCGTGCGTCGTCGAGTGGTACGCCTACCCGAATCGCAGACGGTCGACGGCATCGAGGTCACGTCGCCCGCCCGGACCGTCGTCGACATCGCCCGCAGCAGCGAGTTCGTCTCTGCGCTGACCGCTGCGGACGCTGCCCTGCGCGCCGGGTTGTGTACCACCGCCGACCTCGATCGGGAGGTGGCCGCTATCCCGCTGCGCGCCCGCGGGACGGGCGCCGCGTCCACGGTCGTACGGCTCGCGGACGCTCGCTCGGAGTCACCCGGGGAATCCCTCAGCCGCGCTCGCATGTGGGAGCTGGGACTGCCGCAACCCGACTTGCAGGTGCCGCTGCACGACGAACGCGGCGCATACGGGCGGGCGGACTTCGGCTGGGACGGCGTCGTCGGCGAGTTCGACGGCAGGGTCAAGTACCGCGCGGACCAGATGGACGGTCAGGCCGCCGAGGACACGGTGTGGCGAGAGAAGCGACGCGAGGACCGCATCCGTCGGCACACCCGAGTGGTCCGTTGGACGTGGGACGACGCACTCCGGACGCGCCCGATGGCCCGCGTACTGGCAGACGCGGGTATCCGCTCGACGAACGGGCCCGACACGTGGCACCGGTACGACCTTCGGGACAGCTGACCCTGGCACAGGTAGGCCCGAGAGCAACAGGTCGTCCTGTGGCTGTCGGCTCTACCTGCGTCAGGGTCGTCTCGCGGGAGGGCGCGGCGGGTGTCAGGTGGTGCGGGGGGTGAGGCGGCGCAGGGAGAACTCCCCCACGACGACCGCCACCAGCAGCACCACGCCGAGAGCCGCGCCGAGCACGCACACGCCCGACCAGTGGTAGGTGGCTGCAACCCTCGTCGCCACCCACGAGCCCACCGCGCCGCCCAGGAAGTACGCGGTCATGTATGCCGCGTTCACCCGCGCCCGGGCGTCGCTGTCGAGGGTGTAGATGGCGCTCTGGTTCGTCACCTGCAGCGACTGGCTGGCCAGGTCCAGCAGGACCACACCGGCGAGCAGCGCGAGGAGTGACGCCTTCCCGGTGGCCAGCAGGCCCCAGGACAGGACGAGGATCAAACCCGATCCCACCGCCGCGTAGATCTGGCGCCCTCCGTCGGCCAGCTTGCCGACGAGGGGCGCGGCGAGCGCCCCGGCGACCCCCGCCAGACCGAAGAGGCCGATGACCGCCTCCGTGTAGTGGTAGGGACCGCCGGACAGCAGCCCGGTGATCGCGGTCCACAACATGCTGAACTGCGCGAACGCGAGCGCCCCGTAGAGCATCCTGCGTCGCAGGACCGGCTCGGTCCGCACCAGCCGTAGGACCGACCCGAGCAGACCGGCGTACGACGTGCGCACGGTTGGCGGGCTGTGCGGGAGCCCGCGCCAGAGTCCGAGGGCGAGGACCAGCACCAGGCCGGCGGCGACGAGGTAGACGGAGCGCCATCCGCCGACCTCGGCCAGCAGTCCCGCGAGGGTCCGTGCCAGGAGGATCCCGATCAGCAGCCCGCTCATGACCGTGCCGACCACCGATCCGCGGTCGTCGTCGGACGCCAGCGCGGCCGCCAGCGGCACCACCACCTGGGCCACGACCGACAACAGCCCCACCACGAGCAGCATCGACAGCAGCCAGATCTCGTTCTGGGCGAACGCGGTGAGCACCAGCGCCACCGCGGTCGCCAGCGTCATCCCGACGATGAGACGGCGCCGCTCCAGCAGATCCCCGAGGGGCAGCACGAACAGCAGGCCGACGGCGTACCCGAGCTGGGTGACGGTGACGAGGACCCCCGTGGCGGAGGAGGAGATGTGCAGGTCGCTCCCGATCAGATCGAGCAGCGGCTGGCTGTAGTAGAGGTTGGCCGCGGAGACCCCCGCAGCCACCGCCATCAACAGCACCAGCGGCCGGGACAGCTGCGAGCCGCTCGAGGCGGTCTTCTCAGCGGGTACGGCTGTGGGCACGGCGCTGCTCCTGGCGATCGGGGTGGGTCATCGCCTTGCGCAACCACTTCGACTGCCGATGTGTTCCGCAGGTGCGAGGTGGACGGGCGCTCTCAGCCGCAGACGACCAGGTCCGCCGGCTGGTAGGTCGTGGTGAGCGACTCGTTCTTGACGACCTTGCCGCCTCGCTTGACCACCCGGGTCACGGTGACCTTGAAACCGGGCACCGCCGGCTGCGGGAGGCAACCGGGCGTCGTGATGTGCTGCACTCCGGCCTTCTTGATCGCGAACTGCGGCCCGGTGGTGCTCGTGACGGAGAAGACTGCCGTGCCGTAGAGGCGCATCACCGAGTAGTTGGACTCGGTGCGCGCCTCGATGACGATGCCGTGACCGGTGTCGTTGGTCCACTTGTTGTCGATGGTCGGCACCGACAACGTGGCCTCGCGGCCCATCGGGTAGCGCGAGATCCAGTAGGAGTGCGCCTGGTGGGTGTCCTCCTGCACTCCCGCGAAGAAGGTCGCGTTGTACATCGTGGTCGACACCTGTGACAGCCCGCCGCCGGTGCCGAGCACGTCGCGACCGTCCTGCAGCACCGGCGCGTCGACGTAGCCGTTGGCCTTCGTGATTGGCGACAGGGCGGCCAGCAGGCTGAACTGCTCGCCGGGCGCGACGTAGGTGCCGTTGAGCTTGGAGAGACCGTTCTTGATATTGATCGTGCGGGCGGCGTTCTGCGCGCCGAGCGGGTAGCGCGACCGGAACTCGCTGATCACGGTGGTGCTGATCTGCGACGGGTCGACCGTGACGCCCTTCTGCGGGACGACCGAGGCGGTGACGGTACGTCGGCCGGCCTGCAGCGCCGCGATCAGCGCGGCACCGGTCTTGACCGGATCGACGGCGGTGCCGTTCTCGCCCGCGATGACCTTCTTGGTCGGCACGATGTCGTTCATCTCGACCTTGGCGTTGCGCGCGGGTGTCGCCAGCTGAGCGCCGAGCGTGCTCATCAGGGTGGCCATCGCGGACGGGATGATCGCCAGTTTCAGCGAGTTGCCGCTCGGCACCGTCTTCAGCACCTCGGACAGCTGGGCCGGGGTGATGCTCACCTGCTGCGAGCCGTTGACGAGGGTCACCGGACCGGAGAGCGCCGCAGTGGCGGGTCCGGCGGCGAACGCGTCGACGGTCTTGTCGGTCAGCACCGGCGACTGCGGGGTCAGCGTGGCGGTGTAGGACGTCCGACCAGGCCACTCCGCCGCGATGCTGGTGGCGAGCGAGGCGGCGTCGACCCCGCGACCGGGCTGGGCGTGGGTGACCTTGACCTTGCCGCCCAGGAGTTTCACCGTCCCCGGCGCCGGCGCACCCTTGATGGAGGCGCTTGCGGCGGCGATCGCCGCTTGCAGCTTCGCCCTGTCGACGGTGGTCTTGAGCTGGCGGGTGGGACCGCCGGTGTAGCGCTTCCACAGTGCGCTGGGGGACAGCGTGAAACCGGTCAGGCCGTTCAGGGCTCCGGTGGGGCCGTAGCTCAGGCCCGCGCTCGCCGGGGTGATCTGCAGAGTGCGGCCGGCGGCGGTGAACGTGACCGGCTTGCGCTCGGCGGCCGCGACGTGAGCGGCCAGGCGCTGCTCGGCGGCGGCCTTGCTCTGCCCCCCTACGACGACTCCGTCCACGGTGGTACCGCTCGGGACCCAATCGGTGTGGACGACCGCGACCCCGGCGTACGCCGCGAGCGCGACGACGAGCACTCCGATCCCGCCGACCAGTCCCCAGCCCTTACGGGATCGCCCCGAACCCTCGCTCACGGATGTGCTCCAAACCGTCCTCGGTAGTAGGTGAGGGCATCCTGCGGCCGCTCGGCGTCCCGCATGGCGACCACCGCTCCGACGACCAGGGTGTGATCCCCGGCGGCGTGCGCGTCGACCGTGCGGCACTCCAGCTGAGCCAGGGCGTCGTCCACCAGGGCGACCCCCGTCGCCCCGCCACGAGTATGCGGCACCCGGTCGAGCTGATCGTGTAACGGACGCCCGCGGGTCGCCAGCCACGCCGCGGTGCTGCGCGCGCTGGCCGGCAGGATGCTGATCCCCCACACACCCGCCTCGATGATCGCGTCGTGGAAGCGCGCCTCCTGCTCGACGCTGGCCACCACGAGCACCGGGTCGAGGGACACCGACATGACCGCGCTGGCGGTCATCGCGTGATCGAGGCCGCCGGCGTACGTCGTGAGGACGGTGACGCCCGTGACCAGTCGCCCGATCACCCGGCGGTAGTAGTCGGGGTCGACGCCCTGCACCGCTCCGGTGCCCGGCTGCTCGGCGGTCATACCGGCAACCCCTGTCGCGACGTCGCCTGCGCGGCGATGAGTCCGCTTGTCGCAGCATCGATCTCGGCGAACCCCTCACGGCCGGAGAGGACGGCGACGATGTCGTTGGAGAGGGCGTAGTAGTGACCGTCGTGGACCGTGACCTGGGTGCGATGGCACCGCAGCGCCTCGGCCTGCGTCTCGATGCACGACTGATCGACCACCTCATGGGTCACCTGCGCATCCGGGACCACCGACGGCGGGAACGGATCACCCAGGCCGAGGGTGGTGCAGCCCTCGATGTAGGACTCGAGGCACATCTGGCGGTCTTCCTGCGCCCACGATCGCGGGGTGAGGGTGGCGAACAGACGCGGGCGTTCCCCGGCAGCCAACGAAGCGACCCCGGAGACGACCGCCCGGTGCACCTGGATGTGATCGGGGTGGGCGTACCCGCCGTGCTCGTCGTAGGTCACGACCACGTCCGGTGCCAGTTCGCGTACGACGCCTGCCACGGCTGCGCCCACGATCTCGACCGGCGCGGCAGCGAACGCTCGCGGGTGCCGGGACGCCGGAGATCCCGCCATCCCCGAGTCCCGCCAGTCGCCGGGCAGGAACCATGACGATGTGACGCCGAGCGTCTTCATCGCACACGCGAGCTCGCCCCGGCGTACGTCGGCCAGCGGGTCCGCGACGTCGTCCGGACGGGGCTGACCCGCCGGCAACTCCAGGTGGGCGAGGTCGGCCGGGATGACCTCGCCCTCCTCGCCCAGGGTCGCGGTCAGCACGTGCACCTCGTGTCCCTCGCGCACGTGGTGCGCGATCGCGATCCCGTTGGCGAGCGTCTCGTCGTCGGGATGCGCGTGCACGAAGAGCAGGCGTGCCATCGCGGCCTAGCGGCGTGCCCGGGACAGCGCGCGACCGCGCTCGCTCTGGTCGAGGATCAACTTGCGGATGCGCACCGACTCCGGCGTCACCTCAACGCACTCGTCCTCGCGGCAGAACTCCAGGCTCTGCTCGAGCGACAGCTTGCGCGGCGGGAAGATCTTCTCGAAGTTGTCGGCGCTCGAAGCTCGTACGTTGCTGAGCTTCTTCTCTTTCGTGATGTTGACGTCCATGTCGTCGGTCCGGGAGTTCTCGCCGATGATCATGCCCTCGTAGACCTCGGTGGTGGGGTCGACGAAGAGAGTGCCGCGCTCCTGCAGGTTGACCATCGCGAACGACGTCACGGAGCCCGAGCGGTCCGAGACCAGGGAGCCCGACGTACGGGTGATGATCTGGCCGAACCACGGCTCGTACCCGTCGAAGACGTGGTTGGCGATGCCGGTGCCGCGGGTCTCGGTGAGGAACTCGGTGCGGAAGCCGATCAGCCCGCGCGACGGCACCTTGAACTCCATCCGGATCCAGCCGGTGCCGTGGTTGGTCATCTGCTCCATGCGGCCCTTGCGAGAGGCCAGGATCTGCGTGATCGGGCCGAGATACTCCTCGGGGGTGTCGATCGTCAGGCGCTCGACCGGCTCCTGCAGTTTGCCGTCGACCTCGCGGGTGACGACCTGCGGCTTGCCGACGGTCAGCTCATAGCCCTCGCGGCGCATCTGCTCGACCAGGATGGCCAGCGCCAGCTCACCACGGCCCTGCACCTCCCAGGCGTCGGGCCGCTCGGTTGCGAGCACACGCAGCGAGACGTTGCCGATCAGCTCCCGGTCGAGGCGGTCCTTGACCATCCGGGCGGTGACCTTGCTGCCACGCACCTTGCCGACCAACGGCGAGGTGTTGGTGCCGATGGTCATCGAGATGGCCGGCTCGTCGACGGTGATGAGCGGCAGCGGGATCGGGTTCTCGGGGTCGGCCAGCGTCTCGCCGATGGTGATCTCGGGGATGCCCGCGACGGCGATGATGTCGCCCGGCCCGGCCTCATCGGCGCTCTTGCGCTCCAGACCGTCAGTCATCAGCAGCTCGGTGATCTTCACGCGCTGCTGGGTGCCGTCGTGACGGCACCACATGGCCTGCTGGCCCTTGCGGATCACGCCGTTGCGCACCCGCAGCAGTGCGAGGCGGCCGAGGAAGTTGCTGGAGTCGAGGTTGGTGACGTGCGCCTGCAGGGGCGCCTCGTCGTCGTACGACGGTGCCGGGATGGTCTTCAGGATCGTGGCGAAGAGCGGCTCGAGGTCGCTGCCCTCGGGCATCTCGCCGTTGGCCGGTCGGGTCAGCGAGGCGATGCCGGCGCGTGCGGAGGCGAAGACCACCGGGAAGTCCAGCTGGTCGGCGTGGCCGTCAGCGTCGTCGAGCAGGTCCATGAAGAGCTCGTAGGTCTCCTCCTCGACCTCCTCGATGCGGCTGTCAGGGCGGTCGACCTTGTTGATGCACAGGATGACCGGCATCTTCGCGGCCAGCGCCTTGCGCAGCACGAAGCGGGTCTGCGGCAGGGGCCCCTCGGACGCGTCGACGAGCAGCACGACGCCGTCGACCATGGACAGGCCGCGCTCGACCTCGCCGCCGAAGTCGGCGTGACCGGGGGTGTCGATGATGTTGATCGTGACCGGGTGGCCATCCGCGGCCGGACCGTCGTACGAGATCGCGGTGTTCTTCGCGAGGATCGTGATGCCCTTCTCGCGCTCGAGGTCGCCGGAGTCCATCACCCGCTCACCGGTGGTCTCGACGGTCTGGCGATCGCTGAACGCACCCGTCTGCCAGAGCATCTTGTCCACGAGCGTGGTCTTGCCGTGGTCGACGTGAGCGACGATGGCGACGTTGCGTACGTCGTCCCGAGTTTTCATGGGCATGATGTCGATTATCTCAGGGAAACGGGGCGTTTCTGACCACACATCGTCGGTGGCCGCCCACGACCACCGCCGATCCTGCCGGCGAGCAGCAGCCCGAGAAGGGCCATCAGCACGGGCACGCTGAGCAGCGTGACGAAGGTCGCAGGCCGCAACTGCGCGCGGTACGCCGCAATCCAGGCGCCTCCGATCGCCGTCACGACGCTGCCCGCGAGCGAGGACGCCAGGTAGATCGCGGACTGGTAGCGGCCCTGCTCCTGCACCGGGGCGAGGGCCAGCGAGGCCACGGACAGAGCGGGCACGACGGTGCCGATCCCCAGGCCGGCCACGGCCCAGGCGATCAGGGGCAGCGCCACCGGCACCGTGGGGGCCGCGAGCGCGACCGTGCCGGCGAGACCGGCGGTCATGGCGGCGAAACCGGCGCGCACCCGCAGGGTCGGTGACGTCCGGGCCTGGATCTTGTCGCGGCCGTGCACCCACGACCCCGCGGCCCAGAAGACGCCGGTGATGGTCAGCGTGATGCCGGTCGTCGCCGGCCCGAAGCCGCGCACGCGGGTCAGCGTGAGCGGTAGGAAGCCCCCCGACATCCCGAACCCCGCGCTCGTGAGCGCGCGCAACGCCACGACCGTCGGCATACCGCGTGCGGCGCGCAACGTGCCCGCCGGCAGGGCTCGCCGGGTGAGGACGAGCAGGGCGGGCAGAGACGCGAGCATCAGCGCGGCACCGACCCACTCCGCAGGGCCGCCGAGCAGGGCTCCAGCCAGGACCAGGACCGCGGCCACCAGGGAGCAGCCCGCCCCCGCACGCACCAGACGTTTCCGGTCGGCCGGCCAGGCGCCCGACGAGTCCGACAAGCCCCGTGCCGGGCCGCGCAGAGCGGGAGCGACGAGCGCGTACGCGGGCAGCAGGAGCAGCGCGGTGACCGTGAAGGCCCAGCGCCAGCCGAGGGACTGCGCGATCAGACCCGACACCGGAGGTCCGACGACCGAGGGCAGCACCCACGCCACGGCCATCGCACCGAACATCCTGGGACGGAGCACCTCCGGGAGGGCTTGCGCCAGTAGCACCGTGACGCCGATGTCCAGCCCGGCCTCGGACACCCCGGACACCCACCGCGTGGCCACCAGCACCAGCATCGTGGGGGCCAGCGCTGAGCCCAGCTGCCCGACGGCGAAGAGCGCCGCGGACCGGCGCAGCAGCCAGGACGGGCCGCGGCGGTCCACGATCACCCCGAAGAGCGCGACCGCCGCGATGTAGGCCACCATCGGGGCCGCGCCGGCCGCGCCGAAGAGTGCCAGGCCGTGCAGCTGGGTCGAGGCCGCGGGCAGCACCGTGCCGGTGGCGCGGTCGGCGTACGCGCCGAGCGTCACCATCGCCAGACCGCCTGCGGTGACCGGCAGCCTGCCGCGTGACCAGAGGCCGGTGGCGAGAGCGGCGTCGGGCGCTTCGTCGATCGTCTCGGATGTCACAGACCACATGTTCTTAGTTAAAGTCGACTTGAAGTCAAGGGGTGGCCTGAACCGGAGGGACACGATGGACACGCGCGACGAACTGAGCATCGGACAGGTCGCCGAGCGCAGCGGATTCGCCGCTTCGGCGGTTCGCTACTACGAGTCCGAGGGGCTGCTGCAATCCACCCGCGATGCCGGCGGACGACGGTGCTTCCGGCGTTCGGTGCTGCGCCGCCTCGCGTTCATCCGGGCGGCGAGCAACGTCGGATGCTCCCTGGAGGAGATCCGCGAGGAGCTCGATCGGCTGCCGAGCGGCCGCACCCCCACCAAGGCCGATTGGCAACGAATCTCACGGCACTGGCGTACCCGGCTCGACGAGCGCATCGAAGCGCTGCAGAAGCTGCGCGACGGCTTGGACTCCTGCATCGGGTGCGGCTGCCTGTCCCTCGGGACGTGCCGGATGTCCAACCCGCAGGACACCGCCGCGTCCGACGCCCGCGCGCCCGGCGCGGCGTTCCTGCCGGTAGCCCTGCGCCGGGCGGACGGTTCCCCTGCGTCTGCAAAGGTGTAATGATGTAATCAAGTAATCACTACCCGAGGAGGACACCATGAATCACTCCCGTACCGGTGGACGCGGCCGCTCCGGCGGCTGGCAGCAGGCGGACCTGCCGTCCGCCGATGACGCGGCCGGCTGGTTCGCCGGCCGCCTGCCGAACGACCTCTACACCGGGGCCCCCACCGTCACCGTCGACCGCGACGAGATCGTCGTCCTCGGTGACATCGATGCCCCCGACCTGCCCGAAGGCACCGATGCTGCAGCCACCGAAGCAGCCGTCTCCGGTCGGATCACGCGCTTCCGGGAGGAGACGCGGGGCGCGCGGATGGCCCTGGCGGACGAGGCGCAGGCCCGCTACCGGCGCAAGGTCGCGTGGGGAGCCCGGATCGGCGACACCGAGGTCGTCTTCACCAACATCGCCGTTCCGGTGATGACGCGCCTGCGGCAGGACGAACGCCGCGTGCTCGACACGCTGGTGGACGCCGGGGTGGCCCGCTCCCGCGCGGACGCCCTGTCCTGGGCAGTGAAACTCGTCGGTGAGCACAGCCAGGAGTGGCTGGCTGAGCTGCGCGAGGCCATGACGGCGGTCGACGACCTGCGGGCCAAGGGTCCGCAGGTCTGAAGAGACCGACGACGCTGACGGTTTGCGTTCGTGGCCAGGGCTGCAGCCCTGGCCACGAACGGACAACCCCCACCCGTGTCTCCGTGCGGTCTCAGCGGACGAGGACCGGGGTCGCGGCTGCCGGGTCGCGCTGCCCAGTGCGACGGTCGCCCCGGCTCCAGGCGCGTTCGCCGAGCAGGCACAGCGCGGCAGGCAGCAGCACCAGTCGCACGATGGTCGCGTCCACCAGGATCGCGACCGAGAGCCCGACGCCTATCTCCTTCATCTCCACCAGCCCCGAGAAGGCGAACACCGAGAAGACCGACACCATCACCACCGCGGCGCTGGTGACCACGCCCGCTGTCTGTTCCAGGCCGAGGCGCACGGCGATCCGGACCGGCATCCCCGCCCGCACGTGTTCGCGGACCCGACTCAGCACGAAGACGTGGTAGTCCATCGACAGGCCGGTCAGCACCGCGAGCAGGAACGTCGGGATCCACGTGATGATCCCGCCGGTGGAGTGGAAGTCCAACGGGCTTGCGCCCCAGCCGTGCTGGAAGACCAGCGTCACAACACCGAACGCCGCGCCGACCGACACCAAGTTGAGCGCTGTGGTGAGCACCGCCAGCACCGCGTTGCGGAAGACGACGCCCATCATCACCAGCACCAGCCCGAGCACCACGATCAGCACCCGCCACAACGCGATGTCCGCGTGCCGGATCGTGTCGTAGGACTGCGCCACATCACCGCCGACCGCCCAGGTGGCACCGGTCGGACGGACCGCCTGCGGCACCACCGTCTCCCGCAACCGAAGGACATGCTCGCCCGCCCGGGAGCTTCCCTGGGCGGCCGATGTCGCGACCGTCGCCACCGCCGTACGGCGGTCGGCCGAGACGACGACCCCGGCGGGTGACCAGTCACCGGTGGCCGCGGCACGGCGTTCCACGGCCTGCGCCGCGCTGCCTGCGTCCGCGCCGCTCACGACGACCCGTGCCAGGTTGCCGTGGCTCGGATACTTCGCCTGGATCTGCTGCATCGTGCGCACCTGCGTGATGCTGTGCGGCAACGCGTCCAGCGAGTCGGTCTGCAGGTGCATCCCGAGGGCCGGCGCGGCGAGCGCGACCATGACGGCACCCCCACAGATCATCGCGGCTGCCGGTCGGCGTAGCACCGGGCGCAACAGCCGACCGCTCGCGGCTCCGGTCGGGATACGGCGGGAAACCCTCCACCACAACGGGATCCGTGGACGGTCCACCCACTTGCCGAGGAGCGTCAACATGGCGGGCAGCACCGTGAGCGAGCCCAGCACCGCGATCACCACGACCAGCAGGGCGCCGGTCCCGAGGCTGTCGAACGTCGTGTCGCGCGCCGCGTAGAGACCGCCCATGCTGATCGCGACCGCCAGCCCCGAGACCACGATCGAGTGACCCGACGTCTCGCCCGCGATGCGGATCGCGTCGGCACGGGTCGCGCCCTTGTCGCGTTCGGCGCGTTCGCGCTTCAGGTAGAAGAGCGAGTAGTCGACGCCGACCGCCATCCCGATGAGCAGGATCATGCTCGAGACCGTCGGCTCCATCGGGATGAAGAGCGAGATCGGGGCCATCAGACCCATCGTGGCGAAGACGCTGGTGATCGCCAGGACGACCGGAAGCCCCGCGGCGATCAGTGCGGCGAACACGATCACCATGATCACCAGCGTGATCGGCAGGCTGATGAGCTCTGCTGAGCCGAGATCCTTGCCGACCCGGTCGTTCACGGCCTTGTTCACCGAGACGTCCCCCGCCTCGTCGATGTGCAGGCCCGGGTAGGCCGTGCGGGCGGACTTCGCGACCTGCGCGATACCGGCCACGTCGGCGTCGTGGCCGCCCCGGACGGTCGCCGCCACGAGCAACGCCGTGCCGTCCTTGGACAGGACCGGCGGCGCCACGGACGCGACGACGGGCTGGGTCGCGAGCCGGGCGCGTACGTCGGACGCGGCCCGCTCCGCCACCGGCCGGTCAAGCGCGCCGCGCGCGGACCCGATCAGCACGTACTCCTGGTCGGGCGCGTCCAGACCAGCCGCCGCGATCATCGCCGCTGCCCGGCCGGACTGCCCCACCCGGTAGTCGGCGTCCTTGGTCTGATGGGTGCTGATGGCCGATCCGAGGCCCACGGCCACCACCACCATGAGCGCCCAGACGCCGACGGCGCGCCACGGATGCCCCGCACTCCAGCGGCCCAGTCGTTGGGCCGCACCGATCCGTGCCATGACTCCTCCTGTGATTGGAATGGGTTGTCGTCACAGGGTTTCGCCGGACGGGCGCGGCGTCAGGAGAGCCAGCACCCGCACGGGGGTGTAGCTGGGTGCACCCCCGAGGTCCGCAGGTCGGGGACCTGAGTGCACCGCCGTGCGGCCCGGATTCGGCGACGATGGTCGGATGAACCGACGACCCGGCCTCCTCGCGTCGATCGGGCTCAACCTCGCGAGCCTGGTGATGACGCTGCCGGCTCTTGCACTCGTGGGGCTGACCGTGGCGGGGATCGCATCGTCCGTGGCGATCGTCGGTCTGTTCATCCTGGCCGTGACCCTCGTGCTCCTGCGACAGCTCGCCGGGGTGCAGCGTCGCCTGGTCACCGCGGGCCTCGGCGAACCGGTCGCCCGCGCGTACGCCGACACGCGGGGCCTGGCACCGGTCGCCCGGGTCCGCCGCTGGTTCACCGACCGAGCGCGGTGGGCCGACGCCGCGTGGGCGCTCTTCACCTGCACCGTCGGCGCGATCGTCTCGGTCGTCGCGCTGGCCGTCGTCCTCTACCCGGTCTGGAGCATCACGTGGTACTTCCTGTGGCGATCGCTCCCGGCGGATCTTCCGCAGCCGTATCACTTCCTGCACGTCGCGGACCCGGTGCGCGGAGCCGTCTTCACCGTCGTGAGCGTGCTGGCAGGGATCGCCGGGATGCGTTGGCTCACACCGGCCCTCACCCGGTGGCGTCTCCTGATGGACGCATCGATCATCGCCGACTCGCGCACCGCGGCCCTCGAGGAACGGGTCGAAAGGGTGACCGCTTCGCGCACCAGCACCGTCGACGCGGCGGCCGCCGAGCTGCGCCGCATCGAGCGTGACCTGCATGACGGCCCGCAGGCCCGGCTGGCCGCTCTGGGCATGGAGCTGGGTCTGGCCGAGCAACTCGCGCTGCGGGATCCGCAGGCGGCGGCCGGCCTGATCGCCGAAGCTCGCGCGAACGCGCACACGGCGCTCGCCGACATCCGATCGGTCGTGCGTGGCATCTATCCACCGGTGCTCGCCGATCGCGGCTACCCGAGTGCGATCAGCGCGTTGGTCGCAGACCTCCCACTCGCGGTCTCCCTCGATCTCGAACCAGGCGAACGCCTTTCGCCGCCTCTGGAGTCGGCGCTCTACTTCGCCACCAGCGAATGCCTGGCCAACATCCTGAAGCACGCGCACGCCGGCCAGGCGTGGGTCTGCCTGCGGCGCACCCCCCGAGCGATCCGCGTCGAGGTCGGCGACGACGGGGTCGGTGGCGCGGCGGCCGACGGGGCGGGTCTGCGCGGTGTCGCACGGCGGCTCGCGGCGTTCGACGGCATGATGAGCGTGACCAGCCCGCCCGGCGCGGGCACGAGGATCGAGATGGAGGTGCCGTGCGAGCCGTCGTCGGGGAGGACAACGCGCTCCTTCGCGACGGACTGACCCGCATCCTCACTGCGTACGACATCGACGTCGTGCAGGCCGTGGACAACGCGCCGGCTCTGTCCCGGGCACTGCTCACCGAGCGACCCGACATCGCGATCGTCGACGTCCGGATGCCGCCGACCTTCACCGATGACGGACTGAGAGTCGCCATCGAGGCGCGCGCTCAGCTGCCCGACCTGCCGGTGCTGGTGCTCTCGCAGTACGTCGAGCAGCTCTACGCACAGGAGCTGCTCGACTCCGGCTCGGGCGGGGTCGGCTATCTGCTGAAGGACCGTGTCTCCGACGTCGCGGGGTTCATCGACACCGTACGGAGGGTGGCCGCCGGTGGGACCGTGCTGGATCCCGACGTGGTGCGCCAGCTACTGACCCGGCAACGGGCAGGGACCCCGGTCGACCGGCTCACCGCCCGCGAGCGCGAGGTCCTGGAACTGATGGCCCAAGGCCGCTCGAACGCGGCGATCGCCGGTGCACTCTTCGTGACCGAACGATCGGTCAGTAAACACACCAACTCCATCTTCACGAAGCTCGATCTGCCCATCGACGCCGACGACAACCGGCGGGTCCTGGCGGTGCTCACCTACCTGCGCGGCTGACCCCGCGCGGCACCCCGTCGGCGCCGAGCGCACGACGAGGTGCGCGATTTGCGTTTGTGGCCAGGGCTGCAGCCCTGGCCACAAACGCAAAACCCCACCACCGACGCAAAACGGGTCAGTGCAGCAGAGCCCTGATCGCGTCCACGATGGGCAGATCGGCGGGCAGCCACGGGACGTCGTACAACTGGGCCGGCGTCAGCCAGCGGACCTGGTCGTGATCGACCAGCCGCATGGTGCCGGTGGTGATCCGCGCGAAGCGCACCTGCATCACGAACCCCGGCTTCAGGGGCCAGCCGGTGGCGTCGCCCAGGGCGACCGGGCCGGTCACCTGCTCGCCGAGCTCGACGGTGACGTCCAACTCCTCGGCGAGCTCTCGATGCAGGGCCGCCTCGAGCGACTCGTCCTGCTCCACCTTGCCGCCGGGGAACTCCCACCCGCCCGCGAGCGCGCTGGGCGCCGTACGCCGGGCCGCCAAGAGGACCGTGGGGTGGGTCAGGTCGTCGACGATCGCCGCGCCGACCACCAACCGGGTGATCGGCTGTGCGGCCGCGTCGGTCACGTCGCGATGTGCGCGGGAGTGCGATCCGCGGAACCGGCGCCGGCGCGCGAACTCGCAGCGCTCGACCCACGCGCGGCGTGCGCTCCCCGGCGGGCGTGCGGGTTGGTGAAGAACGCGACCGCGACGATCGCCACCACTGCCAACAGCGCTGGCAGATAGAGCGACTCGCCCATCGCCCGGGCGAACCCGGACTGCACGGCCGCGGGCAGCGATTTGCCGGGAGTCTGCGCGCCGCCCGAGAGCGCGGCGCCGCGGGCACCGAAGTGCGACGTCAGCCGGGACTCCATCAGCGAGGCGATCGCCGCACTGCCGAGGACCGCACCCACCTGACGGGTCGTGTTGTAGACACCCGCACCGGCACCGGCGTTCTGCGGCGGGAGCATCCGGGTGGCCGTCACCGACAGCGGTGCCCACATGAAGGCGTTGGCGAGGCCGAGGACCACCATCGGAAGGAGCAGGGTCCAGATGTGCGTGCCGGGTCGCAGGATGTACCCCAGCCACGCCACCGCCACGCAGAGGCAGGTGAGGCCGAAGCCCGCGATCAGGCTCGGGTGGTACCTGTCGACCAACTTGCCCACGACCGGCGACAGCAGCAACGTCACCAGGGCCATCGGGACGAGCAGCAGCGCGGCCCTCGTCGGCGTCAGGCCGCGGACGGCCTGCGCGTAGAGCATGAACGGGAAGACCATGGCGGTGATCACGAAGCCGACCACGGAGATCCCGACGTTGGCGAGGCTGAAGTTGCGGTCGGTGAAGAGCACCAGCGGCACGAGCGGCTCGGCCTTGTTGAAGCGCTGCCACATCACGAATCCGGCGAGGACGAGCACGCCGAGGACGATCAGCAGGGGCACCGAGATGATCCCGGTGATGGTGCCCCAGTGGTATTCGTGGCCCTCCTGGATCCCGAAGACCAGCAGGAACATGCCGACCCCCGACAGCCCCACCCCGAGCCAGTCGAAGCGGTGGCTGTGCACCGGCAGGCTCGGCACCAGCCACATGGCCAGCCCGAACCCGATGACCCCCACCGGGACGTTGATGAAGAAGATCCACTCCCAGCTGAGCTGGTCGACCAGCACCCCGCCGAGGATCGGGCCCGCGAGCGTCGCGACACCGGCGACCGCGCCCCAGAAGCCCATCGCCTGACCGCGACGTTCGGCGGGGAAGATCCGGGTGATGACCGACATGGTCTGCGGCGCGAGCAGCGCGGCCCCGAGGCCCTGGAAGACCCGCGCCACGATCAACGTGCCGATGCTGCCGGTCAGGCCGCACCACAGCGACGCCAGCGTGAAGATCGCCAGGCCCACCAGGTAGACGTTCTTCGGTCCGTAGCGGTCACCCAGCCGGCCGGTGATGAGCAGCGGCACGGCGTACGCGAGCAGATAGGCACTGGTCACCCACACCACGTCGTTGATGTCGCTGTGCAGGCTGCTGATGATGTCGGGCGTCGCCACCGACACGATCGTGGAGTCGACCAGGATCATGAAGAAGCCGACGCACAGCGCGATCAGGGCGGGCCAGGGGCTGAACCCCTCGGCGTTGGCCTGACGGCGTGTCTGGCTCTTGGTGAGCGTGATCTGGTCCGGCGTGTCTGCCACGTGCCGCTCCTCCCGTGCTACCCCTGCGGTACGCCGTGACGGGCGAGGGCCACCGCCGTACGGCGCTCGTGCCGTTCCAGAATATTCGATCGCCGCGCGCAGGGCGGTCTCCGGCCGCGAGGCAAGAGCAGCCTCACCTGCGTGGACAGCACCGCGGGGCGCAGGCACCGTAAAGGCAGAAGAGCACTTCCCTGCAGGAGGAACCGACCATGACCGACGCCGAGCGCCTGGCCTCCCCCGACGGCACGCACCCGCCGGGCGAGATCGCCATGAACGACGTCCCGGCCTACCAGCCGCACGCCGCCGAACCGCACGACGCGAGCATGGCCGGCCGGCTGAACTGGCTGCGCGCGGGCGTGCTCGGTGCGAACGACGGCATCGTCAGTGTCGCGGGCATCGTCGTGGGCGTCGCGGGCGCGACCACCGGCCGACAACCCATCGTCGTTGCGGGCGTCGCCGGACTGGTCGCGGGTGCGCTCAGCATGGCGACCGGCGAATACGTGTCGGTCAGTACCCAGCGCGACACCGAGCAGGCGCTGCTGGAGAAGGAGCGCACGGAGCTGCGCGAGATGCCGGAGGAGGAGCTGGAGGAGCTCACCGGGATGTACGAGAGCAGGGGGCTGCCCCGGCCGCTGGCCGAGCAGGTCGCCCACCACCTCACCGAGCACGACGCGCTCGGCGCGCACGCCGAGATCGAGCTCGGGATCGACCCGGACGAGCTCACCAATCCCTGGCACGCGGCGTTCGCATCGCTGCTGGCGTTCTTCGTCGGCGCCCTGCTGCCGGTCATCGCGATCCTGGTGCCGGGTCACTCGTGGCGGGTACCGGTGACCTTCGTCGCCGTGCTGATCGCGCTGGCGGTCACCGGCAGGGTCAGCGCCGACCTCGGTGGGGCGCCGCGGCGGGCCGCCGTCCTGCGCAACGTGGGTGGTGGTGCGATCGCGATGGTCATCACCTACGCGGTGGGCCACCTGGTCGGCGGAGTGATCTGATCTTCGCCGCACGGGGGGCGGGTCAGCCCCGCGGGTCGAGCAGGCCGGCGTCCTGCGGCGCCCACGCCGGGTCCGAGCCGAGGTCGACGATCCGGTTGGTCTCGTCGACGAAGACCACACTCGGGGTCATGAGGGCAGCCTCGGCGTCGTCGTACTGGCCGTAACCGATCACGATGACCAGGTCGCCGGGACTGACCAGTCGGGCGGCCGCCCCGTTGATGCCGATCCGGCCCTCGCCGGCCGGGCCTTCGATGACGTACGTCGAGAGCCGGTTGCCGTTGTCGATGTCGACGATGTCGACCTTCTCCCCCTCGAGCAGGTCGGCCGCGCGCATCAGGTCGGCCGACACCGTCAACGACCCGACGTAGTGCAGGTCGGCGTGCGTCACCGTGGCCCGGTGGATCTTCGACTTCATCATCGTGCGCTGCATGCCCGCGATTGTCCCCGACCCGCCCCCACCATCCGGCCGGAGACCCGTGCACGGTCATAGTGGAGTCACCATGACCAGAGCGCGTTTTCACGGCACCATCACCGGCATCGGTACGACCAGCGGCGTCCGCGTGGTCGTCGGCCAGTGGCGCGACACGCCGTACGGCAGCTTCGACGACGTCATGCTGCAGACGAGCGAGGGGCACCGCCGGCTGCTGGCACCGACGGCGCAGGTCGCCGAATTCATCGAGCAGACCTACGAGTTCGACGAAGTGAGCATCACCCCCGTGACGGTGGTGACGGACGGCGAGACCGTCCGGCTCACCGCCGATGACCTGTCGATCGCGTGGGCCGTCGGGCGACGTACGGCGATCGGCAGGCTGCTGCGTGCTGTGCCCGCGCGCCTCGCGACGGCTCCCGCGTGGAGTCGGCTGATCGACCCGGTGGCCCGCGTCGTCATGCGCGGGGTCCGCACCGCAGGCACGGCGCGCGCCGGGCGGCGGGAGTTCTACGGAGCCCGCGACATGCACGAGCTCGTGCGCGTGTCGGGTGAGTACGCCGGCCGTGACCTGGGCGAGTTGGCGCCGGTCAGCCCGGCGGTGTCGTTCGGGTTCGGTTCCGCGCCGGCCCGGCCGGCGGTGACCACGATCGTGACGACGGTGATCGAGCGGTCAGCGAAGGCCCAGCCACAGACCCAGTGACGCCAACGCGACCCCGCCGAGCAACGTCCCCAGTCCGCTCCACACGGCGGGACCGCGCCGGCCGTCCTGTAGGAGTCGCGCTGTTTCGAAGCTGGCCGTGCTGAAGGTGGTGTAACCGCCGAGCACACCGGTGCCGAGCACGGCGAGCGCGTCGGACCCGAGTGCGCCGCGCTGCGCCAGGCCGGCGAGCACCCCGAGCGCGAGGCAGCCGGTGAGGTTGATGAGCATGGTGCCGACCGGCGTGTGGGTGCGGACTCGCGCCTTGACCAGTCCGTCGATCACGAACCGCAGCACCGCTCCGACGCCACCGCCCGCGCACAGCAACAGATAGGTGCCGACGCTCATCGGCGCACCCGATGTGCCCGCTGGGCCGCGGCAATTCCCGCGAAAGACGCGAGCAGGCCCACACCGACGGTCAGCCCGCAGTACCCGATCGCCATGCCCGGCTCGTTCTCCCGGATCAGCTGGGCGGCCCCGTCGGCGAAGGTGCTGTAGGTCGTGAAACCGCCGAGCACGCCGGTCCCGAGGAGCAGCCGGACGGTCCGCCGGCGTCCGTGATCAGGGCCGCGGCCCGCGAGCAACTGCGTCAACGCGCCGAGCAGGAACGCCCCGGACACGTTGATCGCCAGGATCGTCCAATTGACCCGGTCAGCGGGCGTGGGGAACCACAGGCTCAGCGCCTCGCGGACGCCGGTCCCGACGAAACCCCCGAGCGCGACGTACGCCGCGTATCTCGCGCGCAGGTGTACGGGACGCCCGTCGTCGTTGAGGTCGACATCGGGGTCCTCGGGCAGCCAGGGGTTCCGCAGAGCCGCCCGGGCGGCGTCGGCGGGTCTGCTCATACCGCGGAACCACCCGCGCCAGGACTGCCGGCGGCGGCCAGCACCGGCACCTCGTCGTCCTCGACCAGACCCTTGATCTCCGAGCGTGCCTCGACCGCCGGTGCCGAACCCCACAGGTGGCGCGCGTTCGACTCGGGCAGCAGGTAGACCGCGACGGCGCCGATCACGCCGGTGGCGATCAGGTAGTACGCCGGCCAGTCGAGGTCGCCGGTCGCGCTGACCAGCGCTCCGACGACCAGCGCCGTGGTGCCGCCGAAGAGGGAGATGGCGACGTTGAACCCGATCGACAGCCCGCCCGCGCGTAACGGGGTTGGGAAGAGCGACGGCAGCGTGGACGGCATGGTGGAACTGAAGCAGATGAGCAATAGGCCCATGATCAGAAGCCCGAAGAACGACGACACCGAGGACCCGGCGCGAGCCAGCACCACCGCCGGCAGCGAGAGCACGATCAGCCCGATCGCGCCGGTCAGCGCGATGGGCTTACGGCCGATCCGGTCCGAGAGACGCCCGAACATCGGGATGAAGACCAGCAGCACCGCGATCACGACGATCTGCAGGATCTGCGAGGTCAGGTCGGAGAGACCGCCGCCGGTCTTGTCCGGCACGGTGGTCGTCAGGTACGTCGGCATGTACGACGTCAGCATGTAGTTGGGGATGTTCCACGCGAGCACCAGCGCCACGCACACCAGCAGCGAGGGCCACAGCTTGAAGATCGCGCCGAGCTCGCCGCCCGTGCTGCGCTCCTTTTCGTCCTCATCGGCCCTGGCCTCCATCGCGGCGAACGCCGGGGTGTCGGCGAGGCGGGACCGCAGGTAGACCCCGATCAGGCCGAGGGGAAGGGCCACGAAGAACGGGATGCGCCAGCCCCAGGTCAGCAGCTGGTGCTCCGACAGCACGCCACCCGCGACCGTGACGAGCGTTGCGCCGAGCAGGTAGCCGGTGAAGGTGCCGAACTCCAGCCAGCTGCCGAGGAATCCGCGTTTGCGGTCCGGCGCGTACTCGGCGATGAAGGTCATCGCGTTGCCGTACTCACCACCGGTGGAGAAGCCCTGGATGAGCCGGGCGACCAGCAGCATGAACGGCGCCCACAGCCCGATCGAGCTCTCGCTGGGGATGACTCCGATGACGAAGGTGCCGGCGGCCATCATGATCATGGTCGTGGCGAGGACCTTGTTGCGACCGATCCGGTCGGCGAGCGGGCCGAAGAACAGGCCACCGAAGGGGCGAACCAGGAAGGCCACCGCGAACAATCCGAAGGTCAGGATCGTCCCTGTGGTCTTCGGGAGGTCGTCGAAGAAGACCTTCTGGATCGTGGGCTCGAAGTAGGCGTAGACGCCGAAGTCGTACCACTCGGTGATGTTGCCGATCGCGGCCGCGCCGATGGCCCGGCGGACGGTCGAGTTGTCGGTCACCGTCACCTCGTCGGCGGTCCACTGCTGTTCGTCGCCCAGCTGAATCATCTGACCCCCTCACATAGGCAACCCTCGACGTTACCCGCGGGTCCCATTCTCGTGAGAATCGAGTGAGCGCGATCCAGACGGCCGTTCGGGCACTCCGAACCCCCGCCGTCAGGCACACTTCGCTCATGCCTCTCGCGAAGATCCCTGCGCTCCTCACTGCTGCCACATTGCTGAGCGGAGCCGGATTCGCCGTCGTTTCGCCTGCTCACGCCGCTGCGGCACCGAAGACGTACGCCAACTGCACGGCGCTCAACAAGGTCTACAAGCACGGCGTCGGCCGTAAGGGCGCAGTGGACAAGACCGCGGGCAAACGCGTGACCAACTTCACCGTGAACACGGCGGTCTACAACAAGAACACCAAGTCCGATCGCGACCACGACGGCATCGCCTGCGAGAAGGCCTGACCCACCACGCGCGAGTGTCCGCAGTTCCGTGCGTACGTGCACACGGAACTGCGGACACTCGACGTCGGGCGGGTTACTGCCTGCGCATCGATCCGGTCGGGAACGACACCGCCAGGGAGTAGCCGTCACCCTGCTTCGAGGACACCTTGATCCGGGTGCCCGATCCAGCGACCTTCACCGACCCGGCCGGGTTGGCCGCGTAGTAGTAGGCGTTGGGGTTGGTGTCGTCGAACATCGACACGGCCGGCCGCGAGGGCACCTTCGCCGCCAGACCCTGCTTGTGCAGGGTGAAGGCGTCGGTGCGGTCCAGGCCGAACGTCGCGTCGTACGGCTGGATCCTGTTGTTCACCGCGACCCCGTCCGGCCACACCATCGGGGCGGCGTGCGCGTCGACGGGCAGCACCAGTCCCCCACCGGGGTGGGCGGAGGTGTTGTTGTCCTTGAACTCGTTGTTGACGTACCAGATGAGCACGCCGTCCTGGTAAGGGAAGTGCTCGACCACGTCGGGGCGGCGGGGTCCGAAACCGAAGTTGTACGGGCCCTGCTTGAGCGTGGTGTCGTATCCGCTGTAGCGACGAGACTCGGCCAGGTAGTAGTTGGTCGCCACGCGGGTGTCGGTGCCGTTCATCCGGGTGAAGCCCGCCGGTGTCCAGACCGAGCTCGCCGACTCCGCGCCGTCCGTGGTCGTGGTGGTGCCGACCGTGGTCGCGATGTCGTCGAGGAACGCGCCGGCGCCGTTCGTGCCGCCGTCGGTCTGGTAGAGGAAGCGGAAGGTGAGCTTCTTGCCGGCGTACGGCGTGAGGTCGTAGGAGACCGTGCTCCACCCCGTGCTGGTGCCGGTCACCGGCGCGCCCACGTTGGTCCAGGTGGCGCCGCCGTCGGTGGACACCTGCCCGTAGAGGTAGTCGTAGTCGGCCTCGATGTCGTACCAGGCCGAGGCCGAGATCTTCCCGGACGTCGCCCCGGTCAGGTCGACCGACCGCGTGAGGCTGTTGTTGAGGTCGTCGTCACGCCCCGACCACCACTCGTACGAGCCCGTCTTCGGGGTGTTGTACTTCGTGGCGATCGTCTTGTCCGGCAACGAGATCGCCAGCGTCTGGGGCTTGGTGGCGCTGTCCTGGTCGGCCGGGCCGAGCGAGACCTTGCCGGAGTTGCCGTAGCGCACGGTCTGGGTGTCGGACCAGCCGAGCTGGGTCTTCTCCCACGCGCCCATGTAACCCGGGGTGGTCCCGATCGCGTTGCCGCCGTGATTGAGCCACGAACCGCTGTTCATCAGGCTCCAGAACGACACGCTGTTGGTGCTGGTGTTGGTGGTGTCGTAGAGGTCGGGCAGGCCCAGGTCGTGGCCGTACTCGTGCGCGAAGACGCCGAGGCCGCCGTTCTCCGGCTCGGTGGTGTAGTCGCGGATCCAGATGCCGGTGTTGCCGATCTGAGTGCCGCCGTTGAGGTTGCCGGTCGGGCCGGCCTTGCCGGCGCCGGTCTGCACGGCCCAGCGGTGGGACCAGATGGCGTCCGCGCCCTGCGCGCCGCCGCCGGCCTCCTCGCCCTCGCCGGCGTGGATCGCCTGGAAGTGGTCGATGTAGCCGTCGGGCTCGTTGAAGTCGCCGTCGTGGTCGTAGTCGTAGCGGTCCCAGACGTCGTACTTCTTCAGCTCGGTCTTGATCTGCGCGTCGGTCTTGCCGGCCGACTTCTGAGCGGTGTACCAACTCGTGGCCGTGTCGCCGATGTAGGACCAGTAGCGGTCGGCCTCCGAGCCGGTGTTGGAGCCGTAGCGCGCCTCGTTGTAGGGCACGGTCACCCAGTCGGACACGTCGCCCTGGGCCTTGTAGCGGCCCTGGGACTGGGACTTGTAGAAGTTCGAGAAGCTCTCGCCCGTGGTCCCGAACATCATGTTCTTGTAGTGCGCCTGGTTGAAGTCCTTCTCCCAGTACGTGGAGTTGTCGTCCGACGCTGTGCCGTCGATGGTGCGGTCCGGCTCGGGGATCTGGTTGTGCTGGGGTCCCGCTACGCCGCCGGCGGTGGGGTCGGTCTTGGTGCCGAAGTCGGTCAGCACCGTGAAGATGTTGGCGGTCTGCTGCGGGTCGTACTCGACGTACTTGGGCTTCGCTGCCTTCGCGTTCCTGCCGCGCGCCTTCTGCTGAGCGGCCGTTGGCTTGCCGTCGTCGACGACGATCACCCGCTTGCCGTTCACGGTGGTGGTCTTGGCCTCGCCCTTGATCAGCTGGTCGACCGCGGTACGCCGCAGCTCGGCCTGCTTGCTCTGCAGGGGATCCGGCTTGTTGTCCGGACGGACCACGGTGCTGGGCGATGTGCCGCCCGACGTCGGGGCCCCTCCCGCCGATGCCGCGTAGGTCACTCCCGGGGCCAGCGCCAGGGCCGTCGCGGCCAAGGCTCCCGTCATGAGCACGGTTCGCTTCACGTTTCCTCCTGGATGTCGCCGGCCGCGGGATGTAGCGGCGGGCGCCGTCAGTGTCGGCTGACGCACCCGTCATCTAGAAGGGCTGCGACGGCCCCGAGGCGGAAACTGACAAAAAGTTGACCTTTTCCTGACTGTTTCCTGTGTACTCGCCGGTACTTCAGCGTGAGCCGGTCAGAGCCGGCTCTGCAGGACACGCAGGTCACGCTCGGCGATCAGGCGGTGCTCCCACTCCTCGTGGATCACCGCCCGCAGGCACCGCCGGACCTCGTACCGACCTGGCGCCGGGTAGCCCGGGCCGGTCACATCGGTGCCGCTCGCGAGATGCTCGTCGGTGAGCCCGGCGAACAACGCCCGCATCTCGGCCATCCGGTCCGCACGCAGAGCGAGCAGCTGCTCCAACGTCGGGCGCGCCGCGCGGTCGTTCGGCACCCCGCGGTCGTTCGGGTCGTGTTCGTCGTGGGGCAGGCCGAGGGGGTCGAAGGGCGACGGGTCATGCAGGACAGCGTGTTTTGCCCACCCGTCGACGACGAAGACCAGATGCCGCAACGTCTCGATGAAGGACCACTCGTCGTCGACCCGCTCGTGCAGTTGCTCCGGCGGGAGACTCCGCGCGAGCGCGACGGTCGATGCCCAGGACGCCTCGATCACCCCCCACGCCTCCCGGAAACCGTCGGCGTCCGTCGGCCGCAGCTTCGCGCGCTCCGGATAGCGCCGATCCAGCTCCGCCTCGACGAACGGCGTGACGTCGACGCCGTTCACGGTCACATTGCGCACCAGGCCGTCCAGCTCGAGATCGGTCATGGCGACGCCCCGGAGCCGCGCTCCCGTCAGGTAGACGTTGCGCATCCGCGCGCCGCTCAGGTCGACCTGCTCGAACCGCGACCCGGACAGACCGACCCTCGTGAAGCTCGAACCACCCAGCTGCACATCTGTGAAATCGCCCATGCAAAGACCCTGCCACCGTCCACCGACACCGGACAGTGGCTCGCATTTTGTCGTGGGTGTCCGCAATTTCGTGCCCCCGTCCGCACGAAACGGCGGACACTCGTGGACCGCTCACCCCTCCTGCTCGGGCCACCCGTCGAGGAGCTTCTCGATGTCCGCCAGCTGCGCCGTGGAGACCCACGACGGATTGGACCCGACCGGCAGGCGCTGCACCTCCAAGTCGTCGATCCCGGTGGCGCGCAGCTCCTCGTCCGACACGGTGTCGTGCAGCAGAGGAATGTGCAGGCTCACGTCACCTCGCGCTTCACTGCTCACCCACCCCACGCCGGCGATCCCGCGCGTCACCGTGCCACCCGCGGCGGAGACCCACAGGATCGCCTTGTGGCCCGGTCGCATCATTCGGCTGCGGTAGTTGTCCGCGACGCACCAGTCTCGCACGATGTGCTGTCGGTGCTCCAGCAGGGCGCGGCGGACGCGCGCATGCTGCTGCGGGTCGCACTTGATCACCCAGGCGCCGAGGTTGTCCTCGGTGATCTTGCGCTGGGCCACGCTCCAGTCCTACCAGCCGCCGGGGCCGCCGGCACCGGGTGGGAGCGACGCACAATGGACGCGTGCCGCACAACGACCCTCCCCCGCTCACCGACGACGGGCACCACATCGTGGTCGACGGTCGTAAGTGGCGGGCCACCGATCCCGCCATCCCCGACGCCCTGCGCAAGGAACTGGTGGCGGAGTTGATGAGCGCCCGCCGCGATGTGCGTACCGACGCCGAGTCCGCCCGCCCGCGGGTAGAGGACGCGAAGGTCGCGCTCGGTGAGCGTGGCGACCCGTGGTGGGAGCCGACGCCCGACGGCCGCCGTACGAGGCTCGTCGCGACGATGCGGACGCTCCTTCGTCACCGCGACGCGGAGGCGACCATCTGCCCGAGTGATGCCGCCCGGGTCGTGGGTGGTGAGTCGTGGCGCGACCTGATGGACGACGCCCGCTCCGTGGCAGGCGAGCTGGCTACCGGCGGGGTCGTCGTCGTACGCCAACACGGCCAGGACGTCGACCTGGACGCGGCGGTCGGGCCGGTGCGCCTGGCCCGTGGCCCGAACTGGTGAGCATCACTGCCCCGTCGATGGTGCGCCCCGCAGTGCGGTCCACCGTGGCGCGACTGCCAGCGCGACCGCGAGCAGTGACAACACGACGGCGATGACCACCGAGGTCACTGCGACGCCGAGGTAGCCGTGTCGGCCCGGATCCATGAACGGATAGGGATACCAGCCGACGATCCCGCCCCGCACCAGGCTGTAGACGAGGTAGGCCAGTGGTCCCAACAGCCACCCCAGCGCGGCCCGGACCGACATCGCCCGGCGACCGGTGAGCAGCAGCCAGTCGAGGATCACCACGATCGGCATGATGTAGTGCAGGACCGTGTTGTCCCACGGGACGGCGGTGAGCTCGGATGCCGGGTAACCCGACAGCAGCACGATGAAGATTAGGATCACGGTCGTCATGAAGAACGCCACCGCACCGCGGTACAACTCCAGCCCGCGACTCGACCACCGACCCGCCGCCGCGAACGCGCTCAGCATCAGGCTGATGACCGTGAGCAGATTGGCCTCGACAGTGAAGTAACTGAAGAAGTCACCGGCACCGAACCTGTGCTGAGCGACGAGAGTCGCGACCTCGGTCACCAGGGCACTGAATCCCAGGAACGCGAACAGAACTCTGATCGTCACAATCGGCCACACCGTGAGCAGGCGTTGCGGATGGATCACATGTTCACTGGCCACACCGCGCCTCCGGAGCCTGGGTTACCGGGCCGATGCTAGCGACGGTCCGCCTCCCCGGCCGTGCCCCGCGCCGGAGCGCCGGCATCTGCCGATCCTGAGGTCACATTCAAGCGGCCGAAGTGCCAGGAGAACGGTGACTCCCTGACCATAAAAGTCACGGAGGGTCGCCCCCGATGGAGGCGACCCCTCGTCGTCAAGACCAGTGAGGAAGTCAGCGTTGCGAGGTGGGGCTGGTGGTGCCGAAGATGTAGGGCTGTTCGGTGTAGACCGCCCGGTAGTCCCGAGTGGCCGAGCTGGTGTAGCTGTAGGAGGTGGCGCCGGCGGAGTTGGTGGTGAAGGCTTTCAGGTCGGTCCAGGTGCTGCCGCCCTTGGCCCGGTACTGGATGACTCCTGTTTCGCTGGCCCAGGGGATGTTCATGTCCAGGCTGTAGGCGTAGCGCACGGCGCGGGTGTTGATGGTGACCTTGCTGCCGGACCGGGAGGTCTGCAGGCCGGCCCAGGACCCGACCTTCACCGTGGTGACCGGGGCGTTCTGGGTGTAGGTGTGGCCCTGGTCGTCGAAGGCGAACCGGCCCTTCCAGGTCATGACGCCGACGTAATCCAGGTTCTCGGATTCGTCGATGATGTCGGTGTCGAAGAGCACCGTGTACGCGGCATCGGAGACGTTGTCCCCGCCGGCGTACCAGGAGGCTGTGACGACTCCGTGCAGGACGCATCCACCCGTGAGCGAGGGCATGTCGGACGGGTCGCCTTCGAAGTCGGAGGTGAGGCGGATCGTGCTGGGCACGACCAGCTTGCAGGTCCCGTACGGGGTCCCGGACGCGGCCGGGTGGATCCGGGCGATGTTCCGGATCATGGCCTGGCGGCTCACGTGATGGACCGTTCTCGTGGTGGTCGCAGCGCCGGCGGGCGCGGTGACGGCGACCCCCAGGGCTGCGATGGCGGGCAATGCGCCCAGGGCGGCAAGACGACGAATCATGGATGGGCCTGCTTTCGCGTGGTTGGCGTGGTCCCCCAAGTCGGCCACACCCGGTCGCAGCCTATGGGTCACGTGTGCCCGAAGTGGCTGATTCGGTCGAGCTGTCTCGATGCGATCCGTTGCTGAAGACGCACGCAGCCAAGATCGATACGAAGCCGGCCGTGCTCAGCGGCAGGCGCGTGGACGAGCGGTGTGCATGATGCTCAGCCCCAACTCACCAGCATCAAGACCAGCCCGATCATCGCAAGAACAGTGACGAGCGTGCATTGGCCAGGCGGTGCTGACGGTCCTGTCGTGCTGTGGACCCCTGTGGCTGCTCGCTGGCACCAGATCGATCGAGCAAGTGGTCGCCGAACACGACACAGCGCGTTAGTACATCATCGAAGACTGGCGAGGATCTTCCATCAGATCATTAAGCTTTTCAGGGCACTCTTGATTGCAAGCAAAAACATCGCTGCATCGGGCGACTTCAGCGCCTCGGACGCAGGTGGCGATTCCCTCGCTCCGACTGTTCCCAGCTCGCAGACCATCAAGCAGATCAGTACCTTTACGAAGACGCACAACGTCGATGCAGGCTTGCAGATCAGCCGCCCCGGGCGGTGCGCCCGCTACGCGAACTGACCGGGCTCGTACTCGCCGCCCGGTTGGCGGGTGATCACGTTGATCCGGTTCCAGGCATTGATCTGCGCGATGAGCGCGACCAGAGCAGCCAGTTGCTCCTGATCGAAATACTTCATCGCATTCGTCCAGGCCTCGTCGGTGACGCCATTGCCGCCGTCGGCGAGTCGGGTGCCCTGCTCGGTGAGCTCGAGGGCGGCTCGCTCGGCATCGGTGAAGACCCGGGCCTCCCGCCACACGGCCACCAGGTTCAACCGTTGCTGGGTCTCGCCCGCGTGCGCAGCATCCTTACTGTGCATGTCGGTGCAGTAGGCGCAGCCGTTCATCTGGCTGGCGCGCAGCTTGACCAGCTCCTGCGTGACGGCCGGCAGCGGCGGGTTGCTCGCCGCCATCCCTGCTGCGACGAAGTGCTTCACGACCTTGGTCATGACAGCGCTCTCCAATAACGTGAGGTCGACTCACATTCGCCTCCGCCGTCTCGTCGAGTAGGCATGGATGCATTCGACCAGGCGGAGTCGTACGAGATGGGTAAGAGTGACCAGACGGCCCATCAGGTCGAGGGCGAGAGGCGACATCTGGTCAACCTGGCCTACCGGCTGCTCGGTTCGCTGGCCGAGGCCGAGGACGCCGTACAGGACGGCTACACCCGATGGTTCGCGATGACACCGCAGGAACGAGCGCGCATCGTCTCGCCGGGCGCCTGGCTGACCACCGTCGTCAGTCGCATCTGCCTGGACGTGCTCGGCTCCGCCCGCGCCCGACGGGAGCGTTACGTCGGCGCCTGGATCCCGGAGCCGGTCCCCGTCGCGGCTGAGTGGTCGGCGTCGGACGATCCTGCCGACCGCATCACGTTGGACGAGTCGGTGACCATGGCACTTCTCATCGTGCTGGACGTGATGACCCCGGCCGAGCGAGTCGCCTTCGTGCTGCACGACGTGTTCGGCTACCCGTTCGCCGACGTGGCGGACATCGTCGGGCGTACGCCGGCCGCCTGCCGACAACTCGCGTCATCGGCGCGCCGTCGCATCGGCGATACCGAACGCGCAGCCGCACCCGATCCGAGCCACCCCCGCGTCGTTCGGGACTTCAGCCGTGCGTGGCAGCGTGGTGACATCCGCGGGCTGGTCGAGCTCCTGGACCCGGACGCGACAGTCGTCGCCGACGGCGGCGGCCTCGTCACTGCGTCGCTCGACCCGATAGTCGGTGCCGGGGCGATCGCACGCTTCCTGCACGAGATCATCAGCCGTAGTGACATCACGTTGCTCGAGCGCACGGTGAACAGTCGCCCCGGGTTGGTCGCGCAGCAGGATGGCGTCACCGTGACCGTCTTCGCATTCCGACTCGACGCGGGGCGGATCAGTCGGATCTGGGCCATCCGCAACCCCGACAAGTTGACGCTCTGGGGACCGTCCGGCGAGTCCACGTAGCCGGATCATCACGGGGGCGGGCCGGCTCGGCACTGAGCTGCGGTGCCGGCAACGTGCTGGACGACGACTCCGCCAGCGCATGGGCCACGCGTCCCGATGACATGGCCCTCCGCGGCACCCCACGGCGGGGTCGGGCGGCACGTCGGACAGGCGGACCGCCGCCTCAGCCGGTACGCGTACGAGCTGATTCATCGGCCCAACTATTAAGAAGTTACTGATCCACGGATTCACGCTTGCCCGGGGGTCCGGCGTGTACCGCAGGTGTCTTCGCGAGGGTCTCAGGGGGTTCTGAACCTCCTGGCTTGGTCGCGTTCGCAACTACCTTCGAATGCGACTCGAGTTTGGGCTGCTGATGAGTTTCAGTCGCAGTGCGCTCCGCAGAGCAGCGGGTGGGACTTCGAAATTCGAGTCCCTCATCGTTGAAATCGTGGAGAGCCAGAGGGGTCCAAATGCGCAAACTAGTCCTTGCCGAGGCAGCGGTGTCCGTGCTCGCGTCCGGGGGCGTCGCAGCCGCTGTGCCGGCGCAGGCCGCAGCTGCTCGATATGTTTGCTTGCACGGTGGATCGCACGAGGTTGTCTTCACGTCGAAATCAGCGTGCGCACCTCACGCAGCTTGGACCCGGGCGCAGGTGAAGGCTGGCGCATCCCGTGGAATCAACGAACTTCCCATGGGGCAGTACATCAACCCCGCATCCACCCAGGACGCGACTTCTTGTTTCCCCGTGGCCGGCGGAAGATGGACCTACTTCAATGTGTACTCCTCGCCAGCGGGCCAGAAACTTTCCTCCTCGGACGAGTACCTGGAGACCGTCGGTGGAGTCGATGTACAACACTCGTATTCACCGGACAAAGAGAGTTACTTTCTGGCCACGCACACGACCACCTCGGACTGGTCTCTCGCGCAATGCCAAGGTGCCTACAACTGGATCGTCAACAAGCTCAGGACCCTCTCGAACGTCGCACCGGCCTGGACAGTCCCCTGCGCCCCCCTGAGCAACGGGAGTAAGACGTTGCGATACGACGTGTCGTACTTCATGTCCACGGTCCACGGTCCACGACCAACAATTTGGCGATCCGTACGGCGGAACTGAGACCGCAGACGAATTTCCGCTGTATGCGGCGTGGGGGTACAACGCATCGGGTAACTAGCCTTCCGACCGATTACACGTGCCTCTTCGCACCAAGTGTGAAGGCGCATGTGTCGGCGACAGATTCTGAGCAGTCGCGCGGGCCGCAGACCTCCCGAGATTCAGCCGGGTCTGGCGGCACGTCGGACGGCCCGTTCGAGGCCATCGTTCTGAAATTCTTGCGGACTAGGTGCGGACTAAACGACCCCCGCAAGCCTCTGACCTGCGCAAACGCGCCAATTCAGACGTTGAAGCGGAACTCCACCACGTCGCCGTCGGCCATGACGTAGTCCTTGCCCTCCATGCGGGCCTTGCCGTGTGAACGCGCTTCGGCGACGGAGCCCAGCTCGACCAGGTCCTCGTACGAGATGACCTCGGCCTTGATGAAGCCCTTCTGGAAGTCGGTGTGGATGACGCCGGCGGCCTGCGGGGCCGTCGCACCGACCGGCACGGTCCAGGCGCGCGTCTCCTTGGGCCCGGCCGTCAGGTAAGTCTGCAACCCGAGGGTGTGGAAACCCTTGTGCGCCAACTGATCCAGCCCCGACTCGGTCACGCCGACCGACTCCAGCAGCTCGGTGGCGTCGTCCTCGTCGAGCTCGGCGAGGTCCATCTCGAGCTTGGCGTTGAGGAAGATCGCCTCGGCCGGCTCGACCAGCGCCTGCAGGGACGCCTGCAGGTCGGTGTCGGTCAGCTGCGCCTCGTCGACGTTGAAGACGTAGAGGAAGGGCTTGGCGGTCAGGAGACCCAGCTCGCGGATCGGGGTGAAATCGAACGAATCCCGCTGGGAGAAGAGCGTGTTGCCCGCATCCAGGACGTCCTTGGCGGCGAGCGCGGCGTCCAGCACCGTCTTGTCCGTCTTCTTGCCCTTGACCTCCTTGTCGAGCCGCGGCAGCGCGCGCTCGACGGTCTCCAGGTCTGCCAGGATCAGCTCGGTCTCGATGATCTCCTTGTCACGCACCGGGGAGATCGACCCGTCGACGTGCACCACGTCGTCGTCGTCGAAGGCACGGATGACCTGGCAGATGGCGTCGGCCTCGCGGATGTTGGCCAGGAACTTGTTGCCCAGGCCCTCCCCCTCCGAGGCGCCTTTGACGATGCCGGCGATGTCGACGAAGGACACGGTGGCCGGAACGATCTGCTTGCTGTCGAAGATCTTGCCCAGCACCTCGAGGCGCCCATCGGGCAGCGGGACCACCCCGACGTTGGGCTCGATGGTCGCGAACGGGTAGTTCGCGGCCAGGACGTTGTTCTTGGTCAGCGCGTTGAACATCGTGGACTTGCCGACGTTGGGCAGTCCGACGATTCCGATGGTGAGGGCCACGGGGACAAGAGGTTACGCGGTCGCGGCGAGGGCATCCACCACGTCGCGCGCTCCGAATAGGACTCATGACCCGTTTCCTCGATCGTCTGCGGTCGGCCATGCCCCCGAGACGATCCCCCGGCACCCCCGATGACGGGCCTGCCGCACCGGCATCGGGCGCCGCGTCCGACACCGCCGCCTCCCTGTCGGCCTCGCCGGAACGCGCCGACGGCGGGTCGCGGACCAAGCGAATACTCAATCCCCACAACCCGATCGGCACGGTCGGACGACTGCGCGCCATCCTCATCGGCATCCTGGCTGCAGGCCTCGGGATGGCCCTCGGCCACCTCGTCGCGTCGTTCCGCAAGGCATCGGCCTCCCCGGTCCTCGCGGTCGGCGAGGCAGTGATCGACCGCACACCGACCGCGCTCAAGGACTTCGCGATCAAGCAGTTCGGCACGAACGACAAGCTCGTGCTGTTGCTGTCGGTCTCCGCCGGTGCACTCGTCCTGGCCGGCATCGCGGGTCTGCTGGCGCGCAGGATCTTCCTGCTCGGCCTGGGCCTCGAGCTGGTGCTCGTGGCCGTCGCCGGGTACGCCGCGATGACCCGCCCCGCTGCTGTGGCCTCCGACATCGTCCCGACCATCGTCACCGCCCTGGCAGGCACCCTGGCGCTGTTCGGACTCTTCTGGCTGTCCGGCGATGCCTTCACCCGGCGCACGGTCGACCGTGTCCTGCGACGCCCGACGGCGAGCGATGAGCCCACTCTCGCAAGCACCCGCCGGGTCTTCCTCGCAGGATCGGGGGTAGTGGCGGCCGGCGCTGTCGGCAGTGCGGCGATCGGCCAGAAGCTCGGCGCCGTACCCAGCACGGCCGGGCTGGCGCTGCCCGTCGCCAAGGAGAAGGCGCCGGCGATCCCCGTCGGCCTCACGGCGCAGTACCCCGCGATCACCCCCTTGCGCACCCCGAACGGCAAGTTCTACCGGGTCGACACCTCCCTGACGGTGCCGAACGTCGAGCGCGACTCCTGGCGGCTGCGGATCGACGGCGACGTCGACCACCCGCTCGAGCTCAGCTACGACGACATCACCAAGCTCAACCTGATCGAGCGCAACATCAGCCTGACCTGCATCAGCAACGAGCCGGGCGGCACCTACGCCGGCGGGGCGACCTGGCTCGGCGTGCGCACCAAGGACCTGTTGAAGATGGCCGGCGTCAAGGATGCGGGCAAACCGGGCCGGCAGGTCTTCAGCACCTCCACCGAGGGCTTCAGCATCAGCACCCCGCTCGGTGCGATGACCGATGACCGCGACGCTCTCCTCGCGATCGGGATGAACGGGCAGGCACTCCCCCGGGCGCACGGGTTCCCCGCGCGCCTGGTCACGCCTGGCCTCTACGGGATGCTCGGCTGCACGAAGTGGGTGACCCGGATGACCGTCACCGACTACTCCAAGGCGAAGGCCTACTGGACCAAGCGCGGCTGGACGATCGACGGCCCGATCAAGCCCTCGACACGCATCGACACGCCCGGGTCCTTCGCGACGGTCAAGGGCGGCAAGGTCGTCATCGGCGGCGTCGCGTGGGCCCAGCGGCACGGAGTCGTACGCGTGCAGGTGAGTCTCGACGAAGGCCCCTGGAAGGACGCCACCATGGGTCCGGACGTGAACGTGGACTACTGGCGACAGTGGGCCTACGTGTGGAACACCACGGCGACAGGGCAGCACGCTGTCCGTGCGCGGGTCGTCTACGGCAAGGACTCGCTGCAGTCCGAAGCACGCAAGGACGTCTTCCCGGACGGCTCGAGCGGGGTCGTCAACCTCATCTTCAACATCGGGTGAAGGATTGGGCGCCAATCCAATCCGGCTCACTGTGCACTCCGAATGACTCATGTACTTCAACCAACGAACTCGTCGTAGCGCGAGACCTCACCAGGAGATCCACATGAAGACGCGTTCCATCACCTCGGCTGCCGCCGTCACCGCGATCGGCGCCATCGCGCTGACCGCCTGCGGCAGCAGCAGCGGTTCCGGCAGCTCCAGTGCCGCCCCCTCAAGCTCCTCCAGCTCCTCGTCCTCCTCGGGCTCGACCGCGACCGCGGCCGTCCCCTTCGGCCCCGGCTGCTCGGCCGTACCGAAGACCGGTAAGGGCTCGTTCGGCGGCATGACGCAGGACACGGTCGCCACCGCGGCCTCGAACAACCCGCTGCTGTCGACGCTGGTCACCGCCGTCAAGAAGGCAGGCCTGGTGGACACGCTGAACAACACCCAGAACCTGACCGTCTTCGCGCCGACCAACGACGCCTTCGCCAAGCTCCCCAAGGCGACCCTCGACAAGGTTCTCGCCGACAAGACGATGCTGACCAAGATCCTCACCAACCACGTCCTGGCGACCCGCCTCGGCCCGGACAAGATCGTCGGCACCCACCAGACGCTCGCCAAGACCAGCGACACGGTGAGCGGCACCGTGCCCACCCTGACCGTCAAGGGCGGGGCCACCGCGAAGATCATCTGCGGCAATGTGCAGACCGCGAACGCCAACGTATACATCATCGACACGGTCCTGGTCCCGGCCAGCTGATCTGTAACGAATCTCGTTCACTGTGACGTCGGTAGCGCTGTCGTGGGGCCCATCAGTCAAGATGGGTCCCATGGCAGGCACCTTGCGGACAGTGGACACCGGGCTCCACGAACCGGGTCCGGAGCTTGCCGACCTGCTCACGGCGGCGGGTCGAGGGGATGAAGACGCGTTCGCGCGGCTCTACGACGCGACCAGTCCCCGCATCAACGGTCTGATCGTCCGACTCATCGTGGACCGGGCGCAGGCCGAGGAGATCACCCAGGAGGTCTTCCTGGAGATCTGGCGCACCAGCCCCAAGTTCGATCCGCAGAAGGGGTCGGCGCTCAGCTGGATGTTCACTCTCGCCCACCGCCGGGCGGTCGACCGTATCCGGTCGGCGCAGGCCACCCGACGGCGGGACGAGACGTACACGCGGGAGTCGCAGGAGACGGCGTACGACTCCACGGTCGATCAGGTGACGGCCTCACTCGACGCAGAACGGGTCCGCAGCGCCCTGGGCACTCTGGGCGAGAACCAGCGGCAGGCCCTCAGCCTGGTGTATTTCGAGGGTCACACGCACGCAGAGGTCGCCGAACGACTCGGCATCCCCCTCGGCACAGCGAAGACACGAATACGCGATGGATTGCAGCGGTTACGCACCGCGATGGGAGGTGAGCGATGACCAACGACACGCACATCGATGCCGTGGGCTACGCCCTCGACGCCGTCGACGACCTGGAACGGGCCCGCTCCGAGCGTCATCTGCAGGACTGCGAGTCCTGCCGCCGCGAGGTGGCCGAGGTCGCCGAACTCACCGTCACACTGGCCTCAGACGTCCCCCCGCTCGCTCCGTCGCCCGACGTGCGTTCCTCGCTGCTGGCGCAGATTCAGCACACCCCGCAGACGCCTTCGTCGCGAGCCGAGCGTTCGATCGGGGCGAGGTCGGCGCGTACGGCGGGCAGGCACCGCCGCGCGGTCCTCGGCCTTGTCGCGGCTGCCGCCGTGGTCGTCGCCGGCGCGGGTGTCATCCACGCCCAGCCGTGGGCCGGCTCGTCGAACGGGGTCACCAACGCGCAGTCCCGGATCGAGCACGCACCCGACGCGACACGCCAGACCGTGCAGTTCCAAGGCGGCACCGTCACCGTGATCAGCTCGCGCTCGCTCAATCAGGCCGTCGCGACCCTGAACAAGGTCGCCGCGACCAAGGGCGACACGACCTATCAGGGCTGGTTCATCAAGAGCGACGGGCCCACCAACGCCGGCATCCTCAAGACCGATCACACCAATCGGCTCACCGCCAACGTCCAGGGCGCCAAGGAGTTCGACATCACCGTCGAACCCGCCGGCGGGTCCCAGGTGCCCACGAAGACGCCCATCCTGGCGCTGCCGCTCACGACGACCTGACGGGCCCCCTCGGGGATCTACCCTGCAGGCATGCTCATGCACCTGCGGCTCACCGTCCCGGACGATCTCAGTGCGTCCGTGGCGGCGTTGCTCTTCGAGCACCCGGCAGCGACCAACCTCTCGAGGGTGCGCGGTGCAAGCCTGCGGCCGCCCGGCGATGTCATCGAGGTGGACGTCGCTCGAGAGGCAACCAGCCAGGTGCTCGACGCGCTGCGCGGCACCGGATTGTGCGACCGGGGAGGGGTGGTCCTGAGTCAACCGTCGGCCACTCCCTTCCGGGCCGCTCGTGAGATCGATCTGGCCGTCGAGGGCGATCCCGACGATGCCGTGGTGTGGGACGTGCTGCTCGAGCAGGCGCAGGACGCCGCACGGCCCACGCTCAGCTATGAGATCTTCCTCGTGATCGCGGTCGCTCTCGCCTCCGTCGCGGTCATCACCGACTCCTCCATCCTGGTGGTGGGCGCGATGGTGGTCGGGCCCGAATTCGCCACCGTGGCGGCGATTTGCACCGGCCTCGCGCTCGGAGGCGGCCGCCTGGCGCTGCGGAGCATCGCCGTCCTACTCGGCAGCTTCGCGTTCGCGGTCGCCGTCATCTCCCTGATCGCCGTGCTCGCGCGTTTCGCCGGGATCGTCCACCCCGAGATGGTGGCTCGCGCACGTCCGCAGACGCAGTTCATCTGGCAACCGAACACGTGGTCGTTCGTCGTAGCCCTTCTGGCGGGGGCGGCGGGCGTGCTCGCTCTGTCCGTCGAGAAGGCGCAGGCGATGGTCGGGGTGTTCATCTCAGTCACCACGGTCCCGGCGGCCGGCAACTTCGCGCTGGCGCTCGGCCTGTGGGTGCCCCACGAGATGTCGGGGTCGGCTGCTCAGCTGGGCCTCAACCTGGTAGGCATGGTCGCGGCGGGCACGCTGACCCTGATCGTGCAACGTCGCGCGTGGCACCACGTCCAACGAGTGGTCAAGCCGGTCCTCCGTGCAGGGCGCGCCTGAGTCGGATCGCCACATTGTCGGTGCACCGTGCCACGCTCCGTCCATGACTGTGATGGAGGCTCTTCTCGCTGGTGCCGTGATCGGCGCGCTGATGGCCGTGATGACGCTACGTGCGGTGTACCTCGCCCGCGGCGTCGCGCTCACGACCGAGCGCGACCTGCTGCGCGAGCGAATCGTCGACCTGGAACTGGCCGACCGCGACGACCAGCGCACCGCGGGTGTCCTCGCCCCATTGGGCGAAACGCTCCTGCGCGTCGAGCGCCAGGTGGGAGTGCTCGAACGCGACCGCCTGGCGCAGTGGGGCGAGCTCGGGGCACGACTGGATCAGGTGGGGGCGACCACCACCCGTCTGCAGCAGGAGACGGCCGCGCTGGCCGGGGCCCTCAAGTCCTCCAACATCAGCGGCACCTGGGGTGAGACCCAGCTGCGGCGCCTGCTCGAACACGCGGGAATGCTGTCCCGCTGCGACTTCGAGGAGCAGGTCGGCGCACGGGCCCGGGACGGCGTCGCGGTGCGCCCGGACGTCGTGGTCCACCTGCCGGGCGAGCGCACGCTGGTGATCGACAGCAAGGCGCCCCTGACCTCCTACCTGGCCGCCCAGCGCGAGGGCATCGACGACGCCGCGCGCTCGGCGGCGCTGCGGGCGCACGCCCGTGCCCTCAGCGGGCACCTGGACGCGCTCGCCGCCAAGGGCTACTGGGCCGCCTTCGCCGGCTCTCCGGAGATGGTGGTGGCGTTCGTCCCGTCCGACGCGGTGCTGTCAGCGGCCCTGCTGGCCGATCCGGCGATCTTCGAACGCGCCATCTCCCGCCGGGTGGTGCTCGCGTCGCCGAGCACTCTGCTGGCTCTCCTGCGCACGGTCGCATTCAGTTGGCAGCAGGACGACCTCAACGCCAACGCCAGGGAACTGCTGGAGCTGGGCAGGACGCTCTACGAACGGCTGGCGACCCTCGGGCGACACACCGACAAGCTCGGAAGCTCGCTGCACCGATCGGTCGAGGCCTACAACGCACTGCTCGGCACCATGGAGAGCCGGGTGCTGGTGACCGCCCGCAAGATGCACGAACTCGGGCTGGCAGATCAGCCCCCGGCCGCCCCGTCTCCCCTGCAGGACGCCGTACGCCCGCTCACGGCACGGGAACTCATCGACGCGGTCGACCGCGACATGGAGCAGGCCGGTGAGAGCGCCCGCCCCCAGCTCGACTTCCGCGCCGGGGTGTCAGGCGACGGGGGTGAGGCTCAGCGCAGCGCGCCGGCGTCGTGACGCACCTTGTCGTCGCCGTTGCCCGCGAGCTTCAGGTCACGGCGCAACTCGTTCGGCAGCGCGAAGAGCAAGCTCTCCTGCGCGGCCTGCACGGCCGTGACGTCTTCGTAACCGCGTGCGGCCAGATAGTCCAGCACGTCCCGCACCAGCACCTCCGGCACCGACGCACCCGACGTCACGCCCACGGTCGTGACGCCGTCGAGCCAGCTCTCGTCGATCTCGTCGGCGTAGTCCACCAGGTGACCCGCGCGCGAACCGTGCTCGAGCGCGACCTCGACGAGGCGGACGGAGTTGGAGGAGTTGCGGCTGCCGACCACGATCATCAGGTCGGTGTCCGGCGCCATCTGCTTGACCGCCAACTGGCGGTTCTGAGTGGCGTAACAGATGTCGTCCGACGGCGGATCCTGCAGCTTCGGAAACTTCTCCCGCAGTCGCCGCACGGTCTCCATCGTCTCGTCCACCGACAGTGTGGTCTGGGAGAGCCACACGACCTTGTCCGGGTCGCGCACGGTGACCTCGTCGACGTGGTCGGGGCTCTGCACCAGCGTGATGTGCTGGGGCGCCTCCCCCGCGGTCCCCACCACCTCCTCGTGGCCCTCGTGGCCGATGAGCAGGATGTCGAAGTCGTCGTTCGCGAAGCGCACGGCCTCGCGGTGCACCTTGGTGACCAGCGGGCAGGTGGCGTCGATCGTCTTCAGCTTGAGGGCAGCGGCCTCCTCGTGCACCACCGGCGCCACGCCGTGCGCGGAGAAGATCACCGTCGCGCCCTCGGGCACCTCGTCGGTCTCCTCCACGAAGATCGCGCCGCGCTTCTCCAGCGTGGTCACGACGTGCTTGTTGTGCACGATCTCCTTACGCACGTAGACCGGCGGGCCGTAGAGGTCGAGCGCCTTCTGCACGGTCACCACGGCGCGGTCCACTCCGGCGCAATACCCTCGCGGGGCGGCGAGCAGGACCCGCTTGGTGCGCGAGCGTGCGGCCGCCACTGGAGTGTTTGTCATACCCATCAGTCTACGGTGGCCGCGTGACCGCGCCGCTTCCGGAGAAGGCCGCCGATACCACCGCCGAGCAGCCCTGGCCGGTGCGCACCCTGTCGATGCGGATCAGCGAGTACGTCGACAAGATGTCGCCGCTGTGGGTCGAGGGCCAGATCGTGCAGTTGCAGCGGCGACCGGGCGCTCCGACCTGTTACGTCACTCTGCGCGACCCCGACGTGGACATGTCGCTGTCGGTGACGGTGCACGTCAACACCCTCGATGCGATGGGTCCGGGCATCGGACCCGGCGCCCGGGTGGTGGTGCAGGCCAGGCCGACGTTCTGGACCAAGCGCGGTTCTCTGCACCTGGACGCCCGGCAGATGCGACCGGTCGGCGTCGGCGATCTCCTGCTGCGCCTGGAGCACCTCAAACAGCTGCTACGCAGCGAAGGGCTCTTCGACGCCTCCCGCAAACGTCCGCTGCCGTTCCTTCCGCGCCGGGTCGGCCTGATCTGCGGTCGTGCGAGCGCCGCCGAGAAGGACGTCGTGGAGAACACCCGGCTGCGCTGGCCCGCAACGCAGTTCGAGATCCGGCAGGTAGCCGTGCAGGGGCCGGGCACTGTCGAGCAGGTGGGTGCGGCCCTGGCCGAGCTGGATGCCGCGCCGGACGTCGACGTCATCGTGATCGCCCGGGGCGGTGGCGCGTTCGAGGATCTGCTGCCCTTCAGCAACGAGGCCCTGCTACGCGCGGTCTCCGCCGCGCGCACCCCGGTGGTGAGCGCCATCGGGCACGACGTCGACACACCGCTGCTCGACTTCGTGGCGGATCTGCGCGCCTCGACCCCCACCGACGCCGCACGCCGGGTCGTGCCCGACCTGGCCGAGCAGCATGCTGGGCTGGACAGGCTGCTCGATCGAGCCGCGCGCTCACTGCGTCACCACGCAGCCATCGAGCGACGGCACCTGGATCAGCTGTGCGCGGCTGCGGCGCTGCGCGACCCGATCACCATGGTGACGCGCCGGGCGGACGCGGTGCAGCAACTGCGCGCACGCTCCTCCTCCGTCGTGACCCGCCGTCTGGACCGGGCGCATGATCAGGTGGGTCACCTCGCCGGTCAGCTGCGGGCGCTGTCGCCCTGGGAGGTGCTCCAACGCGGTTACGCCGTCGTGCGCACCCAGGACGGCGAGGTCGTCACCGACGTCGCCCAGGTGGCGCCGTCCGATCTTCTGCGGGTCACCGTCGCCCAGGGCGACTTCGCGGTGCGCCCGGTGACGAAGCCGTGAGGCGCGCACGACGCGCGAACCTACCGCCCGACCCGTACGCACGACACGACCGTCGACCATCCGAGGAAATGGAGCTCTAGATATGGCCACCACCGAGCAGAAGGCCGCCGACGGCGCGGACGAGGCACCGGCCGCCGGCGCCCACTACGACATCACCCACCTGGGGTATGAGGAGGCGCGCGATCAATTGGCCGCGATCGTGACCCGGTTGGAGAGCGGCGAGCCGAGCCTCGAGGACAGCATGCGGCTGTGGGAACGCGGCGAGGCGCTCGCCGCGCACTGCCAGAAGTGGCTCTCGAACGCCGAGCAGCGGATCGACGCGATGACCGCCGACCGGGACTGACCGGCACCCACCGGGCAGGCTTAAAGGAGGCTCAGGGCTCGACCGCTCGGCCGGCACGCGACACCGCGAGCCTGCCCGACAACGCCTCCGCACCCGCGAGCACCGCGGTCAGGATGCCGAGCCCGGCCGAGACGCTCACGCCGTACTCGAAGGCCTGGGAGAAATCGCCCCGGCTGCTCGCCAACTGGCCGAAAAACACCGAGCCGACGACCGCGATGCCGAGTGCCGTCCCGGTGCGCTGGAACACCTGGTACGCCGCGCCGGCCGAACTCGCCTGCTCCACCGGCACCTGGGAGACCACCCGCGTCTGGTTGGCGGGCAGCACCAGCCCGTTGCCGAAACCGGCCACCACGAGCGGCACCGCGATCCACCAGCCGACGTGCGAACCGGACTCGATCTGCACCGCGAGGATCGTCAGCAGCAGGCCGGCGGCGAAGAGCAGCGACCCCGTCACTAGGAAGGCGATGGGGTGGTCGGGGCCCTTGGAGCCCGACAGGCGCGATGCCGGGATCGTGGCCGCGGCGAATGCCGTGACCGTCAGTCCCGCCTGCCACGCGGAGTAGCCCTGACCCATCTGCAGATAGACGGTGAGCACGAAGAAGATCGAGGTGAAGGCGCCGAAGTAGAGCAGCCCGGTCACCGAACCGAAGCTGAAGCTACGCAGCGAGAACAGCCGCAGATCGAGCACCGGCGCCCTGCCCCGGGACTCCACGCGGCGTTCCCACAGGACGAAGAGGGCCAGGAAGAGCACGGCGACCGCGTACAACGGGTAGCGCACCGCGCCGGACCACTCCCGTTGCTCCACCAACGGCAGCAGCAGCGAGACGATCCCGACGCAGAACAGCAGCGAGCCGACCGGGTCGAGCTGGGGGCGCCGACCGGTGCCGCGGCTGCTCGTCACGCCGGCCCGGGTGAGCAGACGCGCGGCGAACGGGATCGCCACCATGCCGATGGGCAGGTTGACGAAGAAGACCGTGCGCCAGCCGTGTTCGGTACCGAACAGGGCGATGAGTCCGCCACCTGCCAGCGGCCCCGCGGCGGTCGAGACGCCCGCGATCGCCCCGAAGTAGCCGAAGGCCCGGCCGCGCTCGGGACCGCGGAAGAGCTGCTGGATGATGCCGTTGACCTGCGGGGTGAGCAGTCCGGCGAAGATGCCCTGCAGCAGCCGGAAGACGACGATCGCGAGCGGGGACCAGGCCAGCCCGCACGCGACGCTGGCGATCACGAAGCCGGTGATCCCGATGAGGAACATCGTGCGCCGCGAGTAGGCGTCCCCGAGCCGGCCGGCAGGGACGAGCACGAGGCCGAACGTCACGGCGTATCCCGACAGCACCCACTGCAGATCGGACGACGTCGCCTTGAGACCCTCCTGCATGGAGGGCAGGGCGACGTTGACGATGCTCACGTCGAGCAGGCACATGAACACCGCGCCGAGGCAGACGTAGAGCGCGAGCCATCGCGCGGGGTTGCTGCCCTCGGGGTACCCGTCGGCGTCTGTCACGACGTCGGGTGCAGCGTGCTGTGGCTGAGCGGCCGAAGGGACTTGGCGAACAAGGTCAGCTGCGACCACGGCGCGGTCCCGATCACGGCGGTGTGCAGGCCGCCGAGCGGGGTGGAGCGCACCAGCGCGCGCTGCTCGCCGTCGTTGCGGTCGTAGCGCGTCCAGGTGGCGCCGCCGAGGGAGACCGTGCCGACCTTCTTGGCGGCTCCGGTCTGGCGTGTCACCCACGAGCGATCGTCACTGCTGGTCTGCACGACCGCGGCGTAGTGAGTGCCGGGGGTGGTGTAGCCCGCCTGCCAGGTGTCCGGCGGGTCGTCGGTCATGAGCGTCACGTTGGTGGCCGTCCAGCCCTTCGGCAGCCCGTCGGCGACGGCGACGTCCCACTTCTGATCGATGCCGACCTCCCGGGCGATCGCCGCGACGTTCGCGACCGGTTGCTGGACCGAGCCCACCCGGGGCACGAGCGCGATCAGCACCAGACAGCCCGCGATCAGTACGATCATCGAGATCACCATGTTCTTCGCGGTGCCGCTCATCCCGCGCCGTGCGGGGGCCGGTGCGCCGGCCTGAGCCTGCGCGGAGGGTGGAGTGCTCACCCCTCCATCGTCGCCCATGGCCGAGCGCCAGGCGCAGCCGCCCGTCGACTCACCCCCGATAGACTCACCGAGCGAGATCGAGGGGCCCCGCTGGCGGGCCCGACCCGCCGACCGAGGAGTCGCATGTCCACCGATGAGGCAAGCCGTCACAGCGCCGAGGTGCCGGATCGCAACCTGGCACTGGAGCTGGTGCGGGTCACCGAGGCAGCCGCCATGGCCGGCGGCCGCTGGGTCGGGCGCGGTGAGAAGAACGACGCCGACGGCGCGGCCGTGGCCGCGATGCGCCGGGTCATCTCCTCGGTCGCGATGAACGGTGTGGTCGTCATCGGCGAGGGCGAGAAGGACGAGGCGCCGATGCTCTTCAACGGCGAGCACGTCGGTGACGGGACGGGGCCGGGCGTCGACGTCGCCGTCGACCCGATCGACGGCACCACCCTCACCGCCAAGGGCATGAGCAACGCGGTGTCGGTGATGGCGGTGAGCGAGCGCGGCTCGATGTACGACCCCAGCTCGGTCTTCTACATGGACAAGCTCGCTGCCGGGCCGGACATCGCCGACGTCGTCGACATCCGCCTCCCCGTGGCCGAGAACATCCGGCGGGTGGCCAAGGCCAAGCGAGTGAGCGCCGCCGACGTCACGGTGGTCGTGCTCGACCGGCCGCGTCACGAGCAGCTCGCGAGCCAGATCCGCGACGCGGGGGCGCGCATCCGCTACATCGCCGACGGCGACGTAGCGGGCGCGATCATGGCCGCACGACCCGACACCGGCATCGACCTGCTGCTCGGCATCGGTGGCACTCCCGAAGGCATCATCACGGCGTGCGCGATGAAGGCCCTGGGCGGCACCATCCAGGGCATCCTCGCGCCGAAGGATGACGACGAACGCCAGAAGGCCATCGACGCCGGCCTGCACCTGGACACCGTGCTCAGCACCGACGAGCTCGTCCGCGGCGACAACGCCTTCTTCGTCGCGACCGGCATCACCGACGGTGAGTTGCTGCGCGGGGTGCGCTACCGGGCCGACGGATGCTTCACCCAGTCGTTGGTGATGCGCTCCAAGAGCGGGACGATCCGGTTGATCGACGCGCATCACTCGCTGGCCAAGCTGCACGAGTACGCGACCGCGGCGGGCTGAGGAAACCGCCGTGCACGCCTCGACGTTGGTCATCGGTGAGGCCCTGATCGACATCGTGCGCCGCCCGGACGGGTCGGAGCGCGAACACGTCGGCGGCTCCCCGTTCAACACCGCGGTCGGCCTGGCCAGGCTCGGCCACCCCGTCTCGCTCGCGACGTACATCGGCGACGACGAGCGCGGTCTGGCCATCAGCGACGCCCTGGCCGTCGACGGCGTGGACCTCACACCGGGAAGCGTGAGCGCGGCCCGGACTCCGACCGCTCTTGCGACGTTGAACGAATCTGGCGCTGCCACTTACGAGTTCGATCTGGCCTGGGATCCCTCAACCCCGCTCCCGGGAGGGCGGGGGCATCTGCACACCGGATCCATCGCCACCGCCCTGCAACCGGGCGCCAGCGCCGTCCGGGACGCCGTGGTCGCCCATCGCGCGCAGGGCACCGTCTCCCTCGACCCGAACCCGCGGCCGACGATCATCGGGGAGGCCGCGTCGGTCCGCTCCGGCATCGAGGAGCTCGTCGGGCTGTCCGACGTGGTCAAGGCCAGCGACGAGGACATAGCGTGGCTGTACGGCGACGGAGTCGAGCTCGGCGAGGTGCTGCGCCTGTGGGGTCAGTTGGGTCCGTCGCTGGTGGTCGCCACCCGCGGTGGCGACGGCGCGCTCGTGCATCTGAGCGGCACCGGTGAGCTGGTCGACGTGCCGGGTCGGCGGGTGGACCTGGTCGACACCGTGGGTGCCGGCGACTCGTTCATGTCCGGGATGCTGTCGCAGCTGTTGGACGATGGGCTGCTCGGCGGCGCCGACGCCAGGGAACGCCTGCGCGCGGCAGGTCGCGACGCGTTCATGGCCGCTGTCGATCGTGGGATCGCGACGTCGGCAGTGACCGTCTCGCGGGCCGGGTCGCAGCCGCCGACCAGGGCCGAGCTGGGTCTACCGGGGCCCGGGACGGACTGAGAGGTCGTCGACCGACGCGTCGGAGGGCATCTCTATGGCGAGGCGGACGGCGGCCGCGATCGACGACGGTCGGATGTAGAGGCCGCCGTCGTACTGGCCGCCCTGGCCCTCGACCAGCTCGCGCTGCATGTCGGTGTCGACGCGTCCGGGGTAGATCGTGGTGACCCGCACCCCGTGCTCGCGCTCCTGCTCGCGCACCGAGTCGGCCAACGCGCGCACGGCGAACTTGCTGGCCGAGTAGAGCGCGGAATCGACGCGCGCGGTGAGACCGGAGCCGGAGTTGATCACGACGACGGTGCCCCTGACACGGCGCAGCTGCGGCAGGAGCAGGCGGGTGAGGTCCGCCACCGCCACGACGTTCAGCTCCATCGTGCGACGCCAGTCGGCGCGGCTCAGCGACGTCAGCGGTCCGTGCCCCATCACACCGGCCGAGTGCACGACGGCGTCGAGCTCGCCGATGGATTCCACGGCGGCGGCGGTTGCTTCCTCGTTCGCAAGATCTGCCACGAAGGGCTCGGCCGAGCGCAGGGCGCCGCAGGTCTGCTTCACCGACGCCTCGTCACGACCACCGATCAGCAGGTGGTGACTGGCGGACAGGCTCTCGGCGACGGCCCGACCGATCCCTCGGGTTCCGCCGGTGATCAGGATTGTCTTGCCAGTGCCGCTCATGGGGGCACCCTACGAAACGCGGTGCGCCCCCTCACCACCGCAGGCCCGCCTTCAACAGCGCGGCCTCGACGTGCAGCCGCTCCTCGCGCGTCAGGGGCGGACGTGCGGGATGCGGCAGTTCGAGCGCGGCGCAGCACTCCAGCAGGACATCCTCGTAGGCCAGCTCGATCGCCGTCAGGCGGCGTTTGCGGGCCGGCCCCCCGCCTGCCCGCACCAGTTGCAGCTCCGAACCCAGCCGGTGCAGATCGTCGGCAAGCCGCTCGATCGGCCGGTGGGTGGTGTGCAATGCCTGTGCTCCCCGGCGCAGCCGACGAAGCAACCACGGGACCTTGAACGCCAGGCTGATCACCGCGGCGGGCACGATGCATATCAGCAGGTACTCGACCACGCGCATCCGGCCTCCCCGCCGTACCCGCAGGGCCGGACCCATGGATGGGACCCGGCCCTGCGGTACTACTGTCCTGCCGATCGATCAGGAGGCCTGCCGCGGCTCCGCACTCTGCGCAGCCGCGTTCGACTCACGGGTGCGTGCCCGCTCGAGGGCGGCCTTGCGCTGCTCCTCGTTGTCCCGGGCGATCTCGGCGGCGCGGTCGTCGTCGCGGGTCAGGCAGTCGCCGGACTCCGGGTCGAAGACGTGCATGAACGACGGGTCGAAGACCAGATCGGCTTCCTGTCCCTCCCGCACCCGTGAGCGCGAGTCGAGGTTGACGACCATCTGGGTGCGCATCCCCTCACCGTCCAGGTCGCGGTCCAACTCCTCCAAGGTGCCCTGCAGGGACGGGTCGGAGTCGAACGGGATGTAGGCGTACTGCTCGTTACCCAGCCACTCCGTCACGTCGACCACGGCCTTGAACGGCACACCGTGGGAGATGTTGTCGCCGAGCGAGGCGTCCTTGATGTGCTCGGGCCGCAGACCCACGATGACCGCGCTCTTACCCTTGACCTTCTCCGCCAGCTCACCGGACAGCTCGACGTCGGCGATGGGCATCTTGAGGGTGTTGCCCTCGACCCGGGCGGGCAGGAAGTTCATCGGCGGCGAGCCGATGAAGCCGGCCACGAACAGGTTGACCGGCTGTTCGTAGAGCTCCCGCGGCGACGCGCACTGCTGCAGGACGCCCTTCTTCAGCACGGCGACCCGGTCGCCCAGGGTCATGGCCTCGGTCTGATCGTGGGTGACGTAGAGCGTGGTCACGCCGAGACGGCGCTGCATGCGCGCGATCTCGGTGCGCATCTGGCCGCGCAGCTTGGCGTCCAGGTTGGACAGCGGCTCGTCGAAGAGGAACGCGTCGGCCTCCCGGACGATCGCGCGGCCCATCGCGACGCGCTGGCGCTGACCACCGGACAGGTTCGCCGGCTTGCGCTCGAGGTGCTCGCGCAACTCCAGCATGTCGGCCGCGTCGTTGACCTTCTGCTTGATCTCGTTGTCACTGTGCTTGCCCTTGGCGAGGCGCAGCGGGAACGCGATGTTCTCGAAGACGGTCAGGTGCGGGTAGAGCGCGTAGTTCTGGAACACCATGGCCAGGTTGCGGTCCCGCGGCGCCAGGTCGTTGACCCGCTTGCCGTTGATGTCCAGTTCGCCGGAGGTGATGTCCTCCAGCCCGACGACCATCCGCAACAGCGTGGACTTCCCGCAGCCGGACGGTCCGACGAGGATCATGAATTCGCCGTCGGCGATGTCGAGCGAGATGTCGTTGACGGCGGGGAACCCGTCGCCGTACTTCTTGACGAGGTTCTTCAATTCGATGCTTGACACTGGCTAGCTCCTTCGTGCGATGCGGCGGGTAGGCCGGTCAGCCCTTGACGGCGCCGGAGGTGAGTCCGGCGACGATCCGGCGCTGGAAGAGCAGCACCAGGATGACGACGGGAATGGTGACGATGACCGCTGCCGCACAGATGGCACCGGTCGGCTGCGTGAACTGGCTGGCTCCGGTGAAGGAGTTCAGTGCGGCCGGGACGGTCTGTGCGCGGGCGGCGGTCAGGTTGCTGGAGAAGACGAAGTCGTTCCAGGCCGTGAAGAAGGCGATGATGGCCGTGGTGAAGACTCCCGGCGCGGCCAGCGGGGCGACGACCTTGACGAACGCCTGCCAACTGCTGGCGCCGTCGACCTGCGCGGCCTGCTCCATCTCCCACGGGATCTGCTGGAAGAAGGCCGACAGGATCCAGATCGACAACGGCAGCGTCAGCGTGATGTAGGGGATGATCAGGCCGGGCAGAGTGTCGAACAGGTGCAGGATGCGCCACAGGTTGAACAGCGGCGTGACCATCGCGATGACCGGGAAGAACGACACGGTCAGAGAAACCACGAGAATCGCCTTCTTGCCGGGGAAGTCCAGCCGGGCGATCGCGTACGCGCAGAACGTGGCCAGGATGACGCTGATGAACGTGGCGACCACGCACACGACGACGGAGTGCCACAACGCCGGCACGAACAGGTCCTTCGCGCCCCCGGTGAAGATGAGGCTGTAGTTGTCCCAGGAGATGCTCTTGGGCCAGAAGTTGCCGAAGACGTTCTGCTGCTGGTCGGCCAGTGCCGCCGTGCTCTTCAGCGAGGTCGCGACGATCCAGACGATCGGGATGAGCGTCCACAGCATGATCGGCACGGAGACTCCGGCGAGACCCCACTTGGTCCTGCCGCTCATTCTGGTGTCCATTACTTGTTGCCCCCTGTCAGGTCGACCTTGAACAGCCGCACGAGCCCGGCGGCGATGATGAGCACGAACACGAACAGCAGCACCGCGAGCGCCGATCCCATGCCGATCTCCGTCTGACTCACGGTGGTCTGACCGACCAGCATCGACAGCGAGTTGGTGTTGTTGGCACCGCCGGTCATCACGAAGGGGTTGTCGTAGATCCGGAACGCGTCGAGCGCGCGGAAGACGACGGCGACCATGATGGCGCCCTTCATGCTCGGGAAGACCACCTTGATCTGGCGTTGCCACCACGAGGCGCCGTCCACTTCGGCCGCCTCCTCCATCGACTGGTCGACCTGTGCCAGACCCGCCAGCAGCAGCAGCGACATGAACGGCGTGGTCTTCCAGATCTCCGACAGGCAGACGATCGTCAGCGAGGACCACGTGCCGCCGAACCAGTTGTAGGACGGGTCGAAGGCGCCGAAGGAGATGAAGTGCAGCCAGTGGTTGACGAAGCCGGTGTCGAACCTGAACGCGTACAGCCATGAGAACGCGGAGACGACGGTGATGATCGAGTAGGGGATCAGGACCACGGTGCGCAACGTCCTGCGGGGCAGCACGATCTTGTTCATGACCATCGCGATCGCCATTCCGAAGACCAGCTCCACGACGAGCGTGACGATGGTGATCAGGGCGGTGATGCCGGTGGCCTTCCAGAACAACGGGTCGCTGAGCGAGGTGATGTAGTTCTGGAACCAGACGAACCTACGGGCGGCCGGGTCGGTCAGCCGGTAGTTGAACAGCGACAGGTAGAGCGCGTAGACGATCGGGTAGAACGTCACCAGCAGCATCACGACGAATGCCGGGCCGGCGAGCTTCCAGCCGAGGCGGCGTTCGCCCCTGGTCCGGTCCGAGAGGCCGGCTTTCTTCTCGGAGCGGCGAGCGGTCGAACGCTCGCCGGTCGTGGTGTCCGCGACGGTACTCACAACAATGCCTTCCCCTTCAGGACGTTGGAAATGAAGGTCTGCGCCTTCTTCGGTGTGTTGCTGTTCACCGAGGAGGGCGGGCTGAACTGCTGCTGCAGTCCGGTGGAGATGTCAGCCCAGTAGGGCGACAACGGTCGAGGCGTCGCCGTTCCCAGCGACTCCAGGATCGTCGCGGCGATGCCGTTGGGGAACGCCTTCTTCACTGCGGCATCGGAGAACGCCGCCTTGCGGCTGGCCGGGTTGCCGGCCTTGGCCATGTACGACGCCTGGTTGGTCTCGTCGGTGATGCACGCCGCGGCGTCGTAGGCCAGATCGGCGTGCTTGCTGGTCTTGCCGACCGCCAGGTCGATGCCGCCGAACGGCGGCGCGGCCACCTTCCCGTCGACCGTGCGCGGGTAGAGGGTCGCCGCGATGTCGCTCTTGTTGCCGGTGAGCGCGGCGTAGGTGTAGGGCCAGTTGACCAGGAACGCCGCGGCACCGCTCTGGAAGAGGTTCAGCGCCGCCGTCTCGTCCGAGGACCCCATGGCGGGGCCACCGAGACCGGACTTGGCGATCTCGGAGATGATCGTCGCCGCGTCCTCACCGGCCGGGGTATTGAGACCGAGCTTGGTGTCGTCGGCCGTCGCGCTCGGGTTCTTCACGATCGAGCCGCCGCCACCGGCGACCAGGGCGTTGATCCACACCGAGTAGCCCTCGTAGAGCTTGGCCTGGACCCCGATCTCCTTCTTCTCCTTCTTCGCGGCCGCGATGATCTGCGCCCAGGTGACGGGCTTGCTCATGTCGAGGCCTGCGGCCTGGGCGACCGACTTGCGGTACCAGAGCAGCTGGGTGTTGGCCCAGAACGGTGCTGCGATGAGCTTGCCGCCGAAGGTTGCGCCCTTGATCGCCGACGGCACCCGGTCGTCCTCGAAGTTGGAGACCATGTCGGCCGGCACGGGCGCGAGCAGCTTCGCCGAGGCGAACTGGGTGACGTAGGCAGGGTCCATACTCATCAGGTCCATGGAGCTGTCGCCCGAGATCAGCCGTCGCAGCAGTTGGGTGCGCTGGTCGTCGGCGGAGTTGGGCAGCAGCTGCACCTTGATGTCGTACTTCCCGCCCGAGGCCTTCGAACAGGCCAGCGCGAGCGACGCCTGACCGCCCTTGCTCGCATCGGTGTTGCCGACGTCCGGGTTGATGTACCAGGTGAGGGTCTGCTTGCCGCTGCTGCTGCCGCTGCTACCGCAGGCCGCGAGCCCGCCGCTGGCGAGCATCACACCCGCCGCTGCCAGGGCTAAGCCACGACGTCGTGGCGTTGGGTTCTTCATTCGGTGGGGCTCCTGCCTCGACGGTCGTGCGTGTCGTGTACGACCTCAGTGTGACGCACACCACTCTGGCCATGGGGACCTTCGACGGCAAGGCGATCGAACAGACTTGTGCGAATGTGTCCGAATCGGTATCTACCCGTCGGTATGGGCTCAGATCGTCGTGGTAATCGGTCCGAGGGTCGCCCGGCGGGCCCGGCGGGAGCACGGCATACCCTGGCGGCCAGCGAACCGCCACCCATCCCCGCGAAGGAACGACCCTCTTCATGTCTTCTGCACCTCGCTTCGACTACGAGGACCTGCTGCCCATCGGGGCGGACACCACGACCTACCGCCGGCTCACCACCGACGGCGTCCGGACCGTGGAGGGACCCGGCGGGCGCACCTTCTTGGAGATCGACCCGGCGGCGCTGCGACTGCTCGCCGACACCGCGATGCACGACATCGCGCACTATCTGCGCCCGGCCCATCTCGCGCAGCTGCGTCGCATCGTCGACGACCCGGACGCGAGCAACAACGACAAGTTCGTGGCGCTGGACCTGCTGAAGAACGCCGGCATCGCTGCCGCCGGCGTGCTGCCGATGTGCCAGGACACCGGCACCGCGATCGTGATGGGCAAGAAGGGTTCCCACGTGCTGGTCGACGGCGGGGCGCCCGACGAGGCCGCGCTGGCCCACGGTGTCCACGACGCCTACACCCGGCTCAACCTGCGCTACTCCCAGATGGCGCCGCTCACCACCTGGGAGGAGACCAACACAGGCTCCAACCTGCCCGCGCAGATCGAGCTGTACGCCGACAGCGCGGCCGGCCACGAGACGGCGTACAAGTTCCTCTTCATGGCCAAGGGCGGTGGCTCGGCCAACAAGTCCTTCCTCTTCCAGGAGACCAAGGCGATCCTCAACCCCGACGCGATGCTGGCGTTCCTAGACGAGAAGCTGCGGGGGCTCGGCACCTCCGCCTGCCCGCCGTACCACCTGGCGATCGTGATCGGCGGCACCAGCGCTGAATTCGCCTTGAAGACCGCGAAGTACGCCAGCGCCAAGTATCTGGACGGGCTGCCGACGAAGGGGTCGCCGGTCGGGCACGGGTTCCGCGACGTCGAGCTGGAGGAGCGGGTGCTCGAACTGACCCGGCAGTTCGGGATCGGCGCCCAGTTCGGCGGCAAGTACTTCTGCCACGACGTGCGGGTGGTGCGTCTGCCGCGGCACGGCGCGTCGCTGCCCGTCGCGATCGCGGTCAGCTGCTCCGCCGACCGCCAGTGCCTGGGCAAGATCACGGCCGAGGGCGTCTTCATCGAGCAGTTGGAGACCGACCCGGCGCGCTTCCTGCCGGAGGTCACGCAGGAACAGCTGGACGGGGACGGCGACGAAGCGGACGTCGTCGAGATCGACCTGAACCGCCCGATGGACGAGATCCTCGCCGAGTTGACCAAACACCCTGTCAAGACTCGACTTTCGCTGACCGGGCCGCTGGTCGTGGCGCGCGACATCGCGCACGCCAAGATCAAGGAGCGCCTGGATGCCGGTGAGGAGATGCCGGACTACCTGAAGCAGAACGCGGTCTACTACGCCGGCCCGGCCAAGACCCCGGAGGGCTACGCGTCCGGTTCGTTCGGACCGACCACGGCGGGTCGGATGGACTCCTACGTCGAGCAGTTCCAGGCGGCGGGCGGCTCGATGGTGATGCTCGCCAAGGGCAATCGCAGCAAGCAGGTGACCGACGCGTGCCGCACGCACGGCGGCTTCTACCTGGGCTCGATCGGCGGTCCCGCGGCCCGTCTCGCGCAGGACTGCATCACCTCGGTGGAGGTGCTGGAGTATCCGGAGCTGGGCATGGAGGCCATCTGGAAGATCGAGGTGCGCGACTTCCCGGCGTTCGTCGTGGTCGACGACAAGGGTGAGGACTTCTTCGCCGCCACCGCCAAACCCACCGCGTTCACCATCGGAAAGAGGTCAGGACTGTGAACGGATTCGAGGACCTGCTGCAGGCCAACCAGAAGTTCGCGGACTCGTTCGCGCTCGGCGGTTTCGACGGAGTGGCGGCCGCGGGCGTCGCGATCGTCACGTGCATGGACTCGCGCATCGACCCGCTGCGGATGGTGGGCCTGATGCCGGGTGACGCCAAGATCTTCCGCAACCCCGGCGGCCGCGTCACCGACGCAGCCCTGGAGGCCCTGGTGCTGGGGGTGCACCTGCTGAACGTCGAACGCGTCCTCGTCGTGCCGCACACCCGGTGTGCTGTGGCAACGGCGACCGAGCGCGAATTACGTTCTCGCGTGGGCGCATCCGCGGGTGTCGATGTCACGTGGCAGCGATTCCACGTCGTTGACAACCAGGTGGAGGCACTCGCCGAGGACGTCGCTCGCGTGCACAGCCACCCGTTGATTCCCGACCGGGTGCAGGTGGGTGGTTTCGTCTACGACGTCGACACCGGCCTGCTGCACCAGCACGTCTGACCCGCACCATCACCCCACCGATCGGAGCACCCGTGCCTGAGGCGCAGCCCATCCCGCAGCGGTACGACGAGGCGGCGCGCCGCCTCGCCCGGACGGCGTACGAGACCCTGGAGCCGCTGCACGTGGTGGCGTACTTCAACCCGGTGATCCGCGAGCAGCAGAAGAGCAGCGGTCTGTCGAGGATGGCCCGCTATCTCGCGGGTCGCGGCGCGCCGCTGGGCGACTGCCCGGGCGCGGTCGTGGCCGCCACGTTCTACAACTTCAACCCGACCGCTGTCGGGCCCGCGTGGGACGAGGCGGTCGCGTACGGGCTGGACCGCACCTACGCGATGCACCTCGAGGCGGTCGAGGTCACGCTGCGCACCGCGCTCGGCCCCCTGACGCAGGACCCCGAACTCGCCCGGGTCGCAACCCGATTCGCACAGATTGCCCAGGGTCTGTCGTACGCCGGCCGGCCGCTGGCCGCCGCGTGGGCGTCCACCGAGACACCGGACGCAGCTGACGCGCCGCACCTGCGGCTCTGGCACGCGTTCGCCGCACTGCGGGAGTACCGCGGCGACGGGCACCTGGCTGCCCTCGTACAGGCCGGACTCAGCGGCGCCCAGGCGCTCGTCTTCCACGAGGCGCCGCACCCCGACCCGACCCTGCGCCGACGAGCGCTCGGCGCGGACTTCGCGCGGGCGTCGCGCGCCTGGTCCGACGAGGAGTGGGGCGCGGCGACGCAGGCACTGCAGCAGCGGGGCCTGCTGGACGACCAGGGCACCATCAGCCCGGCCGGTGTCGTGCTGTACGACGCGTTGGAGGTCGCGACCGACGACGCCGCCGCCGGCATCTTCGACGGGGTTATCGATGCCACGGAGCTGATCGCCGCCGGCCGTCCGTTCGTCAAGGCCGTCCTGGACGCCGGGATCCTTCCGGGGACCGTCGCCAAGGGCGCCTGAGGCACTGCGCTCATGCAGGTCAGCGGGCTGCGGGTCCATCCGGTGAAGTCGACGGCGATCCGGTCGGTGCAGGCGGCGTACGTCAGTCGCGCCGGCGTGCGCGGCGACCGCGAGTGGATGGTGGTGGACGGTGACGGCAAGCTCGTCTCGGCCCGCGAGCTCCCCCGCCTGTTCTCGGTGACGGCCGACAACCGGGCGACCGGCGTCGACGTCGATCTGCGTCTCGGCGCGCCGGGGATGCCGAACCTGGACGTGCAGCATCCGCGGACCGACCTCGTCACGGTCCGGATGTTCTCGGAGCCGCCGATGCAGGCCCGTCCGGTCGGCGAGGAGGCCGACGAATGGTTGCAGCAGGCCGTCGACCACGACGACCTGCACCTCGTGTGGTGCGACGATCCGACCCGGCGCGCGCTCGACCCCGACTACAGCCGCGACGGTGATCACACGGCGTTCGCCGACGGATTCCCGCTCAACCTGGTCACGGACGCGTCGGTGGCGCAACTGGACACCTGGGTCCGCGAAACGGCTGTCGAACGCGCGGAGGCACCGACCGTCATCACCGCGGCGCGCTTCCGCGCCAACATCGAGATCAGTGGTGCACCAGCGCCGTTCGCCGAGGACCAGTGGTCTCGCATACGGATCGGCGAGGTCGACTTCCGGGTGCCGCTGCCGTCCGCGCGCTGTGTGATGACGACCATCGACGAGGATCTGCGCAAGGGGAAGGAGCCGATCCGGACGCTGGCCCGGCACCGCAGGTGGGAGGGCGCGACCTGGTTCGCCGCCAACCTCATCCCGGACACCGAGGGCACCGTCCGGGTCGGCGACGAACTCACCGTGCTGGAGCAGGTCGCGCCCGGCTGAGATCACCGGAACGGCGCCTCACATTTCTGCGTAACGAGGCATTCTGCGCGGGTCGCCACCTACCGTTGCTGTGTCACGTCATCCTCGGAGGACCCCGATGGCACCTTCTCCTGCGACCTCAGGCGGCCGGATATCACGCCGAGCCGCCGTGGGCGGGGGCCTCGGCGCGGCCGCGTTGGGCGTGCTGGTGGGGTGTGAGGCGCTCGAGCGGAAGACGAGCACCAGCACGGGTGCAGGAACGAGTGCGACTCCGCCCTCGAGCACCTCCACGCGGGTGACGCCGCAGCCGGTGCAGACCCCCAGGGGTTCCGGCGAACCGATGCCGCAGGGCGACCTGGCCGGGTGGAAACAGGTCATCGCCGAGGACTTCACCACCGACGTCGGCGTCGGCGGCTTCGTCGTGGGGGACGACGGGCTGCTCACCGACAGCTGTGCCGCGCACGCGGCGTACGGCTCGCGGCTCAGCGGATACCAGGACGGCCCCACGGACAACGGCGGCCTCTACCGGGTCGCGCGCACCGTCTCGGTCACCGACTCCATCCTGGACATCCACACCCGCACCGACCCCGTGACGGGGAAGCTGCTCAGCGCGGCGATCTACCCGTTTCGGGCAGGCCAACCCTCCAACGCGCACACCTACGGCCGGTGGTCCTACCGGCTGCGCTCCCTCGACGCCACCGGGACCGGCATCATCTGCGTCAGCCTGCTCTTCCCGGAACGCAAGCAGGACTGGCCCAGATCCGGTGAGATGGACTGGCCGGAGTGCGACGTCAGCGGGGCCGTGGGCGGGAACCACCACCCGGCGGGTTACCGCACCAACATGGCAGAGCAGATCTCGGGCCTGGGGCTGCGGTTGCGCGACTGGCACACCTTCACCCTCGACTGGCGCAAGGGTTCCCTCTCCTACCTGGTGGACGGCATCACGGCCTTCTCGACCAAGACCCACGTGCCGTCCGGCTCCCTGAAATGGGACATCCAATGCTCTCCCGATCCCGCGCGGCGCACCCTTCCGCGCAATCTGTCCGCGCACGTCCAGCTGGACTGGGTGGTCGCCTACGACCCTGCGTGAGCCGGTCGACGTCTCACCCGGCCACCCCAGCGTCTTCCGTATCGCGCATGGATCGAACACACTGAGGCAGGCAGATCCATTTTGGACTATCGACGATAGGTCGACTGCGAGGCTCGCATGTCCGCACATCTCCCCCTCGCCGACGCGGTGGCCGGTGCAGACGGGGAACCACACCGCGGCACCGGCGGGGCCTGCGCATCTGCAGATCGACCGAGTCGTCGGATACGACCCGCCCTGAGCCGACCGACGCCCCCGCCCGCTTTACGCGCGGCACATCGAACCTTGACCGAATCCAGCGACTTCTCCGAGGCCCGGCCGCCCGACCCCGAAATTAGCCTCGTGCACGAGGCCACCTCCCATGCCTCCGGTCGACCCGCCCGAGCGGTCAGGGAGGACGCGAGCAGAGGCAGGACACCATGAGGACGCACCCGATCAATCGACGCGCACTGCTCGGCGGGTCCGCCGGCCTGGCACTCGGCGCAGCCGTCTCCGGTGCAGCCGGAGCCACCAGCGCGTCCGGAGCCGCGCTGCCGGTAGGCGATCTGCCCGGCTGGAAGCAGGTGATCCGCGAAGACTTCACCACGGCCGTCCCGAGGGGCGGTTTCGTCGCCTCTCCGACCACGTACGGCGAGCTCGCCACCACGTGCGCGGCATACCGCGCCTACGGGAGACGACTCGGCGTCTACGGCAACGGACCGGTGAACACGTACGGCTACTACGACGTGAGCAAGACGCTCTCGACGTCGGGTTCGCTGCTGGACATGTACCTGCACCATGACACCGCGACCAACCGCAACGTCAGTGCGGCCGTCTTCCCCTTCCGCGCCGGCAGCACCACGAACGCCCACCTCTACGGCCGGTGGTCCTACCGGATGCGCTCCTACAACGCCACTGGGACGAACTGGGCGTGCGTGTCGCTCCTGTGGCCCGACGTGGACAGTCAGTGGCCGATAGCCGGCGAGATCGACTGGCCCGAGGGAGACGTGCGCGCCGTGCCGTCGGGCGCACGCGGCAACGTCGCCGGGTTCTTCCACCCGCGCGGCGCCCAGTCCGGCCACGAGGGGACGGTGCCGATCCCGGGCCTCAACGGCCTGTGGACCAACTGGCACACGTACACCATCGAGTGGCTCCCGAACTCGTTGAAGTGCTACCTCAACAACCACCTGGTCCTTTCCCGCGCGACCAGGGTCCCGTCGACCCCGATGCGGTGGATCACCCAGTCCTGCCCCAGCAACGACAACAGGGGCGCGCCGCTGCGACCCGCCGGATCGGCTCACGTGCAGATCGACTGGGTCGTCGCCTACGACCGGGCCTGATCCGGCCGCCCGGCATACGCCGGGACCGCCGGCTGTTTACGATGTGACATATGACGTCTACTCGTAGCTCGGCCACCGATGAAGAGAGCCTGCTCGACGCCGCCCGGGACTGTGTCCTGGCCGTCGGGTGGCGTCGTACGACGGTCACGGATGTGGCTCGCCGTGCCGGCGTCTCCCGCATGACGTTCTACCGGCGCTGGCCGGACATGACCGCGCTCACCGCGGACCTGATGACGCGTGAGTTCGCCGGGGCCGGAAGCTCCGTACGCGGCAGGTCGGCCGACGACGAGGTGGACGCCGCCTCGATCGCCGCCCGGGTGTCGTCCGCCGTGACCGAGATCCGCAAGGACCCGCTCTTCCAGAAGATCATCGACGTCGATCCGGAACTCCTACTGCCCTACCTGCTCGACCGGCGCGGCCGCGCGCAGGACATCATGCTGGCGGCACTGGTCGACCGGATCCGCGAAGGCCAGAGGAGTGGCGGCGTGCGCAGCGGCCGGCCCGAGGTGCTGGCGCGCACCGTGCTCCTCATCTGCCACGGCTTCGTCATCTCGGCCCAGACCATGCAGGACAGTCGGTACTCCGATCGCATCGCACGGCGTGAGCTGACCCAGGCGGTCGAGAGCTACCTGGCCTGAAGAACGGCCACTCACACGACTGCGCCCCGTGCCGCACAAGCGGCACGGGGCGCATCACGCGCTGCGGGGACGATCAGGCGACGGACACCGTGACGTCGATGTTGCCGCGGGTCGCCTTGGAGTACGGGCAGAACTGGTGAGCCTGCTCGACCAGCTGCTGCGCGGTCGCCTCGTCGACGCCGGGGATGTGCGCGACCAGCTTCACGGCGAGGCCGAATCCCTCGCCGGTCTTGCCCAGGCTCACCGAGGCGGTCACGGTCGACTCGCTGGTGTCGTGCCCGGCCCGGGAGGCCACGGCGTTCAATGCCCCGGAGAAGCACGAGGCGTACCCGGCGGCAAAGAGGGTCTCGGGGTTGGCCTTGGGGTTGGACTTGCTCCCCGGCTTGCCGAGCACCACATCGATGACGCCGTCCTCGCTCTTGACGTGTCCGTCGCGGCCGCCCTCGGCGGTTGCGTCCATCGTGTAGACGACCGAGTCGAGTGCTTCGTAGGGCATGGGAACACCTTTCGTTGGGGAGCTGTCGCCTAGGTCAACGTGCTGCGGTGACAACCATTCCCCCGGCCAACCGCCTCAGGAGGACTTTCAATCCAGCGCGAGCTCGGTGGCGACGACTGCCGCGAGCTGCTCGGCCAGGTCGTCCGCCTGCTGGGAGGTCTGCGCCTCCACCATCACGCGCACGAGGGGCTCGGTGCCGGACTTGCGCAGGAGTACCCGCCCGGTGTCCCCCAGGGCCGCCTCGGCGTCCTGGACGGCGGACAGCACGGTCGCGTGGTGGTCCACGGCGTCCTTGTCGACATGTGGCACGTTGACCAGCCGCTGCGGCAGCCGCGTGACGCAGGCGGCGAGCTGCGCGAGCGTCGAACCCTGCGAGGCGACGCATGCCGCGAGCAGCAGCCCGGTGAGGACGCCGTCCCCGGTCGTGCCGTGCTCGAGCAGGATGACGTGGCCGGACTGCTCGCCGCCGAGGGACAGACCGGACCTGCGCATCTCCTCCAGCACGTAGCGGTCGCCGACGCCGGTCTGGCGCACGGTGATCCCCGCGGCACGCATGGCGTGATGCAGGCCGAGGTTGCTCATGACGGTCGCTACGAGCGTGTCCTGCGCCAGCCGGCCACGACGCTTCAGGTCGATGGCGAGCACCGCCATGATCTGGTCCCCGTCCACGTCGTGCCCGTCGCCGTCGACCGCGAGGCAGCGGTCGGCGTCACCGTCGAAGGCCAGCCCGAAGTCGGCTCCAGCGGCCAGTACGGCCTGGCGCAACGGTTCCAGGTGGGTGGAGCCGCAGCCCTCGTTGATGTTGACGCCGTCGGGAGCGGCACCGATGAGCGTGACGCGGGCCCCGGCCTTCTCGAAGACGCGCGGTGCGACGTCGTACGCCGCGCCGTTGGCCGTGTCGAGGACGATGTGCAGGCCGTCCAGGCGGTGCGGGAGCGCTCCGAGCAGGTGGGCGACGTAGCGGTCCGCGCCTTCCTCGTACGCCGTCACGCGACCGACCGACGCCCCGATCGGGCGGTCCCAGTCCTGGGTCAGGTGGGTCTCGATCGCGTCCTCGATCGTGTCGGGCAGCTTGTGGCCCCCACGCGAGAAGAACTTGATGCCGTTGTCGGACATCGGGTTGTGCGAGGCGGAGATCATCACTCCGAGGTCGGCGCCGCTGTGCGCCGTCAGGTGGGCGATGGCGGGGGTCGGAAGGACCCCTGCGTCGTGCACGTCGACACCGGCCGACGCCAGACCCGCCACGGTCGCGGCGGAGAGGAACTCGCCGGAGGCCCGCGGGTCGCGCCCGACCACGGCGTGCGGCCGGTGGCCGGCGAACTGGCCCTCCTCGGACAGCACGCGCGCTGCGGCGGCGGCGAGACCGAGCGCGAGCTCCGCCGTCACCTCACGATTGGCCAGGCCGCGCACCCCGTCGGTGCCAAACATTCGTCCCATGGGCACACCTTCCTACATCACGAACATGAAGAAGCCCCGGCGCCTGGGGTGTGTTCCAGGCGCCGGGGACCTCTTCCGACGTACGCCGCGGGATCCCACGACGTACCGGAACGAAGCGGAGAACTTCGCGGGGTGACTCAGCGCTTGCTGTACTGCGGCGCCTTACGGGCCTTCTTCAGACCGGCCTTCTTGCGCTCGGGCACACGGGCGTCCCGGGTGAGGAAGCCGGCCTTCTTCAGCGGGGCTCGGTTGAGCTCGGGGTCGATGCCGTTCAGCGAACGCGCGACGCCGAGGCGGACGGCGCCGGCCTGGCCGGAGGGGCCACCGCCGGAGACGCGCACGAGCACGTCGTACGCACCGTCGAGCTCGAGCACCCGGAAGGGCTCGTTGACGAGCTGCTGGTGGACCTTGTTCGGGAAGTACTCGGCCAGCGTGCGGCCGTTGACCTTCCACTCGCCGCTACCGGGCACGATGCGCACACGGGCGATGGCCTGCTTGCGACGGCCGGTGCCGGCGCCGGGCTCCGATGCGGAACGACGGACGGGCGCCTCCGCGTCGTCGCCGACAGGGCCGGCGGACTCTGAGGTGTATTCGGACAGTGCTGGCTCGTCGGTCTCGAGGACGTCGAGCTCGGTGGTCTGGTCGTCAGCCACGATTCTCCTGAAGTCTTGAAGGGTGGTGGGCAGCCGGCGCGTTACTGCGCGACCTGGGTGATCTCGAACGGGACGGGCTGCTGGGCACCGTGCGGGTGCTCGGGGCCGGCGTACACCTTGAGCTTGCTCATCTGGGCGCGACCGAGGCTGTTCTTCGGGACCATCCCGCGGATGGCCTTCTCGACGGCCTTGGCCGGGTCCTTGGCCATCAGGTCGGTGTAGGAGGTCGCCTTGAGGCCGCCCGGGAAACCGGAGTGGCGGTAGGCGATCTTCTTCTGCATCTTCGAACCGGTCAGCGCCACCTTGTCGGCGTTGATGATGATCACGAAGTCACCGGTGTCCATGTGCGGCGCGTAGCTGGTCTTGTGCTTGCCGCGCAGCAGGCTCGCCGCGTGCGTGGCCAGGCGGCCGAGCACGATGTCCGTGGCGTCGATGATGTGCCAGGCGCGCTCCTGCTGGAGCTGCGCCGTCTTGGGCGTGAAAGTGCGCACGTTCGTCAACTTTCTGAATCGTTTGTCGTGCTGGGCTGTCGGACCTGCCACCGGCCGATCGCCCGGTGAGGGCGCATCTGCGGCGACGACCGAACGTCGATGGGCGCGTGAACGCGACCCCTCAAGTTTACGGAGTTCCCGTCGTTCAGCCCAAATCAGGCTGACGCCCTGTCATACCAACGAGATTCGAGGACGTAGGGCCCTGTTTGGGTCAAATGCAGAGAAATTATGCAAAGCTATTGTGCATGCCCTCATCCTCTGCGTCGACCCCGCCGACCGGCTCGCAGAGCCTGCGCGTGCTCGCCCACCCGCTCCGCTCGCGCCTGCTCGCCCGGCTCCGCGTCCACGGTCCGGGCACGGCCACCGAGCTCGCCGAGGCGCTCGGCACCAACTCCGGGGCGACGAGCTACCACCTGCGGATCCTGGAGGAGTCCGGACGGGTGCGGGACACCGGCACGGGCACCGGGCGGCGCCGGGTGTGGGAAGCGGTGGCCCTGCCCGCACGCGAGTCCGCCGAACCCGACGCCGACGCCGACGAGACCGCTGCCGCGCGCTGGCTCGAATACGACCTGGTGCAGTACGTCGCCGAGCGCACCGATCGGTGGATCGAGCAACAGGACGGCTGGCCGACGCCGTGGCGCACCGCGTGCGGCCTGGACGACCACGACGTCCTCGTCACCACCGAGCAGCTCTCCGCGATGGCCGAGGAGCTGGCGGAGGTCCTGCAGCGGTACAGGCGGGTCGGAGCCGGCAGCCCCGGGGCACGGCGCGTCGCGGTCTACACCACCGTGCTCCCCGTCGATCCCGCACCGCGCACCGCCTGAGCGGGCAGGTCAGCGCGGCTTCCCGCCGCTGACCAACCGGTACAACTCGGCGTCGGGCGTGCGCACCACGATGCTCCACTGCGTGGATGCACGGACCGCCGCGCGGAGCCGGACGAAGTCCGCGTACGACTGGTTGCCGTAGCGCTCGTCGTACGCCCCGATCTGGTCGGAGACGAAGAGATAGTGAGCGGTGGCCGGCTGCTTCGCGAACTCGGCGGTGACCTGACGCAGATCGGTGACGGGGTCGTACTTCGCGCCCGCGGTGGTGGGGTACCCGGTGGTTCCGGGCTTCGCCTCCAGATCGCGGCTGGTGTAGATCACGTCCTGATAGCGGGCGGCCTGCAGTGCCGGCGAGGCGTTCTGCGTCCCCAGGTCGAGCACCAGCGACCCTGCGGAAGCCTGCGTCTCGAAGATGTAGTCGGCGCGCACGGCCCCCGGGCTGATCACCCGCGCCCAGTCCATCCCCGTCTGACCCACGACGGCGATGGCCAGCATCCCCGTAGCCGCCAGTGCGACCACCGGGGTGCCCAGCCGCGCCCGGGCGAGCCACCGGCCCACGCCCAGGTGTCGCCCGGGCACCTTCCGCAGGGCGAGGATCGCGAGCCAGGGCAGCGCGAACAAGGTGATCCGGAAGATCCCCTCACCGCCGTAGTTCGTCCCCAGCGAGAGGGTCACCGGGCTGGCGGCGGCGATCGCCAGCGTCCATGCGACCCGGTCGCGAGTGCGTACGAACATGAGCAGGGCGACGAAACCGATCACGAAGAGCGCGAACGCCGGGAGGAGGAACGTCGCCTGCGTGACGAGCGGCTCGCCGACTGCTGACGGCGGGTGGGTCGGCGGTGCGATGTTCGCGATGACGTTGCCCACCTCGCCCGGTTCGACGTACGCCCGCAGGATGCCGAGGTTGGCCACGGTCCAGGCGAGCGCCGGCACCAGGACTATCAGCGGCGACCACCACGGCTTGATCGCCCGGGTGACCACCAGCACGCCGAGCGCGGCAGTCACGATGAAGGGGGTGATCTGATGCTGGACGACGATGGCGCACGCCACCGGCACCGCTGCGAGCACCCGCAGCCGGGCCCGGCGCTGGGACTCACCCTCGGGCGGAGCGAGCAGCAGCGCCACGATGCTCAGCCCGGGCGCGAACGCGAGGACCTGCGGCGCGAAGTAGACCGTGTTGAGGGTGTTGCCGAGCGCGAAGATCCCACCGGCGATCCACGCGCGCCGCGGCGAGAGGATCCGGCCGGCGAGGACCCGTACGGCGAGCGCCTCCATCCCCATCGCGAACACCGGCCACCACGTCGCGACCGTGAACGGGTCGTGGATGCCGCTGGCGGAGATGAGCCATGCCTGTCCGGTGAACAGACCCGACCACGCCTGATAGATGTCGGTGCTCGGACGCACCTGGTGGTAGGTGAGGACGTAGCGGATCACCCCGACGTGCCGGGCGGCGGTCGGGAGTGCCGGCAGCGCGTAGACCAACGCCTGGCTGGCGATCACGACCACGGCCGCCGAGATCACCGACACCCAGGGCCGCACCCTGCGCACGACGGCAGCCACGAACGCCGTAACGATCAGCGCCAGGCCGAGGAACCAGGTGGGCAGCACCAGGGCCGTCAGGCCTCCGCGTACCGGCCCGGAGTGGTGCGGCTGCGCGCTCAGCAGGCTGATCAGCACCCCCACGACCGCGGGCCATCCGGTCCACAGCGCGTCGCGGGAGGTCAGCGGCCGCATCGACCAGAGCAGCCAGTCGACGTCGCGGTGTCGCACGACGAACGCAGCCAGCGAGATCACGCTGGCGCCGCCGACCACGGCGTACGCACCGCCTGGGTGCCATTGCGCGGACAGCGCCATGCCCATCCCGACACCGGTGACGACCGTGGCCGACCCGACCCAGCTGAAGAGCACCAGCGACGAGGGGCGCAGGCCCTCGACCCAGATGCAGATCGCGAGACCGGGCACCAGCTGCAGCAGCAGCCAGGTGCCGCCGCTCCCCAGGTCGTGCACCCCCAGCACGCGTGCAGCCAGCACCACCGCGACGGCGCCGAGCGTGACGATCGCGATGTCGACGTACGAGGTGACCGACAGCCCGCCGCCCGAGGAGGACGCCGGCGGGGTCCATGGTGTCCAGCGAGCCCACCGGGCCCGCAGCGAGGTCCCTGGCGTGCGGGTCGGCTGCCCCTGCTCGCGTGGCGGGGCGTCGGGCCCGGTGGCGTTTCCCGCGACCGGTCGCCCGCCCGCGCCGCTGCCGCGCGGGGCCGACCAGGGCCTCCTGACCTGGAGCCGTGCCATCAATGTCCCTCCGCGGGTCCTCCGCGTGTCGGAGCCGCCCCCCGGAATGGCAGGAACGGCGGTGTGGTCGGGGTCGGACGATCTGCCCTGCAGCGTGCGCAGCGACATCAACAGGGGCACGACGCACAACAGCCCGAAGACGAGCCGCGCGATATTCCACCAGGTGCTCTGCGGGAGGTAGGTCGAACCGCCGGACAGCAGCATCATCGCGACAAGGAAGCCCAGGCTGGTCCTGCTCGACGGCGAGCGGCCGTGCAGCGCCACGACCGAACGGCGCAGCCACAGCGTCTGCGCGCTCAGCCCGGCCAGCGTACCGATCGCGGCCGCCTCCAGATGGAGGGAGGACAACAGCGCGAAGGTCACCACCAGCTTGGCCACCACGGCGATCCCGGCGCTCCAGGCGATCGGTGCCGATCTGCGCACCGTGATCAGCATCCGCGAGGACGCCGCACCCGCCGCCACGGGGAGGGAGGACAGGCCCACCAGGAACACGATCCGCGCCAACGGAGCCGGGTGGTAGCTGGGCGTGACGAAGACCCGCAGGAGCGGTGGGGCGGCGACGGTGACGGCAAGCAGAGCCCACCCGAGCAGCCAGTAGAGACCGTCCCGCGAGGCACCGATCACCCGCCAGCGTTCCTCGACGTCGAGGATGCTCTTGAATCGCGGCAGCCAGGCACGGTTGGTGAAGAGCAGGATCAGCGTGACCGCGTTGCCGATCACGAACGCCACCTGGTAGCGGGCCACCTCTCCCGGACCCAGCGCGCGCTGGATGATGAACCGGTCGCCGGCGGTGAGGATGAAGTCCGAGAGGCCGGCAAAGACCAGGGGTATGCCGAGCCGGAGCGCGACTCGCGTGGTCGCCAGGTCGGCGATCCCCCGCCACCGCGGCCGGGTCCAGATCACGCCCAGGACCAGGGCCGCCCACTGCGCGGTGACGATGCCGAGGCCGTACATCTGCGCCGACCGGTGGACGCCGAGCACCAGTCCCAGACCGATGAACTGCCCGCTCACCGTGGACACGACGCTCACCGTCATGAACCGGGCCAGACGGTCTTCGGCCTGCAGGATCGCCAGCACCATCTGCACCGCGGCTCCCGGTGCAGTCCAGGCGAGAGCGACGTACACCATGTGCTGGCTGCCGGTGAAGCCCAGCGCCGGGCCCCACAACGGCGAGAGGACGAGGAAGGCCGTGATGACGACGAAGGCGAACACGATGCCGGTGGCGAGCAGCCCGCGTCCGCGCCGGTCGTCCGCGCCGTCCTCGACCCGCTGCATCTCCAGCGCCTGGTCGAGCCCGAACGTGGCCAGGACCGCGACCAGCTGGTAGAGCGCGATGGCCGCCGACAGGACACCGAAGTCCGAGCGGGGCAGCAGGTGGGTGAGGAACGGGGAGACCAGCGTGGAGATGAGCAGCTGACCGGACCAGGCGAGGACGTAGAGCAGGCCGCGGCCGAACAGGCCGTGAGTGGCGGTGGCGTCGACCGCCGGGGCGTCCGTTGCCGCTGCGGTCATGCGCGGTGCCGGGCGCGCTGGGAGTTCCGCTCGGCGCACGACATGGCGCCGATTCTAGGTGCGCAATCGTTCGGCTGCTGCGCAGTTCATGGACTCTCACGACTGCTCGGTACGCACCGTCGTCATGGTGGTGACACCCTGGGATCCAGCATCCCAGCGGCTACCCTCGTCCGCATGACTGCCAGTGACGGATCCGTCAGGCCGGCGATCCGTCCGCAGGACAGCATGCACCGGCGACTCAACACCTCGCTGCGGATCGGGTACCGCTTGCACGAGAAGGGTCACCGCCGCCTCGGCCTCGCGGTCGACGCGGTGAACAGACTGGTGTTCACCGCAGACATCCCCGGCCGTCTCGCGCTGCCGGACGACGTCACGTTCATGCACAACGGGCTCGGGACCATCGTCGACGAGCACGTGGTCTTCGAGGGCCCGGCCCTGATCTACCAGCACGTCACGCTGGGTTACGCGGTGCGCTGGGGAGGCGACGATGCGGTGCCCACCATCGGTTCGCACGTCATCATCGGGGCCGGTGCGACGGTCGTGGGCGGCATCCGGATCGGGTCCGGAAGCTTCATCGGCGCGGGCGCGGTGGTCAATTTCGACGTACCCGACAACCACATGGTCGCGCCGGGGCGCGCCACGATGAAGCCGCTGGAAGTGCCTGGCGCGCAGAAGTACTGGGAGACGTGCTGATCGGTTCGTCGCGGCCGGTACGGGCGTCACCTTGAGTGATGACGACCGCGGCGCGGGCGGCTACGAGCACCGGTTGCCGCCGACGATCGCCGTGCTGGTGGCGATCGCGCTCTACGCGCTGCTGCCCAACACCCTGCTCTTCGCCCCACGGTTCGTCATCCCGGCGATCGAGATCCTGCTGCTCATCGCACTGGTCGCCACCAACCCCCGGCGGCTCACCCGCGAGACGCGCTGGTCGGGGTGGCTGTCCATCTTCCAGTGCGGGTTGCTGATCGTGGCGAACCTGGTCGCGCTCGGCATGCTCGTGCACGCCGTCGTCCACGCCGCCAAGAGCCACGACCTCCTCTATGGCGGACTGCAGGTGTGGGCCACCAACGTCATCGGATTCGCGCTGCTCTACTGGGAATTGGACCGCGGTGGTCCGGTACGCCGCCGCGAGGCTCCCCGCTCACAGCTCCCGTCGGCCGACTGGCGCTTCTCCCAGGACGAGAACCATGACGCGGCCGCCGAGGTGGCGCGGACCTCGTCGATCACCAGCAACTGGCGGCCGGTCTTCGTGGACTACCTCTACCTGTCACTGACCAACTCCAGCGCATTCAGCCCCACGGACACGATGCCGTTGACCAGCCGCGCCAAGCTGCTGATGGGAACCCAGGCCACGGCTGCACTGCTCACCTCCCTGCTGGTCGTGGCGCGGGCGGTCGGGGTCATCGGTTGACCGACCGGCGTCCGTCGGTTCCACGGTCGCCTCCCGTGACCCGCAGTTTCGCGGTCTCCCCCGTCGGTGATGTTTGGGGTTGCCTGCCGGACGGGTACCCCCACCATGGCCGCGCCTGCGATCAGCTGCGCGGACACGAGCACGATGAATGCGGCGTACGCCGCGCGGACGGACGGCACCACATGAGAGCACTCACCTGGCAGGGCACGGAAAAGGTCAGCGTCGAGACCGTGCCGGATCCGGGCATCCAGGCACCGACGGACGCGATCATCAAGGTCACCTCGACGGCGATCTGCGGATCCGACCTGCACCTGTACAAGGTGCTCGGGCCGTTCCTGCACCCCGGCGACGTCCTCGGCCACGAGACCATGGGTGTGGTGCAGGAGGTCGGCTCCGACGTGCACCACATCGCGCCCGGTGACCGGGTCGTCATCCCCTTCAACATCTCGTGCGGGCACTGCTGGATGTGCGAGCGCGGGCTGGTGGCCCAATGCGAGACCACCCAGGTGAAGTCCCAGGGCAAGGGCGCCAGCCTCTTCGGGTTCACCGACCTGTACGGCGCGGTGCCCGGCGGACAGGCGCAGTACCTGCGGGTGCCGCAGGCCCAGTTCGGTCCGATCAAGATCGAGGGCGACGGCCCCGACGAGCGCTACCTCTACCTGTCCGACATCCTGCCGACCGCCTGGCAGGGCGTGGAGTACGCCGAGGTCCCCGACGGCGGCACGATCGCGGTTCTCGGTCTCGGCCCGGTGGGTCAGCTCGCCACCCGGATCGCCCACCAGCGCGGCCTGCGGGTCATCGGGGTCGACCTGGTCCCCGAACGCCTCGACGCGGCCGCCAGGTTCGGCATCGAGGTCCTCGACATGAGCCAGTCCGACGACGTGGCCGCCGAGCTGCTCGACCGCACCGACGGCCGCGGCCCGGACAGCGTGCTGGACGCCGTGGGCATGGAGGCCCACGGGTCGCCGCTGCTGGAGACCGCGATCACCGCGGCCGGCCACCTTCCGGACATCATCGCCAAGCCGTTCACCGACAAGGCCGGGGTGGACCGCACCGCGGCGCTCATCACCGCCATGAAGGGCGTGCGCCGAGGCGGCACCGTGTCGGTCAGCGGCGTCTACGGCGGCGAGGCCGATCCGCTGCCGATGATGGAGATGTTCGACCGGGGCATCTCCATCCGGATGGGCCAGTGCCACGTGAAGCGCTGGATCGATGACCTGATGCCCTTCGTGGAGGACCCCGCCGACCCGTTCGGACTGGCCGAGCTCGCGACCCACCGGCCGTCGCTGGAGGACGCACCCGCGGCGTACGACATGTTCCAGAAGAAGCAGGACGGATGCGTCAAGGTGGTCCTCAAGCCGTGAGCGCGTCCGACGAGAGCGATTGGCTGCCGTTCTACCTGCGTGACCACTTCGCCGGGGCGACGGCGGGTGTTCAGCTCTTCGACCGCGTCGCGAACGGCCACAGCGACGAGACGGTGCGCGAGGAGGTCGCGCAGTTGCGCGTGGAGGTCGGCGAGGACCGTTCCGCACTCGGCTCGATGATGACGGCGCTGCGGATCCGGCAGCTGTCCCTCACCATGCTGGTCGGCATGCTCGGTGAGTACGCCGGCCGTCTCAAGCCGAACGGCGCGCTGCTGCAACGGTCCTCCGGATCCGACGTCTTCGAGCTGGAGGCTCTGAGCTCCGCCGTGCAGGCCAAGTCACGCGTGTGGGAGACCCTTCTGGTCCTGGCCGAGCACGACAGCCGGCTGGATCCCGAGCGACTGCAGCAGCTCCTGGACCGCGCCGAGGACCAGCGCCAGCGTCTCGGCGACCTGCACGCCCGGTTCCTGCAGCAGCTGATCGGTCGCTGACCGACGCCGCCAGGGTCGCGGCGCGCTCGATGGGGCGCGCCGCGACCCTGCTCGCTCAGCGGGCGCGACGTACCCGGCGTTCGTCCCACACCGGCTCGTGCGATTCGTAGACGTCGCCCTCCTGACCGAAGACCAGGAAGCGGTCGAAACCGCGGGTGAACCACCGGTCGTGCGTGACCGCCACGACGGCGCCCTGGAACGCCGCGAGCCCCTCCTCCAGCGCCTCGGCCGAGTGCAGGTCCAGGTTGTCGGTGGGTTCGTCCAGGAGCAGCAACGTCGCGCCCGACAGCTCCAGCAGCAGGATCTGGAACCGCGCCTGCTGGCCGCCGGACAACGAGTCGAAGGTCTGCTCCGCGGAGCGCGCCAACTCGTAGCGGTCCAACGCCCGCGACGCCTGCTCGCGAGCCATCCCGTCGCGGTGCTCGTCGCCGCGGTGCAGGATCTCCAGCAGCGTGCGTCGCAGCAGCGCCGGGTGCTGATGGGTCTGCGCGAACCACCCCGGCCGCACCCGGGAGCCCAGGCGCGCGACGCCCTGGTGCAGCACGGGATCCGGCTGCACGTCGCCGACCGGCTGGTGCTCCAGGTCGGGGTCGCTGCCCCCGGCTGCGAGCAGCCGCAGGAAGTGCGACTTGCCCGACCCGTTCGACCCGAGAACGGCCACGCGCTCGCCGTACCAGATCTCCAGATCGAAGGGTCGCATCAGGATCTCGCTCGGCGACGACGTGCCGCCCGCAGCGAGCTCGAGGCGCTCGCAGATCACCGCGCGCTTGGCGGTCCGGCCGCCGGTGAGGCGCATCGTGACCTTCTGCTCGTTCGGGGTGACCTCCGGCGGCCCCGCCTCCTCGAAGCGGCGTAACCGGGTCTGCGCGGCCTGGTAGCGCGCCGCCATGTCGGAGTTGTAGGCGGCCTTCTGCTTGTACATCAGCACGAGGGCCTTGAGCTTCGCCTGCTCCTCGTCCCAGCGCTTGCGCAGCTCCTCCAGCCTGTTGTTGCGGTCTATGCGTGCCTGCGCGTACGACGCGAACCGTCCCGGGTGCATCCAGGCGATCGACCCTGCGCCGGTGGGCTCCAGGGTCGCGACGCGCGTGGCCACCTGGTCGAGCAGCTCCCGGTCGTGGCTGACGAAGAGCACCGTCTTGGGAGACTCGTTCAGCGCGCTCTCGAGCCAGCGCTTGGTGGGCACGTCGAGGTAGTTGTCCGGCTCGTCGAGCAGCAGCACCTCCTGCGGCCCGCGCAGCAGCGCCTCCAGCACCAGCCGCTTCTGCTCACCGCCGGACAGGGTGGCGACATCGCGCCACTGCGCCTTGTCGTAGGGCACCCCGAGGGCCGCGACCGTGCAGACGTCCCAGAGGATCTCGGCCTCGTAGCCGCCCACCTCACCCCAGTCGACGAGCGCCTGGGCGTAGGCCATCTGGGTGGGTTCGTCGTCGCGCTCCATCATGGCCAGCTCGGCGGCGTCCACCGCCCGCGCTGCCTGCGCCACGAGCTGCGGGGCGACGCCGACCAGCAGATCCCGCACGGTGGCACTCGTGCCGTCGCGGCCCACCTTGCCGATGAACTGGCGCATGACGCCGAGTCCCCCGGTGCGGGTGACGGCACCGGAGTCGGCCTGGATCTCCCCCGAGATGATCCGCAGCAGCGTGGTCTTCCCGGTGCCGTTGGGCCCGACCAGTGCGACCTTCGCGCCCTCACCCACCCGCAGGCTCACGTCGCCGAGCAGCGGCCTGCCGTCGGGCAGGTGATATCCGATGCCGTTCACGTCCACGTGGCCCACAGGCGTCGATTCTCCCTGTCGACGCATGATGCGTCATTTCGTTTTCTCCGCCGGATGTCGGTGGCCGCTCCTATCGTCGATGCACGGGAGAGATCTGGCAGGAGCACGCGAGAGAGGATCGATCATGCCGGCACCGGGAGTACACACCGAGAACGAGGACGTCGCGCTCTTCCTGGGCGCGCAGATCGGCGCCATCCGCAACGCGGCGTACGGGCTGACCGAGGCGCAGGCGCGCGAGACGCCCTGTCGCAGCACCCTTTCCATCGGAGGTCTGATCACGCATGCGATCTACGTGATGGAGGGCAGGTTGCGGCGCGATGCGGAAGGCACTCGCACGACGGAGCTCACACCGGAGGGTTTCGCCAGATTCGCCGGCAGCTTCGCCCTGGCGGAGGACGACACCCTGGAGGCTGCGCTGCAGCGGTTCGACGCCGCTGCCGAGGCCTACCTGGCCAGCGTGCGCTCCGCCGATCCCGATGCCACATCCATCGAGCCGCCGGCGCCCTGGGACGGCGTGCTGGAGGACACCCCCACGAAGGAGCGGTTCTACCTGCTGCACCACATCGAGGAGCTGGCCCGGCACGCCGGGCACGCCGACATCATCCGGGAGCAGATCGACGGAGCCGACGGAGCATCGCTCGCGGCCGCGGCCGAGGGGCGCCCGGCCAACGACTTCGTCAAGCCCTGGTCGCCGCCCGGGTGAGAATGGCCCGGTGAGCGCCACCATCGACCTGAACGCCGACCTGGGTGAGAGCTTCGGTCGGTGGCAGCTCGGCGACGACGACGCCCTGCTGGAGCTGGTCACCTCCGCGAACGTGGCCTGCGGTTTCCACGCCGGCGACCCGGCCACGCTCGTGCGCACCTGTCAGGCCGCGGCCGCGGGTGGCGTACGGGTGGGCGCCCAGGTCGGCTATCGCGACCTGGCCGGATTCGGGCGCCGCTTCATCGACGTGTCACCGCAGGATCTCTTCGCGGACGTCGTCTATCAGATCGGGGCGCTCGACGGGATCGCCCGCACTCAGGGCACCCGGGTGGCATACGTCAAGCCGCACGGCGCGCTCTACAACGCGATCGTGCACCACGAGGCGCAGGCCGCCGCGGTCGTGGCTGCCGTCCGCGCGGTCGACGAGAGCCTGCCGATCCTCGGGCTCCCGGGATCCGCGGTGCTGGCCGCGGCACGTGAGTCCGGTCTGCGGGCCGTCGCCGAGGCGTTCGCCGACCGCGCGTACACCGCCGACGGCGTCCTGGTCGACCGCCGCCGTCCCGGCGCCGTGCTCGACGACGCGGAAGCGGTCGCCGAGCGTGTGGTGGCGATGGTCGTCACCGGGCGGGTGCGTTCCATCGACGGGTCGGACGTGGAGGTGACCCCGGACTCGGTGTGCCTGCACGGCGATTCGCCGGGTGCCGTCGCCATGGCACGGGCGGTGCGCTCAGCCCTCTCGACAGCCGGGGTGCGGATCGCCTCGTTCCTGGACTGAGGGTCGGGCAATGCGACTGCTGCCGTGCGGGGAGTCGGCCATCCTGGTCGAGCTGGACTCCACCGGGGAGCGGGACGCGCTGCACGACTGGTTGCGCTCGTCGCGCCCGGCCGCCGTCGCGTCATACGTCCCGGCGCATCTCACGGTGCTCGTCGTGGTCGTGACACCCGCGCAGGTGCCGTCGGTCGCCGACTGGCTGCGCGCCCTGACACTGTCCGACCCGCCCGCACGGCCGACCGGGGCGCCGGAGGAGCTCGTCGTGGAGGTGACCTACGACGGCGCCGATCTGCGCGATGTCGCCGACCATCTCGGCATCACGCCGGACAAGGTCGTACGACGGCACACGCAGCAGCGCTGGCACGTCGAATTCGTCGGTTTCAAGCCAGGGTTCGGCTACCTCATCGGTGACAGCGGCGGCCTGCACGTGCCCCGCCGGAAGTCGCCGCGCACCCGCATCCCTCGGGGCGCGGTCGCACTGGCCGGCGACTACTCCGGTGTCTATCCATCGCCCTCACCCGGTGGGTGGCAGCTCATCGGGCACACCGGACAGGTGCTCTTCGACCCGGACACCACGCCTGCCGCCCGGCTGACCGCCGGCACCGTGGTGCGCTTCGTCGAGGTGGCTGCCCGTGGCTGAGCTCGAGGTGCTGGCCGTCGGGCCGCAGGCGCTGGTCGAGGATCTCGGCAGGCCGGGGGTCGCGCACCTCGGCGTCCCCGCCTCCGGTGCCGCCGACCGCGCCTCGCTGGCGCAGGGCAATCGGCTCCTCGGCAACCCCTCGGGCGCCGCTGGCATCGAAGTGCTGCTCGGCGGCTTCGCCTGCCGCGCCGACTCCCCCGTGCTGCTCGCCCTCACGGGCGCACCGGTCGCCGCCACGCTCGATGACGAGCCGGCGCCCTTCGGCACCCCGTTCGCCGTACGCCGAGGCCAGCGGCTCACGCTCTCGATCCCGGAGCACGGGATGCGGACCTACCTCTGCGTGCGCGGCGGCCTCGGCGGCACCCGGCACTTCGGCAGCGTCGCCGCCGACCCGACCTCCGGGCTCGGCACCCCGCCCCTCGCGCCCGGCGACCGTCTCCCGATCGGGACCGCGTCCGATGAACCCACCGCCGGCCTCGCGGTCGCCGGTGTCGACACGGCGGGCGCCCCCATCGAGGTTCGCGCCACATGGGGACCGCGTCAGGACCGGCTGACCGGGCGCGCGGCCCGGCAGTTGGCCGAGGGCGTCTGGACCGTCAGCCCGCAGCTCGACCGGGTGGGCATCCGCCTCGATGGCGCCACGCTCAGCCTGCGCAGCGACGAACAGCTGAGCAGTGAGGGCGTCGTCCGCGGCGCGGTCCAGGTGCCGCCGTCCGGTGCGCCGGTGATCTTCCTGGCCGACCACCCCACGACCGGCGGGTACCCCGTGGTGGCCGTGGTGGCCGATCGCGACACCGACCGGCTCGCTCAACTGCGTCCCGGTGACCGACTTCGGCTGCGGCTGCGCCCGGTGTCCTGGAGCACCGACTGAGCCTGCCGCTCAGATCGGGTCGCGCGTCCTGCGGGACTGCGCGGCCCGCGCCGCCAGTTCGTCATCGGGCGGGTAGGTGACCTCTTCGAGGCACAGACCGTGCGGTGGCATGACCGTCACCGCCGGGTGGCGACCGCGCTCGCGCAGCACCTGAGTCGGCCACTGCACCTCCCGACGCCCTTCGCCGACCGGCAGCACGACACCTACCAGCGACCGCACCATCGAGTGGCAGAAGGCGTCGGCGAGCACGGTGGCCGCCACCGTGCCGTCCTCCTCGCGCACCCAGCGGTAGTCCAACAGGGTGCGCACCGTGGTCGCACCCTCCCGCCGTTTGCAGAACGCCGCGAAGTCGTTCAGGCCCACCAGGTTCCGCGCCGCGGCGTCCATCAGACCCACGTCGACGGGGTGCTTGACCAGGACGGTGTCGCGGCGCCGGACCGGGTCGAGGGTCGCCGGGTCATCGCAGATCCGATAGCTGTAGCGACGGCTGGTGGCCGAGAAGCGCGCGTCGAAGCCCTCCGGCGCCCGCTGCACCCGGCGGACGACCACGTCGCGCGGCAGCACCCCGTTCAGGCGACGCACGGCGGCATCGGCCGACGTCCGTGGTGAGCGAGCGGGCAACCCCTCGTACGACGCGTCGTCCAGGTCGAGGTGGCAGACGGCGCCTCGCGCGTGCACTCCGGCATCGGTGCGCCCCGCGACGGTCAGACGGGGTGCGTCCTGGCGCAGGATCGTCCCCCACGCCTGCGCCAGTGTCTCCTCGACGGTCCGCAGACCGGGTTGTGCAGCCCACCCCGAGAAGTCGCTGCCGTCGTACCCGAAGTCCATCCGCAGCCGCACCCGTAGAGGGTATCCGGCGGCGCGTGAGGTCACATCGGTCAACGGACCCCGTCGTACGCCGCGGACGTGCCACCATGCGCTGGTGCCCCCACCCGCAGACTTCACCCGACGCCGGGTCGCGGTGGCCGGCGGGTTCGCCACCCAGGGTCTGGTCTTCATCGCGCTCAGCACCAGGCTCCCGGCGATCCAGCACCGGTTCCACATCGGACCGGGCGAGTTCTCGGCACTGCTGCTGGCCCTGGTGGCCGCCGCCGGGGCCGGCTCCCTCACCGCCGAGCAACTGGCACCCCGGCGGGGAAGCGCCACCGCGCTACGCGTCGGTTTCACCCTCATGCTCCTCGCGCTGCCGGTCGTCGGGTTCAGTCATCGGCTGTGGCTGCTCGCGATCGGGATGGCGCTCTACGGCTGGGCGCTCGGCATGGTCGACGCCACGACGAACATGCAGGGAGTGACCCTCGAGCACGCGGTGGGTCGCCCGATCATGCCGACCTTCCACGCCGCATGGACCCTTGGCGGCATCCTCGGCACCCTGCTGGCGCTGGCGTTGACCCACGTGTCCCTGGGCGTCGCCGCGCTCGTCCTCGCTCTCCTCCCCCTGGCCGCCATCTTCCTGCCGTACCTACGGGCGAGCGGACCCTTCGAGGCGGCGCCGCCGACGGACCTGGGACCCGCGGGCGTCGAGGTGCCGTGGCGTCGCATCCTCGTGGTCGGCGCGGCCCTCGTGCTCTTCTACATGGTCGACACGGCGGTCACGACGTGGGGGCCCACCTACCTGGACCGCACGTTCGGCGCCCCGGGAGGACTCGTCGCGGTCGCCACGCTGCCCTACCTCGTGGCGTCCCTGATCGGTCGTGGGTCAGGTGATCGCTTGGCGGCGCGCTTCGGGGCCACGCCGCTGCTGCGGGTGGGCGCGTGCCTCGGCGCGGTGGGGCTCGCGATCGTCGTCCTCGCGCCGTCCTCGTACGTCGCGATGGGCGGCTTCGTGGTCCTCGGCGTCGGTGTCGCGGTGGTCGCGCCGCTGAGCTTCTCCGCGGCGGCGTCCATCGCCCACGAAGGGTCCGGGCTCGACCCCGCGGCCGAGCGTGCCCGGGTCGACGCGGTCATCGCGCGCTTCAACCAGTTCAACTATCTTGGTGCGGTGCTGGGGTCGGTGATGACCGGAGCGGTCGGCAAGGATTCGCTGCGCTACGGGTTCGCCCTCCCGATGGTGCTGATCCTCGGGATCGTCCCGCTCGCCCGGGCCTTCGGCCGCGACGCCGGCTCCCGGAGAACGACGACAGGGTCGCAGCGCGCCGTAGAGGGCGCGCCACGACCCTGATCTGGCTGGAGCACGCTCAGCCGTCGGTCGCCTCCGGGTCATCCGAAGCGGACTCCGCGTCAGCCGCGGTCGCTCCGGCCGAGGCCGTCTGCGCCCTCTTGTCGTCCGCTTCGGTGGTGCCTGCGGGAGCATCCTGCTCAGGGGTCGTGCCGTCGTCGCTGGGATCGGTCATCGATTCCTCCTAGGGGCCGAAGTGTGCCGCCCCCAGCCTCGCATCCCGTCGGCTGTCCCACTGCAGCACCCGGTCGTCCACACCCGGGGACGGCGAAGGGCCGCCACCCCCTGGGTGACGGCCCTTCGGCGAAACGGTGTGCAGGCTCAGTCGTCGGACTCGGAGGAGGCGTCGGACGCCTCTTCCGGGGCACCGGACTGCGCAGCCTCGCCACCGGCCGGCTCGAAGCCCGCGGCATGCGCGGCCTCGGCGGTGGTGAACCAGACCTCGGCCTCGGTCGAGTCGTACCACCGCGAACCCTCGACGTGGTACTTCATCGAGTCCTCGTTGCCCTTGACCACGAACTTCTCGGGGTCGGGCGACGCGCCGCCGTCCAGCGGGGCGGCCGAGTCGGCGCCGTACTTGCCCTCGGCAGGTGCAGCGGACTCGGCGGACTCGGCGGCCTTGTCGGCAGCGGAACGTCGGGTGGCGCCCTCCGCCTCGGCGACGACCGCGCGCTTGGGCTTGGCGTTGACGGTCTCGCGGACCAGCTCGATCACGGCCATCGGGGCGTTGTCGCCCTTGCGCGGAGCGATCTTGGTGATCCGGGTGTAGCCGCCGCTGCGCTCGGCCATGTCGGGCGCGATCTCGGTGAAGAGACGGTGTACGACGCCCTTGTCGCGCACCACCGTCAGCACCCGGCGACGGGCGTGCAGGTCACCGCGCTTGGCAAAGGTGACCAGTCGCTCGGCCAGCGGACGCAGCCGCTTGGCCTTGGCCTCGGTGGTGGTGATCCGGTCGTGCTCGAACAACGCCGTGGCCAGGTTGGCCAGGATGAGCCGCTCGTGCGCAGGACCGCCGCCGACGCGGGGGCCCTTGGTAGGGGTAGGCATTGAATCTCCTTGGTCTACGAATCACGCTGCGGTGGCAGCGGACTCAAAGCGGCTCAGTACTGCTCGTCCTCGGCAAAACTGACGTCGGTCTCGGGTGCATCCTCATCGTCGTCGTACCGGTCGGCGATGGCGCTCGCGTCGAACCCGGGAGGGCTGTCCTTGAGCTGCAGACCCATCTCGACCAGCTTCTCCTTGACCTCGTCGATCGACTTGGCACCGAAGTTGCGGATGTCGAGCAGGTCGGCCTCGCTGCGTCCGACGAGCTCACCCACGGTGTGGATGCCCTCGCGCTTGAGGCAGTTGTAGGAGCGGACGGTGAGGTCCAGGTCCTCGATCGGCATCGACAGGTGAGCCGCGAGAACGGCGTCCGTCGGCGAGGGGCCCATGTCGATGCCCTCGGCCTCGACGTTGAGCTCGCGGGCCAGACCGAAGAGCTCGACCAGCGTCATACCGGCCGAGGCCATCGCGTCACGGGGGGCCATCGAGTTCTTGGTCTCGACGTCCACGATCAGCTTGTCGAAGTCGGTGCGCTGCTCCACACGGGTGGCCTCGACCTTGTAGGTCACGGACAGCACCGGGGAGTAGATGGAGTCGACCGGGATACGGCCGATCTCCTGATCGGCGGACTTGTTCTGCTGAGCGGAGACGTAACCGCGGCCACGCTCGACCGTCAGCTCCATCTCGACCTTGCCGGAGTCGTTCAGCGTCGCGATCTGCAGGTCGGGGTTGTGCACCTCGACGCCTGCGGGCGGCGCGATGTCGGCAGCCGTGACGGCGCCGGGGCCCTGCTTGCGCAGGTACATGACGACCGGCTCGTCCTGCTCGGAGGACACCACCAGGCTCTTGATGTTGAGGATGATCTCGGTGACGTCTTCCTTGACACCGGGGATCGTGGTGAATTCGTGCTGCACACCATCGATGCGCAGGCTGGTGACGGAGGCACCGGGGATGCTGGACAGCAGGGTCCGGCGCAGGGAGTTGCCGAGCGTGTAGCCGAAGCCGGGCTCCAGCGGCTCGATGACGAACCGTGAGCGGTTGTCGGCGACGACTTCCTCGCTCAGGGTGGGGCGCTGTGCGATGAGCACTGTTTCTTTCCTTCCCACGGGCGACCGCTATTTGACGCCTCGTGTACGCAGCGCGTGAGCTTCGGTCCACTCACGCGCGTTCTGCAGTGACCTTCACCGGTTGTCAGCGGATTCGAGGCGTATCCGCCAGGAATCCGCTGACAACCGAGGAGGGATCAGTTCTTGGAGTAGAGCTCCACGATCAGCTGCTCGGTCAGCACGCTGTCGATCTGCGCGCGGGTCGGCAGCGAGTGCACCAGGATCTGCAGCGTGCCGGGCACGACGTGCAGCCAGGCCGGGACCGGGCGCTCACCGAAGGTCTCGCGAGCCAGCTGGATCGGGAAGATCTCGCGGGACTTCTCGCGAACGGTGATGATGTCGTACTGCTCCACCCGGTAGGACGGGATGTCGACGTTCTTGCCGTTGACCTGGAAGTGGCCGTGGCTGACCAACTGACGCGACGCACGACGGGTGCGGGCGAGGCCGGCGCGGTAGACCACGTTGTCCAGCCGCGACTCCAGGATGGTGAGGAGCACCTCACCGGTCCGGCCCTGACGGCGGACGGCTTCCTTGTAGTAGCGGACGAACTGCTTCTCCATGATGCCGTAGGTGAAGCGAGCCTTCTGCTTCTCCTGCAGCTGCAGGAGGTACTCGTTCTCCTGGATCCGGCCGCGGCCGTGCTGGCCGGGCGGGAAGGGGCGCATCTCGAAGGACTTGTCACCCCCGACGAGGTCGGTCTTGAGGCGACGCGACTTCTTGGTGATGGGGCCGGTGTAACGGGCCATGATTCAGATCTCCTTGAAAGACTCGGGTCGGCGCTCAGCTACGACGCTTGGGCTGGCGGACACCGTTGTGCGGCTGAGGGGTGACGTCCTGGATGGCGCCGACCTCGAGGCCGGCGGCGGCCAGGGAGCGGATCGCGGTCTCACGACCGGAGCCGGGGCCCTTGACGAAGACGTCGACCTTCTTCATGCCGTGCTCCATCGCCCGACGCGCAGCGGCCTCGGCGGCCATCTGCGCGGCGTACGGCGTGGACTTGCGGGAGCCCTTGAATCCGACCTGACCGGACGAGGCCCATGCGATGACGGCGCCGTTGGGGTCGGTGATCGAGACGATCGTGTTGTTGAAGGTGCTGCGAACGTAGGCGTGGCCTGCCGCAACGTTCTTCTTCTCCTTGCGGCGCACTTTCTTGGCGCCGGCCGCGGGGCGGCTCTTGGGAGGCATATGTATGAATCTCCTGGTTCGACTTCAGCGAGTAACGAGGGTGGAAGAGCGAAGGGACGGACCCCGGTGGGGTCTTACTTCGCCTTCTTGCGGCCGGCGACGGTGCGCTTGGGGCCCTTGCGGGTACGCGCGTTGGTCTTGGTGCGCTGGCCGTGCACGGGCAGGCCGCGACGGTGACGCAGGCCCTGGTAGGAACCGATCTCCACCTTGCGGCGGATGTCGGCGGCCACCTCACGGCGCAGGTCACCTTCGAGGCGGAAACTCGCCTCGAGGTGGTCGCGGAGCTGAACCAGCTCCTCCTCGCTGAGGTCACGGACACGGGTGTCCGGGTTGACGCCGGTTGCTTCCAGCGTCTGAGTGGCGCGGGTGCGACCCACGCCGTAGATGTAGGTGAGTGCGACCTCGACGCGCTTCTCGCGCGGCAGGTCGACACCGATGAGGCGTGCCATCTGGCGGTTCTCCTGTGTGTCTTCGGAGGTCTGGTGCGGGTACCGGTCCCATGACCAGCCGGAGTGGGCTGAGATGGGTCCCCGGCCTCCGAGCCGGGGGTGACGTCCGGTGAGGAGTGCTCACCGGGGCCGGGTACCTGCAATAGCGACGACGTACGTCGTCGCACTGATATGTGTCGTCGTATGAAGTTGTGACGTGCGCGTTCTAGGCGAAGAACGCGACCGCTGCCGGTTGGCTGCGGGTCAGCCCTGCCGCTGCTTGTGGCGGGCGTTCTCGCAGATCACCATGACCCGGCCGTTACGGCGGATCACCTTGCAGTTGTCACAGATCTTCTTGACGCTCGGCTGGACTTTCATCGCACCTTTTGTCTTCGAAGTCGGTGCCCGACACCCGCGAACGGGATCGGGCAGTGATGGGTTCGTGCAGTTGCTCCGTCAGCGATACCGGAAGACGATGCGGCCACGGGTCAGGTCATACGGGCTGAGCTCCACCACGACGCGGTCCTCGGGGAGGATCCGGATGTAGTGCTGTCGCATCTTCCCTGAGATGTGGGCCAACACCTTGTGACCGTTGCTCAGCTCCACCCGGAACATCGCGTTCGGGAGAGCTTCGACGATCGTGCCCTCGATCTCGATGACACCGTCCTTCTTGGCCATGTCCTCCAACTCACCTGCGGAACGGGTGCGCCCATGATGGACGTCCCTGGAATGTCGATTCGCGAGTCTGCCTGCGACCCCCCGGTCCGCGTCCTCACCGCACGAGGGCCGCAAGGGCCCGCCGTGGGATCGAGACGAGGAAGAGGTGGTCGCGCAAGCCGAACCCGTCCTGGGCACGATGTAGCGCGGAACACACCCGTGAACCGACACATCAGCTTACCTGTCCCACTGATCCCGCCCAAATCGCGCCGAACGACGCACCGGTCACGCGGTGCCGATGTTGCGCCCCCGATGGCTCACCGAGGCCGCGTCGGCCGCGCCGTGACCGTCACGGTCGCGGTCGTGGTCGCGGTGCGCGTCACGGTGGTGCCGGGCGCGGTCCGGGTCACGGTGGGGGTGGTGCTCGCGCTCGCGGTGCGGGTCACGGTCGTGCCGGGTGTTCGAACGGTCGTGACGGAGCCGGTCATCGTGACCGTGCGTGGCGCGGCCGCCAACGTGGTGGTGAGGACCCGGGTCTGCTCACGGCCCGCCGCCGTCGACACGCTCGAGACGGTCGTGGTGACGGGGGCGGCCGTGGTGGTGACGGTGGTGGAGGCGGTGGTCGTGCTCGCGGCGGCGGACGTGCCACCCCCGCTGCGGGCGGTTCCCACGGCGAACCCCGCGATCGCGAAGGCAACCGCCCCGAGCAGGCCGCCGAGCAGCAACGGCAGCACGGCGGTGTGGCCGTCGCGAAGGTCGCGGCGGTACTCGAAGTCGTCGTCGTCGTCCTGCTGGGTCTGCGGCTCGCGGGGGAAGAAGTTCTCGAAGTCGCTCATCGCCCACTTTTCTCGCTGCGGCCCGTCGCCCGGTCCGATTGACCCGTCAACCGGTCATCCTGCCTCAACGATGCAGGTCATGCCCCGGTTTCGTCAGCGCAGGGGCGCGTAGGTCGCGCCCGCCGCCGCGAGGTCGGCCTCGCCGCCGTCGACCGCCGTCAACACCCACAGGCCGCCCGGCGTCGCCGCGACCGTGTGCTCCCAGTGGGCCGCCCGCGCCCCGTCATCGGTCCGGACGGTCCAGCCGTCCTCCAACTCGTGGGTCTCGTGACCGCCCAGAGTGACCATCGGCTCGATCGCGACGGTCGCCCCCTCGCGGATGACCGGCCCGGAGGCACGCACCCGTTCGTTGAAGACGGTGGGCTCCATGTGCATCTCCTGCCCGATGCCGTGCCCGGTGTAGCCGTCGACGATGCCGAAGTCGACCGACAGGCCGTCCGCCTGCCAGGCCGCCGCTCCCGCGGCCACGCGCTCCTCGATGACCTGGCCGAGCTCGTAGACACCGCGCCCCGGCCGGAACGCGGCGATGCCGGCCCATAGCGCGTCACGGGTGGTGCGGGTCAGCGCGCGGTCTCCTGCGGTGGCGTAGTCGCCGACGGGCAGGGTGATGGCCGCGTCACCGTGCCAGCCGTCGACGATGGCGCCGCAGTCGACCGAGACGAGGTCGCCGTCCTCCAGCACCCGCTCCCCCGGGACGCCGTGCACGACCTCGTCGTTGACCGAGATGCACAACGTCGCCGGGAAGCCCTGATAGCCGAGGAAGCTCGGCGTCGCCCCGGCATCGCGGATGAAGGCGTGTGCGAGGTCGTCCAGGCGGCCGGTCGTCGTACCAGCGACGGCGTGTTCGCGCACCATCTGCAGACACCGACCGACGACCAGACCCGCCGCGCGCATCGAGTGCAGCTGGTCGGCAGTCTTGACGGGCAGTCGCTCCCTGCCGAACATCACACGGTTCCGGCCGGCGTCAGGCCGTGCGGGATACGAGCTGGTCGAGTGTCTCGTCGATACGACGGGTCACCTCGTCGACCTCACCCATGCCGTCCAGCTCGTGCAGCAGACCGCGCTCGGCGTAGGTCTGCGCGAGCGGGTGGGTCTCCTTGTTGTAGATCTCCTGACGTTCCCGGATGACCTGCTCGGAGTCGTCGACGCGTCCGGAGGTCTTCGCGCGCTCGGTGAGGCGCGCGACCAGCTCGTCGTCGTCGACCATCAGGCGCAGCACGCCGTCGACGTGGTGGCCGTCACGGGCCAGGAGCGCGTCGAGAGCGTCCACCTGGGCCATGGTGCGCGGGTAGCCGTCGAGCAGGAACCCGTCGGTCGCGTCCGGCTGCGCGAGCCGGTCGGCGACGATCTGGTTGGTGATCTCGTCGGTCACGTAGCCGCCGGCGTCCAAGATGTCCTTGACCTGCTTGCCGAGCGGGGTCTCGTCCTTGATGTTCGCCCGGAAGATGTCACCGGTCGACACGTGCGGGATCCCGTGGGTGGCGCACAACCGTTCCGCCTGCGTGCCCTTGCCGGCCCCCGGGGGGCCCAGGATGATCAACCTCACACCCGGCCTCCTGCCGTCTGCTCCTTCTTGGCTGCCTTGGAGGCCTTCGGCTTCGACTTCGCACCGGGCTCGTCGGACCGCAGGAATCCCTCGTAGTGATGCTGCTGCAGCTTGGAGTCGACCTGCTTCACCGTCTCCAGGCCGACGCCCACCAGGATCAGGATCGAGGCGCCCCCGAACGGGAAGTTGGAGTTGGCACCCACCATCGCCAGGGCGATGAGCGGGATGAGGGCGAGGACACCCAGGTAGACCGCGCCCACGACGGTGATGCGGGTCAGCACGTAGTTCAGGTAGTCCGCCGTCGCCTTGCCCGCGCGGACGCCGGGGATGAACGACCCCGCCGACTTCAGGTTGTCCGCGACCTCTTCGGGCTGGTAGGTGATCGAGACGTAGAAGAAGGTGAAGAACACCACGAGGACCGTCGACAGCAGCATGTAGGACCAGTGGTCACCGCGGTTGAGGTTGTTCAGCACCCACTGCGCCCAGCCCGCCGCCGGTTTGCTGCGGTCGCTCGGTTGGGCGAACCCGGCGAGCAGCACCGGGAGGGACAGCAGGGAGGTCGCGAAGATGATCGGGATGACGTTGGCCATGTTGACCTTGAGCGGAAGGTACGTCGACATCCCGCCGTACATCCGCCGGCCCACCATCCGCTTGGCGTACTGCACCGGGATGCGTCGCTGGGAGTTCTCCACGAAGACCACGGCGACGGTGACGACGAGGCCCATCACGACGACCAGCAGGAACTTGCCCCAGCCCTGGTCGTGGATGGCCCACACCGAACCGGGCACCCTGGCCGCGACGGCGGTCAGGATCAGCAGCGACATGCCGTTGCCGATGCCCCGCTCGGTGATCTGCTCACCGAGCCACATGATCAGGCCGGTGCCGGCGGTCAGGACCAGCACCATGATGATCAGGTAGAAGACGCCCTGGTTCGGCATGATCGTCGGGCAGGTGCTGGAGTCGCCACCGAGCAGCGTCGAGGGGTTCGCCTTCGCGGCGGTGACCAGGGTCGCGGACTGCAGGAGCGCCAGACCGATCGTCAGATAACGCGTGTACTGCGTCATCTTCGTCTGGCCGGACTGCCCCTCCTTCTTCAGCTCCTCGAAGCGAGGGATCACCACCGTCAGCAGCTGCACGATGATGCTGGCCGTGATGTAGGGCATGATCCCGAGCGCGAAGACCGACAGCTGCAGCAGGGCGCCGCCGGAGAAGAGGTTGGCCAGACCGAGGAAGCTCTGGTTGGACCCGGCGCCCTTCTGGCAGGCCTGGATCAGCTTGAAGCTGATCCCGGGGGTGGGGATGTGCGATCCGAGCCGGAAGATCGCCATCACCAGGAGGGTGAACAGGATCTTCTTGCGCAGGTCCGGCGTCTTGAACGCACGGGCGGCGGCGGTGAGCAACAGGTCCTCCTACGGGCGGCCGACCTCCGGTGAGGTGACGACCTGTTCTACGGACTGACCGGGCGCTTCAGCATCCGGTCCGCCGTCCCGGTCGACGTGCGAGGCGGGTGGGCAATGAGCTGACAATACCTGGCATGCCGACGCCCCGGCGGCGAGACCCTCGTGAGGGTGCCACGCTACCGGGGCGCAGGCCTGGTTCGTACGCCGGTTGGCCTACCGCCGGGGCGGCAGGCCTGCACGGGTCACGCCGAGGTGATGGAACCGCCGGCGGCCTCGATCTTCTCCTTGGCGGAGTGCGAGAACGCGTCGACCGTCAACTGCACCGACACACCGATCTCGCCGGTGCCGAGCACCTTGACCGGCACGCCCTTGCGGACCGCGCCCTTGGCGACGAGCTCGGAGGTGCCGACCGCGCCACCCTCGGGGAAGAGGGCGGTGATCTTGTCCAGGTTCACGACCTGGTAGGTCACCTTGGCGGGGTTCTTGAAGCCCCGCATCTTCGGCAGACGCATGTGCAGCGGCGTCTGACCGCCCTCGAACGCGGCGGACACCTGGTAGCGGGCGCTGGTGCCCTTGGTGCCACGACCGGCGGTCTTGCCCTTGGAACCTTCACCACGGCCCACGCGGGTCTTGGCCTTCTTCGCGCCAGGAGCGGGGCGCAGGTGGTGCACCTTGAGCGCGTGCTCCTTGAGCGGTGCCGAGGTCGTCTCGGCGTTGTTCTCAGTCATCAGTCAGTCTCCTCGACGGTCACCAGGTGGGCGACCGAGCGGACCATCCCGCGGAACTCGGGACGGTCCTCCTTGACGACGGTGTGGCCGATGCGCTTGAGACCGAGCGAACGCAGGGTCTCGCGGTGCTGCGGCTTGCCACCGATGTCGGAACGAATCTGCGTCACCTTCAGCGATGCCATCACGCACCTGCCTTCGCGGACGCGGCAGCCTCCGCCATCGCGCGCTGCATACGGGCCGGAGCCACGTGGTCCAGCGGCAACCCGCGGCGGGCGGCAACGGCCTCGGGCCGCTCCAGGCCCTTCAGCGCCGCCACCGTGGCGTGCACGATGTTGATCGCGTTGTCCGAGCCGAGCGACTTGGACAGCACGTCGTGGATACCGGCGCACTCCAGGACGGCGCGCACCGGACCACCGGCGATGACACCGGTACCGGGCGAAGCCGGCTTCAGCAGCACGACACCGGCGGCCGCCTCACCCTGGATGGGGTGCGGGATGGTCTCGCCGATCATCGGGACGCGGAAGAAGCTCTTCTTGGCCTCCTCGACGCCCTTGGCGATGGCCGAGGGGACCTCTTTGGCCTTGCCGTAGCCGACGCCGACGCTGCCCTGGCCGTCTCCGACCACGACGAGCGCGGTGAAGCTGAACCGGCGGCCACCCTGGACCACCTTGGACACGCGGTTGATGGTGATCACGCGCTCCAGGTACTGGTTGCGGTCGTCACCTCCGCGGCCACCGCGGCCACCGCGGTCGTTGCCGCCGCGCCCGCCGCCACGACCGCCACGGTCGTTGCCGCCGGCTGCGGCGTTGCTGTTGTCGGATCCGGTGCCCTGACTCGGGCCACCGGCACCTCGACGCTGGGGTCCAGGCATCAGTGGTTCCTCACCTTCGTGATTGCAAACATGCGAGTCGTCAGACCCGGGGTCCCCGCGAAGTATCGGAGCGCTAGCGGAGAACTTCGTGGGGTTTTCATAGGGTCAGGCCACCCTCGCGGGCGCCGTCGGCGATCGCTGCGACGCGGCCGGCGTACTTGTTGCCTCCGCGGTCGAAGACGACGGATTCCACGCCGGCTTCCTTGGCGCGGGCGGCGACCAGCTGGCCGACCTGCTTGGCCTTGGCGGTCTTGTCACCGTCGAAGGTGCGCAGGTCCGCTTCCATCGTGGAGGCGGACGCCACGGTCTTGCCGACGGTGTCGTCGACGACCTGGACGAAGACGTGACGCGAGGAGCGCGAGACGACCAGCCGGGGACGCTGCGTCGTACCCGAGATGCGCTTGCGCAACCGGAAGTGACGACGTGCCCGGGCAGCCTGCTTGCTCGTGGAGCGCTTGATGATCTTTGCCATGGCTTACTTACCAGCCTTTCCGACCTTGCGGCGGATGCGCTCGCCTTCATAGCGAACGCCCTTGGCCTTGTACGGGTCGGGCTTGCGCAACTTGCGGATGTTCGCCGACACTTCGCCGACGAGCTGCTTGTCGATGCCGGTGACCGAGAACCGGGTGGGGTTCTCGACGGCGAAGGAGATGCCCTCGGGGGCGGTCACCGTGATCGAGTGGCTGTACCCCAGAGCGAACTCCAGGTTGGAACCCTTCGCGACCACGCGGTAACCGGTGCCGTGGATCTCCAACTTCTTCGTGTAGCCCTCGGTGACACCGACGACCATGTTGTTGATGAGGCTGCGGGTGAGGCCGTGGCGGGCGCGGGACTCACGCTCGTCGTTGGGCCGCGACACCTGCAGCACACCCTCGTCCTGGGCGACCGTGATCGGCTCGGGCAGCGTCAGATCCAACTGACCCTTGGGGCCCTTGACGTTGACGGTACGACCGTCGATCGACACATCGACTCCGGCCGGGACCGGAACGGGGAGACGTCCGATACGAGACATCGTTGATTCCTCCTTAGTTCCTGGTCACCAGACGTAGGCGAGGACTTCCCCGCCAACGCCCTTGTTTGCTGCCTGCCGGTCGGTCAACAGACCGGAGGACGTGGACACGATCGCAACACCGAGGCCACCGAGCACGCGAGGCATGTTCGTGGACTTGGCGTAGACACGCAGACCCGGCTTGGACACCCGTCGGACGCCCGCGATGGAGCGCTCCCGGTTGGGGCCGTACTTCAGGTCGATGATCAAGGTCTTGCCCACCTCGGCGTCCTCCACCCGGAAGCCACCGATGTAGCCCTCGGCCTGCAGGATCTCGGCGATGTGGGACTTCAACTTCGAGAACGGCATGGACGTGGAGTCGTGGTGCGCCGAGTTGGCGTTCCTGACCCGCGTCAACATGTCCGCGATCGGATCGGTCATGGTCATTGGGCTGCTCTGCCCTTCCTCACCGCGGTTTCGGGGCCGCGGGATGTCCGCGGCCGACCTACGGTGTAGTTCGTAGTGATGTCCTGGCTCGCATCGGTGCGACCCATGACGGGAAGTTGTTCGACGTACGTCGAGCTCACCAGGAGCTCTTGGTCACACCGGGCAGCTCGCCACGGTGTGCCATCTCACGCAGGCAGATGCGGCACAGGCCGAACTTGCGGTACACCGCGTGCGGCCGGCCACAGCGCTGGCACCGGGTGTAGCCGCGGACGGCGAACTTCGGCTTGCGCTCGGACTTCTTGACTAGGGCGGTCTTGGCCACGGGTCAGTTCTCCTTGAACGGGAAGCCCAGTGCGCGCAACAGCGCCCGGCCCTCGTCGTCGTTGCTGGCGGTCGTCACGACCGTGATGTCCATCCCGCGGACCCGGTCGATGCGGTCCTGGTCGATCTCGTGGAAGACCGACTGCTCGGTGAGGCCGAACGTGTAGTTGCCGTTGCCGTCGAACTGCTTGGGCGACAGGCCACGGAAGTCACGGATACGCGGCAGAGCGACCGAGACGAGGCGGTCCAGGAACTCCCACATACGGTCGCCGCGCAGCGTGGTGTGCGCGCCGATCGGCATGCCCTCGCGCAGCTTGAACTGCGCGATCGACTTGCGGGCCTGGGTGACCGCCGGCTTCTGGCCGGTGATCGCGGCGAGATCCTTGATGGCACCATCGATCAGCTTGGAGTCGCGGGCTGCGTCGCCCACACCCATGTTGACGACGACCTTCACGACGCCGGGCACCTGCATGACGTTGCCGAAGTCGAACTGCTCGCGCAGTGCGGCCTTGATCTCGGCGTGGTAGCGCGCCTTCATGCGGGGCGTCGACGATGCCGATGCCGTCGTGGTCGGAGTGGCAGTAGCAGTCATCACAGGTCCTTTCCGGAACGCACCGCGACACGGGTACGGACGGTCTTGGTGCGCCCGTCACGCTCGACCTGCTCGACGCGGGTCCGGATACGGGTGGGCTTGCCGGTCTCGGGGTCGACCACGGCCACGTTGCTCACGTGGATCGGCGCCTCGACGACCTCGATGCCGCCGGAGCCACCACCGGGCTGACCCGCACGCACGTGCTTGGTCACCCGGTTGATGCCCTCGACGAGCACCCGACCGTTCTCGGGGTACACCGCGATGACCTTGCCCTGCTTGCCCCGGTCACCGCCGTTCTTCTGCGAACGGCCGCTGATGACCTGGACCAGGTCGTTCTTTTTGATCTTCATGGTCGGCTTGGTAGGAGCCGCCACCTTCTTCTTCAACGCCATGGTTCAGAGCACCTCCGGGGCCAGCGAGATGATCTTCATGAAGCGCTTCTCGCGCAGCTCGCGGCCCACCGGGCCGAAGATGCGGGTGCCCCGGGGGTCACCGTCGCCCTTGAGGATCACCGCTGCGTTCTCGTCGAATCGGATGTACGAGCCGTCGGCCCGGCGGCGCTCCTTGCGGGTGCGCACGATGACAGCCTTGACGACGTCGCCCTTCTTGACGTTGCCACCGGGGATGGCGTCCTTGACGGTCGCCACGATCGTGTCACCGATGCCGGCGTAGCGACGGCCCGAGCCGCCGAGAACCCGAATGCACAAGATCTCCTTGGCACCGGTGTTGTCGGCGACGCGAAGTCGCGACTCCTGCTGGATCACTGGTTTTCTCCTGTCGTCTCACTGGTTCTCACCGCGCAGCGGTGAGCCTTGCGGAACTAGTGGTTTTTGGGTTACTTCGCTCGTTCGAGGATCTGCACGATGCGCCAGTGCTTGTGCGCTGACAACGGGCGGGTCTCCATGATCTGGACGCGGTCGCCGACACCACAGTCGTTGGTCTCGTCGTGCGCCTTGATCTTCGTGGTGCGACGGATGACCTTGCCGTAGAGCGCGTGCTTGACGCGATCCTCGACCTCGACCACGACGGTCTTGTCCATCTTGTCGCTCACGACGTAGCCCTGCCGCGTCTTGCGGTAGTTGCGATCGTCATCGGTCACGGTCTTCTCCTGCGGGTTCTCGCTCATGTCAGCTCACCTTCGAGGGGGACTCGTCGGTGGGCGCCTGGCCGATGCCGAGCTCTCGCTCACGCATCTCGGTGTAGAGCCGGGCGATGTCCTTGCGGACCGCGCGCAGCCGGGAGTTGTTCTCCAGCTGGCCGGTCGCGGACTGGAACCGCAGATTGAACAGCTCCTGCTTGGCCTTGCCCAACTCTTCGTCGAGACGCGCGTCGTCGAACTCACGCAGCGCCTTCGGCATGAGGTCCTTGGAACCGGTAGCCATCAGAAGTCACCACCCTCACGTGCGACGAAGCGGCACTTCATCGGCAACTTGTGCATCGCCAGGCGCATGGCCTCGCGTGCGACGTCTTCGGACACACCGGACAGCTCGAACATCACGCGTCCGGGCTTGACGTTGGCGATCCACCACTCGGGCGAACCCTTACCGGAACCCATCCGGGTCTCGGCCGGCTTCTTGGTCAGCGGGCGGTCGGGGTAGATGTTGATCCACACCTTTCCGCCTCGCTTGATGTAGCGGGTCATGGCGATACGAGCGGACTCGATCTGCCGGTTGGTGACGTAGGCGGGCTCGAGAGCCTGGATGCCGAAGTCACCGAACGTGACGCGGGTGCCGCCCTTGGCGGCGCCGCTGCGACCGGGGTGGTGCTGCTTGCGGTGCTTGACACGACGCGGAATCAACATCAGGCCTGCACCCCCTCGGCGGCCGGCGCGGGTGCGTCGGTCGCGGGGGCAGCGGTCTGCCCGGCAGCCGGCGCGTCGTCACGACGGGGACGGCTCGCGCCCCGGTCGCCACCACGGTCGGTGCGCGGACCACGGTCGTCACGCCGGCGGGCCGGGCGCGACGGCGCGGCGGCCTGCTCGCGTGCCAGTTCCTTGGCGGTGAGGTCACCGTTGTAGATCCAGACCTTGACGCCGATGCGACCGAACGTCGTCTTGGCCTCGTAGAAGCCGTAGTCGATGTTCGCGCGCAGCGTGTGCAGCGGGACGCGGCCCTCGCGGTAGAACTCGGTGCGGCTCATCTCGGCGCCGTTCAGACGACCGGAGACCATCACCCGGATGCCCTTGGCACCGGCGCGCTGGCTGGACTGCATGCCCTTGCGCATCGCACGACGGAAGTTCACCCGCGCCGACAGCTGCTCGGCGATGCCCTGCGCGACCAGCTGAGCGTCGGCCTCGGGGTTCTTGACCTCGAGGATGTTCAGCTGCACCTGCTTGGCGGTGAGCTTCTCCAGCTCACCGCGCAGCCGGTCGGCCTCAGCGCCGCGGCGACCGATGACGATGCCGGGACGCGCGGTGTGGATGTCGATGCGGACCCGGTCACGGGTGCGCTCGATGTCGACGCGGCTGATGCCCGCGCGCTCCATGCCCTTGGACATGAGGCGACGGATGGCCACGTCTTCCTTGACGTAGTCGCGGTAGCGCTGGCCGGCCTTGTTGCTGTCGGCGTACCAGCGGCTCTTGTGCTCGGTGGTGATGCCGAGGCGGAAACCGTTCGGGTTGACCTTCTGACCCATGGTTATCGCCGTCCTTCCTGCGAATCCGGCTGGGTGACCTGCACGGTGATGTGGCTGCTGCGCTTGAGGATCTGGCTGGCCCGACCCTGGGCACGCGGGCGGAACCGCTTCATCGTGGGGCCCTCGTCGACGTACGCGGCGCTGACCACGAGGGTGCGCTCGTCGAATGCCTGCGAGTGCTTGTCGGCGGTGACGCGGGCGTTGGCGATGGCGCTGCGAAGCACCTTCAGCACCGGCTCGCTCGCCGTCTGCGGCGCGAAGGTGAGCACGGCGATGGCTTCGCCGGCCTGCTTGCCGCGGATCATGTCCACGACTCGTCGGGCCTTCTGCGGCGTGACCCGGACGTACCGGGCCGAGGCTGTGGCCTGCATCGCGCTCCCTTCGGAAATCGTCTCTGTATTCGTCATCGGTGATCCCCCCGCGTCAGCGGCGGCGCCCCTTCCGGTCGTCCTTCTCGTGACCCTTGAAGGTGCGAGTCGGTGCGAACTCCCCGAGCTTGTGGCCGACCATCGACTCGGTCACGAAGACCGGGACGTGCTTGCGACCGTCGTGCACGGCCAGGGTGTGGCCGAGCATGTCGGGGGTGATCATCGACCGGCGGGACCAGGTCTTGATGACGTTCTTGGTGCCGGCTTCGTTCTGGACATCGACCTTCTTCTGAAGGTGGTCGTCGACGAAGGGACCCTTTTTCAGGCTACGTGGCATGTCTTATCGCTTCTTTCGACGGCGACGCACGATGAGCTTGTCGCTCTCCTTGTTGGGGCGGCGGGTACGGCCCTCGGCCTGTCCCCACGGGCTGACCGGGTGGCGACCACCGGAGGTCTTGCCCTCACCACCACCATGCGGGTGGTCCACGGGGTTCATCGCGACACCGCGGACGGTCGGGCGCTTGCCCTTCCAGCGCATCCGGCCGGCCTTGCCCCAGTTGATGTTGCTCTGCTCGGCGTTGCCGACCTCGCCGATCGTGGCGCGGCAGCGGACGTCGACGTTGCGGATCTCACCGGACGGCATCCGCAGCTGTGCGTACGGGCCGTCCTTGGCGACGAGCTGCACGCGGGCACCGGCCGAGCGGGCGATCTTCGCACCGCCACCGGGCCGCAGCTCGATGCAGTGCAGGACCGTACCGGTCGGGATGTTGCGCAGCGGCAGGTTGTTGCCGGGCTTGATGTCGGCCGACGGACCGTTCTCGACCAGGTCGCCCTGGCTGAGGCGGTTCGGCGCCACGATGTAGCGCTTCTCGCCGTCGGCGTAGTGCAGCAGCGCGATGCGCGCCGTGCGGTTCGGGTCGTACTCGATGTGCGCGACCTTGGCGGGGATGCCGTCCTTGTCGGAGCGACGGAAGTCGATCACCCGGTAGGCGCGCTTGTGACCGCCACCGATGTGCCGGGTGGTGATGCGCCCCGAGGAGTTGCGACCGCCGGTCTTGGCGAGCGGGCGCACCAGAGACTTCTCCGGTGTCGAGCGCGTCACCTCGACGAAGTCCGCCACGCTCGACCCACGCCGGCCTGGCGTCGTCGGCTTGTACTTGCGGATAGCCATACTTACGTCCTTACGTCCTTGTCCCTCTAAGTCCTATGTGCGACAACATGTCTCGCGGGTCAGCCGGCAGTGCCGACCTCACCGAAGATGTCGATCGCACCTTCCTTGAGGGAGACGATCGCGCGCTTGGTGTCCTTGCGCTTGCCGAGGCCGGCCTTGGTACGACGCGTCTTGCCCTTGCGGTTCAGCGTGTGGACCGAGGAGACCTTGACGTCGAAGACCTTCTCGACGGCGATCTTGATCTCGGTCTTGTTGGCACGCGGGTCGACCACGAAGGTGTACTTGCCCTCGTCCATCAGGGCGTACGACTTCTCCGAGACGACCGGCTTCAGCAGGATGTCGCGGGGGTCCTTGATGTGGATCCGGCTGGTCACTTCGCGTCCTCCTGCGTGGTGAGCTTGGCGGCCTGCAGCGGTCCGGCGAGGAACGCATCGAGCGCGGCCTTGGTGAAGACCAGGTCGTCGGCGCAGAGCACGTCGTAGGTGTTGAGCTGGTCGGCGTACAGCGTGTGCACGGCTTCCAGGTTGCGCACCGAGAGGAGCGCGTTGCGCTCGTCACGGCTGAGCACCACGAGCAGGTTCTTGCGCTCGCTCACGTTGCCGAGCAGCGTCGCCGCCGTGCGGGTGGAGGGCACGTCGCCCTCGACCAGTCCGGTGTAGACGTGGATGCGGCCGTGGCGCGCCCGGTCGGAGAGGGCACCGCGCAGGGCGGCGGCCTTCATCTTCTTCGGGGTGCGCTGGCTGTAGTCGCGCGGCTGCGGGCCGTGGACGACGCCACCACCGGCGAACTGCGGCGCACGGGTGGAACCCTGACGCGCGCGGCCGGTGCCCTTCTGGGCGTAGGGCTTGCGGCCACCACCGCGGACTTCGCCGCGGGTCTTGGTGGAGTGCGTGCCCTGCCGTGCGGCAGCGAGCTGCGCGACGACGACCTGGTGGATCAGCGGCACGTTGGTCGCCACGTCGAAGATCTCGGCAGGCAGCTCGACGGTGCCGTCGGTCGCGCCGGCGGGAGTCTGGATGTCAACGGAAGTCATCGGCCTCAGGCGCCTTTCTCGGTTGACTTGGCCGCAGTGCGCACCAGCACCAACCCACCCTTGGGGCCGGGGACGGCACCCTTGATGAGCAGTACGCCGCGCTCGGCGTCGACCGCGTGAATGGTCAGGTTCTGGGTGGTCTGGCGCTCGCCGCCCATCCGGCCGGCCATCCGCATGCCCTTGAAGACACGGCCCGGGGTGGCGCAGCCACCGATCGAGCCCGGCTTGCGGTGGTTCTTGTGCGAGCCGTGCGAGGAGCTCACGCCGTGGAAGCCGTGACGCTTCATGACGCCGGCAAAGCCCTTGCCCTTGGTGCGGCCGATCACGTCGACCACCTGTCCGTCGCCGAAGGTCTCCGCGGTGACGTCCTGGCCGAGCTGGTAGTCGGCCGCGTCCGCGGTGCGGATCTCCACGAGGTGGCGACGGGGGGTGACCCCGGCCTTCTCGAAGTGACCCAGCATCGGCTTGGTCACCTTGCGCGGGTCGATCTCGCCGTAGGCGAGCTGCACCGCGTGGTAACCCTCGCCGTCACCGCGTACCTGCGTCACGACGCAGGGGCCGGCTTCGACCACGGTGACCGGGATGAGTCGGTTGTCGGCATCCCAGATCTGGGTCATGCCGAGCTTCTTGCCGAGGACGCCCTTCACGGAGCGCTCAGTCGTGTGTGTCATGGATGAGTCACCTACCGATCTAGAGCTTGATCTCGATGTTGACGTCCGCCGGCAGGTCGAGTCGCATGAGCGAGTCGACGGCCTTCGGGGTCGGGTCGATGATGTCGATGAGCCGCTTGTGCGTGCGCATCTCGAAGTGCTCGCGGCTGTCCTTGTACTTGTGCGGCGAACGGATGACGCAGAAGACGTTCTTCTCCGTCGGCAACGGCACGGGGCCGACCACCGTTGCGCCGGCACGGGTCACCGTGTCGACAATCTTGCGCGCCGAGCTGTCGATGACCTCGTGGTCATACGACTTCAGCCGGATGCGGATCTTCTGTCCCGCCATCTGAGTGCGTCTCTCTCTCGCCGTCATCGTGCTGTGAAAAGAACTGTTGTGCCCTGCCGTTCCTCCGACCCCCGCGCTCGGGTGTGTCGCCCTTACGCCGCATGCACGCCTGGAACGAAACTGCTACCCGTGGGTGGTCTTGGATCCGGTGGGACCCCGCCTGCGCTTCCCTCACCCGTCACGCGCCGGCCACTCGGGCTGCACGTCGTACGTTTTCGGGGCGGCGGGACCGGTCGGTGCGAACGACATCCCGGTACGAACCGGCGCCGTGCACCGCCCGACGCCCGCGCGTCAAGCAACCCCGACAGTCTGCCAGAGCCCCCCGCAGTGCTCCAAATCGAGCAGCCCGCGACCGCGTATGACCTCCCGCACGTCGTACGCCGCATGCACCAGCCCGCCGTCGGGCGGACGGATTCGCAGGACCGTCTCCTCCGGCTTGGTCGGACGCCGCCGCTGGTCCCTCGACGGGACCGGTGCCGTTGGGAATTCGGCGCTGCCGTCGCTTTCCTACGCCCGCGGCGGTGTGCAGACGGCTCGGACGAGGCCGCTGCGCCTCGGGTGCGCTGCCCGTCCGGCACTGTGGTGGGAGATGGGCACCGCGGTCACTTTCATGCGCTCGCGCGCCTCTCACGTGGGGGAAGTAGGCGCTGCGGTCACTTTCATGCGCTCGCACGGCCCACGCGCGATCTCGAGTCGGCCCAAGTAGCCCGGACGCGCGCAACACCTCCCGTAGCGTGTGGGCGCATGGGGGTCATCGACATCGACGGGGTCGTCGTGCAGTACCCGAAGGTGCGGGCGCTGGACGACCTGCGCGTGCAGATCCCCGAGGGGATCACCGGCGTCGTCGGGGTGAACGGCGCCGGGAAGTCCACTCTCATCAAGGTGCTGCTCGGCCTGCTGCCCCCGACCTCCGGCACCGCGCGCGTGCTCGGCATGGACACCGCCACAGAGGGAGCCCGAATTCGGGAGCTGGTCGGTTACCTGCCGGAGCACGACTGCCTGCCCGCGGACGTCACCGCCGCCGACTTCGTCCTGCACATGGCGATGATGTCCGGCCTTCCCCGGGCCGCCGCCCGCGAGCGCACCTCGGACTCGCTGCGGCACGTCGGCCTCGACGAGGAGCGGCACCGCCCGATGGGCGGCTACTCCACGGGCATGCGCCAGCGCGCGAAGCTCGCTCAGGCGATCGTGCACGACCCACGGCTGGTGCTGCTGGACGAGCCGACCAACGGGCTGGACCCCCGCGCGCGCGACGACATGCTCGGGCTGATCGACCGGATCGGCCACGACTTCGGCATCTCCGTGGTGGTCACCAGCCACCTGCTCGGCGAACTGGAGCGCACCGCCGACTACATCGTGGTCATCGACGGCGGTCGCCTCCTGCGCGCCTCGAGCACCCGGGACCTGACCCACACCACCGGCAACGTGCTGGTCGAGGTGCTGGGCCCGCCCGGCAGCGACCGCGCCGTGGGGTAACGGCTGGTCGAGCACGGCGTACGCGCCTGGCCGGTCGGCGCATCGAGGTCCGGGTGGAGGACCCGGCCACCCTCGATCTGATCCGCGACGTGGTGGTCGACCTGGACCTGGGCCTGGTGCGCATCCACGAGGTGCACCACACCCTGGAGGAGGTCTTCGCCATCGAGGGCGGAGACGACGGTGCCGCTTCGAACGACAGAGCCGGAGGGCCGCGATGAGCACCCCGGCGGGTCGACGCGGCGTCATCCACGACATCGGCTACCGCTCGTTCGAGGGCCGCCGCCGCGGGACGGGGGCGATCGCCGCGTCCCTCTACGTGACCTCGCTGCGCAACTGTTTCGGGCTCGGTCGGTCCGGCAAGTCCAAGATCGTGCCCTGGCTGATGGCCGCGCTCATCCTGCTGCCCGCCGTGGTGCTCGCGGGGCTGATCCTGCAGCTGAAGAAGATGGCGCTCTCGGACCAGGCCGACCTCTTCGCCCCCTTGTCCAACTACTTCGGGCTGCCGTACTGGACCCAGCTCCTCGTCACGATCTTCGCGGCCGCCCAGGCGCCGGTGCTCTTCTCCCGCGACCTGCGCTACCGCACGATCGTGCTCTACTTCGCCCGGCCGCTGTCCCGCTCGCTCTACGTGCTGATGCGGCTCGCCGCGCTCGCGACCGCGCTCTTCGCCGTCATCGTCGTCCCCATCACGATCTGGTACGCCGTCGCCCTCACCTCCGACCTCGACCACGCCGAGCACACCCGGCACTACTTCTCCGCATTGTTCGGGATCACGGTGCTCGCGCTCGTCCTGGCGGCCGTGAGCGGCCTGATCGCCGCCCTGGCGACCCGGGCCGGCCTCGCGGTCGCCGCGGGCATCGCCGTGCTCCTCGTGAGCTCGGGCGTGGTGACCGCCGTACTCGGTGCCAGCTCCGCGTCCGGCAGTAGGACCACCGCCCAGATCGCCGCGGCGTTCAACCCGTTCACCGCCGTGGCCTCCCTGACCTCCGTCATCTGTCGTCAGCCCACCCCCAGCGACACGATCGTGCGCCCGCACGGGTTCGGGTGGGGCGCGTTCTTCGTGGTGGTGTCGCTGCTATGGATCGCCGTGCCCACCCTGCTGCTGATGTGGCGCACCCGGAAGGCGGCGTCCCTGTGACCGAACTGCTGCTGCACGACGTGTCCCGCTGGTACGGCAACGTCGTCGCCGTCAACGACGTGACCATGAGCATCGGCCCGGGGATCACCGGTCTGCTCGGGCCCAACGGGGCCGGCAAGTCCACCCTGCTGTCGATGATGGCCGGGCTGCTGCCACCGTCCAAGGGCAGCGTCACCATCGACGGGGTGCCCACCCGCGGCGACGTGCGGATCTACCGGCGGATCGGGCTCGTGCCGGTGGCCGAGCCGCTCTACGACTTCCTCACCGGCGCGCAGTTCGTCCGACTCAACGCTGACCTGCACCAGGTCCCCGACCCGGTCGCCGCGACGGCGTACGCCGTGGGCGAGGTCGACATGGCCGCCGCCGCCGATCGCCGGATCTCGACGTACTCCAAGGGCATGCGGCAGCGCATCAAGGTGGCGAGCGCGCTGGTGCACGACCCGGACGTGCTGCTGCTCGACGAACCGTTCAACGGCATGGACCCGGTGCAGCGGCGACACATGATGGGTCTGCTGCAGCGCTACGGCGACGGCGGCAAGGTGATCGTCTTCAGCTCCCACATCCTGGAAGAGGTCGAGCAGATCGCGCGGCAGGTGGAGGTCGTGGTCGCCAGCCGGCACGCGGCGTCCGGCGACTTCGCCGAGATCCGCCGACTGATGACCGACCGTCCGAACCAGTACGTCGTGCGCAGCTCGGACCCGCGCGCGCTCGCCGGGCTCCTGCTGAGCGACGACTGCGTGCGGGGCGTGCGGCTGCGCACCAAGGGGCTGCTCGAGGTGGAGTCCGACGACGCCGGCCGGTTCGCGCGGGTCGTGCCGCGACTCGCGCGCGAGCACGGCATCCGGATCCTGGAGCTGACACCCACCGACGAGTCGCTCGAGAGCGTCTTCAGCTACCTGGTGGGTGCATGAACTCGGCCATCCTGCGCCTCGGCGTCCGCTCCCTGGTCGGCCGTGCCCGCGTCTACCTGATGCTCGTCCTGCCCGTGCTGCTGGTGCTCCTGGCCCTGCTGTTGCGCTCGCTCGCGGGCGCCGACTTCGGCCCCGGCGACAAGATCGGCTTCCTCAAGGTCTTCGGCGTCGGCGTCGTCGTGCCGATCGTCGCGCTCATCGCCACCTCGACCCTGATCAGCTCCGAACTGGACGACGGCTCGATCATCTATCTGCTGAGCAAGCCCGTCCCGCGCATCGCGATCGTGGCCAGCAAGGCCGTCGTGATCCTCGCCGCGGTGGTGTTGTTCGCGGCGGTCCCGCTCGGTCTGGCGGGCCTGATCCTGGCGGGCGGCTCGGACCGGATCGCGCTGGGGGCGTTCGTCGGCGCGCTGCTGTCCGGGACGGCGTACGTCGGGATCTTCATCGTCCTCGCGACGCTGCTGAAGCGCAGCGTGGTGGGCGCGCTCGTCTACTGGCTGGTCTGGGAGTCGACCCTCTCCTCCCTGATCGGGCCGGTGAAGTGGCTGTCGGCACGGGCCTGGGGTTCCTCGGTGATCGACAGCATCTCGACCGTCTCCTCCGACGCGAAGGGCGTGCCGTGGTGGTACGCCGTACTGACGATGCTGATCGCCGTGTCGGCCGGGGTGTTCCTCGCCGGTCGCCGGCTGTCGTCGATGACGCTCTCCGACGAGTGACCGCGCGCCCCGGTCAGATTCCGTAGAGCGCCCGCACCATCGCACGACGTCGCCCCGCGCTCTGCAGCACGAGGACGTCGTCGGTGTACTGCTCGACCGAGCCGACGCGCACGGGGAGTGCCAGGATCTCCGGATCGGCGATCCCCGTGTGCAGCGCCTCGATCAGATCGCCGGAGACCGTGCGGAACGGCCGGTCGTGGAACGCCACCACCGGGCGCTCGACGCCCGGCAGTCCGGCCTCACGACCGGCCGCGTGCAGCAGGGTGAGTGCCCGACACAGGTGGGACTCGCGGTCCTGCCACGTCGTCGCGGTGAGGCAGCCGACGAGCGCCGGCGCCGCGTGAGCCGCTCGCGGGAGCTCACCGAACGCCGCGCCGCGCCACTTCGGGTAGGGCGCCCACCGCCGGTCCAGGAGGAACCCGAGGTGCATCGCCGCGTCCACCAGGCGCCCCGCGAGCACCCGTGACCCGAGGTCGTCGCCCTGCATACCGGATCGGCCCATCAACGGCAGGTCCTCACCGATCCGTCGCCACGCACACGCGACGAGCCACCGCCACACGTCGTCGGGGTACCACGCGAGCGCGCACCGCGCGGCACCCAGGTCGCCGACCGTGTCCAGGAACACCTCCCCGCCCACGACCTCCAGCGCCGCCTGCCCGGACAGCGACAGCCAGTCCGCGAGGCCGATGGGTGCGCGGGCAGGATCGAAGCCCAGCCGGCCGGTCAGCAGCTCGTGCGGGTCCGCGACCTCGACTCGGTGCCGGATCGACGCATCGGACGTCATGGGGAACCGGACGGGGTGTCCGAGCACGACGTCCGGCAGCTCGGCCCCGAGGTGTCGGTCGACCTCCGTGACGAGGGCCGCGTCCACGAGCAGGGTGAGGCGCAGTCCCCAGTCGTGATCGCGCGACATCTCGTCGTCCCGACCGACGACGTCGGACCCTCCACCGATCCGGGCGGCCGCGTACGACAGTCGTGGCCACCGCGCGTGCAGGATCGGCCGTACGACGTCCTCGAAGTACCGCCTGCTCAGCGACAGCCCGTCCATGCCCGACAGTCTCCCGTGCGGTCCCGCGTGACCGTGCGGGATCAGGAGGTCAGCGCCTGGGTGCCGGTCACGTTCAGCAGGGCGAGCTTGGAGGCGTCCTGCGAGCCCGGCGCCGCGGTGTAGACCACGATGCGCAGGTCGCTGCCGGGCACGGTGAGGACATCGCAGTCGATCTCGATCGGACCCACCGGAGTGCAGGTCGCGGTCTTGGTGCTCGACCGGTGCCGTGCGACGTGCGCGCGGCTCCAGCAGCGCTCGAAGTCGGGACACTCCGCGCGCAGCCGGGCGATGAGGGCGGCCAGCGCGGGATCGTCCGGATAGCGGCCGGCGGCCTCGCGCAGATCCGCCGCGAGATCGTCGGAGAACTCCTCGGCGTGCTGGTCGTCGAACGCGATGACCCCGGGCGCATGGCTGAAGTGGTGCCAGGCGACGTTGCGATCCACCCCGCGCAGCCCGGACGGATCCCCGGTCAGCGCGGCCCAGAGCGGGTTCCACCAGAGCAGGTCCCACGCGGCGGAGTGCACCCCGATCGGGACGTCGCCGAGCCGGTCGAGCAGGCGCTGCACGCCGGGTGCGATGTGCTGGGACACCAGCCGCTGCGACGGCACCGCGGCACCGCTGACGCGGTAGAGATGGTCCCGCTCGCCGTCGGTGAGGCGCAGCGCCCGGGCCAGCGCGCCGATCACCTGCGGCGACGGGTGCCGGGCCCTGCCCTGTTCCAGCCGCACCAGGTACTCGACGCTGACTCCGGCCAGGGTCGCCAGCTCCTCCCGGCGCAGACCGGGTGCGCGCCGCCCGGCGCCGGCGGGCAGGCCCACCTCGCTCGGGCCGATCCGGTCACGCCACGCGCGCAGCACCTCGGCGAACTCGTCCACCTCTCCATCATGCGCCCCGGTCACGGGATCCTGACTGGTACCGCCAGGGCCTACCCACGCCGCGAGCGAAGGCCGCAGCGTGGAGGCATGACAACGACACTCATCACAGGAGCCGGCCGCAGCCTCGGGCTGGAGACCGCTCGACACCTCATCGACGCGGGCCACACCGTGTACGCCGGCCTGCGCAACCCCGACGCCGGCGACGCCGTGCGCTCGATCGGCGCCCACGTCGTACGGCTGGACGTCACCGACGGCGCCTCCGTGCAGGCGGCGCTCGCCGAGCTGCCGCAACTGGACGTGCTGATCAACAACGCCGGCATCCTCGGCACGGCGTACGGCGTCGACGACCTCGATGCCGACGCGATGGCCACGGTGCTCGACACCAACGTCACCGGCATCGTGCGGGTCACCCAGGCGGCACTGCCGCTGCTGCGTCGATCCGCGAACCCGGTCATCGTCAACGTCGCCTCGGGCGTGGGGTGGCCGCGTTACCTGCAGGACCCCACGCACGACGAGTACCCGGTGCAGGCCGTGCCGTACGCGGCGTCCAAGGCCGCCGTCATCGCCCTCACCGTGCAGTACGCGAAGAGCCTCACGGGGATGCGGGTCAATGTCTCCGATCCCGGCTACACCGACACCGATTTCAACGCGCACAGCGGCCACCAGACCGTCACCGAGGGCACCGACGCCACCGTCGCGCTGGCCACTCTCGACCAGGACGGCCCGACGGGAGAGTTCCACGACCGTACCGGCCGCATCGCCTACTGACCGGATGCGCTCATGGCGTTGGCGGTGTCGATGATCGACCGCAGGTAGGCGAGAAACGTCTCCTGCTCCTGCGGTCCCGCCGGCGTGCGAGCGGTCGTCTTGGCGTACTGGGTGATGGCGGCGCCCACCGCGGCGGAGGCCACCGCGAAGAGCAGGCCGTCTGGATCCATCCGCAGCTGTCGGGTGAGCGACTCGGCAGCGACCTGCATCGCGTCGCCCACCTGGGCGTCCCAGGCGGCTCGGAGCGTCGGGTTGGCGTCGAGCATGGCCAACGCCGAGGAGGCCAGTTCTGGATCGGCCGACTGGCGTTCCCGATCGAGCCACCGGGCGATGACGTCGGCGAACTCGAGCTCCGGATGCTCGTGGAAGGCGGCGGCCAGGCGCTCTGCCGCCTCGTTGGACCAGGACAGCGCGATGTCCAGCTTGGTCGGGAAGTACATCGAGACCGTACGCGGGGCGACCTCCGCCGCCTGCGCGATGTCCTGGATCGTGGCTCCGTCGAAACCGCGCTCGGCGAACAACCGCATGGCCTCGCGGCGGATGGCCTTGCGGCGCCGGGCCTTCGATCGTTCCCGCAGGGACTCCTCCAAATGCGCCATGGTGAAAATCTAACATCGACCGCTTATTTGCAGTGTGATGTATTTTTGCCTACCGTTGCATTTATCGCGAGCCGGCGTCTCGGCCGGCTCGCACCGATGCGACGAGGAGACATCCCATGTCCACCTACCTGTACCGGCTCGCCCGGTGGTGCTTCCGCCATCGCAGGATCACCGTGGCCGGATGGCTGGTCGTCCTGGTCGTCGCCGGCGCCATCGCCTCCGCCAGCGGTGGCCGGACGAGCGACGACGTGACCATCCCCGGGACGGAGGCACAGCATTCGGTGACGGTGCTGCAGCAGAAGCTCCCCGCAGCGGCCGGGGCCTCGACGACGGTGGTGTTCGCCGTTCCCGGCGGCGACGTCAGCACCGCGAAGAGCCGGGCGGCCATCGAGGCGTCGGTCGCCAGGTTGGGGCACGTCGCCCAGGTCACGGTCGCGTCAGATCCGTTCGCGACCCGGACCGTCTCACCGGACCGTCACGTGGCGCTGGCCACTGTGACCTACGACGTGGACGCGACGAAGGTGAAGCCGAGCACTCTGGACGCGCTCGGGCCTGCTGTCGCGAGCGCCCGGGCCGCGGGTGTGCAGGTGGAGTTCGAGGGCGGCGTCTACCCCAAGGCGGCTGCGGGAAACACCACGGAGGCCATCGGGCTGATGGTGGCGTTCTTCGTCATCCTGATCACGTTCGGATCCCTGCTAGCAGCCGGCCTCCCCTTGCTGAGCGCCGTCGTCGGAGTCGTCGGGAGTGGTTTCGCAATCACCATCGCCGCTTCGCTGACCGACATCTCCTCGGCCTCGACGTCGGTCGCCGGTCTGCTCGGACTCTCGTGCGGGATCGACTACGCGCTGTTCATCCTCGCCCGCCACCGCGGCCACCTGCTCGAGGGCATGGAACCCGAGGAGTCCGCGGGACGATCGGCCGGCACGGCCGGCAGCTCCGTGGTGTTCGCCGGTCTCAGCGTCATCATCGCGCTCTGCGGACTGGCGGTGGTCGGCATCCCGTTCCTCACCGCGATGGGGCTCGCGGCCGCCGGCACCGTGGCCGTGGCGTTGGCCATCTCGATGACCCTGCTGCCGGCGCTGTTGGGGTTCCTCGGCCACCGGGCCGGCCGGTTCAACCGGTTCCCCCCTCCTACGTCGTGCGCAGTCCGCAGCACGGACCGCCGCGCACGAACCCGCGGACCTCGGCGGCACCCGCTGGTCGCGATGGGTCATCCGTCGCCGCTGGCCCGTGGTCATCGTCGGGGTCATCACCCTGGGCATCATGTGCATCCCGATCACGGGCATGCGTTTCGGGCTGCCCAGCGCGGGCGCCAATCCCACGAGCGACACCTCCCGGCGCGCGTACGACCTCACCACCGAGCACTTCGGACCCGGGTACAACGCGGCCCTGACGGTGGTCGCACAGAACACGTCCGCCCAGCCGGCGGCTCGGATCAGCGGCAGGATCGCCGCACTGCCGGGGGTCGAGTCCGCCTCCGTCTCCACCGCCACCCACGGCATCGCCGTGATCGACGTCGTGCCCACCACCGGGCCCGACGACCCGGCCACGACAGACCTCGTTCACCGCATCCGCGACCGTCGGACCGCGTTGACCGCCTCGACGGGGGCCACGATCCTGGTGGGCGGCCTTGCCGCGACGAACATCGACGTGTCGGCCAAGCTCGCCGGCGCTCTGCCGGTATTCCTCCTCACCATCGTCGTGCTGGCCCTGCTGCTGCTGACCTTCGCCTTCCGCACGATCCTGGTGCCGCTCAAGTCCATCGTCGGTTTCCTGCTCTCGGCTGGAGCCGCGATGGGCGCGCAGGTCGCGATCTCCCAGTGGGGCTGGGGTGCGTCGCTCATCGGTGTCCAGAAGGGCCCGACGCTCAGCTTCCTGCCGATCATCCTGCTGGGAATCATGTTCGGCCGCTCCAGCGACTACGAGGTCTTCGTCGTCTCCCGGATCAAGGAGCACTTCACCCGGACCGGTGACGCCCGTGGCGCTGCGGCCGCCGGCGCGGGAGCGTCGGCACGCGTCGTCACCGCAGCGGCAGTCATCATGGCGATCATCTTCGTGTCGGTGCTACTGGCCGACGACCCCACCACGAAGGCCATCGGGTTCGCCTTCGCGGTCGGAGTGCTGATTGATGCGTTCGTGGTCCGGCTGACCCTGGTCCCCGCCGTCATGGCGATCGCCGGATCACGCATCTGGCACCACCCGCGGTGGTTCGCCAAGTACGTGCCCGACGCCGATATCGAGGGTGAGCGTCTCGAGGAGCGACTGCGGCAGGCATCCGCGAATCACTGATCCACCACGCTGCTGCCGAAGCGGTGGCCGGCACTGCGCCGGGCCACCGCTTCGATCAATCGGGCCCGCGCAAGGCCTCGGCGAGGGCCGTGGCGAACAGGTCCGGCAGCGTGATGCCGGCCGCGGCGGCCATCACCGCGACCACGCTCGTCCGCGCGAACGAGCAGTAGAGACCGGCCTCGAGGAACCACGGCTCGCCGTGCTCGTCGATACGGAAGTCGAAGAGGCTGTAGTGCCGGGCGCCCATCGCCCGGTGGCACCGGCGCGCGGCCTCCTGGACCCGTTCGGTCAGCGGGTCGGCGGCGTCCACGATCCACGCGTGCTCGGCGTCCTTGGCCATCAGCCTCAGGCCGCCCTCCACGCCCGCGCCGATCTTGTCGGCGTGGTCGCGGATCGGCTTGGTGTCCGGGTGGACGCTGTACTCCTCCAGCGGCAGGCCGACCAGCTCGCCGCTCCGCTCGACCAGCCCGACCCGGACCTCGCGGCCGAGCTCGACGTAGGACTCGACGAGCACCTCGTCGGAATGGGCGAAAGCTGCGGCGAGCGCGTCGTCGTACTCGTCGCTCTCCCGCACCAGGCCGATGCCGAGCGAGTTGTCGGCGTCGACCGGTTTGACGACGGCCGGCGGGGCGATGCTCGGCCGCTCGCCGATGCGCAGCACCTCCCCCGCGGGCACGCTGACGCCCGCGGCCGAGACGACGGACCGGGCGCGGGCCTTGTGAGCACCCAGCGCCATCGCGTCCGGGGTGTTCCCGACGTAGGGGATGGCGAGCACGTCGAGCAGCGCGCGGTACGACGTCATCCCGGGGATGCAGAACAGCTGCGGCACCGCGACGTCGATGTCGAGCGACGCGAGGTGCGCGAGCGCCTCGCCCACCTCCATCGACGGCGCGGCAGCGATCGCCTCCGGGGTGAGGCCGGACGGGAAGCACCACTGCCCCCCGGGCGCGACGTACGCCGCAACGAACTCGTAGCGCTCCGGATCGGCCGTGGCGACGAGGGCGTCGGCGGCGTAGAGACGCGACAGGTCGGCGTAGAACTCGCTCACCGGCGACCCCGCCAGGTGCAGTACGCGGAGTGTCATCAGTCCCCCGCCGCCTGCACCAGCTTGCCGATGTTGAAGTCGATGCGGATCCAGTCCTTGAACCGCACGAGGTTGTGCAGCAGCAGCGACGGGATCTGCAGGTGGTGCACGAGCAGGAACGGCAGCGGGTCGGCCGCATCGAAGATGGCGTCCTTGCCGCGCGCAATGGTCCGCAGCCGGCCGGGGACGGCACGCGGCTGGGTGATCAACCGCCATACCTCGTGGTAGATCCAGTACGTCGGGCGGCTGGACGGCAGCGGTGTCACGAGCGGATGGCCGTCCTGCAGATAGGCGTCGGCGAGCTGCGGGTGGTTGTAGAACATCGTGATCGCCGAGTGCGTCCGCGGGTTGCACTCGATGGCGTAGACCTGCCCGTCGCGCGCCTCGATGAAGTCGAAGGAGACCTGGCCGGTCAGCCGGTGAGACCCGACGAAGCGGGTCACCCAGTCGCGGATCGCCGGCTTGTCGACCATCTCGTAGTTGATCTGGAACGCCGAGGACGGGCAGCAGCAGTAGACCTGCACGCGCCCGTCACGCACTGTGCTGTGCGTGCAGTACTCATCCCCCGCGACGAACGCCTGCAGGATCCACGGGTTCGCCGCAGACATGTCCTTGCCCGCCAGGAAGTCCTCCAGCTCCTCGGGTGTCGCCGTCGGCAGCCGGGTCAGGTCGAGGCGGTTGACCGGGTCGTAGGCGAGGTTCTTCAGGATGAACGGCGTTGCGCGCGAGGCGAAGTCGAAGTCGCGCAGCTGCTGCGCCGAGGTGATCCGGTGGCACTCGGGCACGGTCACGCCGACCTCGGTGGCCATCGCGGAGAACTCGAACTTGTCGTCCAGCCTCGCGATAACCTCCGGCGTGCCGTGCAGCACCTCGCAGTACGCCGCCAGCGCCCGTCCCGCGACCGCGTCCGGATAGCTCGCGGCCGGAGCGCAGACCGGGACGTAGACGTCGACGCCCTCGGAGCGCACGATGTCGAGCAACGCGTCGGTGTAGTCGGGCCCGCCGGGCGTGGGCACGGTGTAGAACCGGTCGACGGCACGGGAGAAGCGGTGTCCGGTGTAGCGGTATGCCGGCGTCTCGACCAGGACGACGCGGTGTCCGGCGCGGTGGAAGGCCCGGGCCAGCGCCAGAGCCTTGGTCATCTTGCCGCCGCTGATCAGGATGGTCCGGCTCACCGTGAGCTGTGGTGGGGCGGCGTCCTCGCGCCGCCGACGTACGAGCTGAACGCCGGTGACCGCGAGGTTGAGTGGCAGCGCTGCCGCCAGCAGGGTCAGGGTGCCGAGCGTCTTGAGGGTGGCGTGGTACGCACCGGTCACGCGGCGATCCGTCGCGGGTAGTCCGCCACCATGCCCCGGTGCATCACCCGGTCGCCGACGACGCCCTCGTGGTCGGCACGGTGCAGCACGCAGCCGTTGTCCCACATGACCACGTCGCCGGGCGACCACGCGTGCCGGTAGAGGTTCTCCTCGCGCGTGGAGTGCTCCAGGAGGTACTGCACCGTCTCGCGTGTCTCGTCCTCGCCCATCCCGCTGATCGAGCGGCACCGGGCCGCGGTGGTCAGATAGAGCGATGTGCGCCCGGACACCGGGTGCTCGCGGAAGATCGGGTGCTCGGCGGACGTCTCGTCGTCCGGGCCGAGATCCAGGCCGGTGACCACGTGGGTGATGGTGCGGCCCCGCAGCCTGTCCTTGACCTCATAGGGAAGGGTGTCGTACGCGCGGTACTGATTGCTGAAGAGGGTCTGGCCTCCCGAGCGCGGAATCTGCACGGCGCGCAGTGCGGTGTACGCGGGCGGCCGGCTGACGTAGCTCGTGTCGACGTGGAAGGTGCTCTTCGGCGGCACCGCGCGGCCTACGTTGCTGATCAGGTTGAGGTCGGCGCATCCCGGCACCGGCGTCTCACCGGTGGAGAAGGTCAGCTGCCCGAACGCCTGAAGGAAGGCGACGAAGGTGGCGTCGTTGATGTCCTGGTGGGGCAGTACCAGCACCCCGTGCTCGGCGAGCAGGGCCTGCAACGACGCGACCGTGCCCGGGTCGATGCCCACGAGTGAGAGGTCGCTCACCCGCATACCGACCGGTCCTACGGCGACGGTGTCCATCACGACTCCTCTGTGTCCTCGTGTTCGGTGTGGATGTGGTGGGCGGCCCTCACCGGTCGACGCGCCGGATGACGGTCAGCCCGTCGCGCAGCGGCACCAGCACCTGTTCGACGCGCGGGTCGCGCGCGACCTCCCGGTTGAAGACGGCGATGGCCTCGCCGTTCGAGGTGGGCGGGCCGTCCAGGTACGGCTGGCCCTGCAGCAGGGTGTTGTCCACGCAGACGACGCCGTGCGGGCTGAGGAGGTCCAGCTCCAGCACGGTGTTGAGATAGCCGGTGTACCCGGCCTTGTCCGCGTCGACGAAGACCAGGTCGAAGCCCTCCCCGGCGCGGGCAAGCTCGGCCAGGGTGTCCAGGGCCGGGCCGACCCGCACGCTCACCTTGTGCCCCTCCGCCGAGGAGGCGAGGCACTCGCGGGCGATCGCGGCGACGTACTCGTCGATCTCGCACGCCACGACCCGCCCGTCCGGGCCGAGGGCCTCGGCCATCGCGAGCGCCGAGTAGCCGGTGAACATGCCGATCTCCAGCACCCGTTCGGCACGCGTCAGGTGGACCAGCATCTTCAGCAACTGACCCTCGACGTGCCCGGAGAGCATCTCCTGCTCCAGGTAGCCCGCTCCCGGACCACCCTCCCAGTCGACCTCCGCGGTGCGCCGCGCGAGCGCCTGCAGGTCCGCCGACTCAGGCGTGGTGCACCGTTCAAGGTAGGGGTCCAGCCCCGCGACCAGATCCTGGCAGTCGCGCAGGTCCTGCAGCCACCCCTGCCCGAGGTCGGACCCGACCGATCCGGCCTCCGCCTGCTCCACCAGCCGCGCCAGGTGCAGGGCGGCGATCGAGACCGGCGTGACCGGCCGCGCGGTGCCCGCGGCGTACGGCGTCGAACGGGTGGGTGTCACGACGTCAGCCCGCGACCAGGTCGGTGGTCTCACCCGCGCGGGAGTCGATGAACATGTCCTCCCCTTCCCCGCCCCGCGGATAGTGCCCGCACAACTCCTGGTGCACCTCCAGCGTGCTGCGCATCTCCGCCTCGGGCAGATCGTTGATGAAGTCGCAGGTGCCGATCGGGTGGGGAACGGCCGCGCGCAACAGTCCGTCGCGGGTCTGCACGATCGACTCGGTGCCGCGCTGCAGCAGCTCCGGTGTCAGGTACGGGCTGTTCAGGGTGAGCCCGATACGGCTCATCAGCCAGAAGATCCGATCGCGCTCGCTGATGCTGATCAGACCGCGCTGCTCGGCCAGGGTCGTGGAGAACGCCATGTCGATGTTCACCGCGTGACCGTGGAAGTAGGGCACCGGCGGCGTCAGCTCGAGCGTCGGACTCCAGGTGTGACCGAAGGCGATGACGCGGTCCAGGTCGAGCTCCTGCAGGTTGGGCACCTCCAGCTCGAGCATGGTGTTGATCGCGTCGTAGGTGACCCGATGGACGATCTCGCGCAGCTCCGGCGTGCCGTCCAGGTGACCGAACCGGGTGGTCAGCAGGTCCTCGCCGTACTTCTCCAGCAGGTCGAAGATCGAGCCGTTGCCGACGATGGCGATCTTCAGCATCTCCGCCATTCCGTTGCGGACCTGCTCGATTGGCAGGGTGCGTAGGAAGGAGAAGTCGAGCAGCACCTGCTGGGAGGCGTGGAAGGCGCCGAGCCGGTTCTTGTACGACCCGTGGTTGACGGCCACCTTGATGGCGACGCTGGCATCGATGAGCCCGATCAGCGTGGTCGGGATGCGGATGTAGTTGGTGGCCCGACGAAAGGTGGCGCACGCCATGCCGGCCACGTCGGTGGTGAGACCTCCACCGACCACCAGCACCGGCTCGGTGCGCACGAGCCCGAAGCGGCCGAACGCGTCGACGATGCTCTCCAGCGTGCGCAACGTCTTGTCCGGCTCCTTGATACGCACCGGGAAGACCGTGAGGGCGATGCCGTGGTGCTCGAAATACCGCTCCATCTGCTCGCGGTAGAGCCCGTGGACGGTCTCGTCGACCACCATCAGACACCGACCGTAGCTCCGGTAGCTGTCGGCCAACTGCTCGTTCTCCACGGAGAAGACGCCGTCGACGTAAGACAGGGAGTAGCTGATCTTCTCGTAGGCCTCGACATGGAACGAGGTCTGCGTGGCCTCGAAAGTGGCATGCGGATTCGACATGGGGTTCCTGACTGGTTGAGGAGAAGGAAGGAGGGGTTCAGCGACTCGGGATCAAGCTCTCGAGCTCCTCGAACCGCACCTGCTCCACACGTCGCTGCGCGGCACCGAAGTCGTGCTTCGCGGTGTTCTCGTTCGGGAACGCGACACAGGTCAGACCCGCGGCGCGGGCCGCCTCGACACCCCCGACGTTGTCCTCGATCGCGATGCACCCGGCGGCGTCCTCCCCCAGCTGGGCCAGAGCGAACTCGTACGCCGCCCCCGAGGGCTTGGGCTCCTCGACGTCGGTGGCGTCGACGATCACGTCGAAGACGTCACTGGTGAGGTCGGGGTTGAGCGCGTCGAGCAGCGCTGAGATGTTCTGCCGTGACGTGGTGGTCACCAGACCGACCTTGTACCCGGTGGTCTTGGCATCGCGGATGGTCTGCACCACCTCCGCGCGCGGACGCGCGTCGGACGAGGCGAGGTCGCGCTGGAAGATCTCCGACTTCGTCTTGTGCACCGCATCGGCGTCGACGGTCTCGCCGCGGTCCTTCGCGTACTGCGCGATCCTGTCGCGGCCGCCGTTCTGGCCGAGCATCTCCAGGTAGTCGTCGCGGTCCCACTGCCAATCCAGGCCGTGCGACGCGAAGGCCTTGTTGAACGACTGCCGCTGGAGTTCGGAGGTGTCCGCGATGGTGCTGATCGAGCCGAACAGAACTGCTGACATTGAGACTCCCGATAGGTACGAGGCAAGGGGCGCCGGCAGGTCGCATCGGCACAGCCGTCGATTCGCTGCTGTCATGCAGGTCTCGGACCGGCCATACCTTTGCTCTCCCCGCGCGCCAACGGCTTCTCGTGCCGCCGTCGCGCGTAGGCTCCCGGCAGTCACCGCCGTGATGGACACAGCGGTGACTTTGTGAACTAGTCCGAAGTTAGTGGACAATCCGTCCAGGAGCAAGAAGCGAGGTGGAGCATGACCGCCGTACCGGACAGCTCTCCCGATGCCCGGGTCGTCCGCACCCGCAACGACATCCTCGCTGCCGCCCTCAAGATCCTCGCCGACGAGGGCCAGGAGGCCCTGACCCATCCGCATCTCGCCCGGGTCGCCGGCTACTCCCGGGCCACGGTGTACAAGCACTGGCCCACCCGCGCCGATCTGCTGCAGGACGCCTTCCACTGGCTGCACGACATGCCGCACCACACGCCGACCGGTGATCTGCGCGAAGACCTCGTCGCCGAGTTGACCATGTTCCGCACCGTCATCCGGACCTACCGGGTGGACCGCCTGCTGGCCGTGCTGGCCGATCTCGCGGTGTCGAGCGCGCAGATGGCCCATGTCCGCGACCAGATGGTGGCCGACGGAGAGGCGGTCGTGCGGTCTCTGCTCGGCACCGTCACCCACGGTCCGGCCCTCGATGCAGCGGCCCTGATGCTGACCGGCTTCGTCATCAACGCCGCGATGCTGCACGGCGGCCCGCCGGACGACGAGCTCATCGCCGCGGCCGTCGACCTCACCCTGGCGGGCATCCGGGCCGAGGACTGACGGTCGGGGGAAGGCACGCGCTGCATCCAGCGCGCACCTCTTCACGGCGTCAGGACGAGGGGGCGATCCGCACGCTCGCCTCGTCGTTCGGCACCCACCCGAGGGGGTCGCCCCACCCCAGGTCGCCGATCCCGTGCTTGTCGAGCGCCAGCGCGACCAGCGTGCGGCGATGCGCGGCGAAGGTCAGCACGTGCGCGATCATCCCGCCGTAGGTGAAGACCCGCGGGGGCGTGCACGTGGTGTCCACGAACGTGTCGTCCAGTTGGCCGAGGTCGATGGCTTCGTGGACGCGCGCCCCGAAGGTCGCACCCTCGGTGCGCAGCCGTTCGCGCATCGAGGCGACCGACTCGTGCTGCTCGACGTCCCAGTCGTACGGGCGCAGCGCGAGCGCGGCGTTCCACATCGCCATCTGCCCGACCAGGCGGGAGAGCAGGCGCCGCAGAGTCATCTGGTCCGGGTCGTCGTCCAGGCCGTACTCGATGGGCTCGTCGAGCACCTCGTCGGGCAGCCGCGCCGCCCGCTGCACGAACTCACCCGTGAGCCAGACGTGATGGTCCACCATCCGATCGATCAGATTCATCGAACTCACCTTCCGCAGTCCGGGCAGCCGGATGCTCCCCGGGGGTTGGAAATGCACGTTGTTCGGGGACCCGATCGCCACGCCGGCCGGTCCGCGCCGCCATTGCGCGGGCGCCATCCCGAAGCCGCGGGCGAACGCCCGGGTGAAGGCCTCGTGCGAGCCGTATCCGGCCTCGGTCGCGACGTCCAGGATGGTGGCGTCGGTCGAGCTCAACCGGTACGCCGCGCGCTCCAGCAACAGCCGCCGCCGCAGCGCGACCGGCGACTCGCCGGCGACCGCTGACACGATGCGGTCGAGGTGGGAGCGCGAGACGAAGAGCTGCGCCGCCAGATCGGCCGGCGCGCTCCCGGCGTCGTCGAGGGCACGCGCGAGCATCGCCACGAAGTCGCCGAAGAGGTCGCCGTGCGTTGCCATGCAACGATTCTGGACCGGCGCCGGCGTGCCGCACTTGATCGATTTCGCCCGTTCAGGCGGTGCGGACGAAGAGATCGGGTGTACCCGCGCGCTCGGTCCAGCGCGCGAGTAGACCCGATGGGTGAAGAGGTCAGGCCTTGGCGCGTTTGGCCAGCCGCAGCCAGGTCTCCACGACGGTGTCCGGGTTGAGCGACATCGACTCGATGCCCTGGTCCAGCAGCCAGTCCGCGAGGTCGGGGTGGTCCGAGGGGCCCTGACCGCAGATGCCGACGTACTTGCCCTTGTCGCGGCATGCCTTGATCGCCATGGTGAGCATCTTCTTCACCGCGGGGTCGCGCTCGTCGAAACCGGCGGCGACCAGGGAGGAGTCGCGGTCCAGGCCCAGCGTCAGCTGGGTCATGTCGTTGGACCCGATCGAGAATCCGTCGAAGTGCTCCAGGAACTCATCCGCGTTCACCGCGTTGGAGGGGATCTCGCACATCATCACGACCTGCAGGTCGTGCTCGCCGCGCTTGAGACCGTGCGTGCCGAGCAGGTCGATGACGCCCTTGGCCTCGGTGGTGGTGCGCACGAACGGGATCATCACCTTGACGTTGAGCAGCCCCATCTCCTCGCGCACATAGCGCAGCGCCTCGCACTCCATCGCGAAGCACTCCGCGAAATCCTCTGACAGGTACCGCGACGCCCCGCGGTAGCCGATCATCGGGTTCTCCTCGTGCGGTTCGTACGCCTCACCGCCCAGAAGACCGGCGTACTCGTTGGACTTGAAGTCGCTCATCCGCACGATCACCGGCTCCGGCGCGAACGCCGCTGCCAGCATCGAGACGCCCTCGGCCACGCGCTTGACGAAGAACTCGCGCGGGCTGTCGTACGCCGAGATGAGCGGCGCGATCTGCGCCTTCAGGTCGGCATCGAGCGTGTCGAAGTCGAGCAGCGCCTTGGGGTGGATCCCGATCTGGCGGTTGATGATGAACTCCAGCCGCGCGAGCCCGATGCCCTTGTTCGGCAACCGCGAGAACTCGAACGCCTGGTCGGGCGTGCCGACGTTCATCATCAGCTTGACCGGGATGTCGGGCATCTCATCGAGCGCGGTCTCCTTCACCTCGAAGTCCAGCTCGCCGTCGTAGACGAACCCGGTGTCGCCTTCGGAGCACGACACGGTGACCTCGCGCCCCTCGGCCAGGTCCTTGGTCGCGCTGCCGGTGCCCACGACCGCGGGGATGCCGAGCTCGCGGGCGATGATCGCGGCGTGGCAGGTGCGCCCGCCGCGGTTGGTGACGATCGCCGACGCGCGCTTCATGATCGGCTCCCAGTCGGGGTCGGTCATGTCGGCCACGAGCACGTCGCCCTTGGCGAAGTCGTGCATCTGGTCCATCGAGGTGAGTACCCGCACCTTGCCGGCGCCGATCTTCTGCCCGATCGCCCGGCCCTCGATGATCACCTCGCCGCGCGAACCCATCACGTAGCGCTGCAGCGTGGAGCCGGCCTGGCGCGACTTCACGGTCTCCGGACGCGCCTGCAGCACGTACAACGTGCCGTCGACGCCGTCCTTACCCCACTCGATGTCCATCGGGCGGCCGTAGTGCTCCTCGATCTTGAGGGCGTGGGTGGCCAGCTCCTGGACCTCGTCGTCGGTCAGGCTGAGGCGGCCGCGCTCCTTCTCGTCCACGTCGACGAACTCGATGGTCTTCCCGACCGTCGCGTCCTTCGTGTAGACCATCTTGGTGGCCTTGCTGCCGAGGCCGCGCTTGAGGACGGCGGGCCTGCCCGCGCGCAGCGCCGGCTTGTAGACGTAGAACTCGTCGGGGTTGACCGCGCCCTGCACCACGGCCTCCCCCAGTCCGTAGCTGGAGGTGATGAACACCGCGTCGGAGAAACCCGATTCGGTGTCGATGGTGAACATGACGCCGGAGGAACCGATGTCGGAGCGCACCATCTTCTGCACGCCCGCCGACAGCGCCACCGAGGCGTGGTCGAAGTCGGAGTGCACCCGGTAGGAGATGGCCCGGTCGTTGTAGAGCGAGGCGAAAACCAGCTTGATGGCGTGCAGGACGTTGTCGATGCCCTTGACGTTGAGGAAGGTCTCCTGCTGACCGGCGAACGACGCGTCCGGCAGGTCCTCGGCGGTCGCGGAGGAGCGCACGGCCCAGCTCGGCTCGTCATCGTCGCCGACGAGCTTCTCGTACGCCGTCCGGATGTCGTCCTCGAGGTCCTTGGGGAACTCCTGCTCCTCCACCGAGGTGCGGATCTGATCCCCCACCCGGGCCAGCTCGCGGGTGTCGTCGACGTTCAGGTCGTCCAGCAGCGCGTTGATCCGGTCGGCCAGGCCGGTCTCGCCCAGGAAGCGCCGGTAGGCCTCGGCGGTGGTCGCGAACCCGTCGGGTACGCGGACGCCCGCGTCGGCGAGATTGCTCACCATCTCCCCCAGCGACGCGTTCTTGCCGCCCACCCGGTCGACGTCGTCGAGCCCGAGATCGGCGAACCATTCGATGTTGCTGCTGGCCATGACGGCGTACCTCTTCTACCGGGCGCTCAGTGAGCGCGGTTCAGCTTCTGGGTCTGCATGATCACCGCGGCCATCTCCTCCACCGACATGGCGGCGGAGTTGATGCTGGGGATCCGATGTGCTCGAAACATAGCCTCGGCGCGACGCAACTCGTAACTGCACTGCGTGAGCGACGCGTACGCGGATCCGGGTCGGCGCTCGCCGCGCACCTGCGAGAGCCGGGTGGCGGTCGTGAGGATGCCGAAGCACTTCTTGGCGTACGCCCGGATCGGACGCGGCAGATCGGTGGACTCGAAGTCCTCCTCGACCAGCGGGTAGTTGGCCACCAGCAGGCCGTGCTGCAGCGCCAGGTACATCGTGGTCGGGGTCTTGCCGCACCGTGACGGCGCCGTGAGGATCAGGTCGGCACGCTCGATCGCCCGCAGGCTCTGGCCGTCGTCGTGCTCGATCGCGTACTCGACGGCCTTCATCCGCGCGTCGTACTGCAGGGGGTCGCCCACGCCGTGTGCGCTGCCGGAGTCCCGGGTGGCGTTGACGTGCAGCACCCGCTCGACCAGGTCGAGCTGGGACCCGAAAAGGTCCACGAACGCGCACTCGGTGCGCATCAGCACCGCGCGCAGCTCCTCGTCCGCGACGGTGGAGAAGACCAGCGGGATCACCTCGTCGGTCTTGGCGTCGTCGAGGTTGGCGAGCACCTCCTCGGCGTGCGCGACCGTGGTGATGAACGGGACCTTCTGCCGGATGAACCGGACGGTGGGGAACTGCTGCAGGATCATGTTCCCCAGGGTCTCGGCGGAGATCCCGGTGCCGCCCGCGAGGAAGAAGACCGGTGTCGCGTCATCCATGGGCATGGGGCTCACCCTCGCACAGGAGGGCGAGCCCGTCGGCCTGACCGGGCGGACCGGCTCACCTCAGGCGCCGAGCTTCTCCGCCGCCGCCACGAGCACGCAGGTGGCGACCGCCTGCATGGCCTGCGTGACCTCGTCCAGGGGCGGCATGGTCGGCGCGAGTCGGATGTTGCGGTCGCGCGGGTCGTCGCCGTACGGGAACGACGCGCCGGCCGGCGTCAGGGCGACCCCGGCGGCCTTGGCGAGCTCCACGATCCGCGAGGCGGTGCCGTCCAGCACGTCCAGGCTGACGAAGTATCCGCCGGCCGGGGTGTTCCAGGTCGCCACCTCATGCTCTCCGAGGCGCTCGCGCAGCACCCGCTGCACCTCCTCGAACTTCGGGGCGATGATCGCGCGGTGCGCGCGCATGTGCGTGCGGACGCCGTCAGCGTCGCCGAAGAACTGCGCGTGCCGCAGGTGGTTGACCTTGTCCGGGCCGATCGAGCTCTTGGCGAGGTGACCGGTGTACCAGGCGATGGTCTCGATGGACCCCGCGAGGAACGCGACGCCTGCGCCGGCGAAGGTGATCTTGGAGGTGGAGGCGAAGACGATGGGCCGGTGCGGGTGGCCCGACACCTCCGCGAGCGACAGGATGTCGGCGCTCTTGGCCTCCTCGTCGGTGAGGTGGTGCAAGGCGTACGCGTTGTCCCAGAAGATCTTGAAGTCCGGCGCGGCCGTGTCCATCGCGGCCAGGGCGGAGGCGACCTCGAGGGTGCAGACGGCGCCGCTGGGGTTGGCGTAGGTCGGGACGATCCACATCCCCTTGATGCTGGGATCGTCCGCGACCAGCGCCTGCACGGCGGCCACGTCCGGGCCGTCGGGGGTCATCGGCACGGTGAGCATCTCGATGCCGTAGTGCTCCAGCAGCGAGAAGTGCCGGTCGTAGCCGGGCACCGGACAGATGAACTTGACCGATTCCTCGACACCCCAGGGGTTCTCGGAGTCCACGCCGCCGTGGAAGAGGTGGTAGAGCAGGGTGTCGGACATCATCGTCAGGCTGGCGTTGCCGCCGGCCACGATCTGATCGGTGCCCACACCGAGCAGCTCGGCGAAGATCCCCCGCAGCTCGGCCAGCCCGGTCAGGCCCCCGTAGTTGCGCACGTCGGTGCCGTCCGCCGCGAGGTGACCGTGGGGCAGCGACAGAAGCTCCTCGGACAGGTCCAGCTGCGCCGCGCTCGGCTTGCCGCGCGTCAGGTCCAGCTTCAGCCCCTTGCCGACCAGGTCGTCGTACGCCGCGCGCTGGGTCGCTGCGAAGTCACGGAGTTCATCGGCCGACAGGTCGGTCAGGGCCACGGCGGTTCACCATTTCTGTGCGGGTGGGGCGGAGTCTGCATTCTCTCAGGGCGCCCGGGGCGCGAAGGACCCCGTCTCAGCGAGCGAGGCACGCGACCGGCGTCCTCGGGCAATCTGCGGTGCCGTCGATAACGCCTGGCTATGGTCTTAGCTGTATCCACTTATCTTTGGGAAGGCTCGATCATGACCGCGACCGACGACTACCTGGCCAACAACGCGACGTACGCCGAGAGCTTCCACGGGCCGCTGCCCCTGCCGCCCGCCAAGCATGTCGCTGTCGTCGCATGCATGGACGCTCGGCTCAACGTGTACGGCGCGCTCGGCATCGCCGAGGGCGAGGCGCACGTCATCCGCAACGCCGGCGGCGTCATCACCGAGGACGAGATCCGCTCCCTGGCCATCAGCCAGCGGCTGCTCGGCACGACCGAGATCATCCTGATCCACCACACCGACTGCGGCATGCTCACCTTCACCGACGACGACTTCAAGGCGTCGATCGAGAAGGACACCGGCGTACGCCCGGCCTGGGCGGCCGAGGCGTTCGGCGATCTGGAAGGCGATGTGCGACAGTCGGTCGCCCGCATCAAGGCCAGCCCGTTCATCCCCCACAAGGACCAGATCCGCGGGTTCGTCTTCGACGTCGCCACCGGGAAGCTGAACGAGGTTTCCTGACCACCTGCGCGGTTGTCCGCAGTTCCGGGGCACCCTCGCCACGAATCTGCGGACAACCGGCATGCGACCATCAGGTCGCATGGACGACATCGAGTCTGTGCTGACCGGAGTGGGACCGCGGTTGCGCGCCGTACGGGAGCAACGCCGCTCGACGCTGGCCGACATCGCCGCCGTCACCGGCATCTCGGTCAGCACGCTGTCTAGGCTGGAGTCCGGGCGGCGCAAGCCGACGCTGGAGATGCTGCTGCCCCTCGCGCGCGAGTACGCCGTCCCCATCGACGAACTCGTCGGAGCGCCCGCGACCGGCGATCCGCGCATCCACCTGAAGCCCGTGCGCCGGCACGGTCAGACCCACATCCCGCTCAGCCGACGCCCCGGTGGCACGCAGGCGTGGAAGATCGTGCTCCCGCCCGGGGTGCCGAACGCCGTCCCCGAGCCGAAGACGCACGCCGGATTCGACTGGCTCTACGTGCTGTCCGGCCGGCTACGGCTCGTCCTGGGCGACCGCGACATGGTGCTCGCCGCGGGCGAGGCCGCTGAGTTCGACACCCGTGTGCCCCACTGGTTCGCCAGCGCCGACCCTCAGCCGACCGAGGTGCTCAGCCTGTTCGGCACCCAGGGCGAACGCGCCCACCTGCGCGTCCGCGCGTAACCACCGCCGCGGTTGTCAGCGGACGAGTGGCGTCGGCGCCAGAGACCTGCTGACAACCGCCGTACGCCGCCGCGGTTGTCAGCGCTCCTGTGACACCGACACCGCGAAAACGCTGACAACCGGCACGATGTCGGGATGGCGTTGACCGCACAGCTGTCGACACGCCATACCTAATTCGTGGCGGTCACGTGCGAGCAGGAGGACGACCGGGTGGCCGCAGCCGTCGTCGCGATCCTCTGGCAATCGGGGGTGGTGGACGACACCTGGCTGGGGCCGGTCCGGGCACTGTTCGACGCAGGCGAACCCGGCCCGGTCCCTGCACACGCCTCGAACACGATGCGCACCCTGCGCACTCTCCATGTCGCGCTCGACCAGCCGGTGGTGCCCACCGGCGATGTGCCGAGGCGCGTGGAGGGCGCGGATGACCTGCAGGTCCGGCTCGCCGCACTCCTGCACTCCGCCACCCCGACGCTCTGGGTCGAGCGCTGATCGGGTGTCCGCACTTTCGCGCACGCGGGTGCACGAATCTGCGGACACCCGACGTACGCCAGTGCGGGAAAGGCCCCGGCCCGCCGAAGCGGACCGGGGCCTTCCCGGTGATTCACCTCCTCGCGGAGGCGGCGATCACTTGGTGATCTTGGTGACGCGCCCCGCGCCGACCGTCCGGCCACCCTCACGGATGGCGAACCGCAGACCCTCGTCCATCGCGATGGGGGCGATGAGCTCGACGGACATCTCGGTGTTGTCACCGGGCATGACCATCTCGGTGCCCTCCGGCAGCTTCACGACGCCGGTGACGTCGGTGGTGCGGAAGTAGAACTGCGGACGGTAGTTGTCGTAGAACGGCGTGTGGCGGCCGCCCTCGTCCTTGGACAGGATGTAGACGCTCGCCTCGAAGTTCGTGTGCGGGGTCGTGGTGCCCGGCTTCACGATGACCTGGCCACGCTGCACGTCCTCGCGCTTGATACCGCGCAGCAGCAGGGCGGCGTTGTCGCCGGCCTGACCGGAGTCGAGCATCTTGTTGAACATCTCGATGCTGGTGACCGTGGACTTGACCGGCCCCTCGTTGAGGCCGATGATCTCGACCTCCTCGTTGATGTTCAGCACACCGCGCTCGATACGACCGGTGACGACGGTGCCACGACCGGTGATCGTGAACACGTCCTCGACGGGCATCAGGAACGGCTTGTCGGTGTCGCGCACCGGCTCGGGGATGTTCTCGTCGACGGCGTCCATGAGCTCCAGGACGCTCTTGCCCCACTCCTCGTCGCCCTCGAGGGCCTTGAGGGCGGAGACCTTCACGACAGGGAGGTCATCACCGGGGAACTCGTAGGAGGACAGCAGTTCGCGGACCTCCATCTCGACGAGCTCCATGATCTCCTCGTCGTCGACCATGTCGGCCTTGTTCAGCGCGACCACGATGTAGGGGACGCCGACCTGACGGGCGAGCAGCACGTGCTCCTTGGTCTGCGGCATCGGACCGTCGGTCGCGGCGACGACGAGGATGGCGCCGTCCATCTGCGCGGCACCGGTGATCATGTTCTTCACGTAGTCGGCGTGCCCGGGGCAGTCGACGTGTGCGTAGTGACGCTTCTCGGTCTGGTACTCGATGTGCGCGATGGTGATCGTGATACCGCGCTGCTTCTCTTCCGGCGCCTTGTCGATCTGGTCGAACGCGGACTGCGCGTTCAGGTCCGGGAACTTGTCGTGCAGCACCTTGGAGATGGCCGCGGTCAACGTCGTCTTACCGTGGTCGATGTGACCGATGGTGCCGATGTTGAGGTGCGGCTTGCTGCGCTCGAACTTGGCCTTACCCACTGGATGCTCCTTCAAAAACTATTGCTCTGACGCCGGGGCGTCCTGATGGTTTCGTGTTGCTTTGGGAAGACGACGTATGCCGTCCCTGAGCGTCCCGCCGCGTCGCCTGCAGAGCAGACGACGCGGCGGGGGAAGCTCATTCGCCCCGGATCTTCTTGATGATCTCTTCCGCCACGTTCTTGGGAACCTCGGCGTACGAGTCGAACTGCATCGTGTAGTTGGCTCGACCCTGGGTCTTGGACCGCAGGTCGCCAACGTACCCGAACATCTCGGACAGGGGCACGACCGCTCGCACGATCTTGGCCCCGCTGATGTCCTCCATGGCCTGGATCTGGCCACGGCGGGAGTTGAGGTCGCCGATCACGTCACCCATGTAGTCCTCCGGGGTGCGGACCTCGACCGCCATCATCGGCTCCAGCAGTGCGGGGTCGGCCCGACGGACCGCCTCCTTCAGCACCATGGATCCGGCGATCTTGAACGCCATCTCCGAGGAGTCGACGTCGTGGTAGGCGCCGTCCAGCAGGGTGGCCTTGATGCCCACCAGCGGGTAGCCGGCGAGGACACCGAGCTGCATGGCCTCCTGCATGCCCTGGTCCACCGACGGGATGTACTCCCGCGGGATGCGACCACCGGTCACCGCGTTGTCGAACTCGTAGAGCTCGCCGTCGGCGGTGTCCAGGGGCTCGATGGTGACCTGGACCTTCGCGAACTGACCGGACCCACCGGTCTGCTTCTTGTGGATGTAGTCCAGCTTCTCCACCTTGCGGCGGATGGTCTCGCGGTAGGCCACCTGGGGCTTGCCGACGTTCGCCTCGACGTGGAACTCCCGCTTCATGCGGTCGACCAGGATGTCGAGGTGAAGCTCGCCCATGCCCTTGATGATGGTCTGGCCGGTCTCCTCGTCCTGCTCGACCTGGAAGGTCGGGTCCTCCTGCGCCAGCTTCTGGATCGCGGTGCCCAGCTTCTCCTGGTCGCCCTTCGTCTTCGGCTCGATGGCCACCGAGATGACGGGCTCGGGGAAGGTCATCGACTCCAGGACGACCTGGCTGCTCACGTCGGACAGGGTGTCACCGGTGGTGGTGTCCTTCAGCCCGATGAACGCGTAGATGTGACCCGCGGAGGCGGTCTCGACCGGGTTCTCCTTGTTGGAGTGCATCTGGAAGAGCTTCCCGACGCGCTCCTTGCGGCCCTTGGTCGTGTTCATGACCTGGCCACCGGTGGACATCCGGCCGGAGTAGACGCGCACGTAGGTCAGCGTCCCGAAGAACGGGTGCGTCGCCACCTTGAACGCCAGCGCCGAGAACGGCTCCTCGGTGTTCGGCTTGCGGACGATCTCCGTCTCCTCGTCGCCCGGCTTGTGGCCGATCATCGGGGGGACGTCGAGCGGGTTCGGCAGGTAGTCGACGACCGCGTCGAGCATGGGCTGCACGCCCTTGTTCTTGAACGCCGTGCCGCACAGCACCGGGTTGACCTCACCGTCGATGGTGATGGCCCGGATACCGGCCTTCAGCTCCGCCTCCGTCAGCTCCTCGCCACCGAGGTACTTCTCCATGAGGGCGTCGTCGGACTCGGCGACGCGCTCCAGAAGGTGGGTGCGGTACTCGTCGGCCTTGTCCTGCAGCTCGGCCGGGATGTCCTCGATCTCGTAGTCCTCGCCCAGCTTCGTCTCACCGCGCCATACGAGGGCCTTCATCTGGACCAGGTCGACGACGCCGATGAAGTCCGACTCGCTGCCGATGGGCAGCTGGATGACCAGCGGCGTCGCACCGAGACGGTCCACGATGGTCTGCACCGTGTAATAGAAGTCGGCGCCCATCTTGTCCATCTTGTTGACGAAGCAGATGCGCGGGACCTTGTACTTGTCGGCCTGACGCCAGACGGTCTCGGACTGGGGCTCTACGCCCTCCTTGCCGTCGAACACGGCCACGGCGCCGTCCAGCACGCGCAGCGAACGCTCCACCTCGACGGTGAAGTCGACGTGCCCGGGGGTGTCGATGATGTTGATCTGGTTGTCTTTCCAGAAACAGGTCGTCGCCGCGGAGGTGATCGTGATGCCGCGCTCCTGCTCCTGCTCCATCCAGTCCATCGTGGCCGCGCCGTCGTGGACCTCACCGATCTTGTAGTTGATACCGGTGTAGAAGAGGATGCGCTCGGTGGTCGTGGTCTTGCCGGCATCGATGTGGGCCATGATGCCGATGTTGCGGACCTTCTTCAGGTCGGTCAGCACTTCCTGCTGTGCCACGGTGTGGTTCCTTATCCGCTCGTCGAATGTTGTGGTGCGGCTCCCGTGTGGTCGCCGTTCTGGCCGGCGACCGCACGGGTCAGCCGTGGGTCACCAGCGGTAGTGCGCGAAGGCCCGGTTGGACTCGGCCATCTTGTGGGTGTCCTCGCGGCGCTTGACCGCGGCACCCAGGCCGTTGCTCGCGTCGAGGATCTCGTTCATCAGGCGCTCGGTCATCGTCTTCTCCCGGCGCTGCCGGGAGTAGCCGACCAGCCAACGCAGCGACAGGGTCGTCGCGCGGCCGGGCTTGACCTCGATCGGCACCTGGTAGGTCGCGCCACCGACACGGCGGCTCTTGACCTCGAGGCTGGGCTTGACGTTCTCCAGCGCGCGCTTCAGCGTGACGACCGGGTCGGTGCCGGTCTTGTCGCGGGTGCCCTCGAGGGCGCCGTAGACGATGCGCTCGGCGACGGACTTCTTGCCGTCCAGCAGGATCTTGTTGATCAGCTGGGTGACCAGCGGCGACCCGTAGACCGGGTCGATGACGAGGGGGCGCTTCGGGGCGGGACCCTTACGTGGCATTACTTCTTCTCCCTCTTCGCGCCGTACTTGGAACGGGCCTGCTGACGGCTGCGGACACCCTGGGTGTCCAGCGAGCCGCGGACGATCTTGTACCGCACGCCGGGCAGGTCCTTCACGCGACCGCCGCGGACGAGCACGATCGAGTGCTCCTGCAGGTTGTGGCCGACGCCGGGGATGTAGGCGGTGACCTCGATGCCCGAGGTCAGCTTCACGCGGGCCACCTTGCGCAGCGCCGAGTTCGGCTTCTTGGGGGTCGTGGTGTAGACGCGGGTGCACACACCGCGCCGCTGGGGGCTGCCCTTCAGCGCCGGCGTGGAGACCTTCGTGGCCTTGTCCTGCCGACCCTTACGGACGAGCTGGTTGATGGTAGGCAACCTGTTGACTCCGTCTGTTCGTGTCTCGTCGTTCGCCCGGGCTGCTGCCCGGACGATTCCTTGGATTGCCGGCGCCACCCCTACCGACCCCCGCACTCGGGTGTGTCGGCCTGGCGTACGCCGGAGCCCTCCCCCGCACTTCCTGACATCCCGTGTAGATCGACACGATCCGGTCAGGCTGCCCGGCGAGGGCGTGTGTCGTGGCCTGATGCGCCGCGAACAACCTCTTCAGCGCGGAAACGCACGTGTTTGTTCCCGTGCACCGCGCCATGCCGGTCGTTCGAGCGCAGGGCAGAGCCACGCACAGTCCTTAAGCGTACCGGGCCGGTGATACCGCTCCAAATCCACTCCGGGGCCGCGCGCGGGCACCCGGTGCGCGTTCGGCGCCCTATCCCTCGGGAGCCGGGTGCAGGTCCGCCGCGTGCCCGGAGGCAGGTCGATCATGCCTCTGCCGGGAGGGGATCGTCGCGAGCACCACGAGCAACGGAGCAGCGATCAGCATGCCGATCGGCGGGATGCCGGTGCCGGAATCGTTGGCGAAGAAGCCGATGACCCAGCAGATCACGGCGGCGGCGAGCCCGTTGCCGAGGAAGGGGATCTGCGACCACAGCCGGGCTATGGGGCGGCTGAAGCGTCGACTCGGGGCCACGAGCACCACGACGGCGAGCAGGAGCAGGAGCGGCACGAAGAGGGTGAGCGGCGACGACGTCAGCATCTGCGCGTTGAGCTTGCCGATCCTGCCGAGGGTCCCCGCCTGACCGTGGTGGCGCAGTCCCGCGACGAAGTCACCGAGGTGGGTCCGGTACTTCGGCGGCCGCAGATAGTCCAGGACCGCCAGTCCCCCCACCACCAGCGCGGTCGACCCGCCGATCATCGCCACCCGTTGCCACGTCACCCGCAACCCGGCGGCGTTCAGAGCGAGATAGGCGAACGCCGGGATCATGGCCACCGGGCCGCCGGCGTCGGCGCCCCATGCGGGAGAACCGTCGACGAGGATCGCCGGCACCGCGACGAGCACCACGGTCGCGGTCGCCAGGTCGCGACGGCCGGCCCTGATCAGTGCATCGGCCAACAGGGCCGCGATGAGCAGTGCGCTCGTCGCGAGCATCGCGTACCCGACGTTGCCCATCCCGTAGTAGCGCCCGCCGTACAACGGTTGCAGACCCATCATCGAGGTGAGCTGCAGCCGGGAACCGTGCATGGCGTCGTCGAGGACGGTGTAGCCGGTGACCACCAGGATCACCAGAAGCGGGCCGATCGGGTGCCGCCGCCAGGGCCCGGCCCACGCGATCACCGAGATGGCGACCGCGATCAGCAGGACTCCGGCGGTGAGCGCGACGCCGGGATGGCCCGTGCGGTACCAGGGCAGCACCCCGATCAGGAACGTCGCCGCAGGCAGCGACGCCAGCGCACCGGCGGTGACCCCGATGCCGGCCCGCAGGAAGGGATGCGACGCCGTCGAACGCTCGGCCCGCCGCGTCCGCCATACCCCCAGGCGCCACAGGAGCACGCCCAGCGCGACGATCACCGCTCCGATGATCAGGGCTCTCGGGAAGAAGGTGCGCAACACGGAGTGCTGGACCGCCAGCTCCTGGCCGAGGTCGCGCGCCAGGGTGACCGGGCCGTACGCGCTGCTGGACGGCTCGACCGAGGGGACCCTGGCCTCGGGAAGGGTGGGCGCCGCGCTTCCGAACCGGTGCAGGATCAGCGCGGTCAGGTCGACGGTGCCGATCATCCCGATCTGGCGGGTGTTCAGCGATGTCAGGCGACCGTGCGGCACGCCGGGCCCGGTGACGACGACGGAGCGCAGATGCTCCCGGGAGGCGTCGTCCGCGAGCGAGGCCACCACGAGCGTCGCGTCGGCCGGGACCTTGGCGACGACCTGACGCAGGGCGGAGTCGTCACCGGTGGTGAGGCTGACCAGCGTGATCGGGCACGACGTGAAGTCGGCCTGCGAGACGCGGGGTACGTAGTGCGCGACCTTCCCCTTGCGGTCCGCCGCCCCGAGGCTGGCGCCGGCGCCCACAGCGGTGACGCACTGATGGGCCGCCGCCGCCGTGGAGGCCAGTCGCCCGATGTCCGCCTTGGGGGTCCGGGACAGCGCGATCTTGCGCCATTGCGACCACTGCGGGAAGTACCCGGTGCTCGCACTCGTGAGGGTGGCGGTGGGCACGCGCGGACACTGCCCGACCGCGGCACCGGGAAGGGTCTCCTTCACCACGGCGCCGACCGCTGTGCGGGTGCCGGCGGACAGGGTGAGCCACGCGTCACCGGTGCAGCTGTGCCCGGACAGATCCCGCGTGAGCATCGCGCCGACCGCGCCCTTGCGGGCCAGGGAGTACAGGGTGGGGTTCGCCGTGGTCGAGGTGGAGTTCCAGTCCAGCTGCGGCACCCGCACGACCACGATCGGACCCGGTTGGGAGATCTGCTGCAACGCGGGACGGTGGGTGAGCACCGAGGTCAGGAGCACCCCGCCGAGACCGGATGCGAGCACCAGCACGCACACGATCAGCCAGCGCCGGGTCACCGGGTCAGGGTACGGCTACCGTTCGGTGCCTCCGCCCCACGGCCACGGCGGGGGTCATGGCACGTTGGTACTGTCGACGAGCTCAGACACCCACCGTCGGAAGTCATCGATGTCCACCCATGAGGCGACCGTCCGCCCCTCCCCGGCCGCACACAACGGCAGCGGGCTGCGTCAGGCATTCCGGTTCGGCGTCGTCGGGATCTTCGGCTTCGCCGCCGACGTCGGCGGGTTCAACCTGCTGCGCAGCGAAGGCCCCGGACCGCTGCACGACTACCCGATCTCCGCGAAGGTCATCTCCAGCATCGCCGGGGTGATCGTGGCCTGGCTCGGCAACCGGTACTGGACCTTCCGACACACCCGCCGGGATCGGATGCATCACGAGTTCCTGCTCTTCGCGGTGGTCTCGATCGTCGGGATCGCGATCGCTGCGGCCTGCCTGGCCGTGTCGCACTACCTGCTCGGCTACGACTCGCAGCTGGCCGACAACATCAGTGGCAACGGGATCGGGTTGATACTCGCCACGGTCTTCCGCTTCTGGGCCTACAAGCACCACGTCTTCGTCTCGCGCAACGGCGAGCCGTTCACCGCCGCCTACGAGGACGAGGACGACGAGGGCTGAGCGCGCCGTTGCCGCTTGGGGTGCGCGAAGCGCATCCGCCCGCTCATCGTGAACATCTCCAGCCCGAGCGGGATGGTCTTGCGCAGCTCACCGGTGACCGAGGACTCCCCCACCCGCGGGTGGTAGTTGACCGGCACCTGCACCCACTTGGTGCCGCTCTTCGCCGTGAGCAGCAGCATCTCCAGCCCGTACGCCGAGCCGTCGAGGGTCGAGTGCTCCAGCAGGTGGTCGGCGTGAGCCCGGGTCATCACGCGGAACGTGCAGCCGACGTCCGAGAGGCTGGTGGTGTTGTAGAGGACCTCGACCCACTTGGCGACGCCCCAGTTGCCCCACTTGAGGAACCAGCCCATGTTGGCGCCGTCCCAGATGAACTCGGACACGGTGCGCGACCCGACGACGAAACCGCACTCGGGCATGAACGCCAGGAGCTTGCGCAGGTCGGTGGGGTCGAAGGTGCCGTCCGGCTCGCAGACAGCGACCAGCTCGGTACGCGCCTCGCGCAGGCCCCGCTGGATCGCGGCTCCGTAGCCCTGCCGGGCCTCGTGGACCTCTCGGGCGCCGGTGTTCGCGACCTCCTCGGAGGTGCCGGCGGCGGCGTTGTTGTTGACGACGAGCACTTCGTCGACCTCGGCCATCGCTTCGAACGCGGTGATGCACGCGGCGATGCTGTCCTTCTCGTTGTAGGTGGGCAGCACCACCGTCAGGGTGGGTCGGCTGGACATGTTCACTCCTTGGGTCGGCTGGCGACGACGAGCATCTGACCGGCCAGCGGCTTGATCGGTGACGCGAGGTACCACGGCACCAGGAACGAGAGGCGGGCGCCGGACGACTTCATCGTCAACGGCATGAACCGCGGTTTGACCACTTCCACCTGCATCCCGCGGGAGGTCAGGTAGTCGCTCAGCGACTGGTCGGTGAAGATCGCCACGTGCGTGTAGTCGTCGAAGTAACGGCGCGGCGCCAACCGGAAGTTCGGCTGCATGAGGATGAGCCGGCCGCCGGGTCGCAGGATCCGCTGCACCCCGTCCACCAGCGCATTCGTGGCGGCGCGCTCGAGGTGCTCCAGCAGGTTCGAGGCGAAGACCACATCGAAGGACGCGTCCTCGAAACGGGACAGGTCCGTGCAGTCGCCGACCACGGCCTGGACCTGTCGCGCTGCATTCCGTTCGACGGTGTCGTCGAGGTCCATCGCCACCACCCGCTTCGCGGTGATCGCGTTCGAAAAGTCGCACCAGCCCGCACCGAGTTCGAGCACGTCGGAGGACGGCGCGATCCACCGCTGAAGGTAGGCACCCAGATGCCGCCAGATGTCCGACCTCGCAGGGTTGGGCGCCAGCCGGGTCTCGAAGTAGCCGGGCTGATAGCTGCCCGGCACGCCGCCGTCCACGGGTGCGTCGTCCTGCCGCGTCACGGTGTCCCTTCCATCGGGTGCAGGGCCGGCTCCTCCGGCCCCGTCCACGCGTCGCACCGTAGCTGAACGAGGCACGCAACACCTCCAGCTACGGTGTCGCCCGTGCCTGCGACCCAGACCATACCTGCCGACCGCCGCCCCGCCGCCGCTGTCGCCGCCGCCGCACGCGGCGCCGGCGGTTACTGGCTCCTTCTGATCGCGACGGCCCTCTACCTGACGTACGCCGGCGTCGACGGCCTGTCCGGGTCGGAGGTCGTGCGCGCCGTTCTCGGCGTTGCCGTGACCCAGCTGCTGCCCGGCGTGCTGCTGTGGCGGTGTGTCCGCCCGCGCGACGGCTGGCTGCTGGAGGACCTGGCGATGGGGTTCGCAATGGGCATCGCGATCGTCGTGCCGACCCAGACGATCGCCGGGTACAGCCATCAGCGGTGGATCGCGCTGGTGCTCCCGCTACTGATCGCGGCGCTCCTGCTCGCCGTCCCGGTGACGCGGCGCCGGATCATGTCGGCGCGCTGGTCGCCGCTGCCGTGGTGGCTCGGCGGCGGTATCGCGGCCCTGTCGGCGACGACGTTCCCGATGCTGGTCGCGTACTTCCGCGTGAACCAGCCGCGCTGGGCCACCGGAGTGGGTCAGCCGCACGTCGACACCTACCTGCACCTGGCGTTGTCCTCCGAGCTGCTCGAACGCGGCCCGGCCGCCTGGCCGACGGTCATCGGTGAGGCGCTCGGCTACCAGTGGTTCGCGCACGCGTGGATCGCCCAGGTCACCGCCTCGACCGGTGTGCCGCTGGACGAGGTGCTGATGCGCTTCCTGCCGGCGATCATGCCCATCGTCTCGGTGAGCTGCCTCGCGGCCCTCTGCCTGCGACTGACCCGCAGCGCCGGCATCACCCTCGGGGCGGTCGCCCTGGCGTCACTCGCGGGTGTGACCTCACCGGTGCGGACGGCCGCCGTCAATCTGATGATCACCCCGCAGTCCCCCACGCTGGGCCTGGGGATCCCGACCCTGATGGCGTTGATCGCGATCCTCGCCATGCGTTGGCGGGGAGAAGCTCTGCGTGGCGCGATCGTGATGGTGCCGATCCTCACCGTCATCGCCACCGGCACGAAGGGGTCGACCGCACCGGTCGTGATCGCCGGGCTGGGTCTGGCCCTGCTCGCGACGCTGATCTGGCACCGACGTCTGGTGCCGCATCTCGTGGTCGACCTGCTGATGATGGGGGTGGCGCTGGTCGCCACGCTCGCCATCGTCTTCCACGGGTCGGCGTCCGGCCTGATGCTGGGGGTGACCGAGTCCGCCAAGCAGACCCGGCTCGCTGGTGATCTCGGCGGCGCACCGACGTACTTCCAACAGCGCGCCCTGTCCGCGATCACCATCCTCACCGGACTCGGACCGGCGCTGCTGGGATTCGCCGCGCTGTGGCGCCGGGAGGACCGGCGCGACCCGGTCATCTGGGTGCTCCTCGGAGCCTCGATCGCGGGAGCCGCCGCGACCGGGCTGTTCTCCCACCCCGGCAAGAGCCAGGGGTACTTCCTGCTGACCGCCCTCCCGCTCGCCGCCATCGCCACGGCGATCGGGGCGGACCGGGTGCTGCGCACGTTGAGCGTGCGAGGGCGGGCCTTGCTGCTCGGCTTCGCCGGACTGGGCGCCGTGGCATTCGTGCTGCTGCCGACGCTGGTGCTCGGACCGCTTCGGACACACACCTTCCGGCGGTTGGAGGAATCGGTGCTGATCGGCCTCGCCATCCTCGTGGCGGCCGGCGTGATCGCGGTGATCGCGACCCGTGACACCGATCGTCGGTACGGCGCGCGCATCGGCCTCAGCGCCGCTGCCGGGGCCGTCGTCCTGTCCGGACCGGTGGTCTACGGCCAGTACCTCTCGAACGTCCAGGAGCCCTCAGCCCACCAGCACATCAAACTCAGTGCGGCCGGGGCCAGCTCGAACGCCCAGATCGCCGCCGCCGTCTACATCCGCGACCACTCCGGCGTCGAGGACCTGGTGATGACCAACCGGCACTGCACCCGTCAGAGCGCCCCATACCACTGCGACACCCGCCGCTGGCTCGTCACGGCGTTCTCCCAGCGGCAGGCCCTGATCGAGGGCTGGACCGCGACCAACACCGCCACCCGGCTCGCTCCACACGGGCGCGACTCGGTGACCGTCGACTACTGGCATCCGCAACTACTGCAGTTGAACGACGGCTTCTACACCCACCCGACCGCGGCCGCCGCACGTCAGCTGTGGGACAAGGGGGTGCGCTGGGTCTACGAGGAGAACACCATGAAGCACGCGAAGACTCTCGCGCCCTACGCCACTCTGCGCTTCCGCGACTCCGGCGCGAGCGCGTGGCAGCTGAACCGCCCCAGCTGACCGCTGATCTGGGGGTTCCTCGAACACCGGCACCGACGTAGGAAGAAGGACCGGCCCGGCCGACGACCCACCTGCGCCGACAGGCCGCGGGTCGGAGAGTGACCGCACGACCGTCGACCCGCCTCGGTGGGTCGGTCGCACGGTCGGATCATGTCTGAGGCGCCGTGAAACGAGCCGCTCGTTCCGGCTGCCGCTCCCGGCTTGCCTCGCGCAGAATAGTGACCGCAGCGCCCATGACCCACCCGTCGCCCGCACTGAACCTCACGAAGAAGCGCGCCCCACGAACCTCTCGGTCCGTGGGGCGCGCTTCTGCTACGTCGGTCAGTCGAGCCCGAGCGACGCGTCGTCCAGGCGGACGGCCTCGCCCGACCCCGGCCCGAAGGACGGGTAGTCGTAACTCTGGTAGTCCGGCAGGGCGTACAGCGCCGCCTTGGCCTCCTCGGTCGGCTCGACCTTCACGTTGCGGTAACGCGTCAGGCCGGTGCCGGCGGGGATGAGCTTGCCGAGGATGACGTTCTCCTTCAGCCCCAGCAGCGGGTCGCTCTTGGCGTGCATGGCCGCCTCGGTGAGCACCCGGGTGGTCTCCTGGAAGGAGGCCGCCGAGAGCCACGAGTCGGTCGCGAGCGACGCCTTGGTGATGCCCAGCAGGTCGGGACGACCCGACGCCGGACGGCCACCCTCGGCGACGGTGCGCCGCGAGCTGTCCTCGAACCGGCCGCGCTCGGCCAGCTCACCGGGCAGCAGGTCGGTGTCGCCCGCCTCGATGATCGTGATCCGGCGCAGCATCTGCCGCACGATGACCTCGATGTGCTTGTCGTGGATCGAGACACCCTGCTGGCGGTAGACGCTCTGCACCTCGTCCACGAGGTGCTTCTGCACCGCACGGGGGCCGAGGATGCGCAGCACCTGCTTGGGGTCGATGGCGCCCTGTACGAGCAGCGCGCCGACCTCGACGTGGTCGCCGTCGGAGACCAGCACCCGCGCACGCTTGCTGACCGGGTAGGCGTGCTCTTCCGAGCCGTCGTCCGGGGTCAACAGGATGCGACGTGCCTTGTCGGTCTCCTCGATCTGCACGCGGCCTGCGGCCTCGGCGATCGGGGCGACACCCTTCGGCGTACGCGCCTCGAACAGCTCCACGACGCGGGGCAGACCCTGGGTGATGTCATCACCCGCGGCGCCACCGGTGTGGAACGTGCGCATCGTCAGCTGGGTGCCGGGCTCACCGATGGACTGCGCGGCGATGATGCCGACCGCCTCACCGATGTCGACCAGCTTGCCGGTCGCGAGCGACCGCCCGTAGCACTTGGCGCAGGTGCCGACCCGGGACTCACACGTGAGCACCGAGCGGACCTTGACGTTCTCCACGCCGGCCGCGAGCAGCCGGTCCAGGTTGACGTCACCGAGGTCGGAGCCGGCAGCTGCCAGCACCTCCCCGCCGGACTCGACGTCCGTGGCGAGCGTCCGCGCGTAGACCGAGGTCTCCACGTCGTCGTGCTCGGTCAGCGAACCGTCGGCGGCACGCTGTGCCACCGGCAGGGTCAGGCCACGGTCGGTGCCGCAGTCGTCCTCGCGGATGATCACGTCCTGGCTGACGTCCACCAGACGACGGGTGAGGTACCCGGAGTCGGCGGTACGCAGCGCGGTGTCGGCCAGACCCTTGCGGGCACCGTGCGTGGAGATGAAGAACTCCAGCACGGACAGGCCTTCACGGAAATTGGACTTGATCGGGCGCGGAATGATCTCGCCCTTTGGGTTGGCCATCAGGCCACGCGCACCGGCGATCTGCCGGACCTGGTGCCAGTTACCACCGGCACCCGAGGACACCATCCGGAAGATGGGGTTGTTCGGGTCGAAGTTGGACTGCATCTCTGCAGCGACCTCGTTGGTGGCCTGGGTCCAGATCTCGATGAGCTCCTGACGGCGCTCGTCGTCGGTGATCAGGCCACGCTCGTACTGGCCCTGCACCTTGGCGGCCTTGCCCTCGTAACCGCTCAGGATCTCCAGCTTGCGACCGGGGGTCTGGACATCGGAGATGGCCACGGTGCAACCGGACCGGGTGGCCCAGTAGAAACCGGCTTCCTTCAGCGCGTCCAGGGATGCGGCGACCTGAGCCTTGGGGTAACGCTCGGCCAGGTCGTTCACGACCGTCGACAACGCCTTCTTGTCGATGGCAGTGTTGAGGAAGGGGTAGTCCTCAGGCAGCGTCTCGTTGAAGAGCACCCGACCGAGGGTCGTCTCCAGCGTGAGGCTGGAGATACGACCGAGGTCGTCGGCGAAGGCGCCTTCGGGCAGCGCGTGTCCGGTCGGCGGCACCTGGTCGGTGAGCCGGATCCGGACCGTCGAGCCGAGCTTGATCTCGCCACGGTCCAGCGCCATCCGCGCCTCGGCGGGGGTGCCGAAGGAACGCAGCTGCTCCTGGTCGCCCTCACCGACGGTCACCTGTCCGTCACCGGAGGTGAGGAAGAAGATGCCGGTGATCATGTCCTGGCTGGGCATGGTGACGGGACGGCCGTCGGACGGCTTCAGCACGTTGTTGCTCGACAGCATGAGGATGCGGGCCTCGGCCTGCGCCTCGGTGGACAGCGGCACGTGGACCGCCATCTGGTCACCGTCGAAGTCGGCGTTGAACGCGGTGCAGACCAACGGGTGGATCTGCACGGCCTTGCCCTCGACCAGCTGCGGCTCGAAGGCCTGGATGCCGAGGCGGTGCAGGGTGGGCGCACGGTTCAACAGCACCGGGTGCTCGGTGATGACCTCTTCGAGGACATCCCAGACGACCGGACGCGCACGCTCGACCATCCGCTTGGCGGACTTGATGTTCTGCGCGTGGTCCAGGTCGACCAGACGCTTCATCACGAACGGCTTGAACAGCTCCAGCGCCATCTGCTTGGGCAGACCGCACTGGTGCAGCTTCAGCTGCGGACCGACCACGATGACCGAACGGCCGGAGTAGTCGACGCGCTTGCCCAGCAGGTTCTGACGGAAGCGTCCCTGCTTGCCCTTCAGCATGTCGGACAGCGACTTCAGCGGACGGTTGCCGGGGCCCGTGACCGGGCGACCACGACGGCCGTTGTCGAAGAGGCTGTCGACGGCCTCCTGCAGCATCCGCTTCTCGTTGTTCACGATGATCTCGGGCGCACCGAGGTCGAGCAGACGCTTGAGACGGTTGTTGCGGTTGATGACGCGACGGTAGAGGTCGTTCAGGTCGGAGGTCGCGAAGCGGCCACCGTCCAGCTGCACCATCGGGCGCAGGTCCGGCGGGATCACCGGGACGCAGTCCAGGACCATGCCGACAGGGCTGTTCTTGGTCTGGATGAACGCCATGACGACCCGCAGCCGCTTCAGGGCGCGCGTCTTGCGCTGGCCCTTGCCGGTCGCGATGGTCTCGCGCAGCGACTCGGCCTCGGCGACGAGGTCGAAGGTCTCCAGGCGCTTCTGCAGCGCCTGGGCGCCCATGCCGCCCTCGAAGTACAGACCGAAACGGGTCCGCATCTCGCGGTAGAGGACCTCATCGCCCTCGAGGTCCTGGACCTTGAGGTTCTTGAAGCGGTCCCAGACCTGCGTCAGGCGCTCGATCTGAGCGTCCGAGCGCTTGCGGATCTGGTTCATCTCGCGCTCGGCGGACTCGCGCACCTTGCGGCGGGCGTCAGCCTTGGCGCCCTCCTTCTCCAGCTCGGCCAGGTCGGACTCGAGCTTGGCGGCGCGGGTGTTCACGTCGTTGTCGCGACGGTTCTCCAGCTCCTTCTTCTCCACCTCGATCTGCGCCTCCAAGGAGGGCAGGTCGGCGTGCCGCTGGTCCACGTCCACCGAGGTGATCATGTAGGCGGCGAAGTAGATGACCTTCTCCAGGTCCTTCGGAGCAAGGTCGAGCAGGTAGCCGAGGCGGCTCGGCACACCCTTGAAGTACCAGATGTGCGTCACGGGGGCGGCGAGCTCGATGTGGCCCATCCGCTCACGGCGTACGGCGGAGCGAGTGACCTCGACACCGCAGCGCTCGCAGATGATGCCCTTGAAGCGCACCCGCTTGTACTTGCCGCAGTAGCACTCCCAGTCACGGGTCGGACCGAAGATCTTCTCGCAGAAGAGTCCGTCCTTCTCCGGCTTCAGGGTGCGGTAGTTGATGGTCTCGGGCTTCTTGACCTCGCCGTGGCTCCACTGGCGAATGTCCTCGGCAGTTGCGAGACCGATGCGGATCTCGTCGAAGAAGTTGACGTCCAGCACAGTTGCTGTCCTTCTTTCGTTTGTTCTAGCTAGTCAGGAGATGAAGAGCGATCCCCGTACGGCGGCGGCTTGCGCACGCCGCCGTACGGGTGGCGATCACACTTCTTCGACGCTGCTGGGCTCGCGCCGCGACAGATCGATGCCGAGCTCCTCCGCTGCGCGGAAGACCTCCTGGTCGGAGTCACGCAGGTCGATGATCTGACCATCGCTGCTCAGGACCTCGACGTTGAGACACAGCGACTGCATCTCCTTGATGAGCACCTTGAACGACTCCGGGATGCCCGGCTCCGGGATATTCTCGCCCTTGACGATGGCCTCGTAGACCTTCACCCGGCCGATCACGTCGTCGGACTTGATGGTGAGCAGCTCCTGCAGCGCGTACGCCGCGCCGTAGGCCTCCAGTGCCCAGACCTCCATCTCACCGAACCGCTGACCACCGAACTGCGCCTTACCACCGAGCGGCTGCTGGGTGATCATCGAGTACGGGCCGGTGGAACGGGCGTGGATCTTGTCGTCCACCAGGTGGTGCAGCTTCAGGATGTACATGTAACCGACCGAGACGGGCTCGGGGAACGGCTCACCGGAGCGACCGTCGAACAGCTGCGTCTTGCCGGACGCACCGATGAGGCGCTTGCCGTCCCTGGTAGGACGGGTGGAGTCGAGCAGTCCGGTGATGACGCCCTCGGACGCACCGTCGAAGACCGGGGTCGCCACGCGGGAACCGGGCGGGGCCTGGTGCGCGTCGGCGGCGATCTCGGACTTGAACGAGGTGTCGCCGGTGTTCTCGGCGATGTCCCATCCACGGCTGGCGGCCCAGCCCAGGTGCAACTCCAGGATCTGCCCGAGGTTCATCCGGCGCGGGACACCGTGCGGGTTGAGCACGACGTCGACCGGGGTGCCGTCCTCCAGGAACGGCATGTCCTCGACGGGCAGGATCTTGGCGATGACGCCCTTGTTGCCGTGTCGGCCGGCGAGCTTGTCGCCGTCGGTGATCTTGCGCTTGTTGGCGACGTAGATGCGCACCAGCTGGTTCACACCCGGGGGCAGCTCGTCACCCTCCTCGCGGTCGAACACCTTGACGCCGATGATCGTGCCGGTCTCGCCGTGCGGGACCTTCATCGACGTGTCACGGACCTCACGCGCCTTCTCACCGAAGATGGCACGCAGCAGGCGCTCCTCCGGGGTCAGCTCGGTCTCGCCCTTGGGCGTGACCTTGCCGACCAGCAGGTCGCCATCGCGGACCTCGGCACCGATGCGGATGATGCCGCGCTCGTCCAGGTCGGCGAGGACCTCCTCGGCGACGTTGGGGATGTCGCGGGTGATCTCCTCCGGGCCCAGCTTGGTGTCGCGGGCATCGATCTCGTGCTCCTCGATGTGGATCGAGGAGAGCACGTCGTCCTGCACGAGACGCTGGCTGAGGATGATCGCGTCCTCGAAGTTGTAACCCTCCCAGGGCATGAACGCCACGAGCAGGTTCTTCCCGAGGGCCATCTCGCCGCCGTCGGTCGCGGGACCGTCGGCGATGACGCCACCGGCCTCGAGACGGTCACCCTCGGTGACCACGACGCGCTGGTTGTAGCAGGTGCCCGCGTTGGACCGGGTGAACTTCGCGATCTTGTACGTCGAGTAGGTGCCGTCGTCGTTCATGACGTTCACCAGATCAGCAGAGACCGCCTGAACGACGCCCGCCTTCTCTGCGCGGACCACGTCACCGGAGTCCAGTGCCGCGCGGTACTCCATGCCGGTGCCGACCAGCGGCGCCTCGGAGCGGACCAGCGGCACGGCCTGACGCTGCATGGCCGCACCCATCAGGGCGCGGTTGGCGTCGTCGTGCTCCAGGAACGGGATCAGCGCGGTGGACGCGGAGACCATCTGGCGTGCGGACACGTCCATGTAGTCGACCTCGCCGGCCGGTACGTCGCTGGCCTCGCCGCCCTTGGTGCGTCCGAGCACGCGCTCCTCGGCGAACGTGCCGTCATCGGTCAGGGCCGCATTGGCCTGCGCGATGACGAACTTGTCCTCCTCGTCGGCGGACAGGTAGACGACCTCGTCGGTGACCCGACCCTCGGTGACCTTGCGGTACGGGGTCTCGATGAAACCGAACGGGTTGATCCGCCCGTACGACGCGAGCGAGCCGATCAGGCCGATGTTCGGGCCCTCAGGGGTCTCGATCGGGCACATCCGGCCGTAGTGGCTGGGGTGCACGTCGCGCACATCCATGCCGGCGCGGTCACGGGACAGACCACCCGGGCCCAGCGCGGACAGTCGACGCTTGTGCGTCAGTCCGGCGAGCGGGTTGTTCTGGTCCATGAACTGGCTCAGCTGGCTGGTCCCGAAGAACTCCTTGATCGAGGCCACCACGGGGCGGATGTTGATCAGGGTCTGCGGGGTGATCGCCTCGACGTCCTGGGTGGTCATCCGCTCGCGGACGACGCGCTCCATCCGCGACAGGCCCGTACGGACCTGGTTCTGGATGAGCTCGCCGACGTTGCGCAGGCGACGGTTGCCGAAGTGGTCGATGTCGTCGACCTCGACGGGCAGCGTGACCTCGTTGCCCTCACGGGTGCCGGTCATCTCGGTCTCGCCGGCGTGCAGCGCGACCAGGTACTTGATGGTGGCGACGATGTCGTCGACCGACAGCGTGGAGGTGTTGAGCGCGACATCGAGGCCGAGCTTCTTGTCGACCTTGTAGCGGCCGACCTTGGCCAGGTCATAGCGCTTGCCGTTGAAGTACAGGTTGTCCAGCAGGTTCTGGGCGGCCTCGCGGGTGGGCGGCTCGCCCGGACGCAGCTTGCGGTAGATGTCCAGGAGGGCTTCGTCCTGGGTGGTGGTGTGGTCCTTCTCCAGCGTCCCGCGCATGGAGTCGTACTGGCCGAAGGTCTCCAGGATCTGGGCCTCGCTCCAGCCGAGGGCCTTCAGCAGGACCGTGACCGACTGCTTGCGCTTGCGGTCGACGCGGACGCCGACCTGGTCGCGCTTGTCGATCTCGAACTCGAGCCAGGCACCGCGGCTGGGGATGATCTTCGCGGTGTAGACGTCCTTGTCGGAGGTCTTGTCCAGGTTGCGCTCGAAGTACACGCCGGGGCTACGCACCAGCTGGGAGACGACGACGCGCTCGGTGCCGTTGATGATGAAGGTGCCGCGGCCGGTCATGAGCGGGAAATCGCCCATGAAGACGGTCTGGCTCTTGATCTCCCCGGTGGTGTTGTTCATGAACTCCGCGGTGACGAAGAGCGGCGCGGCGTAGGTCATGTCGCGCTCGCGGCACTCCTCGATGGAGTACTTGACCTCTTCGAACCGGTGGTCGCGGAACGACAGGCTCATGGTCTCGGCGAAGTCCTCGATCGGAGAGATCTCCTCGAAGATGTCCTCCAGACCCGAGCGGTCGTTGACCTCGGCCTTACCGGCGGCCTTCGCCGCGGCGACCCGCTCTTGCCAGCGCTCGTTGCCGAGCAGCCAGTCGAAGCTCTCCGTCTGGGGAGCCAACAGATCGGGCATTTCCAGCGGTTCGCGAATCTTCGCGAACGAGAGGCGGCCCGATGCCGTCTTCGCCGTAGTGAGTTTCGATGTCGCAGTGCGCGAGGCAGCCAAGGAGAGTCCTTCCACAGGCCTGACGGGCGGGCGGTTCGGTCACGCGTTCCCAACCGGCATCCGACCCTGTCGTCCTGGTCGCGGACAGCGCGACACCGGCTCTGCAAATCGAACGTCTTCACCGCGGCGGTAGTAGCCGACCGGGCCGATGAGGACGCACGAGGTGAGTGCCGTGGACAGTGAGGATTGGCTGATGGAGGGCAGCGCAAAGCACAACACTACACCTGAAGGCATGGGCTGTCCACCCGCCACCAGGCTTCGACGGCCTCGGACCGGTCACCGGTCCTCGGTCGGTCGCACCCGGACCGGCCAGCCTGCGAGTCCCCCGGCCGCGCGTACGTGCGCTGGCTGGTGATCGCGGCGCTCGGTCCCGACGCGCTTGCGTGGTTTGCAGCACCGAGAGTGCACCCTGAAGACTTCCGGGTCAAGGACCACGCGCCAGAAATCTTCGCGGGGCTGCCCATGACGGGCACGCCGAGCACGACGAGGACGGCGGGACCAGCGAGCACGCGCGCCCGCCAGGACGGGGGAACGGAGGCTCGGCAGAACGGGCGAGGACCGGCCCGGGTGATCTCCGGGGCCGGCCCTGCCACCGGTCGATCAGGCCGTCACACGCCGGCCGTGCTGGAGACCCATCCCCGGCTGTCGGTCAGATTCGCGTAGTTGGAGGTCGCGTGGATGTCCGAGCCCGGGTCGGCGGTGTCCCCGGTCGAGCACACTCCGACGACCACGCCGCCGACGAGGAGGGGCCCGCCGGAGTCGCCGTGGTTGGACGCGCCGTCCTGACCCTGCACGTGCACGGCCCGTCCCCCGTAAGCGTCGGTGCTGGAGCCGAGCACGTTCACGTCGGCCTTGTAGAGGTAGTCCGGCTGTGCGCCGCCGGCGCGCAGGCCGTAGCCGTAGATGGTGCCCGAGTCGCCGGAGGCGGGGCTGTAGGAGTTCGCGAGCGGCGCGTAGCTCCCGATCGAGGCCGAGCGCGACAGGTGGACGAGCGCCACATCGCCGTCCGGTGAAGCCTCGAAGTCGTCGGCCGCGATCGCCGGGCCCGGGTTGGAGGTGTCGTTGCTGAAGTAGACGTTCATCGAGCTGGTGCCGTCGATGCAGTGCTGGGCGGTGAGCACCCAGTCGGCCGAGATGGCCTCACCGGTGCAGCCGTAGGTGCCGCTGCCCTGCTCAAAGACCAGTTGGGCGATGTAGGGGGAGCTGGCCTGCGTTCCGCCGATGATGTGCGGCTGGGCGTGCGCGGCGGGGGTGCTCGCGTACGCGGGTCCTGCGGCGACCGCGGCGAGCGCCAGGGTGGCGGCGAGCCCGCTCATCGTGCGAAAGGCTGTGCGTGCGTTGCTCATGCGTTACGTGTCCCATCGTGAGGGTCGGCGTTGCGTGACATGTGTGTTTGTGTGCGTGACGCGGACGCCCGGTCTGGAGCGTCCGTGCGGGTGAGCACACACCAGACGCACAAGATCGACAAGCAATATTCGAAGCCCGGGGAGACAATTTACCTCGGCCTTACCGGCCGGTAACGTGCGCGATCCTCCCCGGAGACGACGAACGGCGGGACCGACCCGTAGGTCGATCCCGCCGCTCACGCGCAGTAGGCGCGGGTGGGTGTGTCAGGGCTCGGACGCCCCGTCACACCCGGGTGATCACTTGAGCTCGACGGTCGCGCCGGCGCCCTCGAGCTGCTCCTTGGCCTTGTCGGCCGCAGCCTTGTCGACCTTCTCCAGGACGGCCTTGGGGGCGCCGTCCACGAGGTCCTTGGCCTCCTTCAGACCGAGGGAGGTGAGGGCGCGCACCTCCTTGATGACCTGGATCTTCTTGTCGCCGGCGGCGGTCAGGACGACGTCGAACTCGTCCTGCTCGGCCTCGGCCTCGAGGGCGGCGCCACCGGCACCCGGGGCGACCGGGGCGGCCGCGACGGCTGCGGTCACGTTGAAGGTGTCTTCGAACTGCTTCACGAACTCGGAGAGCTCGATGAGGGTCATTTCCTTGAACGCGTCAAGGAGCTCGTCAGTGCTGAGCTTCGCCATGAGGTGGCGTCCTTTCTGTTGGTACTGCTGCCGTGAGTGGCGGATGTACTGGTGGATTGCCGACGTCCTGCGGATGCAGGGATGTCAGCTCTCGTCGCCACCCTCGGCGACGTCGGTCTCGGGCGCCGGCGCGGTGGCCGGACCCTCCTGCTCGGTCTTGGCGCGCAGCGCCTCGACCACGCGCGCCGTCTGGGACAGCGGCGCCTGGAAGAGCGCAGCCGCACCACTGAGCGATGCGTTCATCGCTCCGGCGAACTTGGCGAGCAGGGTCTCTCGCGACTCGAGAGCCGCGAGCTTGTCGATGTCAGCCGCCGTGAGGGTGTTCCCGTCGAGGACACCACCCTTGATCACGAGCAGCGGATTGGCCTTGGCGAAATCACGCAGGCCCTTGGCCGCCTCGACCGGTTCACCGGTGACGAAGGCGATCGCGGACGGTCCCTGCAGCTGGCCGTCGAAGGCGGTGACGCCCGCATCGGCAGCAGCACGCATGGTCAGCGTGTTCTTCACCACGACATAGGTCGCGTGCTCACGCAGTGAGCTGCGCAGCTGCGAGAGCTGCGCCACGGTCAGGCCGCGGTACTCCGTGAGAACGGCCGCATCGGACTGACGGAACTTCTCCGTCAGTTCGGCGATGGCAGCAGCCTTGTCAGCTTTCGCCATGCGGACCTCCTTCGATGGTGTGGCCGTCGGCGTGATGGGCCCGCATACGAAGAAGAGCCCCGGCGCGGTGGCGCGGGGCTCGTGTCGACGGCGCTCTCGCGCGTCATCCGATCCGACGCGATGGTCGGATCTGCCTCTTGCTCACCTGCGCTGGTTGCCCTACCTGGAAAGGCGGGACCTTCGGCGGGCTCGGGTGAGCCTGCAACCGGCGGTCTTTGGTGCGCTCAGTCTAGGAGCGGCGCGGCCGGAGGACCAAATCGGCCCTCCGGCGCACCGATCAGGTGGACTGCACGCCGCTGATGTCCGCGACCTGAGAGGCCGGCGGCACCGTGATGGTCACCGGCTTGCCGAAGTCGTAGTACTTGATGGTCGAGGTGCCCGTGGCGGCTTTGGTCACCGTCGAGACGGGCAGCCCCTTCGCATCGAGCGTGTCGGTGACGTTCGTGCCCGCGGCCGGCGATGCGGTCAGGGTGGTGCCGCTGGCGGAGGACGACGCCACCGTCCACTGCTCCGCGTTGCTCAGGCTTCCCCCGCCGGCCAGGTTGAGCAGCGGTTTGAAGCTCTCTGCCAGGGTGCCCGTGCTGTTCTTGGTGACCTTCAGGTAGGGCTTGGTGCCGAGGCCCGTCCCGGAGATGTAGGCCACCCCGTCGACGATGATGACCGTCACCTTCTTGCCCCGGATGACCTCGTGCACGGTCGCATCCGTGCGGGCGCCGGTGATCTTGGACTGCGACGTCGAGGTCAGGACGCTGGACGTCGTCGTGGAGGAGTAGGTGCCGCCGGCCTTGACGATGGCCGCCTTGATCCGGTTCTGCAGCGTGCCCGCGCCGATCTTCTGGCCCGTGGTGTACGACGACGCTGCCGCACTGCTGGACGGTGTGGAACTCGAGGTCGAGCTGGCGCTGGAGCTCGTGCTGGAGCCGCCGGACGTGGCGCTGGAGCTGCCGCTGCTCGAGGTGACACCCGGCGAGCCCCCGCTGGAACTGCAGCCCACGACGAAGATGGAGCCGGCGGCCAGTACGGCGACTGCGGCGGCTGTGCTCGGTCGATGGGTCGACGTGCGCGAAGTGTTCATGGGTTCCCCTCGTGGCGGCGTGTGTCGGTACGACGCCCGTCAACCTAGACAGGTTCCCTGGAGTTCGGGGCGCGGACGACGAAGCGCCCCCCACCCGAGAGGGTGAGGGGCGCTTCGTACGTCGATCGATCAGGCGTCGGCCGTGGCCTCTTCCAGCAGGTTGCGGGTGCGGGAGGAGTCCAGCGGGATGCCGGGACCCATCGTCGTCGACATCGTCGCCTTGCTGATGTAGCGGCCCTTGGAGGAGGCCGGCTTGAGGCGCAGGATCTCCTCGAGGGCGGCGCCGTAGTTCTCCACCAGCAGCTTGTCGTCGAAGGACGTCTTGCCGATGATGAAGTGCAGGTTCGCGTGCTTGTCGACGCGGAACTCGATCTTGCCGCCCTTGATCTCGGTGACGGCCTTGGCGACGTCCATCGTCACCGTGCCGGTCTTCGGGTTCGGCATCAGGCCACGCGGGCCGAGGACCTTGCCCAGACGGCCGACCTTGCCCATCAGGTCCGGCGTCGCGACGACGGCGTCGAAGTCGGTCCAGCCGCCGGCGACGCGCTCGAGGAGCTCGTCGGACCCGACATAGTCGGCACCGGCGGCCTCGGCGGCTGCGGCGCGGTCACCGTTGGCGAAGACCAGCACGCGGGCGGTCTTACCGGTGCCGTGCGGCAGGTTGACGGTGCCGCGGACCATCTGGTCGGCCTTGCGGGGGTCCACGCTGAGGCGGAACGCGACCTCGACCGTGGCGTCGTACTTGGTGGTCGAGGTCTCCTTGGCGAGGCGGACCGCGTCGAGGGGACTGTAGAGCGCGTCGCCGTCGATCTTCTCGACGGCGGCGCGGTAGGACTTGCTGCGCTTCATGGTGCTGCTCCTTATGGGTGGTGCGGTGGAGTCGTGGTCCTCGGGCCGAAGCCGGCCCTGCCACAGGACGCCGGCGGACGGGATGCCCGCCGGCGCAGAGTCGATCAGGCCTCGGTGTCGATGCCCATCGAACGAGCGGTGCCGGCGATGATCTTCGACGCCTGCTCGATGTCGTGCGCGTTCAGGTCGCTCATCTTCTGCTCGGCGATCTCGCGCACCTGAGCCTTGGACAGCTTGGCGACCTTGGTCTTGTGCGGCTCACCGGAGCCCTTGGCGACGCCGGCGGCCTTCTTGATCAGCTCGGCGGCCGGCGGGGTCTTGGTGATGAAGGTGAAGGACCGGTCTTCGAAGACCGTGATCTCGACCGGGATCACATTGCCGCGCTGGGCTTCCGTCGCGGCGTTGTACGCCTTGACGAACTCCATGATGTTGACGCCGTGCTGACCGAGCGCGGGACCCACCGGGGGTGCGGGGGTGGCGGCGCCGGCCTGGATCTGCAGCTTGATGAAGCCGGAGACCTTCTTGGACTTGGGGGGCATGCTGAACTTCCTTTTCCTGGTGATGGGCCCACGCCGTGGGCGATGACCCGGTTGCAAACCTCGCCGCAGCGGCGAGGGCGGTGCTGCCGATCAGATCTTGGCGACCTGCTCGAACGACAGCTCGACCGGTGTCTCCCGGCCGAAGATGGACACCAACACCTTGAGCTTCTGGGTGTCGGGGTTGATCTCGGAGATCGTCGCGGGAAGGGTCTCGAAGGGCCCTTCCATGACGGTGACGGACTCGCCGACGTTGAAGTCGACCTCGGGCGCCTCAGCGCCCTTGCCCTGCGCGCCCGAGCCGGACGTCGTACGACCGGTCTCCTTGCCCTCGGGCTCCTCGAAGACCGGGTTCAGCATCGTGACGACCTCGTCGATCGTCAGCGGGGACGGCTGGTGGGAGTTGCCGACGAAGCCGGTGACGCCGGGCGTGTGACGCACCGATCCCCAGCTCTCATCGGTCAGATCCATGCGCACCAGCACGTACCCGGGCATCCGGACGCGGGTACCGACCTTGCGCTGGGAGTTCTTGATCTCGGTGAACTCCTCCATCGGCACCTCGACCTGGAAGATGTAGTCCTCCATGTTGAGGTTGGAGATGCGGGTCTCCAGGTTGGCCTTGACCCGCTTCTCGTAACCGGCGTAGGAGTGCAGCACGTACCACTCGCCGAACTGCGAGCGCAGCTCCGCCATGTAGGTCTCGCGCGGGTCCTCATCGACGGTCAGACCGTCGGCCTCGACCTCGTCCTCGGCGGCGACGTCGGCCTCATCGGCTTCGGCGTCGAGCTCGGCCTGCGTGCCCTCCTCGACCTCGGGGGCGTCGGGGATGTCGGACAGGTCGACGTCCTCGGTGTCCGTCTCGTCAGCGTTGGCGAAGTCGGAGTCGTCGGCGGCGACGTCACCCGGGTCGGGGGTCGCGCGCTGCTCGGAGTCGATGTCGCCGTCGGCGCTCTCCGCGTCCAGCTCGGCCGCAAGGGTGTCGTCCGCGGACGCCGTCTCACCGGCTCCGGAATCGACCCTCGCTGCGTCCGCCTCGTCGGCTTCGGCGCTCTCGGGCGTCCATTGATCCGTCATTGACCTGCTTCCTTCATTGCGTCGTGCGTGTGTCGTGCGGGGCGCGCCCAGGCGATCTGCCGGTGCCGGCTGTTCCTGCGCGTACGTCGGTTCGGCGACGTCGTCACTCTCCGAGTACGAAGCTGACCAGACGCTCGAAGACCTGGTCCAGGCCGACGACGAAGCCCATCACCAGGCAGATGAAGACCACCACCACCGCGGTGTAGTTGAGCAGCTCCTGCCGGGTGGGGCGCACCACCTTGCGCAGCTCGTCGATGACCTGACGGATGAACAGGACGAGCCGGGCGACCAGGCCCCTGCGGGCAGGTGTGCCCGCGCTCGCACCGCGCTGTGCAGCGGTCGTGCTGGCATCCGTCACCGGCGGCGCTCCTTCTTCTCGTCTGCTTCTTCTCGTCTGAGGTACGTCTGCATCGGCTTGTCCTCATCGGTCGACGCCGGACGTGGATGTCCTGCTACGGCCGACGTTGTCGACGCAGGGCACGAGGGACTTGAACCCCCAACCCCCGGTTTTGGAGACCGGTGCTCTACCAGTTGAGCTAGTGCCCTTCACGGGTCACCAGAATGCAACCCCGGCTGGCACGACCGCCCTTCGCTGCTTGCCGCCGCACCCACCGGGTCCGGACAGCAGCCAGCGTGGTTGCGGTCAACCACCCAGCGATCGAGTGTACGCGACCGCCGCGACGTGGCGCGAACCCGCGCTGGGCGCCGGCTCGCTGCGGACACTCCATCCCCGGGGCGGGCGTTGCTCACAGCCGGTCGAAGATCGCGGCCGTGGCGTCGAGCGTCGGCTCCTCGAACACGAGGAAGGTGCGGGTGTTGACCACTCCGGGCATCTCCTGGATCACTCCCAGCACGAGCCGACCGAGGTGGGCGTTGTCGATGGCCCGCACCAGCAGGATCACGTCGAACTCACCGCCGACCAGCCCGATGTGCACGACACCGGGCAACTCTCGGAGCCGCTCGCGGACCACCCGCCAGTCCGCCTGACGCAGGTTCAGGGTCACGTACGCCGTGGTGCCGAGGCCGGTGGCGACCGGGTCGAGATCGGCGCGGAAGCCACGGATCACGCCAGACTGCTGGAGTCGGTCCACGCGCGCGTACGCGTTGGCGCGGGAGATGTGCAGCAGTTGCGCCAGTGCACGGACCGACATACGCCCGTCCTTGGACAACTCGACCAGGATCCTGGTGTCGACGTCGTCCAGCGGTGTCATCTGTCTCACTCTTCCGGGCCGGCAGCGCGCTCTTCTGGACGAATGGTCACCAGAACAGTCCCGATCGAGCACTCTATCTCCGTTTCGACCCGGGTGTTGCGTACGACTGGCGCTCCGCGCAGCATCTCCCCCATGACATCTGAGGACGTCCTGGGTCTCCTGCCGGCGGACGATCCGGTCCGGCTCATCGATGCCGACGGCACGAAGGTGCAGGGATCGGGCAGCGAGCGCTACGAACTGCCGGCGGACGCAGACCTGCTCCGCGCGTACGAGCGCCTCGTCGTGGCACGCAGGCTGAACGACCAGGCGAACGCCCTGGTGCGCCAGGGCCGCCTCGCGGTCTATCCCTCCTCACACGGGCAGGAGGCGTGCCAGGTGGGGGCGGCGCACGTGCTGAAGAAGGGCGACTGGCTCTTCCCCACCTACCGCGACACGGTCGCGGCGGTCGAGCGCGGGGTCGACCCGGTCGACGTGCTGACGCTGCTGAAGGGCGACTGGCACAGCGGCTACGACCCGTACGAGACGCAGGTCGCGCCGGCCACCACCCCGTTGGCCACCCAGTTGCCGCACGCGGTGGGCGTGGCCCACGCCGCGCGCCTGCGCGGGGAGTCCACGGTGGTGATGGCTCTGACCGGCGACGGCGGCACCAGTGAGGGCGATTTCCACGAGGCCCTGAACTTCGCGGCCGTCTTCAAGGCGCCCGTCGTGTTCTTCATCCAGAACAACGAGTACGCCATCTCCGTGCCGCTGGCACGTCAGTCCGCGGCGCCCTCGCTGGCGCATAAGGGCATCGGCTACGGCGTGCCCGGGCAGCGCGTCGACGGCAACGACATCGCCGCGGTGCTCGCGGTGCTCGGCGACGCCGTCGAGCGGGCACGCCGCGGCGAGGGCCCCCAGCTCGTCGAGGCGCACACCTACCGCATGCAGGCCCACACGAACGCCGACGACGCCACGCGCTACCGGCTCGACTCCGAGGTGGCGTCGTGGGTCGACCGGGACCCGCTGACACGGCTGGAGAAGCACCTGCGCAGCCGTGGCCTGATGACCGACGAGACGCATGAGCAGGCCAGGGCGGCGGCGGACGCGGTGGCGGAGCACGTGCGCGAGGGACTCAACCGGGACATCGAGCCGGACGCACGCGAGCTGTTCGCCTACGTGTACGCCGAGCAGACCCCCCAGTTGCGTGAGCAGGCCGCGCAGGTGGCCGAGGAGTCGAGCCGAGAGGTGGCCGGGCGATGAGCACGATCGAACACGAGAAGCTCACCATGGCGCAGGCGCTCAACCGGGCGTTGCGCGACGCGATGCTCGCCGACGACTCCGTGCTGATGTTCGGCGAGGACGTCGGCGCGCTGGGCGGCGTCTTCCGGGTGACCGACGGACTCAACGAGCGGTTCGGCGACACCCGGTGCTTCGACACCCCACTGGCGGAGTCCGGCATCGTCGGGATGGCCGTCGGGATGGCGATGAACGGGATGCGCCCCGTCGTGGAGATGCAGTTCGACGCGTTCGGCTACCCGGCGTTCGAGCAGATCGTCAGCCACGTGGCCAAGATGCGGAACCGCACGCGCGGGCGGGTGCACCTGCCGATGGTGATCCGGGTGCCGTTCGGCGGCGGCATCGGCGGCGTGGAGCACCACTGCGACTCCTCGGAGGCCTACTACGCCCACACGCCCGGGCTGCACGTCGTGACACCGGCGACTCCGACCGACGCCTACACGCTGCTGCGCGCCGCGATCGCCTCCGACGACCCGGTGGTCTTCATGGAGCCCAAGAAGCTCTACTGGAGCAAGGAGGAGGTCGCGCTGGGGACGGACGGACCCGGCATCGGCACCGCTGTTGTACGCCGCGAAGGGACCGACGCGACCGTCATCGCGTACGGCCCGTCGGTGCCGGTCGCCCTCGAGGCCGCCGAGGTCGCCGCCCAGGAGGGTCGCAGCCTGCAGGTGGTCGACCTGCGCTCGATCGTGCCGTTCGACGACGAGACGGTCGCCGCCGCGGTCCGCAGCACCGGTCGCGCCGTCGTGGTCGCCGAGTCCGCCGGCTTCGCGAGCGTGTCCTCTGAGATCGTCGCCCGGGTGACGCAGCGCTGCTTCCATTCGCTGGCAGCGCCGATCGGCCGGGTGACCGGTTTCAACATCCCCTACCCCCCGCCGAAGCTGGAGCACTTCCAGCTGCCGAGCGTCGACCGGGTGCTCGACGCCGTCGACGACCTGCAGTGGGAGGACCAGTGAGCGACCAGACCTTCCTGCTCCCCGATCTGGGCGAGGGTCTGACGGAGGCCGACATCGTGCGGTGGCTGGTCAGCGAGGGTGACACCGTCGTCGTGGACCAGAGCATCGTGGAGGTGGAGACGGCCAAATCGGTCGTCGAGGTGCCGTCGCCGTTCGCCGGCGTCGTGGCCACCCTGCACGCCGCCGAGGGCGCCACCCTGGACGTCGGCCGGCCGCTGATCACGGTGGCGAGTGTGATCTCGACGCCCTCCCCTGACGCCGCGCAAGAGTCCGCTGCGAGCTACCGCGAGGAGGAACGCGCCGGGTCCGGCAACGTCCTCATCGGCTACGGCACCTCCAGCGACGCCCCCACGGGTCGGCGGCGTCGACCGCGCGCAGCCCACGCCGCTGCCGCATCTTCTGTGTCCGCCCCGCCTGCTGCGTCGAGTAGGGACACGATGCCGCCCGCGGCCTCGGCGCCGGACGGCCACCGCGCCGCACCTGCCGCCCCCGCCGCCGCGAAGCGGGTGCCGCTCGTGATCTCTCCCCTCGTCCGCAGCCTGGCCCGCGAGCGCGGGCTGCGCCTGGAGGCCATCGAGGCCACCGGGGCCGGCGGAGTCATCACCCGCGCCGACGTCGAGCGCTCCTCGGGCGCGCGTTCCACGGCGGCCACCGTCCCCGCGGTCGGGCCGGTCGCCGGCGAGGTGCGCATCCCGCTCAGCGGTTTCCGCAAGGCCGCTGCGGCGGCGCTGAGCCGCAGCAGGTCGGAGATCCCGGAGGCGACGGTGTGGGTCGATGTGGACGCCACCGCACTGTGGGAGCTTCGCGAGCGCACCCGTGCCGCCGGCTCATCCGGACCTGGCCTGCTCGCGTACCTGTCGCGCTTCACGGTCGCCGCGCTCAAGCAGTACCCCGTGCTGAACGCGCGACTGGACACCGAGCGACAGGAGATCGTGCAGTTGCCGCAGGTGAACCTGGGCATCGCGGTGCAGGGCGACCGGGGCCTGGTGGTGCCCGCAGTGATCGGCGCGGACACGATGACGACCTCGCAGCTCGACACGGTTATCCGGCGCGTGACGGCGACCGCGCGCGAGGGCCGCAACAGCACCGAGGAACTGAGCGCCGGGACGTTCACGCTCAACAACTACGGCAGTTTCCGCGTCGACGGCAGCGCCGCGATCATCAACCACCCGCAGGTCGCGATCCTCGGCTTCGGCCGCATCCTGGATCGGCCCTGGGTCGTGGACGGACAGATCTGCGCACGCAGGATCACCCAGATGAGCTTCGTCTTCGACCACCGCGTCTGCGACGGCGGGACTGCCGCGGGTTTCATGCGATGCGTGGCGGACGCGATCGAGGACCCCGCAGCGGCGATCGCCGGACTCTGAGGCATGCCCCCGGCAACGCGCCGGGGGCGTCCGCCCGCCGTACGAGCTCCCCTCTCCCGTAGCGTCGGCTCATCATGCGATCGATCGCGCGGCTGCCCAAGGCGCACCTGCACCTGCACTTCACCGGCTCCCTTCGGGTGCAGACCCTGCACCAGCTGGCCGCCGAGCACGAGCTGCGGCTGCCGGAGTCGTTCCGCGGCGAATGGCCGCCGACCCTCAGTGCGGCCGACGAACGCGGCTGGTTCCGGTTCCAGCGGTTGTACGACGCCGCGCGGGCGTGCGTGCAGGAGGAGGCCGACCTGCGCCGACTGGTGCGGGAGGCCGTGCAGGACGACGCAGCCGAGGGCTCGCGCTGGCTGGAGATCCAGGTCGACCCGACGTCGTACGCCGGGCGGCTGGGCGGCATCTCGCCAACCCTGGAGATCGTCCTGGACGAGGCGGCCACGGCCGGTGCGCAGTGCGGCGTCGGCGTCGGCGTCATCGTGGCGGCCTCCCGGATGCGGCACCCGTTCGAGGCGCGTACCCTGGCGCGGCTGGCGGCCAAGTACGCCGGCACCGCCAGCGGCACGGTGATCGGCTTCGGCCTCAGCAACGACGAACGCCGCGGCGACACCAGCGAGTTCGCGCCCGCGTTCCACATCGCCCGGTCCGCCGGTCTGGCGTCGGTGCCCCATGCAGGTGAGCTGCTCGGGCCCCAGGCGGTGAGCGAGACGCTGGACAGCCTGCTGCCGGACCGGCTCGGGCACGGGGTCCGGGCGGTGGAGTCCAGTGCGGTCCTCGACAGGGCACTGGAGGCCGGAGTCGCCTTCGAGGTGTGCCCCGGATCCAACGTCGCGCTCGGCGTCTACCCCGACCCCGCGGACGTCCCGCTGCGGCGGCTCTTCGACGCGGGCGCGCAGATCGCCCTGGGGGCGGACGACCCGCTGCTGTTCGGAAATCGTCTCATCGCGCAGTACGCGTCCGCGCGCGAGGACCACGCATTCACCGACGCGGAACTGGCCGAGCTGGCCCGCCGTTCTCTGCATGCCTCGCGGGCGCCGACGGAGCTCAAGCGCGCGGCGCTGCTCGACATCAACGCCTGGCTGGCCGAGCCGGCGTAATCGCCCATCGACGGCGAACGGCCGCGCGCACCCATGAGGTGCCCGCGGCCGTCCGCTGCGGCGCTGCGTCAGCGACGCGAGGTCGGGCTGGTCGCACCCCAGATGTAGGTCGCTTCCTTGTAGACCACGCGATAGTCACGCGCGGCGCTGGAGGTGTAGCTCCAGGAGTAGTTGCCGCTCTTGTCGGCCACCACGTCCTTCAGGCCGGTCCAGGTCGACCCGCCGACCGTCTTGTACTGGATGACGCCGGTCTCCCCCGCCCACGGGATGTTGACCTCGTCGGCTGTGGAGTAGCGCACCACGTGAGTGCTCAGGGTGACCCTGCTGCCGGAGCGCGAGGTGTTCAACCCCGCCCAGGACCCGACCTTGGTGGTCGTCTGCGGGCTGTTCTGGCTGTAGGCGTTGTCGAAGTTCTCGTCGTAGGCCCCGTCGCCGGCCCAGGTGTGGGTGCCGAGCGGGGTGTCGTCGTACATGTCCCACGTGGTGCTCTTCTGATCGTCGAACAGGATGAAGTCGGACGGGTTCTCCTCGCTCCCGATGATCCAGGCGGCGTTGGGTCCGGGGTGCAGGGCGCACCCGCCGGTCACCCGCACCGGCACCTGGTACTCGGGCTGCACGACACGGGCCGTGGCCGGGACGATGAGGGAACAGCTGCCGATGACCGGAGCGTCGCCGTCGGCGTGGGTGCGGACCTTCGCGCTGAAAGCCTTCAGCGCACCCTGGTGGTGGCCGACGACCGCGGCATCCGCGTGGCCTGCGGTCGCGGCGCCCAGCGCCAGAGTGAGTGGGATCGCGGCGAGCGCGACGGAACGACGGGACATGGAGGTCTGCTTTCCTGGGACGGCACGGCCCCCTGGCCGTGCACCGCCCGGAGCGTACGTTGAGCGGCACGCCCGCCGGTGGTTCCCCGCCTCCACGAGACCGAACCGTGATGATCGGCCGCAGACGACTCCGGGTCAGTGAGCGCGCTCCCGCAACCCCAGGTAGTCGCTCATGGCGCGCATCTCGAACTCGAACAGCGCGTCCGGGTCCTCGATGCCGCCCTCGAAGCGACCGAACAGTTCGAAGCTCAGGGCCCCGAAGAGCTGTGTCCAGGCGAGCAGCCCCCGGGCCACGAGCGCGCCCGGGAGTTCCGGCACGTCGAGGAAGGCGGCAGCGGTGACCATGTCCGCCCGCAGTCCTCGACCCAGCCGGTCCCCCTGTGCTGCCGTCGACGACCTCCCGGCCGCCGCGTCACGCAGGATCTGCGCGAGCAGCAGTTGTGGGCGGCTCGCCGGCCCGACGGTGTCCTCCGGAGCCTGGTAACCGGGCACGGGACTGCCGTAGAGCAGCGCGTACTCGTGCGGGTGAGCGAGCGACCAGGCTCGGATCCCGCGGGTCAGAGCCATCCACCGTGCGTGCGGATCACGGCGGGGCGCCGTGCGTTCCGCCTCGTCGGCGGCGTCGGCCAGTTCGTCGTACGCGTCGACCACGAGCGCGGTGAGCAGGTCGTCCCGACTCGGGAAGTAGCGGTAGACGGCCGAGGAGACCATGCCCACGTCTCGGGCGACCGCGCGCAACGACAGGTCGGCGCCGTCGGTGGCCAGGTGCTCTCGCGCGACCCGCTTGATGTCATCGGTTGTCTCGGCGCGGACCCGCTCACGCGCCCCGGTGCGGCGTTCTGTCATGGGCCGATCATGACATATCGGAGAGCAGTGCCAACAAAAAAGAGCAGTGCTCTTGACACGGACCCATTGTTGGACCGATGCTCGTAACCGAGAGCACCGCTCTCTTATCGCTATCGACAGAGGAGATCATCATGGACAAGCACGTCGTCGTCGGAGCCGGTCCGGTCGGCTCGGCAGTGGCCCAGCAGCTGGTGGAGCGCGGCGCGGAGGTCGTCGTCGTCACTCGCAGCGGCACCGCGGTGCCCGGCACCACGGCCGTCGCCGCCGATGCGTCGGACGCCGCTCGCCTCAGCGAGATCTGCGCAGGCGCCCGCGCGATCTACAACTGCATCAACCCGCCGTACCACCAGTGGCAGGAGACCTGGCCGCCGATGGCCCAGGCACTGCTCGCCGCGGCCGAGAGCTCCGGTGCGGTGCTCGTCACCACCGCCAGCCTGTACCCGTACGGTCCGGTCGACGGCCCGATGACCCAGGGCATGCCGGACAGCGCCACCGGCCACAAGGCCAAAGTGCGCGCCCGGATGACCGCCGACGCCATGGAGGCCCACCGCGCCGGACGGCTGCACGCGGTGGAGGTCCGCGGCAGTGACTACCTCGGCGGCAACTCCTACATGGAGGCCACCATCACGCCTGCCTTCCGCAAGGGACGCACGGCGTACGTGCCGGCCGACCTGGACGCGCCGCACACCTTCACGAACGTGCAGGACATGGCGCGCACCCTCATCGCGGCGGCCTACGACCCGAGCAGCTGGGGCAAGGTCTGGCACGCTCCGAGCGTCGCGCCGTCGACGATGCGCGAACTGCGACGATCGCCGCGGCTCAGCTCGGCGCGAAGCGCAAGGTCCGGTCGATGCCCTACGCCGCTGTGTGGATCGGTGGGGTGTTCAACCCGTTCATCAAGGAGATGCGCGAGACGCAGTACCAGTTCCGCGGGCCGTACGTGATGGATTCGAGCGCGGCGCAGGAACACTTCGGGATCACGCCGACCCCCCTGGAGGACTCGGTGCGCCTCGACCTGGCGCACACCGCTCAGAGAGCGTGACCGACCATGACCGGCTCGGCGACCAGCTGCACGCCGAACGCGTCGTGCACCCCGTCGCGCACCTCACGCGCGAGGGCCGCGACGTCGGCGGCGGTGGCGCCCCCGCGGTTGGTGAGCGCCAGTGTGTGCTTGGTCGACAGGGCCGCCGGACCGGGCATCGCGTATCCCTTGCCGAAGCCCGCCTTGTCGATCAGCCAGGCGGCCGCCGTCTTGATGCCCTCGTCGGACGGGAACCTCGGCGGCCGTGGGGCGTCCGGGCCCAACCGGGCCGCGGCGCGCTGCTCGAAGAGGTCGAACTGGGAGGAGCTCAGGATCGGGTTGGTGAAGAAGGACCCGCAGGACCAGGTGTCGTGGTCGGACTCCTGCAGCACCATCCCGCGCCGGCCCCGCTGCTCGAGCACGGCAGCCCGCGCGTCGGCCAGGGGCACCCGGTCACCCACCTCGACACCGAGCCCGGCGGCCAGGTCGGCGTACGCGATCGGCTGGGACAGGTCGGCGGGACGCAGCTGGAAGAGCACGTCCAGCACGACGTACCGCTCGCGGCCCTTGAAGAGCGAGTGCCGGTAGGTGAAGTGGCAGTCGGCGTTGGCGAAGGTGCGCACCGCCTCCTCGCGGCGGTCCCAGACCCGCACCTGCGCGATGGTCTGGGAGACGTCCTGGCCGTACGCGCCGACATTCTGCACCGGAGTCGCGCCGGTCAACCCCGGGATGCCCGACAGTGCCTCGATGCCGGACCAGTCGCTGGCGCAGGCCTGCTCCACGAGGTCGTCCCAGGGCTCTCCGGCGGCGACCCGGACGAAGACTCCCCCGCACGCGTCGGCGGAGTCCACCTCGACACCGCGGGTCGCGATCCGCACCACGGTGCCGTCGAAGCCCTCGTCGGCGATGACGACGTTCGAACCTCCGGAGAGCACCAGGAGCGGCTCCTCGGCGTCGTCGCACTCGCGGACGGCGTCGACCAGCTCGTCGGTGCTCGTCACCGTCACCAGCCGGCGCGCGGGACCGCCCACCCGCATGGTCGTGAGACCGGCGAGCGGGACATCGAGCTCCTCCTTCACGCGAGGGTCACGGTCGCGAGCGCCCGCGACAGCACCGCCGTGCCGCCGACCGTCGCCGTCAACGCGATCGTCGCCGTGCCCGCCTGCTCGTCCACGGACTTCACGCTCGCCTCGACCTGTACGTCGGCGCCGCCGTCGTGCGGCACCGGCACCGGCGCGCTGAAGCGCACGGAGTAGTCCGACACCCGGCCGGCGTCGCCGAGCCAGTCGACGACCACCTGGACGGCGGCGCCCATGGTCCACATACCGTGCGCGATGACGTTCGGCAGGCCCACGGCGGTGGCGGTTGCCTCGTCCCAGTGGATCTGGTTGAAGTCGCCACCGGCCCCGGCGTAGCGCACCAGGGTGGCCCGATCGACATGGATGGTGCGGCCGGGCAGTTGCTCGCCGACCTGGGGAACCGTGCTCATGCGTCGCCTCCGCCGCGGATCACCAGCAGGGATGTGGCGGTGGTGGTCAGGTCGCCACCGGTGGTCTTGATCTGCGTCTCCAGGGTCACCATCGAGTGGCCGCCGGCGGCCCGGACCCGGGCGATCGTGGTCTGCGCGACGACCTCGTCACCCGCGACGAGCGGCCGGTGGTGGGTGAACTTCTGCTCGCCGTGCACCACCCGCGAGTAGTCGATGTCGGCCTCGGGGTCCAGGATCGCGGCAGCTTCCGCACTCTGGGAGATGCCGATCGCGTACGTCGGGGGCGCGACCACGTCGGCGTATCCCCGGCGTCCGGCCTCGGCGACGTCGGTGTGGGCGGCATCGCGCGCACCCACCGCGGCGGCGAACTCGGCGATCTTCGCCCGGGAGACGACGTACGGATCGGTCGGCGGATAGGTGCGACCTTCCACCTGTGGATTCACGGCCATGGCACGCGAGCCTAACCGGCACCCGGCGGGGGCAGAGGCAGGGCGGCCGGGATCCATCCTCGGCCCCACGTCCGTCAGGGACGGAACGGACGAATCGGCCGCGCCGGGAGCGGTGGGCGCTCCCGGCACGGCCGGTCCGGTGGTCCTACGGGCTGACCGAACGGGTCAGCGGGTCTCGCGGTGTGCGGTGTGCTTGCTGCAGCGCGGGCAGAACTTCGCGATCTCCAACCGGTCAGGGTCGTTGCGCTTGTTCTTCTTGGTGATGTAGTTGCGCTCCTTGCACTCCGTGCACGCCAAGGTGATCTTGGGACGGATGTCTGCGCTCTTGCTAGCCACTGGGCTACCTGCCTTCGGGTGATACCGGTTTTACTCAAGGACGATTCTCGTAGCGGGAGCGGGGCTCGATCCCGCGACCTCACGATTATGAGTCGTGCGCTCTAACCAGCTGAGCTACCCCGCCAGGTGGAACAGTCGCATCGGGAAAAATCTTCCCGGTGCAGGCGTTACCGAGCCCCCAAACGGAATCGAACCGTTGACCTTCTCCTTACCATGGAGACGCTCTACCGACTGAGCTATAGGGGCCTGCGCGACCTTGGGACGGATCCGACCGACGTGAGTCCACGTGGTCGCCCACCATCCCGGCAGCGCAGCGAAGAGGCTACCTCAGAGCCGCTTCGATCATGAAATCGTGATCGGCGCCTGCGCCCTGATCGATCCGATCATGTGCACCGTGCCCTTGCGGGCATTCGTCAGCACCAGATCCCATGACGAGTCTCGTTGCTGTGCAACGAAGTTCACGGAAGACGGGATCAGGATGGGTTTCTTGAACTCCACCGTGTAGGTGAATCGGTCGGGTAGGCGGTTGGCCAGAGCCCCGAGCGCGTGCGACGCACTCCACATCCCGTGCGCGATGGTCGTGGGGAAGCCCAGCGCCTTGGCACCCAGCGGATGCAGGTGGATGGGGTTCACGTCGCCGGCCACCGCGGCGTACCGGCGTCCGATGTCTCCCGGCACCCGCCACAGCGCCCCGGCCGCCGTCGGCAACTGAGGGTCGACGCTGCGCAGGGGGGCGGTGCCCGCCACCTTCTGGCCGCGGAAGAGATAGGTGCTGACCTCCTGCCAGACCGCCTCACCGGCCACCGACACCTCGGCGACCAGGTCGACCTGTGCGCCGCGGAAATGCGGGCGCAGGTCGGTCGCCCTGACCTCGATGTCCAGGAGCTCACCGGCCAGGACCGGACGGCGCTGGACGATCGTGTTGGTCAGGTGCACGCTGCCGACGAGCGGGAACGGGAACGCCGCGTCGGCCATCACCCGCGTCTGCAGGGGAAAGACCAGCACGTGAATGAACGTCGCGGGAAGAGTGTCGCGGAGGGCGAACCCGCACACGTCGTCGTACGCCGCGAGCTGGTCGCGATCGACCGACGCGCCGGCCTGCCGCACGACCAGGTCCGGAAGCTCCCGGCCCTTGCGGAACGGGGCCCGGACCACGGCCTGGGCGAACAGCGGCCCGAGCGAGGGCGCCGAGGACAACTCAACGGTGCGTGTCACCTCAGGCCCCCAGCTGACTCTGACCGCAGACGCGCAGGACCTGGCCGGTGACGCCGGCGGACCCGGGCTCGGCGAAGAACGCGATGGCCTCGGCCACGTCGACCGGCTGCCCGCCCTGCAGCAGCGAGTTGAGCCGCCGTCCGACCTCCCGCGTCGCGATCGGGATCCGCGCTGTCATCTCGGTCTCGATGAACCCGGGGGCCACCGCGTTGACCGTGATGTGCCGGTCCGCGAGCTCCTGCGACAGCTCGCGCACCATGCCGATCACACCGGCCTTGGACGCCGCGTAGTTGGACTGGCCGCGGTTGCCGCCGATCCCGCTGATCGAGGCGACGCTGACGATGCGGCCGCCGTCGCGCAGGCCACCAGCGGTGGCCGGGTCGAGCAGCACCTTGTTCATCCGGAACTGACTACGCAGGTTGACGTCGAGCACGCTGCCCCACCGGCCCTCGTCGGTATTGACGAAGAGCTTGTCGCGGGTGATGCCGGCGTTGTGCACGATCACGTCGAGGTGGCCGGACAGCCGGCTGACCGCGGCGGCGATCCGCTCGCCCGCGTCGGGCGCCGTGACGTCCAGTTGCAGTGCGGTCCCGCCGATCTCGTTGGCCACCGCGGCCAGCGAATCGCCTGCCGCCGGGATGTCGACGGCGATGACCTCGGCGCCGGCCCGGGCGAACACCCGGGCGATCTGCGCACCGATGCCGCGCGCGGCACCGGTGATGACGGCCACCTGGCCGCGCAGCGGCGCGTACACGTCCTCGGGCTGCTGCACCGGTGCCTCGAGCACGCGGATCGGCTGGCCCGAGACGTAGGCCGAGCGGCTGGACAACAGGAAGCGCAGCGGGGCCTCGAGGACGCCGCGGTCACCGGACGCCTCGCTCGCCACCCAGAGCAGGTTGGCGGTGCCGCCGGCGCGCATCTCCTTGCCGAGCGAGCGGGTGATGCCCTCCAGCGCCTGCTGCGTGGCGGCGCCTTCGGCGTCGTGGACGTCGGCCGGCGGCGTGCCCAGCACGACCAGGCGGCCGTTCTTGCCGAGCGCCTTGAGTGCCGGGCCGAGGACGGCGCGCAACTGCTCCAGCTCATCGAGGGTGCGAGCGCCGGAGCCGTCGAAGACGATGGCCGCCGGCTTGCTGCCGTACTCCGTGTCCGCGGTCGCCTCGATGCGTGCCACGCCGGCGTCGGCCAGGATCGCCTCCACCGCAGCGACGTTTGGGCCCTCGCCGATGCCGCCCACGGCGACGGAGCCGTCGACCAGCACCTGCCCGGGCTCGTAGCGGCGCAGGATCGTGGGGCGGGGCAGCCCGAGCTGCACCGCGATCTTCTTTCCGATGCCCTGGTTGACCAGGGTCGTCAGGGTGTCGGTCATTCCGCTGCCTCCAGGATCGCGACGACGCCGATACCACCGGCGGCACAGATGGAGACCAGGCCGCGGCCCGATCCCTTCTCATGCAGGAGTTTCGATAGGGTGGCGACGATGCGCGCACCGGTCGCGGCGAACGGGTGCCCGGCCGCGAGCGAGGATCCGGCGACGTTCAGCTTGGAGCGGTCGATCGCGCCGAGCGGCTCGTCCAGGCCCAGGCGCTCCTTGCAGAACGCCGGGTCCTCCATGGCCGCGAGGTGGCAGAGCACCGTCGAGGCGAACGCCTCGTGGATCTCGTAGAAGTCGAAATCCTGCAGCGTCAGGCCGTTGCGCTTCAGAAGACGCGCGATCGCGTACGGCGGAGCCATCAGCAGGCCCTCGTCACCGAACACGTAGTCCACAGCAGCGGTCTCGGCGTCCACGAATCGCGCCAGGGGGGTCAGCTCGTGCTCCTGGGCCCATTCCCGCGAACCGAGCAGCACCGCGGACGCGCCGTCGGTGAGCGGCGTGGAGTTGCCGGCGGTCATGGTGGCCGCGTCGCCCTTGCCGAAGACCGGCTTGAGGGTCGCCAGCTTCTCGACCGAGCTGTCCGGCCGCAGGTTCTGGTCGCGGGTGACCCCCAGGTAGGGCGTCACCAGGTCGTCGAAGAAGCCGCGGTCGTACGCCGCCGCGAGGTGCTGGTGGCTGGCCACCGTGAGCTCGTCCTGCGCCTCCCGGGTGACTCCCCAGGCCTTCGCGGTGATGGCCATGTGGTCGCCCATCGACAGCCCGGTGCGCGGCTCGCCGTTCTTCGGCTGCTCGGGGGCGAGCTGCGAGGGCCGGATCTTGAGCAGGGCCGAGATCCGCTGCTTCGGAGTCTTGGCATAGTTCGCCTTGAGCAGCGCCTTGCGCAGGTCGTCGTTGACCGCGAGCGGGGCGTCGGACGTGGTGTCCGAACCGCCGGCGATCGCCGAGTCGATCTGGCCGAGCGCGATCTTGTTGGCCGTGAGGATGGTGGCCTCCAGGCCGGTCCCGCAGGCCTGCTGCACGTCGTACGCCGGGGTGGCGGGTGACAGGTGGGAGCCGAGGACGGCCTCGCGGGTCAGGTTGAAGTCGCGCGAATGCTTGATCACGGCACCCGCCACGACCTCGCCGAGGCGCTCGCCCTGCAGGTGGTAGCGAGCGACCAGGCCGTCGATCGCAGCCGTCAGCATGTCCTGGTTCGAGGCCTTGAGGTATTTGCTGCCGGACCGGGCGAACGGGATGCGGTTGCCGCCGAGCACGAACACGTCGCGTGGGCTCATCGATTCATCTCCTGCAGGTGAGGGGTCCCCGTCGGCCGGGGAGAAGTTACCGGTACTCAAAGTAGCAGATACACCGCGTTTCGGATACTCTGCTTGCCATGACCAGATCCCGCATGCACCGTGTCGACGGGCGCGACGCGCGATGGACCGCCCACCGCGAAGAGCGGCGGATGCAGTTGACGGAGTCCGCCCTCCGGGCGATCCGTAGGCACGGCGCAGGAGTAGGCATGGACGAGATCGCGGCCGAGGCGGGCACCAGCAAGACCGTGATCTACCGCCACCTCGGCGACCGACTCGGCCTCTACCTCGCGGTCTGCGCGTCGGTGGACCGGCTGATCCTGGCGGACTTCAGCGCCGCGCTGGACCGCACCGATGCGGCCCGCCGGCCGTCGTCGGTCGACCCGCGCAGCGTGCTCATCGCCGCCATCGACAGCTACCTGGCACTGGTCGAGAACGACCCCGAGGTCTACCGCTTCGTCACCCGTCCCCCTCAGGTGCAGGTCCCCCGGGACTCCGACCCGGTGATCGGCCTGTCGGCGAGCATCGCCGAGCGGCTGAGCGACCTGCTCGCCGCCAATCTTCGCGAAGGGGGACGCGACGAGGCGCTGGCCCCGATTCTGGCCGCCGGACTCGTCGGTTTCGTGCGAGAGTCTGCCGACAGCTGGGTCACCGACCCGCAACGTGTGCCTCGCGCGGAGATCGTGGAGCAGCTTGCGGAATTCGCCGCAGTCGGCTTGAACGGATTCATCGAGAACCATCAGAGAGAGTCGTGATGACCACCACCTCCACGTCAGACCCGCAGCCGGACGCCGCCCAGCAGGCACCTTCGAAGGCTCAGGACTCGACCACGGCAGCGTCCAGCCCGTCGTCGGTCACCCCGACGCCGGGCATCTCACCGGTCGCGGAGCAGCTGCGCCGCACGGTCGACGGTGCGTGGTGGGAGCTGCGCGAACGCGCCCGCACCGAGCTGGCCCCCGAGGATCTCCTCGGCGAGCCGGGACTGCCCGTCGAGGAGCAGCGCGAGCGGGTGCTGCGCCAGCTGCTGCGGGTCGCGGAGCAGGGCTACGGCCGGGTGGGCTTCCCCACCGAGTACGGCGGCACCTACAACTACGGCGCATCGTGCGTCCTCTTCGAGATGCAGGCCCTCGGCGACCTCTCACTGCTGGTGAAGACCGGCGTGCAGTTCGGCCTCTTCGGCGGCGCGGTGATGCGCCTGGGCACCGAACGTCACTTCGCCACGTACCTCGAAGACATCATGACCTGCAAGCTGCTGGGGTGCTTCGCGATGACCGAGGTGGGTCACGGCAGCAACGTGCAGCGCCTGGAGACCACCGCCGTCTACGACGACGCGACCCAGGAGATCGTCCTGGACTCCCCCACGGAGTCCTCCGTCAAGACCTACATCGGCAACGCCGCGCGGGACGGGCGGATGGCCGTCGTCTTCGCTCAGCTGCGCACGGCCGAGGGCGAGCACGGCGTGCATGCCGTCCTCGTCCCGATCCGTGACACCGAGGGCACGCCGCTCCCCGGAGTCACCATCGGCGACAACGGCGACAAGGCCGGCCTGCCCGGCGTCGACAACGGCACCCTCGCCTTCCACGGCGTACGCGTGCCGAAGGCCAATCTGCTCAACGCCTTCGGCGACATCGACGACAACGGTCGCTACGTGTCGGACATCGAGAGCTCCAACCGCCGCTTCTTCACCATGCTCGGCACGCTCGTGCGCGGGCGGGTCTGCGTCGGCGGCGGGTCCGGTGCGGCCGCGAAGAAGGCGCTGGCCATCGCGCTCCGCTACGGCTCGGTCCGCCGCCAGTTCGAGGCGCCCGGTCAGGAGGAGGAGACCGTCGTCCTGGACTACCTGGCGCATCAGCGCAAGCTGCTGCCGCGCCTGGCGAAGTCCTATGCGCTCAGCTTCGCGCAGAACTCGGTGACCGAGTTGCTGCAGGAGCTGCACGGGACGCCCCAGGTCGACGGCCAGGAGCGCGACGAGAACGCCGGCCGCGAACTGGAGACTCGCGTCGCCGGGCTCAAGGCCACCACCACGTGGCACGCCGTCGACACTATCCAGGTGTGCCGCGAGGCCTGCGGCGGTGCCGGCTACCTCGCCGACAACCAACTCGGTCAGATGCGTGCGGACGTCGACGTCTTCGCGACCTTCGAGGGCGACAACACCGTGCTCATGCAGCTGGTCGCCAAGGGACTGCTCACCGAGTTCGCCGAGGTGTGGGGCGGCCTGGCCGGTCCGGAACTGGTGAGCAAGCTGAGCAAGCAGGTCGCGGGCGGGGTCGTCGAGCGCACCACCGGGCGCGCCGGCATCCAGCGACTGGTCGACCTGGCCAAGGGCCGGGACGACGAGAGCGCGATGGACGACCACGGCTGGCAGCTCTCGATGTTCGAGCAGCGCGCCGACCACGCCCTGGAGACGCTCGGCATGCGACTGCGCAAGGCGAACAAGGAGAACGCGTTCCAGCTCTTCAACAACGCGCAGGACCACGTGCTCTTCGCGGCCCGCACGCACATCGACCGGGTCATCCTCGAGGAGGCGCAGGCGGCGTACACCGAGATGACCGGCGGGCCCGCCAAGGAGCTCCTCGGTCGCGCCCTCACGCTCTACGCGCTCGACTCGATCGAACAGGACAAGGCCTGGTTCATCGAGCACGGCCGCCTCAACACGACCCGCTCACGGCTGGTCACGGCGACCATCAACGAGCTGTGCGGCGAGCTGCGCGGCCACGTGACCGATCTGGTGGACGCGCTCGGAATCCCCGACGAGCTCATCACCGCACCCATCGCCCAGCGCTGAGCGAACCAGTGCTCAGGTGGTTGCCGGAGGCGAGTCGTTCTCGGGTGCGCTGGTGACCTGGTCGATCTGACGTCCGCCGACCGCGACCGTCAGCAGCAGCCCGACGGCCACCAGGGCGGCGCACACCCACATCGAGGACCGATAGGCGCGGGCCACCTCGTGCCCGACCCGGTACTGGTCGCCGCTGAGGCCCACCACCAGGGGCAGCGCGGCGATGGCGAGCAGCCCCGCAGTACGGGACACGGCGTTGTTGATGCCACTGGCCAGTCCCGCCTCGTGGTCGGGCGCCGCGGCGAGGACGGTGCCGGTGAGCGGCGCGACCAGCATGCTGAGCCCGAACCCCATCAGCAGTATCCCGGGCAGCAACTGGGTCAGGTACGTCGGATGGTCGGGCGCCAGGGCCAGCCAGCCGAGGCCCACCGCGAGCAGGGCACTCCCGGCCATCATCGGCAGCCGGGCGCCGAACCGGGTCGCCACACCGCCGAACCGGGACGCCAGCACCAACATGATGAGCGAGACGGGCACGGTGGCCGCCCCGGCAGCGAGCGGCGTCCACCCGCCACTGACCTGCAGGTAAACGGCGAGGAAGAAGAAGCTCCCCGCCAGCGCGGCGTAGACCGCCAGCGTGACCAGGTTGATCACAGTGAAGACCCGGTCCGCGAAGAGGGAGGGCTGCACCATGGGGTGCTCGGTGCGCCGCTCGACGACCACGAACGCGACGGCGGCGAGCACTCCGACGACCAGCGGCAGGACGGTGCGCAGCTCGGCACCGTCGTTCGGCCACGCGGTGAGCGTCCAGGTGATCCCCGCGAGCGCGACCGGCGCCAGCACCAGGCCCGGGACGTCGAAATGGGTGCTGGCCTCGTCGTCCTTGGACTCCGGCGCGGTGCGCAGCAGCCAGAGCACCACCGCCGCCAGGGGCACGTTGATCCAGAACGCGAGGCGCCACTCGATGCCGACCAGCCAGCCGCCAACGAGGGGCCCGGCCGCGGTCGCGATGCCGAGCATTCCGGTCCAGGCGCCGATGGCCTTCATCCGGTCCTCCTTGCGGAAGGAGGCCTGCAGCATCGCCAGCGACCCGGGCGTGAGGAGAGCGGCCGCGACCCCCTGCAGCATCCGGGCGCCCACGAGGATCTGGATCGTAGGGCTGAGCGCGGCGAGCGCCGAGGTGACCGCGAACGCCGCGATGCCGGCGCCGTACACCTTCTTACGGCCGAACCGGTCCCCCAGCGAGCCGCCGACGAGGATGAGCGCGGCGAGGGTCAGGGTGTAGCCGTTCACCACCCACTGCAGCCCGGCGAGGTCGGCGTGCAGATCGCGCCCGATGCGTGGCAGCGCGACGTTGGCGATGGTCCCGTCGAGGAAGGCCATGCCCGAACCGAGGATGGTCGTCGCGAGCAGGCGGCGCCCAGCCGGGTCCCCCATCCGCAGCAACGGGCCGTCGTCAGCACGGACCGGCGCGGAGGTCATCGGGGCAGGTCGGGCTGATCAGGCCGTGGGAGGCCGTTGATGAATCGCAGCCGCGCAGACCGTTCCGAGCGCCATCGGCAGAACACGAGCGAGCCGAGCGGAATGCCGACGAAGATGACGAGGAAGGCCAGGTACCTCCACCCGCTGAACCGCACACGGTCCTCGTCCATCAGTGTCGCGAAGCCGAATACGACGACAAACCATCCGACCAGGGCGACCCACACCCACGGCGATGGCCCGCGACGGATCTTCGACATCGCACCAGTATGGAGCCGAGCAGCCGGTCGTGGTGGGCGCTCGGAGCGTGGTCCACGCCAGACGCGGACAGCGCGCCCCGAAGGACGCGCTGTCTGCATCGAACACTGCTGGTGCCAGGTGAAGGATTCGAACCTTCGAAGCTTTCGCGACGGATTTACAGTCCGCTCCCATTGGCCGCTCGGGCAACCTGGCATGAGTGCGAGCGCAAGGGTAGCAACGGGTGCCCGACCACTCCAATCGGAAAGGTGACACACCCGGTCCGGGCGGGCCGATCGCCGTCGAGGCGACCGCGTCGGGGCGTGTCCGGCATACTCGATTCCCGCCGACGCACCACCCCCAGCCGAAGGAGCAGTCATGGCCGACTCGTCGTTCGACGTCGTGAGCAAGGTCGACAAGCAGGAGGTCGACAACGCGATGAACCAGGCGTCCAAGGAGATCGGCACCCGCTACGACTTCCGCAACGTCGGCGCCTCCTGCGAGTGGAGCGGCGAGACCATCGTCATGAAGGCCAACACCGCGGAACGGGTCCTGGCGATCCTCGACGTGCTGCAGACCAAGCTCGTCCGGCGTGGGGTGTCGTTGAAGTCGCTCGACATGAGCGACGACGGCGAGCCCAAGCTCTCGGGCAAGGAGTACCGGCTCTCGGCCACGCTGAAGGACGGCATCAGCCAGGAGGACGCCAAGAAGATCAACAAGCTCATCCGCGACGAGGGGCCCAAATCGGTCAAGTCCCGCATCGAGGGCGATGAGCTGCGGGTCTCATCCAAGTCCCGCGACGACCTGCAAGAGGTCCAGCAGCTGCTCAAGGGCGCCGACCTGGACGTCGCGCTGCAGTTCACCAACTACCGCTGAGAAGCAGACCAGCGGCCCCCACGACAAAGATGACGACGCCGAACGAGACGTACAGGCGATCGCTGCTCACCTTCTCCGGCTGGGGCCTCACCAGCTGACGAAGAACGCGCCCCGCTGCGATGGCTCCGCCGCCCATCGCGGCCAACGTGAGGACGTCGTGCATTCCCGAAGTATGCCGTGCGGCCGGGCCGAGGGTGTGGCGAAAATCGGGGCCCTCCCCTTTGCGCCAGGGCCGGAGCTCAGCGGTCGACGAGCCGGACGCGCACTCCGGCCGACGTGGACTCGAGGACCACGTCGGCCAGGGATGCCACCACGAGATCGGCATCCAGTTCGTGGGCGGTATGGCTGGTCGTCAGAGCGAGGGTCGCGCACCCGGCGGCCCGTGCGGCGGTGAGCCCATTGGGCGCGTCCTCGACCACCAGGCACTGATCGGGCTCGACCCCGAGAAGGCGGGCTGCGATGAGGAACGGCTCAGGATCGGGCTTGCCGCGGGTGATGTCGTCGGCGGTCACCAGCCTGGTCGGCGTCGGGATGCCCGCCGCGCTCAGCCTGGCGGCGGCGAGGTCGCCGGTGGCGGAGGTGACGATCGCGCAGCGGTCCCGGGTCGCCTCAACGGCCTCGACCGCACCGGGCAGAGCCACCACATCTGCGGTGTCCCGCAGCTCCAGCTCCTCGATCCGGGCCAGTGCGGCCACCGGTTCGACCCCCGGCGCGACCTTGGCGATGATCGCGGCCGCCGGCATCCCGGCGATGCCCTCGAGGGCCGACCGCGGCACGTCGTGCTCGTCGGCCCACTGCACCCACGCGCGGGCCGCGGCCGGCATCGAGTCGACCAGCGTGCCGTCGTTGTCGAAGAGCACCGCACGGAAGGTGCGTCCGGTCAGCGGCATCAGGCGCGCACCATCCGCACGGCGAGATCGGCGAACTCCCGGGCCAGATCGGTCGCGGCCGTGCCCGCGTCGTCACGGAACCAGCGCGCGACGTCCACGCCCATCCCGGCGATCGCGCTCGCGGCCACGTGCGTGTCCCCGACGGCGAACTCCCCGGCATCACAACCTCGTTCGAGGATGTCGATCAGGGAGTCCTGGATCCGCGAACGCCAGAGCTCGACCTCGACGCGGTGCTCCGGGGTCAGCGCCTCGAGCTCGTAGTTCACGATGCGCGCGGTAGTGTGTCCGAGCGCGTGACCGGTGACGAACGCCGTCACCCAGGCGTGCAGCAGCGCCACCGCGTCGTCCGGGCAGTCGTGGACCGAGGCGTCGAGGGAGGCCATCGTCGCGCGGTGCCCCTCCAGCGACAGTTCGTGCAGCAGCGACTCCTTGGTGCGGTGGTGGACGTAGACCGCCGCGGGGCTCATGCCGGCGGCCGCCGCGATGTCTCGGGTCGTCGTACCGTGAAAACCCTTGTCAGCGAACGACGTCCGCGCAGCATCGAGTAGTCGGTCTCTCGCGGCCCGGGCCGGCGGCGCGGGAATGGCGGCGGACATGTTGACGAGCATGCCGCAGATTTGGGACGCTAAGCAAGCGCTTAGTCAGGGACGGAGCGCTGCACCGTTCACTCCCGATGCCCCCTTCGCGACACGAGGACACCGCCATGCCCCGCAACATCTACTCCGAGGACCACGAGGCGTTCCGCGCCTCCGTGCGCGAATTCGTCGAGCGCACCCTGCGCCCGCGGGCCGAGGAGATGGTGCGCGACAAGACCATCGCGCGCGACATGTGGCAAGAGGCCGGCAAGCAGGGCTTCCTCGGCCTGGACATCCCCGAGGAGTACGGCGGCGCCGGAGTCGACGACTACCTCTTCAACGCGGTGGCCGCCGAGGAGATCGCGAAGTTCAACGCGGCGGTCTCCTCCTCCTTCGGCATCCACTCCGATGTCTGCCCGCCGTACATCGTCGACCTGGGAACAGAGGAGCAGAAGCAGCGGTGGCTGCCCGGCATGGCCGCCGGCGAGAAGGTCTGCGCGATCGCGATGACCGAGCCGTCCGGCGGTTCCGACCTCGCGGCGCTGAAGACGACCGCCGTCCGTGACGGTGACGGCTGGCTGATCAACGGCTCGAAGACGTTCATCACCAACGGTTTCGGGGCTGACCTCATCATCGTGGCGACGCGCACCGACCCGGCGAAGGGCGCCAAGGGCATCACCCTCTTCATGGTCGAGGACGGCATGCCGGGCTTCACCCGCGGTCGCAAGCTCGACAAGGTCGGACAGGAGGAGTCCGACACCGCCGAGCTGTTCTTCGACGACGTGCGCGTCTCGGACGAGAACCGGATCGGCGAGGAGGGCATGGGCTTCATCGCGATGATGCAGCGCCTGCCGCAGGAGCGCATCGGGGCCGCAGTCAGCAACATCAGCCACGTTGCGCAGATCCTCGCCGAGACCCTGGACTACGTGAAGGAGCGCAAGGCCTTCGGGCAGCCCATCGGAAGCCTGCAGCACAACAAGTTCAAGCTGGCCGAGATGGTCACGCGCGTCGAGGTGACCCAGGCATACGTCGACGACTGCCTGGTGGCGCACGCCGCAGGCACTCTCACCTCGGTGGACGCCGCGAAGGCCAAGTGGTTCACCGCGCAGGTGCAGAACGACGTCCTCGACGAGTGCGTGCAGCTCTACGGCGGCTACGGGTTCATGAACGAGTACCGGGTCGCCCGCGCATGGCGCGATGCCCGGGTCACCAAGATCTGGGCCGGTTCCAACGAGATCATGAAGGAGCTCATCGGACGCGATCTGGGGCTCTGACCCGTCGCGGACCGATTCGTCCGCAGATCGTGACCTCGCAGGGCAGCGCGGGATGCCGACGGAAGGCATGATCGACGTATGCCGTCCATGAAGCTTCGCCTGCCGAGCTCCCCACCGCCGGGCTGGCCGAGCGAAGACCGCGGCCGGCTGCACCACGAGTCCGTGACGGCACGGCTCGGCACCGCGGTCGGGATCGCGTTCGGCATCTGCTTCGTGACCGGCGTGATCAGCCACTACCAGTCCCACCCCTGGATGTGGCTGCCGCCGCCCGCGACACCGGCCGGCGGATACCGCTTCACCCAGGGACTGCACGTCATCACCGGCTTCGCCTCGATCCCGTTGCTGCTCGCCAAGCTCTGGTCGGTACAGAACAAGCTGGCTCAGTGGCCGCCGGTCAGCTCGGTGCTGCACGCGCTCGAGCGTGCGTCCGTCGCCGTCCTGATCGCCGGGGCGCTGGTGCAGCTGACCACCGGGATGCTCAACGTGCTGCAGTACTACCCGTTCAAGTGGCCGTTCGCGTCGGTGCACTACGCGCTCGGGTGGGTGGTCATCGGCGCGCTCCTGCTGCACATCGCCGTCAAACTCCCGATCATCCGCCGCGGGCTGTCCACGAAGCTGGACGGACCCATGGTCGACGAGCACGGCCTGACCCGTCGCGGCGCCGTGACGGGCGTGGGCGTCGGGGCCGGCATCGTCGGGCTCACCACGGTCGGTCAGGTGGTCGGCCCGCTGGCGAAGGTGGCTCTGCTGGCGCCTCGTCGACCCGACCGCGCGCCGCAACAGGATCTGCCCGTCAACCGCACCGCGGCTGCTGCCGGAGTGCGCAAGACCGCGGTATCCGCGGACTACCGGCTGACCGTGCGGGGCGGCACCGGCACCCGGACGCTCACTCTGCAACAGATCGAGGCGATGCCCGCGCAGACCCGCGACCTGTCCATCGCGTGCGTGGAGGGCTGGAGTCGGCGCGCGACCTGGACCGGGCCGTCGCTGCTCGACATCGTCACGATGGTCGGAGGCACCGCGGACAGCATCGTGACGGTGAGCTCGCTGGAGAAGGGTGGTTTCAGCCGCTCGACCATCACGGCCGGACAGTTGAAGGAGGCCCTCCTCGCCACGCACCTGCGCGGTGAACGGCTCACCCTCGACCACGGATACCCGCTGCGCCTCATCGCCCCGGACCGAAAGGGCGAGCTGCAGACGAAGTGGGTCGACACGGTGGTGGTCTCGCATGCCTGAGCGACTCGCCCGCGGCGTCATCGGTCTCCTCGGCCTGGTCGCCGCCGCCTGGGGGCTGCGTCTGCTCTGGGTGGACCGGCCCTACATCAAGACCCTCAACTTCGGCGAATGGCTGATCAGCGGGATCCTGCTGCACGACCTGATCATCGCGAACGTCGTGCTCCTGGTCGGGTGGCTGCTCGCCAAGCTGCTGCCGCCGCATCTGCGCGGGTTCGTGCAGGGCGCGCTGCTCGTGATCGCCCTGGTCGGCTCGGTCGCGTTCTTCGTGGTCTGGCGTCAGGGCACTGCGAGCAGCCCGTCCCTGGCGCTGCTGCGGCAGAACTACGTGGCGAACTTCGGGATCATCGCGGCCGTCGTGGTCGTCTGCACGGCGGTGCTGTACGTGCTGTCGCTGCGGACCATGAGGAAGTCCCGGCCGGAGTGAGTCCAGTGCTCCACGAGCGCGAGGCCCGCCTCCTCGGCGTACCGCTGCAACACGTCCGCTGACGCGACGGCCCACGGGAAGGTCGGCGCGTCCTCGCCGTCCGTGCTGAAGCTCGCAGTGAGCACCTCGTCCGTGCCCGGCACGCTGGTCGCGGCCTCCAGGATCACCGTGCCGTCGGCGGCGGTCAGCTCGCGCATCCGGCGCAGCAGCGCCGGAACGTCGCCGCCGATGCCGCAGTTGCCGTCGAGCACCAGGACCGTGCGCCAGCGTCCTTCGCCGGGCAGCCGGGAGAAGATGTCCCGGGCCAGGGCCAGGGCACCGCGCTGCAGGGTGATCTCGACCGCGGCGTCCGCGATGTCGACGCCGAGGGCTGCCGTGCCGGCGGCGGTCAGTGCGCCGACGATGCGACCCGGGCCGCATCCGACGTCCAGCACCGGGCCCACGCAGCGCTCCAACACCGTGGAGTCCGCGGCGTCTGCGTCGGCCAGATAGCGGGCCATGTCCAACTCGATCCGGTGACCGGAGGTCGTGTGCAGACCGAGAGGCCCGCGGTCGCGCAGCGCCTGTTCGTACGCCGCCAGTGCGCCGATCCTCATACGTCGGCTCCCGCGGCAGTCGCCGCCATCGCCGTCGTCCACGCACCGGCGAACGCGCTCGCCGGCACGAGAGCGGCCACCTGCGCCGCATCCTCCGGGGTGTCCACGTCGAGCAGCGGCGCCAACTCCTGCACGCGCAGACCTGCGTGCAGCATCCGGGCCAGCTGATCGGCCCCGGTGTGGTCGGTCGACATCGGAACTCCTTCGATCACCTCGGGTGCCATGGCGGGATCCGCGAAGCCGATGGCCCAGTAGCCGCCGTCGGTCGCCATCCCGAGGCACGCGTCGTAGGAGTTCGGATCGAATCCGCACATGGATGGGGTGACCTGGGGGGTGTCCATCCCGACCAGCAGGCACGGCCCGGGCGGGAGGCCGCCGATGACCGTGGCCAGCCGGCGGTCCAGCCCACCCTCGGGCTGGGCCACGACGGACCAGCCGGCCGGCACCCATTCGCCTGCCTTGCCGTCGAGGGCCAGCACGTGACGGTGAGCCGGGACCATGCTCATCGCGTCCAGGGTGTCGCGGATGGCTGCGGCTGCCACCGCGGCCGCCTGCTCCGGGGTGATGGCGACGGTGAGGCGAGTCTTGACCCGACCGGCCACCGGCTCCTTCGCGATGACCATCACGCTCGCGAGCGTGATGGTCATCGGGCGAGCACCACGGTCATGTCCCGCATGGCCTGCACGGTGCCGCGCACCGTCCCGGTGACCTTGGATCGTCCGTGCCGGGGGTGATAGTCGACGTCGGTCTCCACGACCCGCCACCCGGCCTTCGCTGCCAGCACCATGGTCTCCAGCGGATATCCGCTGCGCCGGTCGATCTGGGCGAGGTCGATGAGGGCGGTACGACGCCCCACCCGCACGGCACCCACGTCGTGCACGGGCAGACCGAGAGTGCGCAACCGCCAGGAGAGCACACCGTTCGCGAGACGCGCGTGGGCCGGCCACGCACCGCGGGCCACCGGTCGGCGCCGGCCGACGGCGAGGTCGGCGCTGCCGTCGAGGACCGGTGCGGCGAGCACAGGCACGATCGAGAGATCGAACGAGCCGTCGCAGTCGACGAACGCGACCAGATCGGCGGTCGCCGCCATCAGCCCGGCGTGGCAGGCGGCGCCGTACCCACGCTGGGTCGCCGTCACCACGTGCGCGCCGAGCGAACGCGCGATCTCGGGGCTGCCGTCGGTGCTGCCGTTGTCCACGACGAGCGCTCGGGTGCCGTCCGGAAGGTCGCCCAGGACGTGCGGGAGCGCGGCTGCCTCGTCCAGGCAGGGGAGGACAATATCGATCATCACCCGACAGCCTGCCTCATCAGGTGCCAGTGCGCTGCATTCGCGCCGCCCGGGTAGGTCGACACCCGTCGGGCCCGCCGGAGCCTTAGGCTCGCGAACGTGCCCCACCACTTCCTCCACATCCTCGGCATCGCACTGCTGTGGGGGGCAGGCGGATCGGCGGTGGCATGGGTGCTGACCTGGCCCGTCCGCCGGCGCGGCTGGACGGGCGGACATGTCTCGATCGCCGTGGTGGCGACCTTCGCGACTGTGGCGGCGATCGCCGGCAACGCCCGCGCGATGCTGATCAGCACCGGCGATGGGCACGCGACCATCGTCTCCGCGGTCATCGCCGGACTGTTGGCATCGGTGGCGGCATTGCTGAGCGCACGCACCTTCCGGCGCGACAGCGCGTTCCTGCATACCGACATCGCCCACATCAACAGCGGTGGCGTCCCGACGCAGAACACCGAACCGATGTCACCGGAACTGCGCGGCCTGCACCACGCGATGCGCGAGATGGGCGCCAACCTCGCCGACGCCCGCAAGCGGGAGTACGCGCTGGAGGCCTCACGCCGAGAGCTGGTCGCCTGGATCTCCGATGACCTGCGCACCCCTCTCACCGGCCTACGGGCCGCGGCCGAGGAGCTCGGGGACGAGATCGGCGGCGACCACGCCCGACGCCACGACCGCATCACCGCGGGGGTGCAGCAACTCACCGAGATGGTCGAGGACCTCTACGAGCTCAGCCGGTTGCACGTGGGGATGGGCAAGCGACGCAACGAGCGGGTGGACCTGTCGGAGCTGCTCTCGACGACCATGTCGAACCTCGAGCGGGTCGCGCACGCGGAGAAGGTGCGCCTGACCGGCTCGGCGGCGGTCGCCGCCGAGGTGATGGGTGATCCGGGCCAGCTCAACCGCGCGCTGACCAACCTGGTCTACAACGCGATCCGTCACACCCCCGCGCGCGGCGCGGTCACCGTCGAGCTGCGCGCCGGGGAGAGACCGGGCCAGGCGGTGCTGCGGGTCACCGACCGGTGCGGCGGTTTCGCACCCGGCGACGTGCCCCGCCTGCGGGACATCGGCCTGCACGGCGACCCGCTCGACGACGCACCATCGGGCGAGACCGCCGGGGGAGGTCTCGGGCTGACGGTGACCCGTGAAATCGTGGACGCGCACGACGGCGCCGTCGAGTTCGAGAACACCGATGACGGCTGCGCGTTCACGATCGTGCTCCCACTCGCGAGCTGAGGCCACCTGTTGCACATCCTTCTCACCGGCGGTGCCGGTTTCATCGGGCAGCACGTCCTGCGCGCCGCGCTCGCGGCCGGGCACGACGTGCTCGTGCTGGACAACCTGCGCGACGACGTCCACCCGGTCCCGTCCTGGGAACCACCGGACGGCGCGCGCTTCCTGCGCGGCGACGTCCGCGATGCGGATGTCTGCGACGAGGCGCTGCGCGAGGTGGACTCGGTGATCCATCTCGCCGCGAAGGTCGGGCTGGGCGTCGACATCTCCGACCTGCCGGACTACGCCTCCTCCAACGACGTCGGCACCGCCACCCTGCTCGCGCGGATGGCGGCCGCAGGACGACGCGAACTCGTGCTGGCCGCCTCGATGGTCGTCTACGGCGAAGGACGCGGCGAATGCGAGGTGCACGGGCTGAGCAGGGGTCTCCCCCGCACTCCGGAGCACCTCGAGGCCGGTGACTTCGAGCCGCGGTGTGTCACCTGCGGGCGGGTCCTGGCCCCCGCACTGGTGGCCGAGGACGTCCCCGCCGACCCGCGCAACGCATACGCGGTGTCGAAGCTCGCCCAGGAGCACTACGCCACGACATGGGCCCGCGAGACGTCGTCGTCCGCGACCGCGCTGCGCTTTCACAACGTCTACGGACCGGGCATGCCGAGCAACACGCCGTACGCCGGTGTCGCCTCGCTCTTCGCGGCCGCGTCACGGCGGGGCGAGGCGCCGCGCGTCTTCGAGGACGGCGGCCAGCGCCGCGACTTCGTGCACGTGCGCGACATCGCGAGCGCCGTGGTGGCCGCGGCCGAACACCCGCGCGAGGGCTTTCGGGCTTACAACGTCGGATCAGGCACCCCGCGGACCGTCGGCGACCTGGCCACGGAACTCGCAACCGCTCTCGACGGGCCGACGCCCGTCGTGACCGGCCAGTGGCGCCTCGGCGACGTGCGGCACATCACCGCCGACTCCGCCGCCATCCGCCGTGACCTGGGCTGGGCACCGCGCGAGGACTTCGCGTCCGGCGTCCGCGAGTTGGCGGTCAGCGGCTCGTGAGAACGTAGGGGTGGAGCCGACGGCGCCGCCCCGCGGCGCCTCACCACCACCAAGCACCTGACGAGAGACAAGGACGTATCCATGCCAGAACAGAGCACCCGCACCGCCATCGTGACCGGCTCGGCCCGAGGGATCGGCGCAGCCGTCGCCGAGCGGCTCGCCGCCGACGGGATGGCCGTCGGCGTCCTCGACCTCGACCAGGACGCCTGCACCGCCGTCGCCGAGCGCATCGTCGCTGCCGGCGGCAAGGCTGTCGGCGTCGCGTGCAACGTCGCCGACGAGAGCGACGTGCAGGCCGCCGTCGAGAAGATCGCCGCCGAGCTCGGCGCGCCGACCGTGCTCGTCAACAACGCGGGTGTCCTGCGCGACAACCTCATCTTCAAGATGAGCGCGGACGACTGGGACACCGTCATGAACGTGCATCTGCGCGGCAGCTTCCTGATGACCCGCGCGGTCCAGGCGTACATGACCAAGGAGAAGTACGGCCGCATCGTCAACCTCTCGAGCACCTCCGCGCTCGGTAACCGCGGCCAGGTCAACTACGCCGCCGCCAAGGCCGGCATGCAGGGCTTCACCAAGACGCTGGCGATCGAGCTCGGCAAATTCGGTGTCACCGCCAACGCGATCGCCCCCGGATTCATCGAGACCGATATGACCAAGGCGACCGCCGAGCGCGTCGGGATGGACTTCGAGGAGTTCAAGAAGGCCGCAGCCGCGGGCATCCCCGTCGGCCGTGGCGGCAAGCCCGAGGACATCGCCGCCGCCGCGTCGTTCTTCTGCAGCGAAGAGGCAGGTTTCGTCAGCGGTCAAGTGCTCTACGTGGCCGGTGGCCCTAGGGACTGACCTGCACCTCTCTCGAGCGGCTTCGAGCTTCGGCCCGGGGCCGCTCGATCGTTTCAGGAGGCGGCCGGCTGGAGGCGGTCGCGGATCTGCCGCCCGATGTCGCGCATCCGGGTGATCACCTCGTCCAGCATGTCGCCGTCGGTGGCCTGGTCCCAGTGCGCGATCACGGCGTATGCCGTCCGCTCACCTCCCGCGTGCGCGAGACCGGTGTCTGCGCGGATCCCCTCGTTCGTGCCGGTCTTGTTCACCAGCGTGAAGCGGCCGGGATCGCCGCCGCCGATGCTGTTGTGCGCCAACGGGTCCAGTCCGAACGCGTCCGCGACCATCGACAGGTCGGTGTCGAGTGAGAGCCACTCCCCCACCTCGGCGCCGATCCGACCGGCGTCCAGCAACTCCATGAAGCGGATCAGCGCCGACGCACTCGCGACCGAGAGCGTCGGCGCCACGTCGGGATCCTCCGGGTCACGATGGCCTCGCGCATAGTCCAGCAGCGCCAAGGGGGCCAGGCCGAGGCGATCGGCGTACTCCCGCACCTGCGCGATGCTTACGCGATGCAGCAGGACGTTGGTTGCCAGATTGTCACTGTGCGCCCCGATGAGTCGGCACACGTCGACAGCGGGCAGGACCTCCTGCTGCAAGGTGTGCCACACCCCGGAGTCGCGCACGAAGACCCCGTCGGCCCGGCGCAGCGGTTCCTCGCGCGACAGGGTGCCCGCCTCGAACATCTCGGCGGCCACCCCCAGCAGGAGCAGCTTGCCGATCGACGCCGCGGGGAGCACCAGGTCGACATCCTCGGCAAGCCACGGCGCGTCACCCACCGACCCGACCTGGATGCTCCAGCGCAGCGTCACAGCGAGTCGGGGAAGTACCTGCGCCGCGAGGTGATTCGCTCCTCGAGTGCGGCGGTCTGGTCGATCAGGGCGCGTCGGATGCCCGCCGACAGGCCCTCGCCGTCGATGGCGGCTCGCGCGGCCTCCAGCGTCGCCGGCTCGACCACGGCGTGCGGGAAACCGGCGCGGGTGAGCTGCTCGGCCGGCATTCCTCCGAAGGTCTGCGCCAGCGAAGCGACATGGGCGAAGTACCGCGCGACGTACGGCCGGACCAGGTCGATCTGGGAGGGCCGGAAGATCCCTCCGAGCACCGCACCGGCCTCGTAGTTGGACAGCTGCTGGCCGCCGAACACCTGATGCCACGCCCACTCCTTGGCGTCCTGCGTCGGGATGGAGGCCTTCGCGGTGAGTCCGTCGAGGGCGGCGGACATCGAGCGGTCCTGCGCCAGGTGGGAGTCGACGTCGGCCGCGGTGAGAGCGCCCAGGGTGCACAACCGCCGGATCGCCAGCCAACGGAAGTCGGGGTCGCCCTCCAGAGCGGCGGGGGTGTGCCGTCCCTCGGCCCAGTCGCGCAGGGTCGCCTCGTCGTGCGTGGTGTGCGCGACCATCGTCGCGGCGGCGATCCCCGCAGGCAGGCTGACGTCGTCCGCTGCCAGCATCGTGCGGGCCGCATTGTCGAACGCCTCGGCCGCCGCTGTCGATTCGTCGGGCGGCAGATATCCGCCGAGGAGCGCACCCCGACTCTGCGACGCGACGTACGCCAGCAGGGTGAAGCTGGTCTCGGCCGGCCAGAAGTCGAGCACGCTGTCGCGCACCAGACGGGGGTCGACGCCGCCGGTCAGCATGCCGTTGAGCAGCGCCGACCACGCGGCCGCCCTGGTGCTGGAGTCGGGCAGCGTGCGCAGCCCGGTACGCAGCGCCTCCAGGCTGGCCGTGTCGAGCGCGACCTGCGCCCAGGTCTCGTCCGAGGCGTTGGGCAACAGGATCTGCGGCACTTCCCGGCCGGTGAGCTCGCCGAGCGGGGTGACGTCCGCCGCGGCCTCGACCTGCGTGCGCCAGATCTGCGCGCCGTCGGTGTAGCCCGCCACGTCGAGCACGTGCGGCCGATCGGCCGGATGACCGGCGGGCGGCGTACGCCGCAGCTCGGCGTCCGCGACCGTGTCGCCGTCGGTCTCGGTGTGCACCTGCAGCACGTCCGCGCCGGACGTGCGCAGCCACTGCTCGCTCCACTGCGTGAGGTCGCGCCCGCTCGCCTTCTCCATCGCGCCGAGGAAGTCCGCCAGGGTGGCGTTGCCGAAGGCATGCCGGGACAGGTAGTCGCGCACGCCCGCGACGAAGGCGTCGTCGCCGACGTAGAGCACCAGTTGCGCCAACGCTGAGGCGCCCTTGGCGTAGGAGATGCCGTCGAAGTTGGTGAGGGCCGAGAGCGCGTCGGGCGCGGGCGAGCCGGCGATCGGGTGGGTGGAGGGTGCCCGGTCTGCGGCGTACCCCCACGTCTTACGCTGCGCGGAGAACGCGATCCGCGACTCGTCGTGGTCGGTCGCCTCCTCGACGGCGCGGCCCGCCATGTACTCCGCGAACGACTCGTTGAGCCACAGGTCGTCCCACCAGCGCAGGGTGACCAGGTCGCCGAACCACATGTGCGCCATCTCGTGCGCGATCGTGTTTGCGCGGGACAGCAGGTGGTCGGGCGCCAACGTGCCGCGCATGATCATCGTGTCGCGGAAGGTGACGCAACCAGGGTTCTCCATGGCTCCGGCGTTGAACTCCGGCACGAAGAACTGGTGGTAGTCACCCCACGGATAGCGCACGCCGAAGAGCCGGTGGTAGTGGTCGAAGGACTGCTTCGTGACCTGGAAGATGTCCGGCGCCTGCTCGTCCAGCTCCTTGGCGAGGGCGGCGCGCACGTGCACCTCCAGGTGGATGCCGTCGTGCTCGTCGGTGACGGTGGCGTAGGGCCCGGCGCAGACGGTGAAGAAGTAGGTGGCGATCGGCTTCGTCGTCGCGAGGGTCCACTCGCCCGGCGCGGTGCGGGTCGCGTCGCCGTTGCCCGCGACCACCCAGTCCTGCGGCGCGCGGACGCGCACGTCGTACGGCGCCTTCAGGTCGGGCTGGTCGAAGCAGGCGTACATCCGCGGCGCCGCGTCCATGAACGACATGCCGTAGACGTAGGCCTTGCCGTCCTCGGGATCGACCGCGCGGTGCAGTCCCTCGCCGTCGCGGCTGTAGCTCATCGTGGCTGCGACGTGCACCTCGTTGTCGGCGGCCAGATCGGTCAGGGCGACCCGCCCGTCGTCGATCGCCGCGGGGTCGACTGCGGTGCCGTTCAGGGTGATCGCCCCCACGCGCGCGGCCTTCAGATCGAGGAAGGTCGACTCCCCCGGCTGCCGGGCGCTGAACCGGATGGTCGTGACGGAGCCGAACTCGGTGTCACCCCGGTCGAGATCGAGGTCGACGTCGTACGACGTCACCTCGATCAGGGCTGCGCGTGCCTCGGCCTCGGTGCGTTGCAGAATCGCCATGACCACACCCTGGCATGGCGCCGGACCGACCCACCACCGGGTCGGATCACTTCTGGATCTGGCCGTACGCCATGCCCTGCAACCGCTTGATGCGTTCCTGCGTCGGGGGGTGCGTGGAGAACGCGCGCGACACGTCCTGTGCGCGGAACGGGTTCGCGATCATCATGTGGCTGGCGTTGACGACCTTCGGTTCCGGCGCGAGGGGCGCGCGGGCCACACCGTCCTCCAGCTTCTGCAACGCCGACGCGAGGGCGAGCGGGTCGCCCGTCAGCTTGGAGCCGTCCTCGTCGGCGTCGTACTCGCGGGTGCGGCTGATGGCCAGTTGGATCACGGTCGCCGCGATCGGGGCGAGGAACGCCATGGCGAGCATGACGATCGGGTTGGGGCGGTCCTCGTCGTCACCGCCGCCGAACATCCCGAAGAACATCATCATCTGGGCGGCGGAGGTGATGATCCCGGCGAGCGCCGCGGCGACGGAGGAGGTCAGGATGTCGCGGTTGTAGACGTGCATGAGCTCGTGCCCGAGCACCCCGCGCAGCTCACGTTCGTCGAGCAGCTGCAGGATCCCCTCGGTGCAGCAGACCGCCGCGTGACTCGGGTTGCGACCCGTGGCGAAGGCATTCGGAGCCTGGGTCGGTGAGATGTAGAGCGCGGGCATCGGCTTGCCGGCGGCGGTCGACAGCTCGCGCACGATCCGGTACATCGCGGGGGCCTGTGCCTCGCTGACGGGGTAGGCCTGCATGGCGCGGATCGCCAGCTTGTCGCTGTTCCAGTAGCCGTAGAACGTGGTGCCGAGCCCGATGAGGGCGAAGATCCAGATGAACCGGCCGCCGGCGACGAGAGCGCCCACGCCCAGCAACAGCACCCAGATGCCACCGAAGAGCAGCGTGGTCTTGAGCCCGTTGAAGTGCCTGTGCATGCCCTGAAAACGCTTACCGGGAGGCGCTTTGTTCCGCAGTCGCGGACGGGTCCTGCGACATCACCCGAACAGCCCCAGGGCGGCCTGCGGCAGCACGCTGCAGACGAGCAGCGCGAGCACGGACGCGCCGACGACGAACAGGTGCACCGGATGCACCGGGTCGGGCTCCTCGGGATCGATCGAGGCGCCGAGCATGATGCGCACCCACCGCAGGTATGCCGCCACCCCCAGCATCGCGTTGGCGGCGGCGAGCACCGCGAGCACCCACAGGTGCCCGGTCGTGATCGGTTGCAGGGCGACGATCTTCGCGGTCAGGCCTGCGAGGGCGGGCGGCAGCCCGGCGAAGGTCAGGAGGGACAGCAGCAGCGCGCCACCGAGAAGGGGATGACGACGCAGCAGTCCGCCGTATGACGCGAGGCGGGTGACGTGCTGGCGCCCCTCGGCGTGCGCGAGGGCGGTGATGACAGAGAACGCGACGATGGTGGCCAGCGCGTAGACGGCGAGATACTGCGCACTGCAGCGACCCGAGTCCGCCGTGGCCGTGGTGAACGGCAGCACGATCCACCCGGCCTGCGCGACGGTGGACCACCCGAGGAAACGCAGGGCTCCGCGCTCGCGCAGGGCCATCACGTTGCCGACCGTCATGGACAGCACGGCGACCACGCCGACGGAGGCCATCGACGCGGAACTGAGGTCGGTGACCGTGCGGAAGACCGCCACGAGGGCCGCGACCGCTGCCACCTTGGAGGTGGTCGCGAGCAGCGCGCCCACCGGCACGGACGACGCGCCGATGGTCTCCGGGGTCCACAGGTGGAACGGCGCCAGGGACAGCTTGAACGCGAGCCCTGCGACGATGAATCCGACAGACAGCACCAGGATCCGGCGCAGGTCCGGGTTGCCGCCGGCCTGCAGCGCGGCGTGCGCCTCCAAGCGCGCGGTGCCGGTCGCGGCGAACCACAGGCCCGCGCCCATGGCCAGCACCGCGAACGAGACCAGCGACGTCGTGAGCAGCGTGAGCCCGGCGTCGATGGCCGCGTGCCGCGCCCGCAGCACGACCAGCGCGATCGTCGGCAGCGTCGACACCTCCAGCGCGACCAGGAACGAGCCGAGGTCGTGCGCTCCGGCGACGGCGACCGCACCGGCGGCGCTGGTGAGCAGCAGCGCCACCTGGATCGGGGCGCGTTCGTGAGGGATGCGGATGGGGTAGGCCAGCAGAGCGACGCACATCGACGCGAGCAGCGCGACCAGCTGCAGGCCCGCGCCCACATGATCGACGGCGTACCAGCAGGTGCCTTCGGTGCAGAGGGTGGCGCGTGAGCGGTGCGCCGTGTCCAGGAGCACGGGGGTCGCCGTCGCCGCGCCGGCCGCGAGCAGCAGCGCGCCGAGCATCCAGTGGACCCGCCCCAGAGTCGGGAGCAGCGCGTCGAGCAGGAGGATGCCGATCGCCCCGACCGCGGGGATCAGCACCGGCGCCAGCGTCAGCCAGCCGAAGGTGGGGTTCACGGCGCACCCCCGACCAGCACGCGGGAGACGTGGGCGAGGCCGTACGCCGTCTGGTGCATGACCGGGATCGGCCACACGCCGAGCGCCACGACACCGGCCACCAGCAGCGCGATGACGACCCACTCCACCGAGTGCGCGTCATCGGCGACGACGTCACCGTCGTACGGGAGGGAGCCGGTGCCCGCCCAGACGCCGCGTAGCACCCGCAGCGCGTACGCCGCCGCGAGGACCGACCCTGTGGCTGCGGCCACCGCCAGGATCCGGAAGAGGGTGAGCGGCCGGTCGCCGGGAGACCAGGCCGAGAAGAGCGTGAGGATCTCGCCCCAGAAGCCCGCCAGACCGGGCAGTGCGAGCGACCCGGCGAACCCCACGACGAGAGCGAGCCCGAGGCGCGGGCTGACCTGGCGCAGCGCGTGACGCGCGGTCTGCAGGTCGTCGCCGCCCCAGCGCTTCTTCAGGCCCCCGACGACGACGAAGAGGAGCGCCGAGATGACGCCGTGCGCGATGTTGCCGTAGAGCGCGGCCTGGACCCCGAGCGTGGTGCCGGTCATCAGGGCGAGCACCACGAACCCCATGTGCGCCACCGATGACCACGCGATGAGTCGCTTGAGGCTGCGTTCGACCAGGCAGACGAGCCCGCCGACCAGGATCCCGATCACCGCGAAGACCGCGACGAACGGCGCGACGGTGTGCAGGCCACCCGGCAGGGGGAAGACCACCAGGCGCACCACGGCGTAGGTGCCCATCTTTAGCAGCACCGCCGCGAGGAGCACCGAGCCGCCGGTCGGCGCGGCCGTGTGCGCCGCGGGCAGCCACGAGTGCAGCGGCCAGATGGGGATCTTGATGCCGATGCCGATCATCAGGAGCGCGGCGACCACGGTCTGGGTGCTCCCCGCCAGGTGGGCCGTCTGCAGCCGGGTGAGGTCGGAGGTGCCCGCAGACACCACGAGCACCAGGATCCCGACCAGCATGAGCGTCGAGCCGAGCACGGTGTAGAGCACGAACATCGTTGCGGCTCTGTCGCGCTCACCGGGGCGGGTGGTGTCGCCGAATCGCGCGATGAGCAGCCACATCGGCACCAGCACGAGCTCGAACGCCAGGAAGAACGCGATGGCGTCCTGCACGAGGAACGTGGCGAGCGCGCCGCCGGTGACCATCAGCAACGCGCCGAGATACGTCGCGGACGGCTCCTTCCACCCGGCGTGCAGCACCACGAGCACGCCGATCGCCGCCGTGAGCACCACCAGCGGCGCGCTGATGCCGTCGATGGCGAGGTGCAGCCGCATCCCGATGGCGGGCACCCACGAGTGGTCGATCGCCGGACGCTTCCAGACGGAGAGGAGGGCCGCGGCCAGCGCGACGACTGCGAGCGCGAGGGCGATGCCGTACGCCGCCGCGGTCGCGATCCGCAGGCGGCTGCGGTCGGCGGCGATCAGTGCGACCCCACCGAGCAACGGTGCGAGGGGGGCGACGAGCAGGGCTGCTACCACAGGGATATCCCGATCAGGCCGACGGCGACGACACCGACGGCGACCGCGACCAGGCCGGCGGTCGGCGTGCCGTTCTGCAGCCGCGCGCCCGCTCCGGCGAGCCCACGCGCCCCCTTGGCGGTGGAGTGCACGCCGGTCTCCAGCCCGCGCTCGCCGTCGGCCACCAGCCGCGCCAGCGCCAGCACCGGACGGGTGAGGGCGACATAGACCCCGTCCATCCCGAGGCCGCGGTCGGCCCTGCTGCGCAGGGTGATCGGCAGGCGCGCAGCCGCGTCGCCGTACGGCGTGCCGAGGGACTGCACGCGGACGAAGACGGCGACGGCGGCCATGAGCAGCAGGGTGGCGGCGATCAGCGCCCAGGCCGGATGCGCCAAGTCCAGGTCGATCAAGGGGGTCGTCACCACGAGGCCGCCCACGACGGCGAGGATCGCGAGCACCCGCAGCCCGAGCCGCGAGGCGGCGTCCGGCCGCGGGATCCGCTCCGGTTCCGGCTCGGGTTCGGGTTCGACGGGCACGGGGGCCGCCTGGCCCACCTCCCGGCCGCGCCGGTCGACCTGCGCGCTGGTCACGAACAGCTCCACGATGCCCACCTCCTCGACGGTGACCGAGTCCTGCACGATCTCCAGCGCCTCGTGCCGCTCCACGACGGAGCGGTGGTCGAGGATCAGCCAGGCACGCATGCAGTAGGCGGCTGTCAGGGCGACCGAGAGTGCCAGCGCCACGAACGCGATCCGACTGACGCCGTCGCCGTCGACCGCGCGAGTGGCGGCCTCGTCGACGATCAGGTCCTTGCTGACGAAGCCCGCCATCGGGGGCACACCGGCGAGCGACAGCAGCCCGATCGCGACCAGGGTGCGCGTCGCGGGGTGGGCACGGGTGGCGCCGGACATCCGCGCGACGACCGTGCCGCCGACCAGGACCGACAGCCAGCCGAAGACCAGGAAGAGCAGGGCCTTGAACATCGCGTGCGAGACCAGGTGGTTCAACGCCAGATCGCCCCGGTGGCCCACCGGCACGACCGCGATCCCGATCAGCATCAGGCCGACCTGGGAGACGGTGGACCAGGCGAGCAGCCGCTTGAGGTCGGTCTGGCAGTAGGCGAGGAAGCCGGCCAGCACGGTGGAGACCCCGGCGACCAGGACGAGGACGGTGCGCGCGGTGTCGGAGCGCTCGAGCAACGGCAGCAGCCGGGCCAGGACGACGGTGCCGGCGGCGACCATGGTGGCCGCGTGGATGAGCGCCGAGGCGGGCGTCGGGCCCTCCATCGCGTCGGGCAGCCAGTCCTGGAACGGCACCTGCGCGGACTTGCCCGCGACGCCGACGATCACCGCGATGAGACCGCCGGTGAGCAGTGCCGAAGGGCGCCCCTGCCAGTGGGTGACGATCCCCGAGATGGCGGTGGTGTGGGCGCCGGTGGCGAGCAGGATCAACCCGATCGCGAAGGGTGCGTCGGCCAGCCGGGTGACGAGGAACGCCTTGTACGCCGCCCGCCGGGCCTTCTCCCGCTCGCTGTCGTGGCCGATGAGCAGGTAGGAGCACCAGCCCATCAGCTCCCAGCCGACGATGGTGAGCAGCACGTCGTCGGACAGCACCACCAGCTGCATGGCGGCGGTGAAGAGGCTCACGGTGGCGGCGAACCCGGCGTACCGCGCGTCCTCGCGCAGATACCAGCGGGCGACCAGCTGGACGACGAGCGCGACCAGCGCGACGGTGACGGCGAGCAGCACGGCGAACCGGTCGACGCCGAGCCGCATCGGCGCCTGCAGCACCCGCCCCAGCGGCAGTGCGCCGACGGTGCCGCTGGACCCCTCGGCCGTGCCGCGGAGCTGTTGCACCATCAGCGCCGCAGCCGCGACCGGGCCGAGGAGCGAGCCGAGCAGGGCGATGACGAACGCGGGCACGCGGGCCCGGCGCACCAGCACCAGGGAGAGGCCGGCGGCGAGGGCCGGCAGCAGCACGATCAGCTGCGAGGTGTGCACCGGCCAGCCGCTGCTGTCGGTCAGCGTGTCGATCACAGGTCGTCCTCGCCTGCCACGGTCACGTCGATGTCACCGCGCGAACGGTAGACGGCCAGGATCACCGCGAGCGCGACGGCGATCTCGGCGGCTGCGATCGTGATCAGGAAGATGGTGAGCACGTGCCCGGCGCGGGCGGTGTCGCGGATGGTCGATCCGAAGGTGACGAAGAGCAGCCCGGCGGCGGCCAGCATCAACTCGACGCCGACCAGCACCAGCACCGCGTTGCGACGGGCCAGCACGCCGAAGAGCCCGGTGCCGAAGAGGATCGCGACCAGCAGCAGCGGTGGCCAGAGGTGGATCACGAGTCCTCCCCGGTGCGGCGGGTCGCGCGCGCGGGCACCAGCGAGCGGCTCATCGCCAGTGCGCCGACGAGCGCCGCGAGGAGCAGCAGCGACAGCAGCTCGAACGGCCAGACCCACGTGGAGAAGAGCATCCGGGCGAGCCCGTTCGTCGAGCCGCCGTGCACCCGCACGGTGCCGCCGCGGACGCCGGTGATGAGAACGATGCCGAGCAGGACCCCGGCGGATCCGGCGATGACGAGGGCGACCGCGCGCTGCAGCAGCGGGGTGTCGTGGTCGTGGCTGCGGCCGATCGGCGCGCGGGTGAGCATGAGGGCGAAGAGCACCAGCACGACGATCGCCCCGACGTAGACCAGCAGCTGCACCAGCGCGACCAGCTCGGCGCCGAGCACCAGGTAGCACCCGGCCAGGGTCGCGAGGCACACGGTCAGCCACAGCGCGGCGTGCATCAGGTGCCGGGTGGTGACCGCCGCGACTCCACTGGCGGCGCAGAGGATCGCGAGGATCGAGAAGAAGATGTCGTACGTCGTCACGGCGCCGGCTGCTCCGTCTCCGGAGGTTCCGTGGATCCACCGACGTCAGAAGGCTGGGGTGAGGCGGGCGCGCCCTGATCCAGCGCGGGCGGTGCGGGGACCGTGGCCATCCACTGTCCCAGCCGGTCCTTCTCGTGCAGCAGGTCGCGGATGTCGGTCTCGGCGTACTCGAACTCCGGGCTCCAGAAGAGCGCGTCGAACGGGCACACCTCGATGCAGATGCCGCAGTACATGCACAGGCTGAAGTCGATGGCGAAGCGGTCGAGGACGTTCTCCTTGCGCTCGCGCCCGCCCTCGGTGGTCGGGGGCACCGTCTCCTTATGGGAGTCGATGTAGATGCACCAGTCCGGGCACTCCCGCGCGCAGAGCATGCAGGAGGTGCAGTTGGACTCCTCCAAGGCGATCACTCCGCGCGAGCGCGGTGGCAGCCGCGGTGAGACGTCGGGGTACTCCTGGGTGTGCGCGTGCCTGGTCATCGCCCGCGCGGTGGTGCCCATCCCCTTGAGCAGTCCGGGGACCAAGCCCTTCTTGTCCTGATCGGTCATGTCGTCAGCACCACCCCTGCAGCGGTCAGCACGATCTGCAGCAGCGCCAGGGGCACGAGCCCCAGCCAGGCGACCCGCTGCAGCTGGTCTTCACGCAGCCTCGGCCACGACATCCGCATCCACAGGATGATCACGGCGAAGAAGAACCCCTTGAGCAGCACCCAGAACGGACCGATCTGGTGGTCGAACGGGCCGGTCCAGCCGCCCAGGTAGAGCACAGCGAGCAGCAGCGAGACCACCACGATGCCGGCGTACTCGGCCAGCAGGAAGAGGGCGAACCGCAGGCCGGTGTACTCCGTCCACGGACCCATCACGACCTCGGAGTCCGCGACCGGCATGTCGAACGGCGGACGCTGCAGCTCCGCGGTGCCCGCGACCAGGAAGACGATCGCCCCCGGCAGCTGCCACAGCAGCCACCACGGAGTCCACGCGTGGGCGATCGAGACCAGGGAGAAGGATCCGGCGGCCATCGCGAACGAGGCGCCCGCGAGGATCAGCGGCACCTCGTAGGAGACGAGCTGTGCCGCCGAGCGCAAACCGCCGATGAGCGCGTACTTGTTGCCGCTGGACCAGCCGGCCATCAGCGTGCCGACCGTGCCGATCGCGCCGACCGCGAGCACCCACAGCAGGCTGCCGGTGATCCCGGCGGCGACCAGGTGCGGCCCGAACGGGATGACTGCGAGCGCGAGCAGGTAGGACACGATGCCGAGCGCGGGCGCGAGACGGAAGACCGGCTTGTCAGCGGCGAGCGGGACGATGTCCTCCTTCTGGGTGAACTTCACCCCGTCCGCGACCAGCTGCGCCCAGCCGTGGAAGCCGCCGGCGTACATCGGGCCGAGGCGTCCCTGCATGTGCGCCATCAGCTTGTGCTCGGTCTGCCCGACGAGCAGCGGCAGCACGAGGAACCCGATCAGCACGCACAGCGACCGCAGCACGACCTCGCCGAAGGTGGTCACCGTGGACCCCAGGTGGGGTCGGGGATGCCGGGCGGCTGCATCCGGCGGCGCGGCGCGCGTGCCGGTTTGCCGTCGGTCTTCGCCTGATCGGCCTGACCGGTCGGGGTGTCGGCCGGGTCCTTGGCGCCCGGCCACGGCTTGCTGACCCGGGCGGTCAGCACGAAGGACTTGCGCAGCGGGGTGCCGACGAACCCGTCCGGCAGCAGCAGCGGCCGCAGACCCAGGCCGGTGCCGTCGTCGAATCCGTCGAAGGGGATGCCGAACATCTCGTGGGTCTCGCGCTCGTGCCACGCCGCACCGCGCCACAACCCGGTGCAGCTCGGCACCGCCTCACCGTCGGGCACCGTTGTCCTGACCAGGGTTTCGCGCAGCGCACCGGGCGTCGGGTCGTACAGGTGCGCGACGATGTCGAAGCCCGGCTCGTCGGCGCGGTCGGTCTCGTCGACCGCCGTCAGGAAGTCGAACATTGCGAAACCGCCGCTGCGCGCGTCGCGCAGCGTGTCGGTCCAGTCCGCGAGTGCGCAGCGGACGGTGGGGATCTCGTCGGTCACGAGCCGGCCTCCGGGGGTGCCGGAGGGGCGACCAGCGGGCGACTCACCTCGGCCGCGGTGGCGCGGCGACCGGCGTACGGACCGAGCTTCTCGCGCAGCGACGCGGTGCTGGGGCGCTCGCTCGCGATGCGGTCCTGCAGCGCGAGGATGCCCTGGAGCAGGGCCTCGGGGCGCGGCGGGCAGCCGGGCACGTAGACGTCGACGGGGATCAGCTGGTCGACGCCCTTGGTGACGCAGTAGGAGTCCCAGTACGGTCCGCCGGAGTTGGAGCAGGCACCGAACGAGATCACGTACTTCGGCTCGGGCATCTGGTCGTAGAGCCGGCGGATGGCGGGCGCCATCTTGTCGGTGACCGTGCCCGAGACGACCATCAGGTCGGCCTGCCGCGGACCCGGCGCGAACGGGATGACGCCGAGGCGGATGAAGTCGTGACGGGCCATGGAGGCCGCGATGAACTCGATGGCGCAGCAGGCGAGCCCGAAGTTGAAGACCCATAAGGAGTAGCGGCGGCCCCAGTTCAGCACCAGGCGCATCGGCTTGGGTGCGGCGACCTGCGCAGGACCGACGCGCGGCAGGGGGAGATCGGTCGTCATGGCGGCTCCCCTCTCAGTTGTCGAGCGTCCAGCGCAGCAGCCCGCGCCGCGCGGCGTGCGCCAGACCGACCAGGATGACGGCCGCGAAGATGCCCATCTCCAGCAGGCTGGCGCGGTTGATGGCCTTGTCCCGCAGCACGAGCGCCCAGGGGAAGAGGAAGACGGAGTCGACCGCGAAGACCAGGTAGAGGAAGGCGAACGTCATGTAGCGCACGTGGGTCTGCGCCCAGCCGCCCGCGACCGGGTCGACGCCCGACTCGTACGTGGATGCCTTGGCCTGGCTGGGCGCGCGCGGCGCGAGCAGGCGCCGGGCCAGCATCGCGGCGACGAAGAGCAGCACGCCGGCCGCCGTCACCCCGGCGAGTACGAGGTACCCGCTCAACCCAGAACTCACGGTCCGCAGCCTAACGAGCGGGGGTCTCCGCGTTGGGCACCGTCCATTTCCCGTGTCGCCGCCCGCTGTCGCGCTCAGGTGTGATGATGCGCGGATGAGCGATCTGGAGTCGATCGAGGAACGACTCACGGCGTGGTCGCAGGAGTACGCCGACCTGCCGCTCTACAGCTCCATCACCGCGAACGCCGCCCGCGACGACGAGGTGGCGGGGCTGTTGCAGTCGGCTCAGCCCGGCCAGGCGCGCCCCGTGCTCCTCCTGGCTGCCCTGCACGACCTCGTACTCGATCACCCCGATCTGCCCGTCGCCCAGTGGTATCCGAGCGTCGTCGGGCCGGACGCGGTGGCGACGGACGACCCCTGGCCGAAGGTGCGCGACGCGGCCCTGGCACACGCCGACCGGCTGCGCGAGGTCATCGCGACCCGCTCCACCCAGACCAACGAGGTCAACCGCTGCGTCTACCTGGCCGCGCTGCTGCAGCGCGCCTGCACGGATGTGCCCGATCTGCCGGTCGGGCTGGTGGAGATCGGCGCCAGTGCCGGGTTGCTGCTGGGCATCGACCGCTACCGCACGACCATCCATACGCGTGGCGACTCGCACGGTGAGCGGGCGGCGTACGGGCCGGCGGACTCCGCCGTGCAGTGCCTGGGCGAGGACCGCTCCGCCCGACCTGCCGGCGGGTTGCGACTCCCGGCGATCGCGAGCGCCCGCGGCATCGACCTGCACCCCGTCGACCTGTCCGACGAGTCCGCCGTGCGGTGGCTGGCCGCGTGCCTGTAGCCGGAGGTGCCGGGCCGGTACGAACGGTTCACCGCGGCCGTGGACCTGCTGCGCCCCGATCCACCGGCCGTCGATCGTGGCGACATGATCGACGACCTGCCGGCCACCCTGGCACGAGCGGGCGGCGACCACCTCGTGCTCTTCAGCTCCTGGGCGCTGACGTACGTCGAGCGGTCCCGCCGTCCGCTGGTCGCGCGCCATCTGGCCGCCGCGGCCCGTGACGGGCGACCGGTCAGCTGGATCACCGCCGAGCCACCGCGCTGCATGCCCGAGGTCGAGCTGCCGCCGCATCTGCGGGACGCGCAGGGCGGCACGGTGCTGGGGGGCCCGCCGCTGGCGCGACGGGGCGGAGCTGGAGCCGGCGTACTGGGGCACCGCCCATCCGCACGGTCAGTGGTTCGACTTCGCCTGACTGCGCACCTGCGCCTGACGGCGTTCGCGTTCGTTGACGGCGTTCGAACACCGTCAACGAACGCGAACACCGTCAGCGTGCTTGCCCGACCGGCCTGATCACCCGGGGTGGGTGTGCCGGGTCTGAGCACGGCCGGCGACGTGCTCGAAGATCAGGGTGGTCTCGGTGAGGGCCACGTCCTGGGAGGCGCTGAGGTTGTCGACCACGAAGTTGCTGAGCGCGGAGGGCGATTCGCATGCCACGTGCAGCTGGAAGTCATTGGCGCCGGCGAGGAAGTAGACGTTCAACACTCCCGGCAAGGCTGCGAGCCGACCGGTCAGCTCCCTGATCCGCGAGCGCGATCCCGCGCGCAGCCGGACCGAGACGAACGCCTGGATCGGGCGTCCGATCGCCTCCGGATCGATGTCCGCGTGGTAGCCGCGGATCACCCCGCGCTCGCGCAACAGCCGCACCCGGTTGAGGCAGGTGGACGGCGCGATGCCGGCCGCGCGCGCCAGCGCCTTGTTGGCCATCCGGGCGTCCGCCGCGAGCAGTCCGAGCAGCACCTGATCGGTGTCGTCCAGCGGCGCCGCGCTGTGACCCACACCACCGGACCGAACTTCCTTCATCAACACCCGTCCCATGGCAGCAGAATCGACAGAAGTTCACCTCGCCACGACTCTGGCGAATAATCGACAGAATCCTAGCGTTGCGACCCGTCCAAGTTCGATCCTGGGATGACGAGTTGTCATCGACCCAGGAGGATCACCGTGCGCGTCGGCGTACCCAAGGAAGTCAAGAACCACGAGTACCGGGTGGCCATCACCCCGATCGGCGTGCACGAGCTCGCCACGCAGGGCCACGACGTCTGCATCGAGAAGGGTGCCGGCGTGGGCTCCTCCATCCACGACGAGGAGTACATCGCGGCCGGTGCCAAGATCATCGACTCCGCCGATGACGTGTGGGCCGACGCCGAGATGATCCTCAAGGTCAAGGAGCCGGTGGAGCAGGAGTACCACCGCATGCGCGAGGGCCAGCTGCTCTTCACCTACCTGCACCTGGCCGCCGACAAGCCGCTCACCGACGAGCTGCTGAAGCGCAAGGTGACCGGCATCGCGTACGAGACGGTGCAGCTGCCCTCCGGCGGGCTGCCGCTGCTGTACCCGATGTCCGAGGTCGCCGGGTGCCTCGCACCGCAGGTCGGCGCGCACTCCCTCATGAAGGCGCAGGGCGGTCGCGGCGTGCTCATGGGCGGCGTCGGCGGCGTCGCCAACGCCAAGGTCGTCGTCATCGGCGCGGGTGTCTCCGGCCAGAACGCCGCGAACATCGCGCTCGGCATGGGCGCCGACGTCACGATGCTCGACACCGACCTGGACAAGCTGCGGATGTCGTTCTGGCGCTACAGCAACCGGGTGCACGGGCTGGCGTCGTCGTCGCTGGCGATCCGCCAGCAGCTGCTGGAGGCCGACATGGTCATCGGTGCGGTGCTCATCCCGGGCGCGCGCGCCCCGAAGCTGGTCACCAACGAGCTGGTCTCGCAGATGAAGCCCGGCTCGGTGCTCGTCGACATCGCGGTCGACCAGGGCGGCTGCTTTGAGGACACCCACCCGACCACGCACGCCGACCCGACGTACATGGTGCACGACTCGGTCTTCTACTGCGTCGCGAACATGCCCGGTGCGGTGCCGAACACGTCGACATACGCGCTGACCAACGCGACGCTGCCCTACACGGTCGCGCTCGCCCGGAAGGGCTGGCAGCAGGCCTGCCGCGACGACCACTCGCTCGCGCTGGGGCTCAACACGTACGACGGCTCGCTCACCAACGCCCCGGTCGCCGAGGCGCACGGGCTGACCTCGACCTCGGTGGAGGACGCCATCGCCTGACCTGCACCGACTGCAGCGACCGACATGCAGTTCGTGGTCTCTTCGTCGGTCGATCCGCGCAGCCGCGCGGATCGACCGGTGGCAGCACCGCGGACTGCATGTTCGTCGTTACAGGGCGAAACGTGGCCGACACATTGAGTTGCTTCACTGGCCCGCATGCACCTGACACCCGCCGACACCGAGAAGCTGCTGCTCTCGGTCGCCGGGATGGTCGCCCGCGACCGGCTCGCGCGCGGCGTCCGGCTCAACTACCCCGAGAGCGTCGCCCTGCTCTCGACGTGGGTCATCGAGCGGGCCCGTGAGGGCGCGCTGGTCGCCGACCTGATGGAGTCCGGCCGTGAGGTCCTCACCCGCGATCAGGTGATGGACGGCGTGGCCGAGATGATCCCCGACGTCCAGGTCGAGGCGACGTTCCCCGACGGCCGCAAGCTCGTCACCCTGCACCACCCGATCGCATGAGCGGCGAAAACGACGGACCGGGCGCGATCCGGGTCGCGCCCGGCACGCTCACCATCAACGCGCGCGCAGACGGCGACCGGCGCACGCTGGTCATCGTCAACACCGGCGACCGGCCGATCCAGATCGGCTCGCATCTGCACCTGCCTGACGCGAACATCGCCCTGGACTTCGATCGCGCTGCGGCGCAGGGCTTCCGGCTCGACGTGCCCTCCGGCACCTCGGTGCGTTTCGAGCCGGGGATGTCTCGCGAGGTCGGTGCGGTGCGCCTGGCCGGGCGGCAGAAGGTGCCTGGCATCCAGACGGGGAAGCACGATGGCTGAGCTGGACCGCGCGAAGTACGCCGCGCTCTACGGCGGGACGACCGGCGACCAGGTGCGCCTCAGCGACACCGACCTGTGGATCGAGATCGAGCGCGACCTCACCGCCACGCTGCCGGACGGATCGATCTCCTACGGCGACGAGGCCGTCTTCGGCGGCGGCAAGTCGATCCGCGAATCGATGGCGCAGGGCACCCGCACCAGCGCCCAGGCAGCGCTCGACACCGTGATCACCGGTGCCATCGTGCTCGATCACTGGGGTGTCGTACGCGCCGATGTCGGCATCCGCGACGGGCGCATCGTCGGGATCGGGCGCGCCGGCAACCCCGACATCACCGACGGCATCACGCCGGAGCTGGAGATCGGGCCGGGCACCGACGTCATCTCGGGCGAAGGACGCGTCCTCACCGCCGGCGGCATCGACATGCACGTGCACTTCCTGTCGACCAGTCAGGTGCACGAGGCGCTGGCGACCGGGCTGACCACCCTGGGCGGCGGGGGCACCGGTCCGTCCGAGGGGTCGAAGGCGACCACCGTCACGCCCGGGCCGTGGCACCTGCAGTCGGTGCACCGCGGCCTGGATCACCTGCCGGTGAACCTGCTGCTGATGGGCAAGGGCAACACCGTCAGCGCCGAGGGTCTGCGCGAGCAGGCGCTGGCCGGGGCGGCGGCGTACAAGGTGCACGAGGACTGGGGCTCCACCCCGGCCGCGATCGATGCGGCGCTGCGCGCGGCCGACACGTACGAGATGCAGGTCGCGCTGCACTCGGACAGTCTCAACGAGGCCGGCTACGTCGAGTCGACGCTGCGCGCGATCGGCGGCCGGTCGATCCACGCGTTCCACACCGAGGGCGCGGGCGGCGGTCACGCACCGGACATCCTGTCGATCGCCTCTGAGCCGAACGTCCTTCCCGGATCTACGAATCCGACACTCCCGCACACCGTCAACACCGTCGCCGAGCACTTGGACATGCTCATCGTCTGCCACCACCTGAACCCCTCGGTGCCGGAGGATCTGGCGTTCGCCGAGTCGCGCATCCGCGCCACCACGATCGCGGCCGAGGACCTGCTGCACGACATGGGCGCGCTCTCGATCACCTCCTCGGACGCGCAGGCGATGGGCCGGATCGGCGAGGTCATCACCCGCACCTGGCAGGTCGCGCACGTGATGAAAGCCCGCCGCGGATCGCTCGGCACGTCGCTGCCCGCGGACAACGAACGCGCACGGCGCTACGTCGCGAAGTACACGATCAACCCCGCGATCGCGCACGGCATCGAGCACGAGGTCGGATCGATCGAGGTCGGCAAGCTGGCGGACCTGGTGTTGTGGGAGCCGAGGTTCTTCGGGATCCGGCCGTCCGTCGTCGTCAAGGGCGGCGCGATCGTGTGGGCCGCCCTCGGCGACCCGAACGCCTCGATCCCGACCCCGCAACCGGTGCTGATGCGGCCGGCGCTCGTGGCGTCGTCCGGAGCGGACCTCTCGATGTCGTTCGTGTCGCCGCTCGCGCTGGACGGCGGGCTCGCGGACCGGCTCGGGCTGCGGCGCGCACTGGTCGCCGTGCGCGGCACCCGCGACGTCGGCAAGGCGCAGATGGTCAACAACTCCGCCACGCCGCGCATCGACATCGACGCCGAGACCTTCGCGATCGCCATCGACGGCGAGGTCGTGCAGCCGGCGCCCGCGGCGGAACTGCCGTTGGCGCAGCTCTACTCGATGTTCTGAGATGTCCTCCGCCACAGGCTCGCTCGCGACGTTGCTGCTCGGCGACGCGCGGCTGCCCACCGGCGGGCACACGCAGTCCGGCGGTCTGGAACCCGCGTTGCTGGCGGGTATGCCGAGTGGCGACATCCCGGCGTACCTCACGACGCGCCTGCGCACCGCGACCCTCGTCGACGCGGCGACGGGGGTGGTCGCGCTGCGGGTGCTGCTCGCGGGTGGTCCGCTCGAGCCGGTCGAGCAGGCGTGGGCCGCGCGGACGCCGAGTCACGTCGTGCGGCAGGCGTCGGTGGAGCTGGGTCGCGGGTACGAGCGCCTCCTCGCCCGCCTCACTGAGGAGCGCGACGTGCGCGGCCGACCGGTACGGCGGGGTGAGCCGCGGCCGATCGCCATCGCCCGGATCGCCGCCCGACTCGACGTGCCGGCCGCCGACCTCGCCCGAGTGATCTGCCACGACGATGTGCAGTCCGCGTGCGCCGCAGCGCTCAAACTCGCGCCGCTGGATCCGGTCGACACCGTCGTGTGGGCGCTCGAGGTGGCCCCGCTCGTGGAGCAGATCGTCGTGCAGGTCGCCGACCTGCGCACGCCGGCCGACATACCGGCACCGGCCGCACCCGCTGCCGAGATCTGGCAGCACGCCCACGCCACCGCCCGAAGGAGACTCTTCCGTGCCTGACTCGCCTCATTCGCCCGACTCGCCCCACCACGCCACTCGCGCGCTGCGTCTCGGCATCGCCGGCCCGGTCGGCACCGGGAAGTCCTCGCTGATCGCGACGCTGTGCCGGACGCTCGCGGGCCGGCTGGAGATCGGCGTGGTCACCAACGACATCTACACCGACGAGGACGCTCAGATGCTGCGTGCGGCAGGGGTGTTGGACCCGGCTCGCATCCGCGCCGTCGAGACCGGTGCATGCCCGCACACCGCGATCCGTGACGACATCACCGCCAACGCGATCGCGGTGGAAGATCTGGAAGCCGACTTCGCGCCGCTGGACCTGGTGCTCGTGGAGTCCGGCGGCGACAACCTCACCGCGACCTTCTCCCCCGCGCTGGTCGACGCGCAGATCTTCGTGCTCGACGTCGCGGGCGGCGGCGACGTGGTCCGCAAGGGCGGCCCCGGGATCGCCCGCGCCGACCTGCTGGTCGTCAACAAGATCGACCTGGCCGAGCAGGTCGAGGTCGACCACGAGCTCATGGTCGAGCAGGGCCGCGACGCCCGGGACGGCCGACCGGTGCTCGGGCTCTCCCGCAAACGCCCGGAGACCGTCGCCGCCCTGGCCGACTGGGTCGTGGCGATGATCGCCGCCCACCGCGAGGGCACCCATCACCCGGTCGATCCGGGTCCGATGGCGCCGCACGCCCACACCGACGGCACGGTGCACTCGCATGAGCACGGGGCGCGCACTCCTTGACCGACCGGGAGACCGTCGTCCGCGTCGAGTCCTGCGGCTCCGAGCGGGCGAGGGTGCAGCTGCGGACCGGGGTGCTGGCTCCGCGGCTGATCGCGCGGACCGCGGACGCCGTCGAGGTGGCACTAGTCGCGACGACCGCCACCCTGCTCGGCGGCGATCATGCGCGCGTGCGCCTCGAGGTCGGCGCAGGGTGCCGACTCGTCGTACGCGATGTCGCAGCGACCGTTGCGTACGACGGGCGAGGTGGGACAGCGTTGTGGGACAACGTCATCGAGGTCGAGAAGGGCGGTGTGCTCGTGTGGCAGGCCGAGCCGTTCGTCGTGAGCGACGGCGCCGACGTACGCCGCTCGACCCGGGCCGAGGTGGCCGAGGGCGGCCGGTTGCTGATGCGCGACACCGTCGGCATCGGCCGGTCCGGACAGGCAGGTGGAGCGCTGCGCTGTCGCACCCGCATGACGTACGACGGAACGCCCGCCGTCGCGGAGGATCTCGATCTGTCACCCGAATCGCGTTCGCTACCAGGGATGCTGGCAGATGCCCGGATCATCGACACGATCACGGCCCTCGGCTGGCGACCTACCGCAGCAGCCGACCACTTCGAACTGGCCGCGCTCGGCGCGATGGCCCGCCGCCTCACCCGGGAGGCCCACACCTCTGACGTGGACGCGATCTGGTCCCGCTGGAGCTCGCACCTGGAGCGATGAACCTGGGCTCGCTTCCGGGCGCTTCGCCCGGAAGGTCGGACGGGTCAGGACGTACGCGACTCGTGCCCGCTGCGGACCGGATCGTCCTCCTCTTGGGATGGGGCGACCAGGACGGCCGCACGCTCGGCGGACTCCGCGGCGGCGTCCTCGCGAGTGGGCGCACCGGCGACCAGGTCGCCGAACCAGGTCAGCCCGTGCGCGATGTGCCGGTCGAAACCGCCGGCCCTGCCCCGCGCGCGCACCTGCTTGCGCGAGCCCTCGGGGTAGCGCCGGTACCAGGGCGAGCCGGGTCGCGCGAGGCGCACCGCACCGACGTACGCGACGATCGGCACGATGGCGGCGAGCACGACCAGGCGGTACTTCCCCTTCGCCGCGCAGATCAGGCAGCAGACGAAGCTGGTCAGCAGGATCACGACGGTGGCCCAGCGCACGGGCGCGTTGCGGTCGGTGAGCTCGTCGACGTTCTCGGGGGTGAAACCGAGCAGCGTCAACCCCATCACCATCCCCGCGAGCGCAACGGCCTGCACAGACGCCCGTCCCTGACGCGCCCAGTACACGTCGCGCAGGTGCAGGATCAGCGCGAACTCGTCGAGTACGAGCGAGGCGCCCGCACCCACGCAGAGCCCCGCGATGTTGAGCGACGTCGAGTCGTACGACGCGAGCGAGGTGAGAGCGCCCGCGAGGAGCAGGAAGAGCCCCGGCACGGCGTGGTGGATGTGCAGTCCGGTGGAGCTGACGTTGTTTCGGAACGGGCCACGGCCGCTGCGGATGGTCCGGGTCACGAGGCGGGTCAGCAGGAACGTCGCGATGAACGCCACGAGGCACAGCGCCACGGGCTCCTTGCCGGCCTCCACGATCCGGTCCTGCCACCAGGTCACAACCGCGAGCGTATGCCGCCCGTCTGGGCGATTGCTCCTTCTCGCACGAGCACATTCTGAAAGCGTGCTGTCGCGAAGCAGCAGGAAATCCTGTGAAACCGGGGGGTACGGGCGGGACGAAATCGCCCGCGGCCTAGGTTGGAGGAGGTTAGACCGACCCCACGGGAGCACTCGCCACATGAGCAGCAAGTCCCAGCAGACCCTCGATCGTGTCGTCATCCGATTCGCCGGCGATTCCGGCGACGGGATGCAGTTGACCGGTGACAGGTTCACCGCCGAGACCGCGAGTCTCGGCAACGACCTGTCGACGCTGCCCAACTTCCCCGCCGAGATCAGAGCGCCCCAGGGCACACTGCCGGGCGTCTCCTCGTTCCAGCTGCACTTCGCCGACCACGAGGTGCTGACCCCCGGCGACGCGCCCGACGTGCTGGTCGCGATGAACCCGGCCGCCCTGCGTGCCAACCTCGGCGACCTGCCTCGTGGCGGCGTAATCATCGCCGACGCCGACGAGTTCACGAAGCGCAACCTGGCCAAGGTCGGCTATCCCAGCAACCCGCTCGAGGACGACAGCCTCGAGTCGTGGGCGCTGCACGCCGTCCCGCTCACCTCCATCACGGTCGCGGCGCTGGCCGACTTCGAGCTCACCCGCAAGGAGAAGGAACGCGCGAAGAACATGTTCGCGCTCGGGCTGCTGTCGTGGATGTACTCCCGCCCGACCAGCGGCACCGAGTCGTTCCTCAAGCGCAAGTTCGCGGGCAAGCCCGCCATCCTCGCCGCCAACCTGGCGGCTCTGCACGCGGGACACGCGTACGGCGAGACGACCGAGTCGTTCGCGGTCTCCTACACCGTGCGGCGTGCGCCCAAGGCAACCGGCACCTACCGCAACATCACCGGAAACCTCGCCATCGCCTACGGTTTCGTGGCCGCGGCACACCGCGCGGACCGACCCCTGGTGCTGGGCAGCTACCCGATCACCCCGGCCTCGGACATCCTGCACACGCTGTCCGGCCTGAAGCGGTTCGGCGTGACGACCATCCAGGCCGAGGACGAGATCGCCGGCGTGGGTGCCGCGCTCGGCGCGGCGTTCGGTGGCGCGATCGGCCTCACCACGACGTCGGGGCCGGGCCTCGCCCTCAAGGCGGAGACCATCGGGCTCGCCGTCTCCCTGGAGCTGCCACTCGTGATCGTCGACGTGCAGCGCGGCGGTCCGTCCACCGGGTTGCCCACCAAGACCGAGCAGTCCGATCTGCTGCAGGCGATGTACGGCCGCAACGGCGAATCGCCGGTCGCCGTGATCGCCCCTGCGACACCGGTCGACTGCTTCGACGCGGCGCTCGAGGCAGTGCGCATCGCGACGACCTACCGGACGCCGGTGATCGTGCTCTCGGACGGCTCGCTCGCGAACGGCTCCGAGCCGTGGCGGCTGCCGCAGATCGGCGACCTGCCAAATCTCCACGTCGATGCCCCGACCGAGCCCAATTCCGTCGACGACAAGGGCAACCCGGTATTCGCGCCCTACCTGCGCGATCCGAACACGCTGGCGCGGCCGTGGGCCGTGCCGGGCACGCCGGGGCTGGAGCATCGCGTCGGCGGCATCGAGAAGGCCGACGTCACCGGCAACATCAGCTACGACCCGGACAACCACGACCACATGGTCCGCACCCGCCAAGCCAAGATCGACGGCATCGACGTGCCCGACGTCGTGGTCGACGACCCGTCCGGCGACGCCCGCGTGCTGATCCTGGGGTGGGGTTCGACGTACGGCCCGATCGCGGAGGCCACCCGACTGTGCCGCTCCGCAGGTTCCAAGGTCGCGCGGGCCCACCTGCGCCACCTGGCGCCGTTCCCTGGGAATCTCGGCGAGGTGCTGCGCGCGTACGACCGCGTGGTGCTGCCGGAGATGAACCTCGGCCAGCTCGCACTGCTGTTGCGCGGGAAGTACCTGGTCGACGTGCGCAGCCACACCGCCGTCCGCGGCCTGCCCTTCACCTCGACGGAGATCGCAGCCGTCATCCACGAGCACCTGGAGGAACTTCGATGAGCCTCGACCTCGGTATGCCGACGCTCGGCACCTCCGGAGTCCCCCGGCTCGGCGACGACGAAGCGCAGACGAAGAAGGACTTCACCTCCGACCAGGAGGTGCGCTGGTGCCCCGGGTGCGGCGACTACGCGATCCTCGCCGCGATGCAGGGCTTCCTGCCCGACCTGGGGCTGCGCCGCGAGAACATCGTCTTCATCTCCGGCATCGGCTGCGCTGCTCGCTTCCCGTACTACCTGGACACCTTCGGCATGCACTCGATCCACGGGCGCGCGCCCGCGATCGCGACCGGCCTCGCCACGTCCCGCGAGGACCTGTCGGTGTGGGTCGTGACCGGTGACGGCGACGCGCTGTCGATCGGCGGCAACCACCTGATCCACGCCCTGCGCCGCAACGTCAACATCAAGATCCTGCTCTTCAACAACAAGATCTACGGCCTCACCAAGGGCCAGTACTCCCCCACCTCCGATATCGGCGCGGTGACCAAGTCCTCGCCGCTGGGATCGGTGGATCAGCCGTTCGACCCGGTGTCGCTGGCGCTCGGCGCGGAGGCCAGTTTCGTTGCCCGCACCATGGATTCGGACCGAAAGCACCTGACCGCGACTCTGCGCGCGGCCGCCGAGCACCGGGGCAGCGCCCTGGTCGAGATCTATCAGAACTGCCCGATCTTCAACGACGGCGCCTTCCAGCTGGTCAAGGACCGTGACGAGGCCAGCGCGCGCATCATGCAGCTGGTCGACGGCGAACCGATCCGGGCCGGCGAGGGCGAGACGGCGCGCGTCGTCGTACGCGGCCCCGAAGGCCACCTGGCCGTCGAGCCGGAGGCCACCGCGGATCCGGCACGCGTCGTGCGGCACCGGGTGAACGACAACGACCCGAGCCAGGCGTTCGCACTGAGCCGCCTGGACGATCCGTCGTTCGCGCAGCTGCCGATGGGGGTCTTCCGATCGGTGTCGCGCCCGACGTACGACGACGGGGTCCGCAGCCAGGTCGCCGCCGCGATCGACACGGCCGGTGGTCCCGCCGACGACCGGGCACTGGAGCAGCTGCTGCACGGCCACGACACCTGGACCGTCTCCAACTGATCTCCGCCCGGCCGTGGGTCGTGCGCGGCCAGGTGGCCGGTTTGCGTCCGTGGCCAGGGCTGCAGCACTGGCCACGGACGCACAACCCCCACCCCGTTCGGCGGCGTCCGTCGGCCCGATAGCCTTCGATTTCAAAGCCTCCACCGACCGATCGAGGGACCGCCCGATGGCGAACGGCAAGCCGGCCCGCTCCGAGACGAGCACGGGCACGGCGTACGGGTTCGTCGCCTACCTGCTGTGGGGCGTGTTCCCGCTCTACTTCCACGCCATCGAGCCCGTCGGCGCGTGGGAGGTCCTGGCGCACCGGGTGCTGTGGACGCTGCTCGTGTGCGCGGTGATCCTGGCGGTGCGTCGGCGGATGGGCTTCGTACGCGAGGTGCTGGCCGAGCCGCGCCGCCTCGTCGCACTGAGCATCGCCAGCCTGCTGATCGCCGCGAACTGGACGATCTACGTGCAGGCGGTCGTCACCGGCCACGTCACCGAGGCAGCCCTCGGTTACTTCCTGAATCCACTGGTCACCGTCGCGCTCGGTGTCGTGGTGTTGAAGGAACGGTTGCGGGTGCTGCAGTGGGTGGCCGTCGCGATCGGTGTCGCCGCGTGCGTCTACCTCGCCGTCGACTACGGCAAACCGCCGTGGATCGCCGTCAGCCTCGCTCTGTCGTTCGCCGGCTACGGGTTGATGAAGAAGCGCGTCGGCGGCCGCCTGACCGCGTTGGAGAGCCTGTCGTTCGAGACGGCGGTGCTCGCGCCGATCGCCGTGATCCTGTTGGCGGTGCTGACGATCCGCGGTGATTCGACCTTCACCACGGAAGGCACCGGCCACGCCGTTCTCCTCGCGGTGTCCGGCATCGTCACCGCGGTGCCGCTCCTGCTCTTCGCCGCCGCCGCACGTCGGGTGCCGCTCGTGACGATCGGGCTGCTGCAGTTCCTCACCCCGATCCTGCAGCTCATCTGCGGGGTCGCCCTGCTGGGCGAGCACATGTCGTCGGCGCGCTGGATCGGCTTCGGGATCGTGTGGATCGCGCTGGTGCTGCTCGTGATCGACTCGGTCGTGAGCGCGAGCCGCGGGCGGCGTCCGAGTCGGTCGGCGGCCGGTCTCGCCGCCTGATGGAGCGGGTCTGGTACGCCGCGTACGGCTCCAATCTGTCGCGGGACCGTTTCGAGCACTACCTGTCCGGTGGCCGGCCGGACGGTGCCGCCCGCACCTACCCTGGCGCCCGCGACCGTACGCCACCCACCGGAGACCACCCGCTGCTGTTACCCGGCCGGCTCTACTTCGCGTGGAAGTCCCCGACCTGGACCGGCGGTGTCGCGTTCTACGACCCGACGGTACGGGAAGGGGCGCCGACGGTCGCGGCACGCGCGTACCTGCTCACGGTGCAGCAGTTCAGCGATGTCGCCGCCCAGGAGATGCACAGACCGCCCGGGGACGAGGTGGACGTCGCCGGCCTGCTCGCGCACGCACCGATGGCGACGCTCGGCCCCGGCCGGTACGAGACGTTGCACCAGGTCGGCGAACTCGAGGGGTTGGCGGTCGTGACGTTCTCCGCGCCCTGGACGATCGAGACCGCACCGCTCAACGCACCCAGCGCGGCATACCTGCGCCGGATCGCGGACGGTCTGCGCGAGGCGCACGGCTGGTCGGCGGAGCAGATCTGCGGCTACCTGCTCGACTGCCCCGGTGTGCAACCCACCTGGAGCCGCGCGTCGCTCGCGGCAGCGACCGGCTAGCGCCGCCCTCCGTCACCCCCACTCCAGGAGTTCGGAAGCCTCGCCGCTGACCGGCAACTCGTCCAGCAGCGGCCGGAAGTGCGGGTCGGTGTCGTGCCCGTCGAAGCTGATGGCGGCGATGCCGTCCTCGGCGAGCGACAGCAGACTGTCCCGCACGCACGCGCGCAGGAGTGCGAGCCCGTCAGTCTCATCACGCTCACGACACTCGGCCACCACCACCGGCTCCGGCGCATCGGCGAAGACGAACGCCGCGGCCCTGACACGACCCTCACCGACGACCCTGGTGTGCACGAGATCGAGCTCATCGGCGAAGTCCTCGAGCAGGGGCTCTTCGGACCCTGGTGCCACGGGAGCCCAGTCGGCGTGCATCCACTCGTAGATGTCGGTCCAGGCACGCTGCAACTCGGAAAGGTCCACGGCGGTGCCCGCGACGGTCGCGACGGGCGATTTCGTGAGCCGCGCTGCATCGACCGTCTGCACCCGTTCCGGCGGGCAGGTCTGGTACGCGTGCGCGCCCAGGCCTCGTGCGAATTGCACAGCCTCGGAAGAGACGAAGCCGCGTGAGCACATCGGCTTGGGATCGGTTCGCAGGTCCGCCAGGTACCTCGCGATGCTGCGACCGTGGCCACGGCGGCGGCGCTGCGGCGCGACCATGACCTCCACCCAGTACCGATCGTCGTGGACACGGCTGGTGAAGAGACGACCCGCGGCCACGACCATGCCGTCCTCCGTCCCCACGACCGCCCGCGTGGCATCGTCGCGCCACCGGTCCGCGCGCAGGTCGATGCCCGCCAGCCAGTCAGGCGCCGCCGCCACGTCGCCGGCGGTCGCCGGCCGGATGTCCACCACCCCATCCTGGACCGCTCGGGCAGACGGCGGCGGCACCAGCGCTCGAGCAGGCACTGCAGGATGGTCCCGTGGTGACTCTGGCGCGCGTGGTGATCGCTCGACGATGGTGGGTCATCGGAGCCTGGATCCTGCTGGTGATCGCCGGCGGGTTCGGCGCCTCGAGGGCGACCGCCAATCTCAGTTTCGACTTCGGGCTGCCGGGTCAGGCGGGTTACCAGACGAACGAGCAGATCGTGCAGACGGTCGGCAACGGTGGTGACAACGCGCCGATCCTGTTGGTGCTGCAAGGAGATTCGCAGAGGTTGACCGCAGCTGACGCTCAACGGGTCGCGAGCGCCGTACGCGCGGCGAGCCCCGGCGTGCGCCTCACCTCATTCGCCGAGTCGCCCCGTCTGCTCTCGCGCGACGGGCACACCGGCGTCGTCCTCGCCTATCCCCGCCCGCGGATCGGGGCGCCCGAGCCGTACGTCGCGGCGCTGCCCACCCTGCAGGGCGTCGCCGCGAAGACCTCCACGTCCGCCGTGAGGGTGACCGTCACGGGCCAGGACGCGCTCAGCCAGGGCGGTGGGGGCGGAGGCGCCGGCGTACTCGCCGAGACCCTCTTCGGTGCGGTCGGCGCGCTGATCGTGCTGGTGCTCGTGTTCCGGTCGTTACTCGCCCTCACGCCGCTCATCATTGCGGCGGGGTCGATCCTCACGACATTCCTGATCGTGTGGGGGCTGACCCAGTTCACCGAGGTCTCGTTCATCGTGCAGTACCTGCTGGCGTTGATCGGGCTCGGTGTGGCCATCGATTACGCGCTGCTCATCGTCACCCGGTGGCGCGAGGAGACCGGCAACGGGCTGTCCAACGACGAGGCGGTGCAGCGAGCGCTGCAGACCGCGGGACGGTCGGTGCTCTTCTCGGGCGTGACGGTGGCGGTGAGCCTGGCCGCGCTGATCGCTCTGCCGGTGCCGTTCCTGCGCAGTGTGGGATTCACCGGTCTGCTCATCCCTGTCATCAGCGTCGCTGCGGCGCTCACCCTGCTGCCGGCGGTGCTGCTGGTCGCGGGGTCGCGACTCACCTGGCCGCACCGTGCGAGCACGGACCCGGCGAGCCGGCTGTGGCACACCGTCGGAGCGGGCGTCGTACGCCACCGCTGGTGGAGCGCCCTCGGCGCGGTCGTCGTGCTGCTCGCGCTGGCCGCGCCCGTGCTCGGGCTGCATCTGGGCTCGCCCACCAACGACTCGCTGGCCTCCACAGGCGGGCCCGCGGGCGCGGCCGTCAGCCGCCTCGAAGCTGCTGGGCTCGGCGCCGGACTCACCCAACCGGTCGAGATCCTCACCACGCCGGGCGGGGCCGCCGGGGTGCGCGCAGCGGTGTCCGATGTCGACGGGGTCGCCGGAGTGGTCTCACCGTCGTCCTGGACGCGAGGCGACGTCACCGTCGTCGACGCGTGGACCCGTGCCGACGCATCGACCGGCGGATCGTCGGTGGCGCACGACATCCGCTCCGCAGCGCGGGGTGCTGGCGCGCGGGTCGGGGGTCAGCCTGCGCAGAACGCCGACTTCATCGACGCCGTCTACGGCAACGCCTGGTGGATCGTGCTCATCATCGTGGTCGTCACGTTCCTGCTGCTCGCGAGGGCGCTGCGCTCCATCGTCCTCCCGCTGAAAGCGTTGCTGCTCAACGTGATCTCGCTCGGCGCGGCGTACGGCGTCACCGTCCTGATCTGGCAGCGAGGGGTGGGTGTGCACCTGCTCTTCGACCAGCAGGCGTCCGGGGCGATCACCGTGTGGGTGCCCATCGCCGTGTTCGCATTCCTCTTCGGCCTGTCGATGGACTACGAGGTGTTCCTCCTCTCACGGATCCGCGAGGAGTACGACGCGGGGCATGACACGGACGCCGCGACGGTCTACGGCGTGGCGCGCACCGGGCGTCTCGTCTCCTCGGCGGCGCTCATCCTCTTCCTGGCGTTCATCTCGCTCTCGCGAGTGCCCACGACCGATGTGAAGATCATGGCCACTGCCCTCGCACTCGGCATCATCATCGACGCGACCATCGTGCGCGGGGTGCTGGCGCCGGCTCTGGTGGCGGGTCTGGGCGCCGCGAACTGGTGGCTGCCCGCCCGACTACGCCCGGCCCGGCACCGCGCGAGCTGACCCGTCTTCGACCCGCTGAATGGGGGTGGTCCCCGCCCAGGTGCGGTGGCACCCTGTGGCGATGGAGACTCTGTACGACGCCGCCGGCGGGACGGTGGGGCTGACCCGGTTGGCACATGCCTGGCACGAGCGCGTGATGGCCGACGAGGTCGTGGCGCATGCCTTCCACCACGGATTCCGGCCCGACCACAGCGAGCGACTCGCGGCGTACTGGGTGGAGGCGCTCGGTGGCCCCCGTGCGTACACCGGGACGTACGGCGACGAGACCTCCGTCGTCCGCCTGCACGCGGGCGAGGGCGAGCACGAAGACATGGACCAGCGAGCGATCGCCTGCTTCGATCAGGCACTCGCCGACACCGGTCTCGCCGGGGACCCGCGCCTCGCCGGTGCCTTGCACGACTACTTCGCGTGGGCCACCACCACGTCCATGGCGAAATACCCGCGCAGCGCGGACGACGTCCCCGACGGTTTGGAGATTCCGCAGTGGACCTGGGACGGCCTGCAGGAATCGCGTTGAGGCACAGGGTTGCTCGCCCGTCCTACTCCTCGACGTAGGGGCCGACGTGTTCGCGAGCACTACTCCCACTGACGCCGAACGCGCGGCTGCGCAGGAAGCGTCTGATGCAGACCGCCGGAGGATTCTTCGACGCGTCGACCATCGCGGTCATGGCGGCGGGCCTGCGCGAGCGCCTCGCCGAAACCCCGGTTGTCAGCGGATCTGTGGCGCCGGCACCACCAGGATGCTGACGATCGTGCGGTCAGTCGAGCCCGCCAGGACCGGCGGGAGATCGGGACGGCGCCCAGGACCGCCGTCTGCCCGCCGTCCGGCGTCGTGTACCCCTCCAGCATCTCTCACGGTCGTGGTCTTGCCGGCGCCGTCGGGTCAGCCATATCGTCAGCATCGCGATCCGTCCGATGCCCGCGCGACACCCGAACGGTCTACTCGGCGTCCACCGATCGGCGGACGTTGAAGACTCAGCCGAGGACGCGCTCGAGGTAGGGGTTGCCGAAGACGCGACTCGGATCGAGCGCGTCGCGCAGCGCGACGAAGTCATCGAATCGTTCGTAGCGCGAACGCAGTTCAGCAACATCCAAGTCGTGCATCTTGCCCCAGTGCGGCCGCGCGTCGTGGTCGCGCAGCATCGACCAGAACGCCTCGAAGTACGCGCGGTGGTCACGTCGGTGGTACTGGTGCACCGCGACGTACCCCGTCTCCCGCCCGTACGCCGTCGACAGCCACAGGTCGTCGGCCGCCGTGAACCGCACCTCGACGGGGAACGGGATCCGCGCGTCGTGCCGGTCGCACCAGGTGCGCAGCTGCCGCAGCAGGTCCGGCACCGCAGCGCGCGGCACGCTGTACTCACTCTCCCGGAAGCGCACCGTGCGGCGGGTCACGAAGACGTCGTACGAGGTGTCGGTGTAGGTGCGCGCCGAGAGCGCCCGGGCGGCGACCTGGTTGGCGGCCGGGGTCAGCCGCGGCACGCGGGTGAGCAGGCGGTTGACGCCCTCGAAGACGGTGTTGGACAGCAGGTCGTCGTCCAGCCGCGCGCGCCACGCGGGCAGGGGGTCGCGGCGCGCGACGTCGGCGACCCTGGTGTTGGTCTTGGTCTGCACCCGATCGGTATGCGGGAACCAGTAGAACTCGAAATGGTCGGCGGCATCGACGGTCTCGTCCAGTGACGCCAACACGCAGTCGAGCACATCCGGCTGCTCGTGTGCCTGCAACAGGAACGACGGGACGCATTGGATCTGCAACGCCGTCACGATCCCGAGCGCGCCGAGCGACAGCGCGACACCGCCCCACTCGGGGTCGTCGTGGTCGTATCGCCGCACCTCACCGTCGGCCGTCACCAGCTCCACTCCGGTGAGCTGACCGGCCAGCCCGGTGTACGCCGCCCCGGTCCCGTGAGTGCCGGTCGAGACCGCCCCGGCGACGGTCTGTCGGTCGATGTCGCCCATGTTCGTGAGCGCGAGGCCCTCCCTGGCGAGCAGCTGCCCGAGCACGTGCAGCGGCGTACCGGCACCGACCCACACCCGCGCCGTCTCGCGGTCGACCGCCCGCACTCCGCTCAGGCGGTCTACCCGCACGAGCACGTCCGTCGCCTCGGCGATCGCGGTGAAGGAGTGGCCCGAGCCGACCACCTTGAGTGCGCCCCCGGAGGCCGCCGTCGTCCGGCACAGCTCCTGCGCGTGCGGCACGTCGCGCACCATCACCTCGGCACGCGGCGTTGCACGCACGGTGCCCGCCCAGTTCGTCCACTCCGCCACCGGTACCTCCTGTGCTCCTCGACCCGTCCCGGACCTGCTGACCCGGCTGAGCTGACGGTGTTCGCGTTCATTGACGCCGTTCGAACGCCGTCGATGAACGCGAACGCCGTCAGCGTGCACCCCGGGGGCGACAGCTGTCAGCCGAAAGTGCGCCCCTCACCTCGGTAGGTCGGCGCGCGCTGCACCACAGCACCGGCGCGCACCAGCAGCAGCTCGTCGAACCGCTCGCACATCTCACCGGCCTTGGCGTAGCGGAACCACACGGGATCGCCCACCCGCAGCGACCGGGCGCCCGGCCCGCGCAGCGGGGTCTGCACCTCCCCCGCGCCCTCCTGCCCGAAGTACGAGAGACCCTGCGGGTGCACCGGTTTCGGTACGCGAGACTTCGACGCCGGACCGGACGCGACGTACCCGCCCGCGAAGGTGACGGCGACGGCGGGCGACGGCTTGCGCACCACGGGCGACACGAAGTACGCGGCCGGCGTCAGGCCGCTGTCGTCGTACGAGTCGAAGAGGGTCGGCGTGAAGAGGCCCGACCCCGCGGCGATCTCGGTCACCGACGGGTCTCGCCGGGTGGCGGCGATGCTGCCGGTTCCCCCGCCGTTGACGAACTCCAGCGACGAGATCTCTGCGACGGCCCGCACGATCTCCGTGCGCCGCGGCAGCAACTGCGCCATCGAGCGGAGCTTCATCGCGCGGACGACACGGCTGCTGTCGGGCACGCCCGCCACCTGGGCCTCGTAGAACATCAGCCCGACCAGCGTCACTCCGGGGGTGTTCGCCACCAGCCGGGCCATTCGGCACACCTCCTGCGTGGTGTGCACGCTGGAGCGGTGCACGCCGAGGTGCAGGCGACCGATCCGCAGCGAGGCGTCCACGTCGATGCACACCCGCAACGGGGTCGTGCCCGCGGCGGCCGCGAGCATCGCCACGTGCTCGGGCAGATCCACCATGAAGGTGACCTGTTCCGCCAGCGACGGCGCCGCCGCCGTATCGGCGATGGTCTCGGTGTCGACCGTGGGATAGCCGACCACCACGTCGCGCACACCGCACGACACCAGCCAGGCGGCCTCGGCGGCGGAGTAGGCGAGCACCCCGGAGAAGCCGGGCGACTCCAGCGCCCGCTCGATCAGCGCACGGCAGCGCACCGACTTGGAGGCCAGCCGCAGCGGCCGCCCTTGCGCCCTCGCCACCATGGCGGCGAGGTTGGCGTCGAACGCGTCGAGGTCGACCACCGCGGTCGGAGCCGCGGGCACCGGCACCGACGACCACAGGTCGCCGCCCGGCACGCCCGACTCCGTCCGGACACGGCCCACCCGCGGTCGGGAGGGTTCGTGCGTGGACACCGGGTCAGACCGTGCGCTCGGCCACGGAGATCGGCAGGGCCCGCAGGGCCTGTACGGCGTCGCCGTCGGGCAGGTCCGCGAGCAGGTCGGCCGCCTGGTTCGCGACGGACATCGTGTGGTCGCGTGCCTGCTGCATGGCCTTGTGCGCCCGCAGCAGACCCAGCGCCTCGTCCAACTCGGCGGGATCGGCGATCGGGCGCGACAGCAGCTGCTGCAGGCGCGCGTCGTCGGGGTCGGCCGAGGATCGCACGTAGAGGACCGGCAGCGTGGTGACGCCCTCGCGCAGGTCGGTGCCGGCCTTCTTGCCGGACTCCTCCTGGTCGGAGGTGATGTCGATCAGGTCGTCGGACAGTTGGAAGACCATGCCGAGCAGCTCGCCGTACCGCACCACACGCTCGATCGTCGCGGCCGGGAGGCCGCTGAAGATCCCGCCGTAGCGCGCTGCCAGGGAGATCAACGAGCCCGTCTTGTCCTCCAGCACCCGCAGGTAGTAGGCCATCGGGTCCTGACCCTCGGGCGCCTGCCGGTCGTCCTCGATCTGTCCTGCGCACAGCCGCACGAAGGTGTCGGCCTGGATCCGCACGGCTTCGGCACCGAGACCGGCGACCAGCTGGGAGGCCCGCCCGAAGAGCAGGTCGCCGATGAGGATCGCGGTGGAGTTGTCGTAGACGACATTGGCCGCGGTCACCCCGCGCCGCAGCGTCGCCTCGTCCATCACGTCGTCGTGGTACAGCGAGGCGAGGTGGGTCAGCTCGACCCCGGCAGCGGCGTCGATAACGCGCTCGTTGCACCCGGTGCCGAGCTCGCTCACGAGCAGGGTCAGCAACGGCCGGAACCGCTTGCCCCCCGCGTCCAGCAGGTGCCGGGAAGCGCCGGCGATGAAAGGCTCGTCGTGCCGCAGCACCTCGCGCAGTCGTTGGTCGACCAGCTCCAGCCCGTCGCTCAACCGTTGGTCGAAGGCGCTGTCGAGGCCGGGTACGACGGTCACTCCGATGACCTCATCGCATGAACTGCGAGTAGTTGTGCGCCATGTCGAGCAGCGGCGTCGGGAAGACGCCGAGGGCCACGGTGAGCACGGCCGCGACGGTCACGGCGATGCCGGTGAGCGCCGACGGGGTGAGCACGACGGTGTCGCCGGTGGGCTCGGAGAAGTACATGAGCACGATGACCCGCACGTAGACGAAGGCGGCGACGGCGCTGAAGATCACACCGATCAGCGCCAGCCAGGTGCCGCCGTGGCCGACGGCAGCGGAGAAGATCGCGTACTTCGCGGTGAAGAGCGAGGTCAGCGGGATTCCGGCGAAGGCGATCATCATCAGCGCCATCAGCGCCGCGACGACCGGACTCGTCTTGCCCAGGCCGGCCCACTGCGACAGGTGAGTCGCCTCGTTACCGCCCGAGCGCACCATCGCGACCAGGGCGAAGGCGGCGATCGTGGCGAACCCGTAGGTGATGACGTAGACGATCGTGCCGGACACCGCCTGCCGGTCGAGCGCGACGACACCGACGAGGATGAAGCCCGCCTGGGTGATCGAGCTGTACGCGAGCAGTCGCTTGATGTCGGTCTGGGTCACCGAGAGCACCGCGCCGACGACCATCGTCAGGATGGCGACGACCACGACGATCGGCTGCCAGTTCCACTTCATCCCGGGGAACGCCACGTAGAAGACACGCAGGAACGCGCCGAACGCCGCGACCTTGGTGCAGGCGGCCATGAAACCGGCCACCGGGGTCGGCGCGCCCTGGTAGGCGTCCGGGGTCCAGGAGTGGAAGGGCACCGCGCCGATCTTGAAGAGCAGGCCGACCGCGACGAGGAAGATGCCGGGGATCAGGATCCCGTCCCGGCCGCTACCGGTCGAGACGGCCGACGCGATCGTGCTGAAGTTCAGCGACCCCGCGTACCCGAAGACGAGGGCGGCACCGAACAGGAAGAACGCCGAGGAGAACGCGCCGAGCAGGAAGTACTTCATGGACGCCTCCTGCGACAGCAGGCGGCGGCGCCGGGCGAGCCCGGTGAGGATGTAGAGCGGCAGCGAGAGCACCTCGAGCGCGATGAAGACCGTCAGGAGGTCACCTGCGGCGGGGAAGAGCATCATGCCGCCGACCGCGAAGAGCACCAGCGGAAAGACCTCGGTGGAGGTCGCGCCGAGGCGCACCGCGTTGGTCTCCATGGGCGACCCGGGCACGGACGCACCGGACTGGGTGAAGGCGTCGATCGAGGAACCGTCGAAGCGCTCCGCCATCACCAGCACGGCGAGGAAGGACAGCACCAGGACGGTGCCCTGGAACATCAGGGCCGGGCCGTCGATGACGACCGATCCCCCGGCGGTGATCGCCTTGTGGTCGCGCGCGCTGAAGATCAGCGTGAGGAACGCGGCAAGCAGCCCGAGCAGCGTGACGGCCACCTGGACGACGTACCGCGACCTGCGCGGCACGAACGCCTCGATGACCACGCCGAGCATGGCGACGCCGAAGATCACCAGCATCGGTACGACGGCGGCGTACTCGATCTTGGTCTGGGAGAAGCCGGTGGCGGCGGCGATCACTTCGAGTTCACCTGACTAGTCGGGACGCTGGGCGCCGGGTCGTGCATCTGGACCAGATTCATCGTGGCGTTCGTGGCGGGACGCAGCACGTCGAGCACCGGCTTGGGGTAGAAGCCCAGCGCGACGATGATCGCCACGAGGACACCCGCGACGACCCGCTCCCGCAGGTCGAGGTCGGGTACGACGAGCACCCGCCCACGCGCAGCGGTGTGACCCGTCGACGCGTGGCCGGCGGCGTGGGCACCGTGCTGGTCGTCGCCCTCGTCGGACGCGGCGTACTCGCCGTGCTCACTGTGCACCGAGGCGTGCGGGCCGTCGGCCTGACCGGCCTGGGTCGCGACGCTGCCGCCACCGGCGGGCACGAGTTCGCCTGAGCGACCGTCGCCTCCGCCGTGTTCTCCAGGCTCACCCTCTCCCGCCTCGTGCGCCAGCGGCGCCGGTCCGGTGAAGATGTTCTTGTAGAGCAGCAGCACGTAGAGCGCGGCCAGGATGACGCCGACGGCGGCGACACCACCGGCGACCTTGTAGCGCTGGAAGGTGCCGACCATCACCAGGAACTCGGAGATGAACGAGTTCATACCGGGCAGCGACAGCGCGGACAGTCCGGCGATCAGCATCACGCCGGCGAGCACCGGGGTGACCCGCTGCCAGCCGCCGTAGTCGCGGATGTCGCGGCTCTTGCCGCGCACGACGAGGAAGCCGCCGAAGAGGAAGAGCGCCGCGGTGGTGAAGCCGTGGTTGACCATGTAGAGGTCCGACCCGGCCTCGGACGTGCTCGTCATCGCGAAGATGCCGAGCACGATGAAGCCGAAGTGGCTGATCGAGGTGTAGGCGATCAACCGCATGATGTCGGTCTGCCCGATCGCGACCAGCGCGCCGTAGATGATCGAGATCAGCGCCAGCACGATGATCACCGGCGTGGCCCACTTGCTGGCCTCGGGGAACAGCTGCAGGCAGAACCGGATCATCCCGAAGGTGCCGACCTTGTCGAGCACGCCGACGAGGAGTACGGCGGTCGCGGGGCGGCTCTCGGACGCGGCGTCGGGCAGCCAGGTGTGCACCGGCCACATCGGCGCCTTCACCGCGAACGCGAAGAAGAAGCCGAGGAAGAGCCAGCGACCGGGCCAGGTGCCGAGGTGCAGCCCGGTGAGGTTGGACAGCAGGAAGCCCTGGTGCCCGCCCGGACCGTAGTTGTAGAGCGCGATGACGGCGATCAGCATCACGAAGCCGCCGAGCAGGCTGAAGAGCAGGAACTTCACCGCGGCGTACTGCCGGCGGGCGCCGCCGTAGGACCCGATCAGGAAGTAGACCGGGATCAGCATCGCCTCGAAGAAGACGTAGAAGAGGAAGACGTCGGTAGCGGAGAAGACCCCGACCATGAACGTCTCCAGCACCAGCATCAGCGCGAAGTAGTTCTGCATCCGGCGGGTGCCGTCGGCGGGCACGTCGCGCCACGCCGCGAGCAGCGAGACGGGCACGAGCACCAGGCTCATCAGGATCAGCGCGAGCGCGAGCCCGTCGATGCCGACCTGGTAGGAGACACCGAACTGGCGGATCCACTCGTGCGTCTCGACGAACTGGAACTGGTGGTCGGTAGTCCCGGTCTTGAACTGCGTCCACATCGCGATGCCGACCACGAGCGCGGCCAGCGAGCCGACCAGGGCGACCGGACGAGCCGCCCGACCCGCGACGCCCGTGGGCAGCGCGAACACGACGACCGCGGTCACCAGCGGGATCAGGCCGAGCACCGTCAGCCAGGGAAAGCTCGAAGTCATCACTGCACCACCCAGACCACGCCGAGGATCGCGACGACGCCCACCAGCATGGTGAGGGCGTACGACCGCACGAAACCGTTCTGTGCCCGCTTGACCCGGGCCGACGTACCGCCGATCGCGGCCGCCAGACCACCCGAGGCGCCGTCGACGCCGCGGTTGTCGGCGAAGACCAGGGCGCGCGTCAGGTACAGGCCCGGGCGCTGGAACACCGCCTCGTTGAGGTCGTCCTGTCCGAGGTCGCGCCGCGCGGCCTGGGTCACGAGCGACCCGACCGGTGGAGTGACCGGCACCTCGTCACGCCAGTAGCGCAACCAGGCGAGCGCGACACCGGCGGCGACCAGCAGGAAGGTGATCACCATCAACAGGGCGGAGGGGATCTTGGGGTCTCCTTCGGTGTGGCCGGTGACCGGCTCCAGCCAGTGCTGGATGATGCCGGTCGGACCGAGGATGAGGCCGAGGAACGCCGACCCGACGGCCAGAATCATCATCGGGACGGTCATCGTCAGCGGGGACTCATGCGGGTGCACGTCGTCGGTCCAGCGGCGCTTGCCGTGGAAGACCATGAAGAACAGCCGCGACATGTAGAACGCGGTGATGCCGGCGGCGATCAACGCTGTGAGGCCGAACACCCAGGGGCGCCAGCCGTCTCCGACGAATGCCGCTTCGATGATCTTGTCCTTCGACCAGAACCCCGACAGCAGCGGGAAGCCGATGATCGCGAGAAAGCCGAGCCCGAAGGTCACCCAGGTGATCCTCATGACCGCTGAAAGTCCGCCGAAGCGGCGCATGTCGACCTGGTCGTTCATCCCGTGCATCACCGATCCGGCGCCGAGGAACATGCCGGCCTTGAAGAAGCCGTGGGTCAACAGGTGGAAGATCGCGAAGACGTAGCCGACCGGGCCGAGCCCGGCGGCCAGGATCATGTAGCCGATCTGGCTCATCGTGGAGGCGGCGAGCGCCTTCTTCATGTCGTCCTTGGCGCACCCGACGATCGCACCGAACATCAGCGTGATCGCCCCGACGATGCAGACCGCGAGGCGCGCGTTCGGCGCCGCGTCGAAGATGACGTGGCTGCGCACGATCAGGTAGACGCCGGCGGTGACCATCGTCGCGGCGTGGATCAGCGCGGACACCGGCGTGGGGCCCGCCATCGCGTCGCCCAGCCAGGACTGCAGCGGGAACTGCGCGGACTTGCCGCAGGCCCCGACGAGCAGGAAGAGGCCCATCCAGGTCAGCGAGGTCTGGCTGGCGTGCGGCGCCGCGGCGAAGACGCCGTTGAAGTCGAGCCGACCGAAGGTCAGGTACATGGTGAAGAGCGCCAGCAGCATGCCGAGGTCGCCGACGCGGTTGACCACGAACGCCTTGTTGGCGGCCGTCGCGTAGGCCGGGTTCCAGTTCCAGAAGCCGATGAGCAGGTACGACGCGAGGCCGACACCCTCCCAGCCGACGAAGAGGCCCACGAAGGAGTCCGCCAGCACCAGCGTCAGCATCGCGGCGACGAACAGGTTCAGGTAGGCGAAGAACCTGCGGCGATCCGGATCGTGCTCCATGTAACCCAGGGAGTACACGTGGATCAACGTGCCGACGAAGGTGATCAGCATGACGAAGGTCAGCGACAGCTGGTCGACGCGCAGCCCGGCCGCGAGGTGCAGCGAGCTGGTGTCGATCCAGTCGAAGAGGTGCACGTCGCTCTTCAGCCCGCGGTCCTGCGTCGACATGCCGCGGGTGTGCAGCAGCATGATCAGGCCGAGCACGAACGAGGCCCCGGACAGGCAGACCGCGAGCAGCGGTCCGACCTTGTCCAGCGCCTTGCCGCCGACCATCAGCAGAGCGGCACCGAGCAGCGGCAGCGCGATGACCAGCCACGCGTACTGGTTGATCCCGGTGGCGGCGGTTGTGACCGCGCCGGGATCGGACGAGGGAAGACTCCCCACCAAGGACAGCAAGAGCAGGCTCCCTTACAACTTCAACAGGTTCGCGTCGTCGACCGAGGCCGACCGGCGAGCACGGAAGATGGACATGATGATCGCCAGACCGACGACGACCTCGGCGGCGGCCACGACCATCACGAACAACGCGATGACCTGACCCTCCAGCGAGCCGTACATCCGGGCGAAGGTCACGAACATCAGGTTGGCGGCGTTGAGCATCAGCTCAACGCCCATGAAGACGATGATGGCGTTACGCCGCAGCAGCACCGTTGCGGAGCCGATGCTGAAGAGCACCACCGACAGGTACAGGTAGACCTCGACACTCATCGCTGCTCCCCTCGGTTGGCCTCGGACATGTCGCCGGCCTCGGTCGCGATCTCCTTGCTGACCGCGACCTGCTTGCCGGCGCCGAGGACCTGGCCGCGGGCCTTGAGCACCCGGTTGATCGACAGGTCGCTGGGGCTGCCGTCGGGCAGCAGCGCCGGGGTGTCCACGGCGTTGTGCTGCGCGTAGACACCGGGCGCCGGCAGACCGGCCACGTTGACGCCCTCGCGGACGCGTCGGCGCGACCAGTCGGCCTGGCTGGCCTTCGGGGTGAGCCGCTCGCGGTGGGCGAGCAGCATCGCGCCGATCGCCGCGGTGATGAGCAGCGCGGAGGTGACCTCGAAGGCCCACACGTACCGGCCGAAGATCAGTTGCGCGATACCGCCGACGTTGCCGCCCTGCGCGGCGTTCGCGGCGTCCAGGCCCTTGCTACTGGCGAACGTCGCCCTGCTGACACCGGAGACCAGCAGCGCGATGAGCGCGAGGGACAGCAGCAGCCCGGCCGCTTTCTGTCCTCGGATGGTCTCCACGAGGGAGTCGGAGGAGTCGACGCCGACGAGCATGACGACGAAGAGGAAGAGCATCATCACCGCGCCGGAGTAGACGAAGATCTGGATGATCCCCAGGAACTCGGCCTGCTCGGCGATGTAGAAGACGCCGAGCATGATCATGCACAGCGCCATGCCCATGGCTGCGTGCACAGCCTTGCGCGCGAAGAGCAGTGCGAGGGCGCCGACCACGGACAGCGGTGCGCCGAAGAAGAACAGCGTGGACTCAGCCCCGCCCAGGTGCATCATTTCTTGGTCTCCGAGTCGAGCAGGGCGCGGTCCATCGGACCGTCGCCGTCCGGTCCCTTGTCGGGTCCGCCCTGAGCCACCGGCCGACGCGGTCCGCCCCCCGGACCGTGGGTCTGGTCGGGGCCGCGGTCCTCGAACGCGACGTTGGGCTCGCCGGTGACGGAGCCGGACTCCGACGGGGTGCCCTCGTCGCGCGTCGCCGGGTCGAACTCGTCCTGCCGGGCGGCGGCGTGGTGGTCGGCGTTCTGCTCGACCCAGTCGCGCTGCGCGGGGGTGGCCCCGTCGACCTTGCCCTGGTAGTAGTCGCGCTCCTCCATGCCTTCGACCATCGGGTGGGGCGCGGGCAGCATCCCCTGCTGGATCGGGGCGAGAAGCTGGTCCTTGGTGAAGATCAGGTCGGCGCGGTTGTTGTCGGCCAGTTCGTACTCGTTGGTCATCGTGAGCGCGCGCGTCGGGCACGCCTCGATGCACAGCCCGCAGAAGATGCAGCGCAGGTAGTTGATCTGGTAGAGGCGGCCGTACCGCTCACCGGGTGAGAAGCGCTCCCCCGTGGCGTCCACGTTGTTCGCGCCCTCGACGAGGATCGCGTCCGCCGGGCAGGCCCAGGCGCACAGCTCGCAGCCGACGCACTTCTCCAGCCCGTCCGGGTGCCTGTTCAGCTGATGGCGGCCGTGGAAGCGCGGCTGGGTGGGCCGCTTCTCCTCGGGGTACTCCTCGGTCGCCACCTTGCGGAACATCGTCGAGAAGGTGACACCGAAACCGGCGACCCCGGCGAAGATGCCGGGCCGTTCGGGCTTGGAGGGCGGCGCGCTCGCGTGCGCGCCGTGGGTCTTCTTGTCAGCCACGGGGTTCCTTCTGACGTACGTCGTCTTCTCGGCTGGACTCGCGCGTCACCCGGGGGCCGGACGCGGCGGTGAGGACAGGCATCGGCTCGACCAGGCGCTGCCCGGGGAGCGGTGGCACCGGGTGCCCACCCGCGAACGGGTCGACCTCGTCGGGCACCTGCGTACGGTCGGCGGCTTCCTGCCGTCGTGCGGCGCCGGCGTCCCAGATCCACGCCGCCGCGAGCACGAGCACGGCGGTCGCCGCGATCACGATCAGGGTCGCGCGGTGGATGTTGCGGCCGAACAGGCTCACCTGCGTCTCACCGAGGAAACCGGCGTTCGAGGCGCGGATGAAGGCGATGACGACCACCCAGACCAGGGTGCTCGGGATCATCAGTTTCCAGCCCAGCTTCATGAACTGGTCGTAGCGCACCCGCGGCAGGGAGCCGCGCAGCCACACGAAGAAGAACATGAAGATCCACAGCTTGATGACGAACCAGAGGACGCCCCACCAGCCGTGGTTGAACAGGCCGCCGTCGATGGCCGCGATCCCCGGAGGGGCCTGCCAGCCGCCCAGGAAGAGGGTGGTGGCGAGCGCGGAGACGGTGAACATGTTGACGTACTCGCCGAGGAAGAACATCGCGAACTTCAGCGAGGAGTACTCGGTGTGGAAACCACCGGTGAGCTCGCCCTCGCCCTCGGCGAGGTCGAACGGCAGTCGGTTGGTCTCGCCGACCATCGTCACCACGTAGATGATGAAGGAGAAGAACGCCGGGATGATGTACCAGACCCCGTGGCCCTGGGCCAGCACGATCTGGCTGGTCGACATCGAGCCCGCGTAGAGGAAGACCGCGACGAGCGCGAGGCCCATGGCGATCTCGTATGAGATCACCTGGGCGCTGGAGCGCAGCCCGCCGAGCAGGGGGTAGGTCGAGCCGCTGGACCAGCCGGCGAGCACGATGCCGTAGACGCCGACGCCGGCGACCGCGAGCACCAGCAGCACCGCGACGGGGGTGTCGGTCAGCTGCAGCGGCGTGTAGTGGCCGAACATCCACACGTTGCCCGAGACGGGGATGATCGCGAACGAGACGAACGCCATGGCGCCGGCGATGATCGGCGCGATGATGAACATCAGCTTGTCGGCGTTCTTGGGGGTCAGGTCCTCCTTGAGGGCCAGCTTCACCCCGTCCGCCAGCGTCTGCAGCAACCCGAACGGGCCGACCCGGTTGGGGCCGGGGCGCTGCTGCATGCGGCCGATGACGCGTCGTTCGAACCAGATCACCAGCAGCGTCTGGACGAGCAGGAAGACGAAGAGGAGCACCGCCTTGATCAGCGACAGCCACCAGGGCGTGTCGCTGAAGTCCGCGGCCGGCGTGCCGGTGGCGGCCGCCAGACCCGAGAGATGACCCAGCTGCGTCATACCTGCACCTCCGTGCGGCGTCCGAGGGAGACCAGGTCGCCCGCATCGGCGTGCAGCGTTGCACGCACGGCGCTGCCGGCCGAGTTGGTGGGCAGCCAGACGACGTGGTCGGGCATGTCGGTCACGGCGACGGGGGCGCTGATCGCGCCCGCGCGGGTGCTCACCGTGAGCTGGTCACCCTCGTGTACGCCGACCGCCTCCGCGGTGGCCGCGGACAGGCGCGCCGTCGCGATGGGCGCGGTGCCGGCCAGGAACGGCTCACCGTCCTGCATCCGGCCGCGGTCCAGCAGGTGCGACCAGGTCGCGAGCACGGCCTGTCCGACGAGCGGTCGCGGCACGCCGGCGGCGCGGACGCGCGGGGCTGCGGGGCGGGCGCCGGTCCACGGACCGAGCTCCTGCATCTCCTCGCGGATCTGCTCGGTGGTGCGGGTGCCGAGGAACTCCCCCAGCTCGCCGGCGAGCAGGTCGAGCACGCGGTAGTCGCTCATCGCCAGGCTCTCGATGGCGCGCTCGAAGGGCCGCACGCGACCTTCCCAGTCGACGTACATGCCGGTCTTCTCCTGCTGCGGAGCGACCGGGAAGACCACGTCGGCGTCCTGCGTCACCGCGCTGGCGCGGATCTCCAGGCTCACCGTGAAGGCCCGGCGGACCGCTTCGGTCGCGAGGGCCGGGTCGGGCAGGTCGCCGGTGTCGACACCGCCGATGACCAGACCGGCCAGCTCACCGGACGCTGCCGCGGCGAGCATGGCGGCCGTGTCGCGGCCGGCACCGGCCGGGAGGTCGGCGCCCCACACCGTGCCGACCTGGGACCGCGCGGCCTCGTCGTCGACCGGGCGACCGCCGGGGAGCAGGTTGGACAGTGCGCCGACCTCGAGCGCGCCGCGCTCACCGGCGCGACGGGGCACCCATGCGATGCGGGCACCCTTGCGGTCGGCGAGCCGCAGTGCGGCCGAGAGGGCACCTGGGACGGTTGCCAGTCGTTCACCCACCAGGATGATCGAGTCACCAGTCAGCTGTGCGCCGTGCTCGGCGAGCTCACCGGTCGTGGCGCTCAGCGCCTCGACGACCTCGGCCTCGGTGCCGGGGGCGGCCTGGATCAGCACGCCGCCCATCTTGGCCAGGCCGCGGGTCGCGAACGGCGCCACCGACAGCACGGCGGCCATGCCCTTGCGGGAGGCCTTGCGCAGCCGCAGGAAGATCATCGGCGACTCCTCCTCGGGCTCCAGCCCGAGCAGGAGGACGGACGACGCGTGCTCCAGGTCCTCGTACGTCACGGCACCGGGCGCACCCGGTCCGGTAGTGGCGACACCGTGAGCGAGGAACGCCGCCTCCTCGGCCGAGTGCGGTCGGGCACGGAAGTCGACGTCGTTGGTGCCGAGCACGAGACGCGCGAACTTGCCGTAGGCATAGGCATCCTCGGCACTGATGCGGCCGCCGGTGAGGACACCGACACCGCCGTGCTCACGTGCCGCGGACAGTCCCGCGGCAGCGGCTTCGAGGGCCTCGGGCCATCCGGCGACCCGCAGCTCACCGTCGGCTCCACGCACGAGCGGCGACTGCAGACGGTCGGCGGCGTCGGCGTATGTGAACGCCCAGCGGCCCTTGTCGCAGTTCCACTCCTCGTTGACGGCCGGGTCGAGCAGCGCCATCCGGCGCAGCACGTGGCCGCGGCGGGTGTCGGTGCGGGTCGCGCAACCGCTGGCGCAGTGCTCGCAGACGCTCGGCGTCGAGACCAGGTCGAACGGGCGGGACCGGAAGCGGTACGCCGCGCCGGTGAGCGCGCCGACCGGGCAGATCTGGACGGTGTTGCCGGAGAAGTAGGACTCGAACGGCTTCTCCTCGTAGATGCCGACCTGCTGCAGCGCGCCGCGCTCGATCAACGCGATGAACGGGTCGCCGGCGATCTGGTCGGAGAACCGGGTGCACCGGGCGCACAGCACGCAGCGCTCACGGTCCAGCAGCACCTGGGAGGAGATGTTGATCGGCTTGGGGTAGGTGCGCTTGACGTCGTCGAAGCGGCTGCGCGGGCGACCGTTGCTGATGGCCTGGTTCTGCAGCGGGCACTCCCCACCCTTGTCGCAGACCGGGCAGTCCAGCGGGTGGTTGATGAGCAGCAGCTCCATCACGCCCTGCTGCGCCTTGTCGGCGACCTGGGAGGTGTGCTGGGTGCGCACGTCCATGCCCTCGGTCGCCTCGAGCGTGCAGGAGGCCTGCGGCTTGGGCATCGGGCGCATCGAGCCGTCCGGGCCCTTGGTGGACACGTCGACCAGGCACTGGCGGCAGGCGCCGACCGGGTCCAGCAGCGGGTGGTCGCAGAAGCGCGGCACCTGGATGCCGACCTGCTCCGCCGCGCGGATCACCAGGGTGCCCTTGGGCACGCTCACGGGGACGCCGTCGACCGTCAGGCTGACAGCGTCGGGCGCCGTGGGCGCAGGGCTGGCGTTCCCACCCTTGTCGACGGCGTTGCCGCCGCCGGCGGGCGAGGTGAGTGTCGTCATACGGACACGGCCTCCTTGATCTCTCGGGCGGGAACGTCGAACAGGACGGAGCGCTCCGGCGGGAAGGCCTCCCACCAGGGGGTGTGCGTGCCGGCTTCGAACTCCTCGCGGAAGTAGTGCACCGCGGAGGTCACCGGGCTGGTGGCACCGTCGCCGAGCGCGCAGAAGCTGCGGCCCAGGATGTTGTCACAGATGTCGACCAGCTTGTCGATGTCCTCGGTCGTGCCCTGCCCGTGCTCCAGGCGCGTAAGGATCTGCTTCAGCCAGAAGGTGCCCTCACGGCACGGCGTGCACTTGCCGCAGGACTCGTGCGCGTAGAAGTCGATCCACCGGCTGACGGCGCGGACCACCGACACCGACTCGTCGAAGATCTGCAGCGCGCGGGTGCCGAGCATGGAGCCCGCGGCCGCGACCGACTCGAAGTCCAGCGGCACGTCGAGGTGCTCGTCGGTGAAGATCGGCGTGGACGAGCCGCCGGGGGTCCAGAACTTCAGCTTCGCGCCGTTCCGCATACCGCCGGCCATGTCGAGCAGCTCGCGCAGCGTGATGCCGAGCGGCGCCTCGTACTGGCCCGGCCGGGTGACGTGCCCGGAGAGGCTGAAGATGCCGTAGCCCTTGGACTTGTCGGTGCCCATCGCGGAGAACCAGTCGGCGCCGTGCAGCACGATCGAGGGCACCGAGGCGATGGACTCCACGTTGTTGACCACGGTCGGGCGGGCGTAGAGGCCCTCGACGGCGGGGAACGGCGGCTTGAGACGCGGCTGACCGCGCCGGCCCTCCAGGGAGTCCAGCAGCGCGGTCTCCTCGCCGCAGATGTACGCGCCGGCGCCGGCGTGCACGGTGACGTCCAGGTCGTAACCGGTGCCGTGGATGTCCTTGCCCAGGTGACCCGCGGCGTACGCCTCCTCGACCGCCTTCAGCAGCCGGCGGTAGACGTGCACGAGCTCACCGCGCAGGTAGATGAACGCGTGGTGGCAGCCGATCGCGAACGACGTGATCGCGACACCCTCGATGAGGAAGTGCGGCGCCGCGAGCATCAGCGGGGTGTCCTTGCAGGTGCCCGGCTCTGACTCGTCGGCGTTGACCACGAGGTAGCGGGGTCCGCCGTCCGGCTTGGGCAGGAAGCCCCACTTCATGCCGGTCGGGAAGCCCGCGCCGCCACGGCCGCGCAGACCGGAGGACTTGGTCGCGTCGACCAGCTCCTCCTGGGTCATCGTCAGGGCCTTGTCGAGCGCCTGGTAGCCCTCGTAGCGCAGGTAGGTGTCCATCGTCCAGCTCTGGGGCTCATCCCAGAAGCGGGTCAGGATCGGTGTCAGCGGAGTACTCATTTGTCGCCCGCCTTCTCGCCGGCCTTGCTGTCGGCGGGGTTCGCTGGGGTGTCGGTGGAGCCTGCCAGGCCCGGTGCCGGTGCGTCGGCGGGGCTCTCGGCATCTGAGTCGCCCCGGATCTCACCGGAGGACGCGTACGGGTCGAAGCCGTCGGCCTTGGCGAGGCGCAGTCCCTCCAGGGACGGCCCGCCGGCGCCGACACCCTCGTCGGCCAGTCCGTCGTTGAAGCCTGCCAGCACCCGGGAGACGTGCTTAAAGCTGCACACCTTCGAGGCTCCCCGGGTGGGGCGCACCTCCTTGCCGGCGCGCAGGTCGTCGACCAGCTGCGTCGCCGAGGCGGGCGTCTGGTTGTCGATGAACTCCCAGTTGGCCATCACCACGGGCGCGTAGTCGCACGCGGCGTTGCACTCGACCCGCTCAAGGGTGACCTTGCCGTCCGGGGTCGTCTCGTCGTGCCCGATCCCGAGGTGCTCGCTCAGCGTGTCGAAGATCAGGTCGCCGCCCATCACCGCGCAGAGCGTGTTGGTGCAGACGCCTACGGTGTACTCGCCGTTCGGGTGGCGCTTGTACTGGGTGTAGAACGTCGCCACGCCGCTGACCTCGGCATCGGTCAGCTCCAGCTTCTCGGCGCAGAACGTCACGCCGCGGCCGGTCACGTAGCCGTCGACGCTCTGGATCAGGTGCAGCAGCGGCAGCAGCGCCGAGCGCTTCTGCGGGTAGCGCGCCACCACCAGGTCGGCGTCGGCGTGCAGGGAGCGCAGCGTCTCCTCGTCGTACGGCGTCTCACTGGCGTGCAGCGGCGTCAGCTCGTGGAACGGAGCCTCCACATGTGCGTCGGTCATCTATCGACACCACCCATCACTGATTCCCCACGAAGTTCTCCTCCGCTGCGCTCCCCCGATACTTCGCGGGGACCCTGATATGCCTGGACCGCAGTGATTCTCATCTGTCCACGCCTCCCATCACAGGATCGATGGAGGCGACGGCCACGATGACGTCGGCGACCGAGCCGCCTTCCGCCATCACGGCGACCGCCTGCAGGTTGTTGAACGACGGGTCGCGGAAGTGAGCCCGGTAGGGACGGGTCGCGCCGTCGGAGACGATGTGGCAGCCGAGCTCGCCCTTGGCGCTCTCGATCGCGGCGTACGTCTGACCCGGCGGGACGCGGAATCCCTCGGTCACCAGCTTGAAGTGGTGGATGAGCGACTCCATCGACTCGCCCATGATCTCGCGGATGTGATCAAGGCTGTTGCCCTGGCCGTCCGAGCCGACCGAGAGCTGCGCCGGCCACGCGATCTTCTTGTCCGCGACCATGACGGGCCCCGGCTCCGCATCGAGGCGTTCCAAGCACTGTTCGACGATCCGCAGCGACTGGTGCATCTCGTCGATACGCACCCGCAGTCGGCCGTAGGCGTCGCAGGTGTCGCGCGTCGGGATGTCGAAGTCGTAGGTCTCGTAGCCGCAGTACGGATCGGCCTTGCGCAGGTCGTAGGGCAGACCGGCCGCGCGCAGGATCGGACCGGTGGCGCCCAGGGCGATGCACCCGGTGAGGTCGAGGTATCCGACGCCGACGGTGCGGCCCTTGAGGATCGGGTTCTCGTTGATCAACGCCTCGAGCTCGCCGATGCCGCGCCGGATGTCGGGGATCATCGCCCGCACCTGGTCCGTGGTGCCGGCGGGGATGTCCTGTGCCACGCCGCCGGGGCGGACGTAGGCGTGGTTCATACGCAGTCCGGTGACGGCCTCGAAGACCTGCAGGATGCGCTCGCGCTCACGGAAGCCGATGGTCATGACCGTGGTCGCGCCCATCTCCATGCCGCCGGTCGCGAGGGCCACGAGGTGTGAGCCCATCCGGTTCAGTTCCATCATCATCACGCGGATGACGCTGGCCCGGGCCGGGATCTGATCGGTGATGCCGAGCGCCTTCTCCACCGCGAGGCAGTAGGCCGTCTCGTTGTGGATCGGCACCAGGTAGTCCATCCGGGTGCAGAAGGTCACGCCCTGGGTCCAGGTGCGGAACTCCATGTTCTTCTCGATGCCCGTGTGCAGGTATCCGATGCCGGCCCGCGCCTCGGTGACGGTCTCGCCGTCCAGTTCGAGGATGAGCCGAAGCACGCCGTGGGTCGACGGGTGCTGCGGACCCATGTTGACCACGATGCGCTCCTCGTGCAGCGCCGCGGCCTCGTCGACCAGGTCGTCCCAGTCGCCGCCGACCGCGTTGAGCACGGGCGTGGTGTCGTCGACTCCGTCGTCGGGAGTCGTCGCGCCGAAGGCGTCTTGCTCGGTGGTGGTACTCATCGGTAGGACCTCCGCGTGTCCGGGGGCGGCACGGTGGCGCCCTTGTACTCCACCGGGATTCCGCCCAGCGGGTAGTCCTTGCGTTGCGGGTGACCCGGCCAGTCGTCCGGCATCAGGATCCGGGTGAGAGCGGGGTGACCATCGAAGATGATGCCGAACATGTCCCAGGCCTCGCGTTCGTGCCAGTCGGCACTGGGGTAGGTCGAGACGATGCTGGGGATGTGCGGGTCGCCGTCGGCGACGCCGACCTCGATACGGATGCGTCTGCTGTTGTTGGTGATCGACAGGAAGTGGTAAACGGCGTGCAGCTCGGCGCCGATCTCCTGCGGGTAGTGCACCCCGGAGACGCTGAGGCACATCTCGAAGCGCAGCCGGGGTTCGTCGCGCAGTGCGCGGGCGACCGCGGGCAGGTGCTCCCGACGTACGTACAGCGTCAGTTCGCCGTGCGAGACCACGGTGCGCTCGACCGCCGCGTCGTACGACGAGTCCACGTCCCGCAACGCTGTGCCCAGCGCGTCGGCCACCAGGTCGAAGTAGCCGCCGAACGGTCGCTCGGTGTTGCCCGGGAAGAGCACCGGCCGTTGCAGGCCGCCGTACCCGGTCGTGTCGTTGCCGAGCGACGAGCCGAACATGCCCTCGCGCTGGGCCACGACCACCGGATCGTCGTCGTGCTGCTCGCGCGGCTGGACCGCGCCCTCCTGGTCGGCCGTCGTCCGGTCGACGGGGCCGCCGGACGGCTCCTTCACCGGTCCGGTCGCGGGGTTGCCGGCGACCGGCTTCGCGTCGTCACTCATCAGGCCGTACCCCCTGGGCGCGATTCCGCGCTCACTCCATTCGCGCCTTCCAGCGCGGCGAACCCGGCGTACCCGCTCGCTGTCATCACGCCAATAGCCCCTTCATCGCGTGCGTGGGCGTCGCCTCGAGCGCTGCGGCCTCCGCGGCGCGGGCGGCAGCGACCCGGTTGACACCGAATTTCATGCCCTGGATCTGCTTGTGCAGCTCCAGGATCGCGTTGAGCAGCATCTGCGGGCGGGGCGGACAGCCCGGCAGGAAGATGTCGACCGGAATGATGTGGTCCACACCCTGCACGATCGCGTAGTTGTTGAACATGCCGCCAGAGCTCGCGCAGACACCCATCGAGATGACCCACTTGGGCTCGGGCATCTGGTCGTAGACCTGGCGCACGACCGGCGCCATCTTCTGGCTCACCCGGCCCGCCACGATCATCAGGTCGGCCTGGCGCGGGGTGGCGCTGAAGCGCTCCATCCCGAATCGGGCGATGTCGTAGTCGGGGGTGCCGACCGCCATCATCTCGATCGCGCAGCAGGCGAGGCCGAAGGTCGCCGGCCACACCGAGCCCTTGCGCATGTAGCCCGCCACCTGCTCGACCGTGCTGAGCAGGAACCCGGCTGGGAGCTTCTCTTCGATACCCATGTTCACACTTCGATTCGCATTGTCGTGCCCGACGTCTCAAGGATGCTGTCTGCTGCGCCCGCTAGTCCCACTCGAGGCCACCGCGACGCCACACGTACGCGTAGGCCACGAAGACGGTGATCACGAAGAGCACCATCTCGACCAGCGCGAACAGACCCATCCGGTCGAAGTTCACCGCGAACGGGTAGAGGAAGACGCTCTCGATGTCGAAGACAATGAAGAGCATCGCGGTCAGGTAGTACTTGATCGGCACTCGGCCGCCGCCGTCGGCGTGCGGGCTCGGCTGGATGCCGCACTCGTAGGCGTCGGCCTTGGCACGGTTGTAGCGCTTGGGTCCCGCGAGTCCCGCGGCGCCGAGCACGGAGAAGACCGCGAAGCCGGTGCCGAGGGCGGCGAAGATCAGCAGCGGGTAGTAGGAGTAGTGGTTCATACGGGCTCCTTCACCAAGTCCCGGGCCAGCCCGAGGTTACGACCGATCCACCCGACGACGGGCGCACTGGGGTCCATCATGCCGCCGGTGTCATCCGGGACAGCAGGGCGAGGGCCCTGTCGTCGATCCGGCCACCCGTGGTGTCCCCCAGGTTGGCCATCACCTTCAGCAGGAACTGCATCATCGTCTTGCGCGGCAGGCCGTACTTGACCGCCAGTCGCATGACGTCGGGGTTGCCGATCATCTTGGCGAACATCCGGCCCAGCGTGTAGTAGCCGCCGAGCGCGTCACGCATCACCTGCGGGTAGCTGAGGAGCACGCGCTCGCGACTCGCGTCGTCGGTGCGGGCGAACGCCTGGGCCACCACTTCCGCGGCGAGACGGGCCGATTCCATCGCATACGCGATGCCCTCGCCGTTGAACGGGTTGACCATCCCGCCGGCGTCGCCGACCAGCAGCAGCCCGTCGGCGTAGTGCGGCTGGCGGTTGAAGCCCATCGGCAGCGCGGCCCCCTTGATGGGGCCGGTGATGGTCTCCTCGTTGTAGGTCCACTCCTCCGGCATGGTGGCGACCCACTGCCGCATGACCTCTTTGTAGTCGGTCTTGCCGAACGCCGAGGAGGTGTTGAGGATGCCGAGGCCCACGTTGGAGGTGCCGTCGCCGACGCCGAAGATCCAGCCGTAACCGGGCAGCAGCACGCGCTTGCCCTGCGCGTCCTTGGACCACAGCTCCAGCCAGGACTCCAGGTAGTCGTCGTCGTGCCGGGGGCTGGTGTAGTACGCGCGGACGGCCACGCCCATCGGGCGGTCCTCGCGCTTCTCGCGGCCCATTGCCAGCGAGAGGCGGCTGGAGTTGCCGTCCGCGGCGATGACCAGCGGCGCGCGGTAGCTCATGGTGGCGCCGGTGGCGCGCCCGTCGACGCCCATCTCCTTGGCCTCGACCCCGACGATGTGCCCGTTCGCGCCGCGGACCGGTGCGACGACGTTCACGCCCTGTCGCAGCTGCGCGCCCTGCTTGACCGCGTGCCGGGCCAGGATGTCGTCGAAGTCCTGGCGGGTGCGCACCAGGCCGTACGGCGGGAAGCTCGCGTTGTCGGGCCAGTCCAGCTGCAGGCGCATGCCGCCGCCGATGATCCGCAGGCCCTTGTTCTTGATCCAGCCGTCGTCCTCGGGCATCGGGATGCCCAGGCTGACGAGCTCGCGCACCGCGCGCGGAGTGAGTCCGTCGCCGCAGACCTTCTCCCGCGGGAAGTGCGTCTTCTCCAGCAGCAGGACGTCGAGCCCGGCCATCGCGAGGTAGGCGGCGACCGACGATCCACCCGGACCGGCGCCGACGACGATGACATCGGCGGTTTCCGGAGCGGACGTGGTGAGCGCGCCGCCCGACAGTGACTGGCTCACGGGGCGTCCTTGGGAGGTCTTGTGACAGTTTTCACGAGCGTCTGAACTCTACGACCGCGTCGTTCGTTCGCGAACTGAGGGCCCCCTAAGAACCACCTGAGGACGGCGCTCACCGGAGTACACGACCCGGTCAGGGCGTCTTGTGCCCGCGGTGCATCGCGACGATGCCGCCGGTGGAGTTGCGCCACTCGACGCTGGTCCAGCCCGCGTCCTGCAACAGGCCGGCCAGTCCCGCCTGGTCCGGCCAGGACTGGATCGACTCGGCCAGATAGACGTAGGACTCGGCGTTCGACCCCACGCGACGGGCGATCTTGGGCAGCGCCTGCATCAGGTACTCCGAGTAGACCTTGCGGAAGACCGGGTTGGTCGGCGTGGAGAACTCGCACACGACCAGGCGCCCGCCCGGCTTGGTCACCCGCAGGAACTCCCGCAGCGCGACGACCGGGTCGGAGACGTTGCGCAGGCCGAAGGACATCGTGACCGCGTCGAAGACAGCGTCCGCGAAGGGCAGTCGCATGGCGTCGGCGGCGGCGAACGCGAGATCGGGGTAGGTGCGCACCCCCTGGCGCAGCATGCCGAGGGAGAAGTCGGCCGGGACGACGTGGGCGCCGCGGTTCTTGAAGGGCACGCTGCTGGTGCCGGTCCCGGCGGCGATGTCCAGCACGGTCTCGCCCGGCTGCGGATCGACCGAGCCCAGCACGACCTTGCGCCAGCGTCGGTCCTGTCCGAGCGACAGCACGTCGTTGGTCAGGTCGTAGCGCTTGGCGACGTCGTCGAACATCCGGGCGACGTCGGCCGGCTGCTTGTCCAGGCTGGCGCGGTTCATGCCCGCATCCTTCCGCACGCCGGTGAGCGACTCGTCGTCCGTACCGCCGAGCCGGTCCTGTGACGGCGCCTCGTGACGTTACCGACAGGTAGCACGTCTACTTACCCTGCGGTAACCTCGGGCTCATTGCGTGACACCGATCACCTGGAGCGTTCATGGAGACCCGCCGTCCGACCCGAGCAACCCTCGCCGTCCTCGTGGCTGCAGCAGCCGTCGCGGGAGGGGCCGGCGTGAGCATGCCGAGCGCTCACGCCAGCGGCACCGACGGGTTCTACAGCTACGACGGCAGGGCGCCGTTGTCTTCGTACGCACCGGGAACCGTGCTCAAGACGCGCACCCTCTCCTACCACGTGGCGGGCATTCCCACCCCCGTCAAGGCCGTGCAGCTGCTCTACCGCACCACGGACGCCCAGGGCCGCCCCGCTGCCAACGTGACCTCCGTGCTCGAGCCCGACGTCACCGCGAACCCGAACAAGGTCGTGTCCTATCAGTCGTTCTACGACTCGCTCGACCCCGAGGACTCTCCCTCGCGCTCCATCGCGGGCGACGTCTCCCTGGGGGGCGCGGTCAACGACGCCGAGGCGCTCTTCATAGCCCCGGAGCTGCTCCAGGGGTACCCGGTGATCGTGGCCGACACCCAGGGCCAGAAGGCCGACTTCGCGGCCGGCCCCGAGTACGGCACCAACACCCTGGACTCCATCCGGGCGGTCACGGCCTCCTCTGCGACCGGTGTCTCCCCGTCGGCCGAGGTCGGACTGCTGGGCTACTCCGGCGGCGCGATCGCCACCGACTGGGCGGCTGCGCTCGCACCCAGCTACGCCCCCGACGTCAACAAGAACCTCATCGGCGCCACCGAGGGCGGCCTGCTCGTGGACCCCGCGCACAACCTGAAGTACGTCAGTGGCTCGTCGTTCTGGGCCGGCGTCTCACCGATGGCGATCATCGGCGCTGCGCGGGCCTACGGGCTGGACCTGTCGCCGTACCTCAGTGCCTACGGTGCCGCGGTCTTCACCAAGCTGCAGAACGCCTCGTTCGCGAACGTGCTCGGGCAGTACCCGGGGCTGACCTACCAGCAGCTGGTCAAGCCGCAGTACGCCGACCCGAACTCGATCCCGGAGTTCGTCAAGGTGGTCAACAAGCTCAACCTGGGCTCGCGGCGCACGCCGACCGTCCCGCTGTCGATCTCGCAGGGCGAGGGCGGCTGGGCGGAGGGCACCCCCGGTGACAAGCCGGGCATCGGCAAGGGCGACGGCGTGATGATCGCCGGCGACGTGCGCACCCTCGCGCGCCAGTACTGCTCGACCGGCAACAGCTCGGTGCAGTGGACGCCGTACCCCCTGACCAGCCACATCCCGACGGCGGCGCTCTGGGCACCGACCGCGCTGGCGTGGCTGGATGCCCGGTTCGCCGGACTGAAGGCTCCGAGCAGCTGCGGTTCCATCCCCGCCGGCAACCCGCTCACCCCGCAGGCCCCGACCGCGAATTGATCCACGATCGAAGAGAGCGGGCCCGCGGCGACGGCCGGGGCCCGTTCGTCCTCGGCGCCTGCAGGCGCGCGCGACCTCCCGGTTAAGGTGGTCGGTCGTGACGTCGCTCGTGGCCGGTGGACCCTTCGGCATCCCGGATCTGGTGGTCCGCACCACCCGCATCCCGGACCCCGGTGACCTGGCCCGCCTCATCCCCGACGGCGTGCCATCCCGCGACGTGGTCAGCTGGATCCGCAGCGGCGACGGGCTGGTGGGCTGGGGCCGCGCCGCCGAGATCGACACCAGCGGGACGCAGCGCTTCCGGGACGCGGCCGACTGGTGGCAGGAGGTCACCACCAGTGCGATCTGCCGCTCCGAGGTCGACCTGCCCGGAGCGGGCCTGGTGGCGTTCGGGTCGTTCGCCTTCGCACCCGACTCCCCGTCCGGCGGGTCGCTCATCGTGCCCTCGACCGTGATCGGACGGCGCAGCGGCATCGCGTGGGTCACCCGGATCAGCGACCGCCTCGAACCCAACCCGGCACCCGCTGTGGCCCCCGCACCGATCGGACCGGGTGCGGCCCGGTTCGCCGACGGCGCCCTGAGCGGCGAGCAGTGGACGCAGGCGGTCGCGCACGCCGTACGCGGGATTCTCGCCGGCGAGGTCGACAAGGTCGTGATGGCCCGCGACGTCATCGCGCAGACCGAGGCGCCGATCGATCCGCGGTGGCTGATCGGCCGCCTCGCGGCCCGCTACGCGAACACCTGGAGCTTCGCCGTCGACGGTCTCGTCGGCGCCACCCCGGAGATGCTCGTACGCCGTGAGAAGGGCCTGGTCACCTCACGGGTCCTGGCCGGCACGATCCAGCGCACCGGCAACGACACGCACGACCTGGCGCTCGCCGGCTCGCTCGCGCGCTCCTCGAAGGACCTCGAGGAGCACGAGTACGCCGTGCGGTCGGTCGCCGACGCCCTACGCCCGCACTGTTCCTCGATGAACGTGCCCGAGTCGCCGTTCGTGCTGCACCTGCCCAACGTCATGCACCTGGCGACCGACGTGGTCGGGGTGCTCGCGGACTACACCACCTCGCTCACACTGGCCGAGTCGCTGCACCCGTCGGCCGCGGTCTGCGGCACGCCCACCGACGCCGCAGCGGCGGTGATCGCTTCGCTGGAGCACCTCGACCGCGGCCGCTACGCCGGGCCGGTCGGATGGCTCGACGCGAGCGGCGACGGCGAGTGGGGCATCGCCCTGCGCAGCGGACAGCTCGACCCGGACGATCCCACCCGGATGCGGCTCTACGCAGGCTGCGGGATCGTGGCCGGCTCCGAGCCGGACGCCGAGTTGGCCGAGTCCGAATCCAAGCTGCTGCCGATGCGCGAGGCTCTCGCGGACTGACCCGGCCCCCGCCCGCGGCATCCGGGATCGTCCCCGCACCGAACGTCGTACAAGCCCCTGTACTCCCCTCACGAAGGACGCCTCGATGACCACACTGCACGACTTCACCGCCGACACCCTCGCCGGTCAGGAGCAGCCCCTGTCGCTCTACGACGGCAAGGTGGCGCTGGTGGTCAACACCGCGAGCAAGTGCGGTTTCACGCCGCAGTTCGAGGGACTGGAGACGCTGTGGCGGCGGTTCGGCAGCGAGGGTCTGGTCGTGCTGGGCTTCCCCTGCAACCAGTTCAACTCCCAGGATCCCGGTGACGCTGCGCAGATCGGCGAGTTCTGCCAGGCCAACTACGGCGTGAGCTTCCCGATGTTCGACAAGATCGAGGTCAACGGCGACGGCGCGCACCCGCTCTACCAGTGGCTGCGCAAACAGAAGGGCGGCCTGCTCGGCAGCCGTATCAAGTGGAACTTCACCAAGTTCCTGGTGGGTCGCGACGGCCAGGTCATCAAGCGCTACGGGCCCACGACCAAGCCCGCCGACATCGCCTCCGACATCGAAGCGGCGCTGGCCACCCCCGCCTGACCCCCTCGGTTGTCAGCGTCGTCGTGGCGCCGACACCAGAGATCCGCTGACAACCGAGATGTCACAGGCGACCGCGGCGTACGCGGTCGGCTGACTCCTCGTCACCCTGGCCGGCCAGCCCTTCGAGCACGCCGGCGCGGTCGGCGGCGTCCTTATCCTGGCTCCACTTGGCCCGCGCCTGCACCGACTCCACCGCGATCTCGATGCCGACGATGGCGCGCAGCCGCCCGTCGACCCACTTCGCCGGGGCGTCGTCGACCGCCCAGGGCCGCTCGCGGGGCGACTCGTGGGCCTGCGTGAGCCGGGTGACCATGTCGAGGGTCCAGGCGGCGTCGTCGTGCAGTTGCACGGTGCCGCGCAACTGCACGACGGAGTAGTTCCAGGTCGGCACCACGCGGCCGTGCTCGCGCTTGGACACGTACCAGCTCGGCGTGATGTAGCGGTGCGGTCCCTGCACGACCAGCAGCGCCTGCGATCCGTCGACCACCCGTGCCCACTGTTCGCCGGCCCGGGCGAGGTGCGCGAGCACCCGGTCGCCCTCCCACAGCAGCGGCACGAACGTCGCGTCGGGCGTGCCGTCGGCGCCCACCGTGATCAGCGTGCCGGCAGCGGCGGCCGCCACGAAGTCGCGCGCCTCCTGCTCGTCGACCCGGTTGTGTTCAGGGGAGTACATCGGCTGCCACCTCGAAGAGCCGCTCCTGCAGGGCACGTTGCTGCGCACGATCGAAGTGCACCTCGACGACGCGAATCCCTGCGCCGGGGTTGCCGATCCGCTCGGCCAGACCGTCCGCGTCGTCGACCAGCTCCCACGGCACGCCGTACGCCGCGCAGAGCGTCGCGATCGACACCCCCGTAGGCGTGCCGAAGACGCGTTCGTACGACGCGTCGACACCGGCGAGGGAGTCGCCGGAGGCGCCGGCACCCGGCTCCAGCGTGCCGAAGATGCCCCCGCCGTCGTCGTTGAGCACCACGATCGTCAGGTCCGGTCGCGGCTCGCCGCGGCCGATGAGCAGCCCGTTGGCGTCGTGGGCGAAGGTCAGGTCGCCGAGCACGGCGTACGACGGTCGGCCGCCGCGGGTGAGTGCGAATCCGATGGCGCTGGAGACCGATCCGTCGATTCCGGCGAGTCCGCGGTTGGCGACGGACACCACGTCACGGGCCACCTCGCGGGAGTCTCGGGCCAGGTCCAGGTAGCGGGCCGCGCTCGAGGACCCGACGAAGAACCCGGACCCCTCCGGCAGGGCGTGGGCGATCACCCGTGCCGCCGCCAGACCGCTCGGCCACGATCGGTCGATGACCGGTCCCGCTTCTGTGGCGAGCAGTTCGCCGGCCGACATCCAGGCGTCGGCCCACACCCGGTCGGCACAACCGGCGACCGACCCGTGACCGGCGTCCAGTGCTCCCCACGCGTGCACGCGACGCGCGGCGTGCGACGGGTCGGCCCACACCCCGCCGGGTGCGACCACCTCCACCTCGACGTCCGGGTGGCGCAGCAACTGGGCGACGCCGCGGTCCAGGGTCACGCGACCGCCGACCAGGACGCGATCGGGCAGATGCGCTCGCACCCAGTCCGTGGCCTGCAACAGCAGCGGTCCGTGCGGCAGGGTCCGCGAGCTGTCGAAGGTGCCGAACGGCTCTGCCAGCAGCGGCCATCCGGCCGATTCGGCGAATCGGGTGAAGCGTGCGGCCTGCGCGGGATCGGGGAGGTGGCCGAGCACCGCCAACGTGCGCGGCACCGCCGCGATCGTGTCGCCGCCGTCGGGGGCTGCCGGGGTCGTCACGGACCACGGCGCGCCGCCGGGACGGCCCTCCAGGGAGTCGATCCACTCGTCGCCGCCGGTGGGGACCAGCGGTGCCCGGAGCGGCATGTTGAGATGCACGGGGCCGGCGTCCCCGGACGGCAGGCCGCGAGAGATGGCGACCGCGCGTGAGGTGACGGATCGCCAGAGATCGCCCTGCCCGGGTCGTTCGTCGGGCGTCCCCAGGTCGTGGAACCAGCGTGTCGCGCCACCGAAGATGCGCACCTGATCGGTGGTCTGGTTGGCGCCGGTGCCGCGCAGCTCGGGCGGCCGGTCCGCCGACAGGATCAGCATCGGCACCTGGGCGTGCGAGGCCTCGAGCACCGCGGGATGCAGGTTGGCCACGGCCGTGCCGCTGGTGACGACGACAGGCACGGGCACGCGGGTGGTCTTGGCCAGGCCGAGCGCCAGGAACGCCGCCGTCCGCTCGTCGACCCGCACGTGCAGCCGCAGCCGTCCGGCACGGTCGGCCTCCTGCAGCGCGTACGCCAGCGGTGCGGAGCGCGACCCTGGCGACAGGACGGCGTCGCGGATCCCGTGGCGGACCAGCTCATCGACCAAGGTGCTCGCGAACGCGGCCGTGGGATTCACCCCGTCATGATCCCCCACGCGCCCGCTCGAACCGGCCCTCCCCCGAACGGTCCGCCCACCGGCGGGAATCCGATGCCCGCCCCGTGATTCAACCCGGCCCGTGCCGGGTACACGCACGGCGCGCGCCGGGGCTCGAACCCGGCGGCACCCGCGGAGGGAGTTGGACCCATGCCTAGCGACTCGATCGAGGCAGAAGGCGCACGACGGCGACTGCACGACGCCTTGCGCGCCGTCCGGAGCGCGGATCGGCAGGTGCCGTGCGAAGTCACGCCGCAGCTATGGACGAGCAACATCCGCTCCGAACGCGAGGCCGCGGGCTACCGCTGCCGGTCCTGCCCGGTGCGGGTGCAGTGCGTGGAGGCCAGTGAGTTCGAGCGCGTCGGCGTCTGGGGCGGAAACGTGCGCGCGGCCGGTTCTCTGGAGTGGTGAGCAGGTCGCCAGCGGTCAGGACGGGGAGCCCGCCAGGGCGTTGACGGCGGCGTCGAACAGCCACGGCGCGCGTCGTGCGGCGGGCACGATGGTGCGGCGTACGACGCCCACCCGGGTCGCTCGCAGCAGGCCGGCGGTGAGCGCCTGGTAGCGCCAACTCGCGATACGCCAGGTGCGTTCGTAGTCCTGCGATCGCCCGGCGGCGACGGCCTCGACCGCCGCCTTCGCATGCGCCATCCCGAGGGCGATGCCCTCCCCGGTGAGCGCGTCGATGTAGCCCGAGGCGTCCCCGACCAGCAGCACCCGCCCCGCGACCCGTGCCGTGCTGCGCTGCCGCAGCGGACCGGCGCCGCTGATCTTGTCGTGCGTGACGGTGGCCACCCGCTCGGCGATCTGCGGGAACTGAGCCAGATGATCGGCGTACGGGCCGCGCTCCGAGGTGAGCACAGCGACGCCGACGACACCGTCCGCGACGGGGGTGATGTAGGCCTCGCACCGCGGCGACCAGTGCACCTCCACGAACGAGCTCCACGGCGCCATCTCGAAGTGGGTGCGCAACCCGAACCGCACCGGGCCGCGCGCCTGCCGGTCCAGGCCCAGCGACCGCCGGATGCCGGAGTGCAGTCCGTCCGCTGCGATCAGATGCCCGAACGGCACACCGTCGACCAGCACCTGCCGGTCGTCCTGGCGGATGTCTTTGACGGCGCGCTGCTCGATCGGCACGCCCGCCGCCTGAACGGCCGAGCGCAGGGCGTCGTGCAAGGTCGTACGACGCACCCCGCGCCCGCTGCCGGCGGCGAACGACGCCTGCGCCGCGGACCCGCCGGCGATGTATCGGATGCCCGTCAGGTCGTGCCCCAAGGGATCTACGCCGAGGTCGAGCAGCGCCGCGAGTGCGGCCGGCATCAGGCCCTCGCCGCACGCCTTCTCGATGCTGCCCGCGCGCGGCTCCCAGATGGTGACGTCGAGACCGGCGCGGGCGGCGTACAGGGCCGTGGCCAGACCGGTGGGCCCGCCACCCGCGATCAGGAGGTCTCTGCGATCGCTCATGGGCTCGTCACGGGAACCGATGCGGGAGAGGGAAGCTGGGCCAGCGCCGCATTCTCGCAGCGGATGCGGACCGTGAGCAGCCACGCGTTGAGGACGGTGAAGGCGACGGCGGTGATCCAGGCGGCGTGCACCAGTGGCAGCGCGATGCCCTCCGCGACGACCGCCACGTAGTTGGGGTGGGACAAGAAGCGGTACGGCCCGGCCGTGACCGGTGCCAGCCCGGGCACGATGATCACCCGGGTGTTCCAGCGATGCCCCAGGGTCGTGATGCACCACCAGCGCAGGCCCTGGGAGGCCAGCAGCACCAGCACCATGAGCACGGCGAACCAGGCGTCGACGTGCGGACGTCGCACCCACACCTCGATGAGCGCGCCGGCCAGCAGACCGGTGTGCAGCACGACCATCGGCGGATAGTGCCGCGCACCGAACTCACGTCCGCCACGGCCCATCGACCAGGCCTCGTTGCGCTTGGACACCACGAGCTCGGCCACGCGCTCCAGGCCGACGAGCAGCACCAGGACGGTGTAGGCGATCTCGCTGCTCATGCCGCGATCTCCGGCGCCTGCAGCAGCACCAGCTCGGAGCAGAACCCTGGGCCCATCGCGATCATCAGCCCGTAGCTGCCCGGCTCCGGCGGCCGGTCGGCGAGCGTGTCGGTCAGCACGTGCAACACCGAGACCGACGACATGTTTCCGACTCGCGACAGCGAATCCCAGGTGACGGCAAGCGCATCCGCGGACACACCCAGCGTGTCCTGCATGGCTTCGAGCACCTTCGGTCCGCCGGGGTGCGCGACGTACCAGCCGATGTCGGCGCGCGTCAGGCCGTGGTCGGCGACGAATGCGTCGACATCGTCGCCGAGATAGGTGCGCACCACGTCGGGCACGGCCGCGTCGAGCACGATGCGCAGCCCGGAGCTGGTGACGTCGAAGCCCATGGTGCGCTCGGAGTCGGGGTAGAGATGGCTGCGGGTGGCGAGGATGCGCGGCTGCACGGGCTCGCGCGTGATCCGGTCGGCGAGCGACGCGGCGCGGTGGGTGCCGGCCGCGACCACGGCGCCCGCGCCGTCACCGAAGAGGCCGCTGGCCACCAGGTTCGGCAGCGACCGGTCGGTGCGCTGCAGGGTCAGCGAGCACAGCTCGACGGCCACGAGGACCCCGACGGCGTCCGGCCGTCCGCGCAGGTAGTCGTCCAGCCGCGCCACGCCCGCGGCCCCGGCCACGCAGCCCAGGCCCACCAGCGGCACCCGCACGACGTCCGGGCGCAGCCCGATGGTCGCCGCGATCCGGGCGTCCAGCGAAGGTACCGCCAGCCCGGTGACCGTCGCGGAGATGATCACGTCGACGTCGCTGGGCTCGAGACCCGCAGCCTTCAACGCGTCGAGCACGGCCTGCGACCCCAGCTCGACGGCGACCCGGATGAAGGTGTCGTTGGCCGCGCCGAAGTCCGCCAGCCCGGCGTACTCCTCCAACGGGACGGCCGTATGCCGATACGCGACACCGGCATTGCCGTGGAAGCGGCGCACGAGACGCTCATCGGTGCCCGGCACCATCGACTCCAGGAACGTGTCGGTGATGTGCTGCTGGGGGTAGCGGTGGGGTGGCAGCGCACCCCGTGAGCTCAGTATCTGCACCGTCATCCGATGTGCTCCGTCCGCTGGGTGGCCGTTCCGAGGAGGTGGCGAGCAAGGCGCCGCAGGACCACCGGGGTGATCCTGCCGTTCGCCAGTCCGAGGTCGACGAGGTCGTCGAAGACGCGTTGATCCGACTGCGCGGCCCGGACCCCGGCGTCCAGCAGTCGACCGCTACGACACAGTCTCGCGGCCAGAGCGCTGTGCCGCAGGTGCGGTCCCAGCTCGGTCCGCACGCGGCGGGTGTAGTCGCGGCCGAAGAGGTGCGGGTCACCGGTGTCGAGGGCCGCCGCGGCGGCGCGACCGGCGAGCAGACCGGTCAGCACGGCGTAGTAGATGCCTTCTCCGGTCATCGGATTCACCATCCCGGCGGCGTCGCCCGTCAGCGCCACCCGCCCGCTGGCGACCCGCGCGCCCCACCCCGACAACGGCAGGTGGGCGCCCTTCCACTGCGTGCCGTCGGCGGTCGAGCCCGGCAGCAGCTGCTCGATCTGCGCGAGCAGTTGAGGCCGCGAGAGCCGCGGCGCACCGGGTGCCTGCACCTCGCCGTATCCGACGTTCGCGAGGCCGTCGCCGCGGTCGAAGGACCACGCGTACGACGGCTGGCGCGAGGTGCCGAAGACCATGGCCTGGGTGCCGACGCGGCGGTCGGTGGTGGGCGCGTAGCCCCGCAGCGCGAACGCCGTCGGCCCCGGCGGCAGCCCGATCGCCCGGCGGACGACGGAGTGCGCGCCGTCGGCGCCGACCGCGAGCGGCGCGCTGAAGCGGTCGTCGACCCGCACGTCGTCGGCGCCGACCGTCACCTGGGACACGCGGTGCGTGTGCGGTTGCGCCCCGGCGCGCACGGCGGCCTGGTGCAGCCGTTCGTCGAAGACGGCCCGCGGAATCACCCAGGTGGACCGGACCATCGTGCGCTCGACGACCCGCTCCCCGCGTCGCATGGACAGGCGGTCGACCGGGGCCCAACCGTCGGCGACCCCGGGCACGCCGGCGTCCGTCAGAAGGTCGAACACCTCGGGTGCGATCCCGTCGCCGCAGGTCTTGTCGCGCGGGAAGTCGGCCCGGTCGAGCAGGGCGACGGATATCCCGGGCCTGGCCTGCAGCGCACCGAGCGCGACCGCCGCGCCGGCAGGACCGCCGCCCACGACGACCAGGTCGTGGCTGGTCATCGGGCGCCCGACACCAGCAGGCCGGCGTCGATCAGGGCGATGGCGACCGCGGCCCGGAACGGGGTACGGCCGGTCCCTCGCAACGCCACTGCGCCGAGGGCGCCGTTGGCGGCGAGTGCCGACCACGCGACGGGAGAGGGAGTTGCGTTGGGGCCCAGCACGATCGCCACCGAGGCGAGACCGAGCAGGCCGGTCGCCAGCTGTCGTCCGCGCTCCGCGCCCAGCCGGTGCGGCAGACCGCGGACACCGGTGGCGTCGTCCTGCGCGAGATCCGGCAGGGCGTTGAGGATGTGCGCGCACACCCCGAGAGCAGCTGCCGGCGCCGTGATCCATGCGGGCGAGCGACGCCGGTCGCCACCGGCCTGACTCACCACGGAGGGCAGCGCTCCGAACGCGACGGCGTACGGCGCCCACGACCAGGCGGTGCTCTTCAGCCCCAGGTTGTAGGCATGGGCCGGGCCGACCCCGAGCGCGAGATGGGTCAGCGCACTGCGTCGGCCGAGGCTCGCTGAGGCGGCGACGCATCCGAGGAGGGCGGTCGCCAACGCTCCTGCGACCACGGGCGCCCCGACCTCGCCGGTCGCCAGTGGTTTGTCGGCGCGCGCGACGGCGCGGTCACGTGCGGCGTCGACCAGGTCGTTGCCCCAGCCGATGGACAGCTGGCCCAGGAAGACGGCCGCGGTGCTCGCGGCGATCTCGCGCGGACGCAGCCGGGCCGATGAGCCGAGCAGCGCGGTCAGGGTGGTCACGGCGAGGCCGGGTCCGAGGTGGGCGGCGCGCAGCAGGGGCAGCACAGTGTCTGGGGGTGTGACCCGAGACCGAACCGCCATCTGTGCGTCCTTCCTGTCCGCAGGTGCTCACAGTAAGCCGCGAGCCCCCGGCATCTCGCACGGCGGCCCGACTCCCGGCATCGGTCGTCTCGCCGACGGCCTGCAGATGCAGTACCCGCCCCGTGCTTCGCATAACGGACCGGGGACCTGCTTTGTCCCGCGGCGGTCAGCCCGCCGCGTCGATGAGGTCGTCCCTCGCCTGCTCGCCGGCCTCGGCGTCGCGGACCAGCTCGGCGTACCGTCCGCCCTCGGCGAGCAGCTCCTCGTGCCTGCCGCGCTGCACGATCCGGCCGTGGTCCAGCACCACGATCTGGTCCGCGTGCCGCACGGTCGACAGCCGGTGGGCGATCGTCAGGGTCGTCCGTCCGACGCTCAGCTCGTCGAGAGCCTCCTGCACGGCTCGTTCGGTCGTGTTGTCCAGGGCGCTCGTGGCCTCGTCGAGCACCAGGATCGGCGGATTGCGAAGGATGGTGCGTGCCAGCGCGATCCGCTGCTTCTCACCACCGGAGAAGCGGTACCCCCGCGCGCCCACCACCGTGTCGTACCCGTCGGGCAGTGCTGCGACCAGCTCGTGCACCTGCGCGGCCCGGGCCGCCCGGACGAGGTCGGCGTCGGTGGCGTCGGGCTTGGCGTAGCGCAGGTTGTCCGCGATCGAGGCATGCAGCAGATAGGTGTCCTGCGAGACCACACCGACGGCGGAGGCGACGGCCGCGAGCGGCAGGTCGCGTACGTCGTGCCCGTCGATGAGCACGCGCCCGACGCTCGGGTCGTAGAGGCGCGAGACGAGCGCGGCCAGCGTGGACTTGCCGGAGCCGGTGCTGCCGACGACGGCCACCCGCGCACCGGCGGGCAACTGCAGGTCGATGTCCTGCAGTGCATCCTCGGACGAGCCGGGGTAACGGAAGCCAACCCCCTCGAACCGCACCTCGCCGCTCAAGGTCGATGCATGCACCGCGGCGGGCACGACCGGGTCGTCGATCTCGATGAGCGCGTCGAGGAACTCGAAGACCCTGCTGAAGAGCGCCATCGAGGTGGTGACCTGGATTCCCACGTTGAGCACACCCATCACCGGGCGGAAGAGCGAAGTCTGCAGCGCGGTGAAGGCGACGAGCGTGCCGATCGTCATCCCGCGGCCGGTGGCCGGCAGACCCGCGGCCAGATAGATGAACGCCGGGATCGCCGAGAAGATCAGTGCCATCGAGCCCATCCGCCAGCGGCCGGCCATCTGGGACTGCAGCTCCTGCTCGGTCAGCTCCTGCGAGGTCTGGGTGAACCGTCGCGACAGCATCGGGCCGGAGCCCAGGGTCTTGGCCAGCTGTACGCCGGAGATCGACAGCGACTCCTCGATCTGGGTCTGCATGTCGGCCAGTGAGCGCTGCGCGCGGGTCTGGATCGACCGGCGCAGCCGGGCGACGCGGCGGGTCAGGTAGATCGCCGGGGGCAGGATCACCAGGCTGATCAGGGACAGGCGCCACGACAGGGCGACCATCGCGACGGTGACGCCGACGGTGGTCGTGACGTTGGTGGCGATCGAGGTGGCGGTATCGGTGACGACCGACTGCATCGCGTTGACGTCGTTGGTGATCCGTGACTGCAGCTCCCCACCGCGGGTGCGGGTGAAGAAGCCCAGCGGCAGCCGTTGCAGATGGGTGAAGAGGCGCGTGCGAAGGGTGTGCATCACCTGCTGGCCGATACGGGTGGAGACGTACGTCTGCACCACCCCGAGCAGCTGGGTGACCGCGGTGATCCCCAGCATCGCCCCGACGAGCAGGACGAGCAGCCGCACGTTCTGCTGCGGGATCGCCGTGTCGATCAGGGCGCGCAGTATGAACGGCCCGGCCAGTCCGAGCAGCGCACTGATCACGATGATCGAGGTGACGCCGAGCAGGGGACGGCGGTACGGCGCGAAGAGGCCGAGCACCCTGCGGGCGCCGACCGGGTAGTCCTGCAACTGCGCGGTGTCGGCGGCGCTGACCTGCAGGGACGCGCGCTGGCCGGGTCCGGGGCGACCGGTCATGCCGGTGCGGGCACGAGCTGTGGTGGGTGTCGTCATACGACCCTCCTTCCGATGGGGAGGCGACTCGTCCTATTGCTGAGGTTACCTCACAATGAAGTAACAACAGCATTCGGCGTAGCATTCCCGGATGACAACGGACGCGGCGGGACTCGGAGAACTGGTGCTGCGCACCGCCCGCGTGCTGCGACGGGCGCACAGGGAGGCGCTCGGTCCGTACGGTCTCTCACCCCACCAGTCCCGCGCGATGGGCGTCATCGTGCGGTCGGGCACGGAGGACGGCGAGGGCCTGCGCCTGTCCGACCTGGCGGCACAACTCGGCATCGCGCCTCGGTCGGCGACCGACGTGGTGGATGCCCTGGAGGAGCACGGCCTCGTCGAACGCAGCCCGAGCGCGCAGGACCGCCGTGCCGTCGACATCCGCCTCACGCCCGCCGGCAGGGCCTTGCGCCGCACCCTCGACCGCGCTCGCACGACGGTCAGCGACGAGCACTTCGCGTCGCTGACGGCATCGGAGCGCGCCACTCTGGCCCGGTTGCTGCAGGCCGCGCTCGACGACACAGCCCGACGCGACGCGGGCGGCTGAGGGCCCGTCGCAGGGCGGATGGAGCCCGCCGCGTGATGACGCCGAGCGTGTCCGCGCTGTTCAGCCCCCACCACGCCACCGGGAGCCCTACGATCTGGCTCACGCCGGCGCTCACAGGGGGCGAAGCCGACAAGAGAGCCGAGTCACCCATGATCCGTCGCATCGCCATCGCCACCGTTCCAGCCATCGCGGCGCTGGGTGTCTCCCTCGCCGCTCCTGCGGGCGCTGCCGGGGCGCGTCCTTCCGTGCCGAGTCCTTCGGTCCGGTCACACCTGCACAGCCACAAGGCGTCCGGTCAATCCCCGTACGGCACCTGCCGCCTCGTCGTCCCCGCCACCGCGCGCGTCGTGCGGCCGGGTACCGCGGTGCCCGTCCGGGTCACCGGCGGGTGCGCCCTGCACGCCGACTCCAGCACGCTCGCGGGCTGGTATGTCGGCACGTCCGACAACCCGAGCGACTACATCTTCTTCGACTTCTCCAACCGGGCCACCTGGGAGCTGTACTCCTTCACGCCGCTCGGCACTCGCACCTGGCGGGGCGACGGGGCCCTCGACGCCGACGCCGCGTCCGCGCCCGGCGAGGGGTCCGACCCGACCTCGGGGGGCAGCTCCGGCGACGACGCGGGCTACGCGCAGAACGCTCCCCGTACGACGGTCAAGGTCGGGTCCTGGGCCGGGCTGTCGACGAGCCGCAAGGGCAACACGGTGACGCTGCGCACCCGAGTGATCCGCTACTCCACCGGCCGCGACGAGAACATCCCATGGGCCGGCCAGGTCGGCGTCATCCAGTACCGCGCGTCCGGTGCGACGAAGTGGACCGCGTTGAAGAATGTCCGGAGCAACGCGGCCGGCGTCGCGTCGTACTCCTACACCTCGTCGGCCGCCCGCGACTATCGCGTGGTGTACGGCGAGGCGCAGTACGTGTGGGGCACCACCAGTCCCACTTCGCACCGGTGACGACCATCTCGGTCGTCCACAGCCGTCACCCGGGTCACGCGGCCCACTACCCAGGAGGAACACATCGATGAAGAAGGCATGGGGAGCGGCCCTCGCCGTCGTGGCGGCCGGCAGTGCGCTCACCGGGTGGGGAGGCTCACCGGTCCGTGCGTCGGCGGCCACCGAGAAGAACTCGGTCTACTACCACGGCACGACCCGAGAGGCTCAGTTCACCAGCCGCGCCACCTGTGACGCGCACGCCCGGGCCGAAGTGAAGCTGGTGCAGGCCCACCCGTCGCAGGCCGTGGTGATCCCCGCGGCGTCCGCACCCGGCGTCACCGGGCCGGAGCTGCGCACGTCGTGCTATCCCGTTGCCTCCGGACACTGGTCCTACCTCATCGCCTACTTCGCCAAGAACGGGGTGCCGCTCTCGAAGTACGACCACTATGTGAACCTCGACAACCGCTTCGACCCCGGCTTCCCGCAGGACGACGAACGCGTCTACCTCTACGAGCACACGGCCACCCACCCCGCCGCGTACTGGAGCGTAGCGACGTGCAACAAGTACGCGAACGGCACGGCGTCGACTGTGCGCTCGCGCGCGTCGCTGCGGCTGCTCTTCTCGCAGGAGTGCTCCTCCGGGCGTGGCGTCGTGGGGTACAGCGTCTTCTACTCCGCCCCCGCGCTGGGGATGGCCGCCGTCCGCGGTGACACCGTCCAACTGGTCGGCACCACCGTCAACAATTCGTTCGCCATGATGGACGCCCTCGGTTACGACTACACCTACCTGTCCGGTCCGATCGGGCTCGTCTCGGCCTCGACACATCAGGCCGTTCTGCGCGCCCGGCTGCAGACCGCGCGCGGCTGACCTCGACCCGGCGGCCCACGTCGCCGGGTCGCTCAGGCGCGCGGCCCACGTCGCCGGGTCGCTCAGGCGCGCGGCCCACGTCGCCGGGTCGCTCAGGCGCGCGGCCCACGTCGCCGGGTCGCTCAGGCGTGCGGCCCACGTCGCCGGTCGCTCAGGCGCGCGGGTGGTAGCGATGTTCGGGCCTGCCGGCGGCGCCGTACTTCAGTCGTAGCTGCACGAGGCCCTGCTGCTCGAGGTAGTTGAGGTAGCGCTGTGCCGTGGCGCGACTGATCCCGACCTCGCCCGCGACCTCGGCGGCCGACACGTCACCGGTCGTGGACCGGACGACGTTGCGGACCAGCTCCAGCGTCGGCGCGGAGTGTCCCTTCGCGGGGCGAGGCATCGGCGAGGGCGTCGCGCGAAGCATCCCGAAGAGTTCGTCGACCTCGGACTGCGCCGGCTCACCCGGCAGACCGGCGAGGCGATGACGCAGCTGCCGGTACGTCGTGAGCCGCTCGATCAGCAGACTGAAGTCGAACGGCTTCACCAGATAGTGCACCGCTCCCAGCTGCAACGCCGCCCGGACGGAGGCGATCTCGCGCGCCGCGGTGATGACGATGACGGCGGGAGGATCGGGCTCGTCGAGCAGCGTCCGCAGCACGTCCAGCCCGTTCCCGTCCGGCAGGTAGACATCCATGAGCACCAGATCCGGGCGCAGTGTCCGGACCTGGTCCACCGCCTGCTCGGCGGTGTGCGCCTTTCCGACGACCTGGTACCCCGGGACGCGCTGCACGAGGGCGCCGTGGATGTCGGCGACACGGAAGTCGTCGTCGACGATGACCACACCGAGCACGGCCTCGCTCATTCGGGCGCGCCGCTGCCGATGGGCACGGACGGGGAAGCGACCGGCAGCCGCACGGTGAAGCGGGCGCCGGGGCCGCCGGAGACGACGGTCGAACCGCCCAGCTTGGTTACGAGCCGTTCGACCAGCGCGAGGCCGAGCCCGCGGGGACGGGCGCCGGCCTGCTCGTTGGTGCTGTAGCCGTCGCGGAAGATCATCCGCTCGCTCCCGGCGGGGATGCCGGGACCGTTGTCGGCGACGGTGATCGTCACCTCGCTCTCGTCCTCGACGATCGCCACCACCACTCTGCGCGGCGCGGGCACCGTGCCGAGCGCGGCGAACGCGTTGTCGATCAGGTTGCCGAGGATGCTGGTGAGCGCCTGCACCTTGTCGGGCGATTCACCGAGCCAGGTCTCCGGGGCGATCACCAGCTCGATGCCGCGCTCGCTGGCCTCCGCCGCCTTTCCCAGGAGGAGTCCGACGACCTGCGGCGCCTCGATGTGCGTGCGCAGCGTGTTGTCGAACTCCGCCCCGGTCCCCTGGATCTGCAGGACGTAGTCGAGCGCCTCGTCGGAGTACCCCAGCTGCAGCAGTCCGGCGACGGCGTGCAGCCGGTTCGCGAACTCGTGTTGCTGAGCGCGCAAGGAGTCGGTGAGGCCGCGCTCACCGTCCAGCTCGCTGCGCAGGCCGGCCACCTCGGTGCGATCCCGCAGCGTCACGATCGAGCCGTGCGGGCGCCCGGCCACCGTGACGGGCATCCGGTTGATCACCAGGATCACGTCGTCGGTGAGGACGATGTCGTCCCCTTTGGTGTCCCTCCCGGCGAGCGCATCACGCAGGCGCCCCTCGGGCAGTACGTCGTTGAGGTGCTCCCCCACCGCGCTCACCTGGACGCCCAGCAACCGCTGCGCCTCGTCGTTCACGACGCTGACGCGGTCACGCCGGTCGAAGGCGATGACGCCTTCGCGCACACCGTGCAGCATGCCCTCGCGCTCCTGCAGCAGCTGGGAGATCTCGTCCAGTTCCAGCCCGAACGTCCGGCGTTTGAGGTGCGCCGCTAGACCGAACGACGCGATCGTGCCGAAGGCGAGCGCGATGGCGAACCACGTTGCGTACGAGGGGAGTTCCTGACGCAGCGCACTCGAGACCGAGCTCTCCCTGATGCCCACGGACACCTCGCCGACCATCCGGCCGTCGAGCCCGTAGAGCGGCGCTTTGCCGTTCGCCGAACGTCCCGTGCTCCCGTTGTCCGCACCCAGATGGACACGGCCGTCCGACGTGACGATCGGCTCCGTCACCGGCTGTCCGATCAGCGCCGGATCCGGATGTGAGTGACGCACCCGATGCATGTCGATGACCACGACGTACGACGCGTGGGTCTCGCGGCCGATGGACATCGCGATCGTCTGGATCGTCGTGGCGCAGCCCGGCGCGTCGTGCTCCATGCAGCTGCGGATCGACGGCACCCCCGACACCGTGGAGGCGATCGAGGCCGCGCGCGCCTCGTACTCCTTGTCGAGGTGACCGCGCTCGACGTGTGCGAACAGCACGAAGCCGACCCCGATGGTCGCAGCAAGGATGACCAGCTGAGCCATCAGGATCTGGCTGGAGAGCCTGCGCATCCGGGACCGCACGCCGTCATTGTGACCTCGGTCACGCCCCGCGACAAGCTGGGTGCGCACAATGCGCAAAACCCTTGAATACGAGGGTTTATAGGGGATTCGACCACAACCGTGACCTGGCTCACACCGCCTCCGTACGTTCTGCCCAGCACCTCCACCGGCAGAACGAAAGGAGCCGCCCATGACAGCCGACGACGCGGCGCGTATCGAGATCTCAGGTCTGACCAAACGCTTCCTCACCCCCAAGGGCGAGGCCTTCACCGCCATCCACGACGTCAGCCTCGTGATCGAACCGGGGCAGTTCTGCGCGATCGTCGGCCCGACGGGGTGCGGCAAGTCGACCACGTTGGGCCAGGTCTCCGGACTCGAGCGCCCGAGCGCGGGGACGGTCAAGGTCGGCGGCAAGGTCGTGAACGGTGTGACCCAGGGCGTCAGCTTCATGTTCCAGGCCGACGCGCTCTTCCCGTGGAAGACGGTGCTCGCCAACGTGATGACCGGGCCCACCCTGCGCGGGATGGGCAAGAAGGAGGCCGTCTCGCTCGCCCGCGACTGGCTGCGACGGGTGGGACTGTCCGGTTTCGAGGACCGCTACCCCCATCAGCTCTCCGGCGGCATGCGCAAGCGGGTCGGGATGGCCGCGGCCCTCATCAACGAGCCGAAGATCCTGCTGATGGACGAGCCGTTCGGTGCGCTGGACGTGCAGACCAAAGCCATCATGCAGACCGAACTGCTCGGGCTGTGGGAGCAGTCGCGTCCCTCGGTGCTCTTCATCACCCACGATCTGGACGAGGCCGTCGCCCTGTCCGATCGGGTCCTGATCATGACCAGCAGCCCGGGGTCCATCAAGCAGTCGTTCGACATCGATCTACCCCGCCCGCGGGGGGACGTGCAGACCATCCGCCATGAGCGGCGATTCCTCGAACTGCAGGACCGCATCTGGTCGTCACTGAAGGACGAGGTCCAGCGGGCCTACGCCCAGACGGCAGGTGCGGCATGAGTTCGACGATCCCCGGCCGGACCGGGCTGGTCGAGACCGAATCCGACGTGCAGGTGACCTCGCTGCGGGCCCGACGCCGTCGTACGCGGAAGCTCTGGATCGCACGAATCCTGGTGCCGGTCATCGTGATCGGCGGATGGCAACTGCTCACCTCCGTCGGTTGGCTCGACAAGTTCTTCTTCGGTCAGCCGACCGGCATCTGGCACAGCCTGGTGCACCTGTTCACGAAGGGCACGGCGTTCGGCACCATCTGGTTGAACCTGTGGGTCACCATCTCCGAAGCGCTCTACGGCTTCCTCCTGGGCACCGTGACGGGGATCGTGGTCGGTCTCATCCTCGGCCAGAACAGGTTCCTCGCCGATGTGCTCGGTCCCTACATCAAGGTGCTGAACTCCATCCCCCGGATCATCCTGGGCTCGATCTTCATCGTGGCCTTCGGCCTGGGGACCTTCCCCAAGGTGCTGCTGGCATCGGTGCTCGTGTTCTTCATCGTCTTCTTCAACGCCTTCCAGGGCGTGCGCGAGGTGGATCAGAACCTCGTCGCGAACATCCGGGTGCTCGGGGCATCACCGTTGCAGGTCGCCCGGCACGTCACGATCCCGTCGGCGCTGACCTGGATCATCGCGAGCCTGCACACCGCATTCGGCTTCGCCATCATCGGCGCGCTCGTGGCCGAGGTACTCGGCGCGCAGCACGGGATCGGCCTGATCATCAGCCAGGCGCAGGGCAACTTCGACCCGGACACCGTCTTCGCCTCCATGGCGATCATGGCCGTCGTCACGCTCACCGCGGAGTACCTCATCACTCTCCTGGAACGGCGCGTCCTGTCGTGGCGGCCGCCGAGCCGATGGGAGATCCAGGCCATCTGAGCGCACCCTCACATCTCCCCGCAGTCCCCCACGAAAGGAACCCATTCCATGTACAAGTCCGCGATCGCGATCGCCGCTGCCGGGGCGCTCGCCCTGGGCGTCACTGCCTGCGGTAGCTCCAGCTCGGGTGCCGGCAGCGCCTCCGGCTCGACGTCGGCCGGCGGCTCGAACGGCGGCTCGATGCCCACCGTCAAGCTGATGGTCGGCGGCATCGACAAGCAGATCTACCTGCCCTACCAGCTCGCCCAGAGTCTCGGCTTCTACAAGAAGTACGGCGTGAAGGTGGAGCTGTCGACGGAGACCAACGGCGGGGTCGGCGCCGAAGAGGCGATGGCCTCGGGCCAGGTCGACATGGCCGGCGCCTGGTACATCCACACGATCGACTTCCAGGCCAAGGGCAAGGACGTGATCGACGTCGTCCAGCTGTCCGGCGCACCCGGGGAGCGTGAGATGTGCGGCAACTCCAGCGGCGTTCACAGCGCCGCCGACTTCAAGGGCAAGACGCTGGGGGTCACCGACCTCGGGTCGGGCACCGACGAACTCACCCAGTTCCTCGCCGCGCAGAAGGGCGTCAAGCACAGCGAATACCACACGCTCGCGGTCGGCGCCGGGACCACCGCCATCGCCGCGATCCAGCGCAAGTCGGCGCAGTGCGTGATGACGACCCAGCCCACCGTCGGAGCGTTGGAATCCAAGAAGCTGGGCTACTCCGCGCTCGACCTCGCGACGACGGCCGGCGCCACCCAGGCGCTCGGCGGCGCGTGGCCGGCGGCCGGCGTACTGGCTCAGTCGAGCTGGGTGAAATCCCACCAGGCCGCCACCCAGGATGTGGTGGATGCTCTCGTGGCGACGATGCACTGGATCAACACCCACTCGGCGGCCGACATCGCGAACGCGCTGCCCGCGGACTTCGTCTCCAATGCCACCATCACCAAGGCGCAGTACATCGCGGGCCTGACCACCGACAAGGGCCAGTTCCTCCCTGACGGCATCATGCCCGCCGGCGGCCCCAAGACGGTCTACGCCATGGAGAAGCAACTCGGTGTCGACGTCGCGAAGGTCGCGCTCGCCGGCACCTTCACCAACACGTACGCGACGAAGGCGAACAAGCTGGAGGGCACCAAGGTGACCACCACCCCGGCCGGCGCCACCGGCTGACCAGGGACGCACGAGGGGCTCGGGTCGCGGCCGCGACCCGAGCCCCTCGTGGCGTCTTCGGTAGAACGGGAGCCGGAGACAGGAGTCGAACCTGCGACATCCTCATTACAAGTGAGG
>NZ_JAGEKN010000008.1:0-278501 GCF_017565325.1 Allobranchiibius sp. GilTou38 | reverse complement strand
CTGCAGCCCCACCCCTCGACCACGTTCCTACCCCTCGATGGGGAGGTCCGCGTCCGGTGCCCGCTCAGTCGCGGGTGAGGCGACGGTGGGTGACCCGGTGCGGGCGGGCCGCCTCGACACCGAGCCGCTCGACCTTGTTCTCCTCGTACGCGTCGAAGTTGCCCTCGAACCAGTACCAGTTGGCCGGGTTCTCCTCGGTGCCCTCGTAGGCCAGGATGTGCGTCGCCACCCGGTCCAGGAACCACCGGTCGTGGCTGATGACCACGGCGCAGCCGGGGAATTCCAGCAGTGCGTTCTCCAGCGACCCGAGCGTCTCCACGTCCAGGTCGTTGGTGGGCTCGTCGAGCAGCAGCAGGTTGCCGCCCTCCTTGAGGGTCAGCGCCAGGTTGAGGCGGTTGCGCTCCCCACCGGAGAGGACGCCGGCCTTCTTCTGCTGGTCCGGGCCCTTGAATCCGAACTGCGACACATAGGCGCGTGAGGGGATCTCGACCTTGCCGACCTTCATGTAGTCCAGTCCGTCGGACACGACCTCCCAGAGGGACTTCTCCGCGTCGAGGCCGCCACGGCTCTGGTCGACGTAGGAGATGTCGACGGTCTCGCCGATCTTCACCGACCCGCTGTCCGGCTCCTCCAGACCGACGATGGTCTTGAAGAGGGTGGTCTTGCCGACGCCGTTCGGGCCGATGACGCCCACGATGCCGTTGCGCGGCAGCGTGAAGGAGAGGCCGTCGATGAGCACCCGCTCGCCGAAGCCCTTCTTCAGGTCCTTGACCTCGATGACCTGCGCACCGAGGCGCGGGCCCGGCGGGATCTGGATCTCCTCGAAGTCCAGCTTGCGGGTGCGGTCGGCCTCCGCGGCCATCTCCTCGTAGCGGGCGAGGCGGGCCTTGTTCTTGACCTGGCGGGCCTTGGCGTTCGAGCGCACCCACTCCAGCTCGGACTTCAGGCGACGGGCGAGCTTGGCGTCCTTCTTGCCCTGGACCTGCAGGCGCTCCTGCTTCTTCTCCAGGTACGTCGAGTAGTTGCCCTCGTAGGGGTAGAGCCGGCCGCGGTCGACCTCGGCGATCCACTGGGCCACGTTGTCCAGGAAGTACCGGTCGTGGGTCACGGCCAGGACGGTGCCGGGGTAGGCCGCCAGGTGCTGCTCCAGCCAGTTCACCGACTCGGCGTCGAGGTGGTTGGTGGGCTCGTCGAGCAGCAACAGGTCGGGCTTGCTGAGCAGCAGCTTGCAGAGCGCGACGCGGCGTCGTTCACCACCGGACAGGACGGTGACGTCGGCGTCACCGGGAGGGCACTGCAGCGCGTCCATCGCCTGCTCGAGCTGGGAGTCCAGGTCCCAGGCGTTGGCGGCGTCGATCTTCTCCTGCAGCGTGCCCATCTCGGCCATCAGGGCGTCGAAGTCGGCGTCCGGGGCGGACATCAGCTCGGAGATCTCGTTGAACCGGTCCAGATCGTCCTTGATCTGACCCATACCCTCCTCGACGTTGCCTCGCACGTCCTTCTCCTCGTTCAACGGCGGCTCCTGCAGCAGGATGCCGACGCTGAAGCCGGGCGAGAGGCGGGCCTCACCGTTGGAGGGCTGGTCGAGCCCGGCCATGATCTTCAGGATGGTGGACTTGCCGGCGCCGTTGGGGCCGACGACGCCGATCTTGGCGCCGGGGTAGAACGACATCGAGACGTCGTCGAGGATGACCTTGTCGCCGACCGCCTTGCGCGCCTTGGTCATTGTGTAGATGAACTCAGCCATGCCCGGAAGGCTAGTCGCGGCGCGCACTGCGACCGAATCGGCCGGTGCTCAGGCGGCCGACTGCGCACCGTCCGCGTCGGTGCCGTCGGTCCGGGCCACCGGTCCAACCGCCTCCGTGGACCCACCCGGTGCGACCTGCCCGGGCGGCGCCGAGCGGCTCACCCGCCGGAAGCTGCCCTCGCCGAACGCCAGATCGTGGCCCACGTGGTACGCCGTGACCTCCGGCGTCGAGCGCGCCTGGCCGTTGGTCGCGGTCCACTCGTTGATCCGCAGCACCCCACGCACGATCACCGGGTCGCCCTTGCACAGGCACCCGTCCAGGTGCCTGGCCAGCTGCTTCCACGCGACGACCCGATAGAAGCTCGCCGCGCCGTCGACGTACCCGCCGGACCCCTGGTCGTATCGGCGTTCGTTGACCGCCACCCGGAAGGACAGGAAATGTTCGCCGGTCCTCGTCTGATGACGCTGCGGGTCCAATGAGACGTTCCCGGTCAGCGTGATCTCCACCTCGTTCATGCCCACTCCCCTCGCAGGACACCGGGAGGTGCCCGTTTGCGACGAGAGTGCGCCCACGGAGGGCGGCGGAGAAGGCGGGCAGACGGGCCGTGTGGACGACGAGACACCCTCTGACGGGGATGTGGACGACGCGGGCTCAGCCCTCGGCCGCCTCCAGGTGCACGCGCGTCTGACGGTGATCGTTCAGGACGACCGCGACGGGGTCGGTGATCTGCCGTGCCGCGACAGCACTGATCTCCTGCCGCATCCGCGCTCCGACCACCCTGCTGCGATGGGCCGCACCCCGCCGTGCGATCCATCGGGACAGCGACGCCAGCACCAACCCGGCGAGCAGACCGAGCACGAGCATGAGCAGCGGGATCGGGATGATCCCGACCGTCGGGGGGTCCAGATGGATCTGGCCGAAAGCCAGCACCGAGAGCGACACGAGCCACAACAGCCCGAGCACAGCCACGATCGCGAAGAGCCACTGCAGCACGGCGACGACCGACCACCAGCCCGGATCGCGGCCCCGCAGCGGCACGCCCATCACGGCGCGGTCCAGCTCGTCGTACAGCTTCTCGTCGGGCGCCGCTGCGTCCTGCACGGCGTCCGCCCAGGGTTGCGGCAGTCCCACGGACGCCAGCTGCGCCAACTCGCGACTGGCCACGTCCACCGCCGCCCGCGACGCCGGTGTGGGCGGGGGCAGCGACGAGCGGCCGAGCACGGTGCTGCTCTCGTGCCGGCTGAGGCCGCCCTTCACGACCTCGTCGAGGCCGAGGCGGGACAACGGGGCGGGGCGCAGCTTGGTGATCCACCGGGTGAACGGCCAGCCGCCGCGCTGGGTGGACCGCATGAAGTAGTCGCGCTCGACGGCGTCGAGAACGACGGGTACGCCGGCCGCCTGCGCCAGGGCTCGGTCCAACTCGGGCCCGGCGTCCTGCACCGGCGGCTCGGTGTCGGAGACATGCGGGCGCAGCCCGGTGGCGTGGACCGTGAGATCTCCGAGGAGCCGCTGCTCGGCGGCGTTGCGCTGCTGCACGACCTGGGCGATCGCGGACACGACGTCGTCGACGCCGTGGCCGCGCGCGGCGGAGATGGGGATGATCCGCACGCCCGCCAACCCGTCGGCCACCAGCAGCCGCTTCAGGTCCGCGACGCACTCCCCGACCTCGGCGCGCTGCAGCAGGTCGACCTGGTTGAGGACGGCCAGGGTCACCGCGTCGTGCCCGGCGAGCCGGGAGATGTACTGGTCGTGCATGACGGCGTCGGCGTACTTCTGCGGGTCGGTGACCCACACGAAGACGTCGGCCAGCTCCAGCACGCGGTCGGCCTCGGCGCGGTGCTGCGCGACGTTGGAGTCGAGGTCGGGCAGGTCGAGCAGGATCATGCCGTCGAGATCCGCGGCGTGCGGTGATCCGGCGGCGACCTGGTGCCGGGTCGAGACGCCCAGCCACTGCAGCAGGTCGGCGCTCGGCTCCTCGCCCCAGATGGCCGCAGCCGGTGAGGACGTCGTCGGGCGGCGGGCACCGATCCTCGAGATCGGTTCTCCTACCAGCGCATTGAAGAGCGTCGACTTCCCGGAGCCAGTGGCCCCGGCGAGAGCGACGACCGTACGCGAGCCGGTGAGCGCCGTACGCGCCCGCGCCTTCTCCAGCAACGCCCGGGCCTGCGCCACGTCGGGAGCCGGAAGTCGGGAGCCGCCGTGGTCCAGCGCCGCGGCGAGGTCCTCACTGCGCTGGGCCAGCTGCTCGGCGGGGACGGGTGCGGCGGGCCTGTGGCGCCCCAGGATCGGCGTCACCGGCGTGCCGCCTTGAGCTCACCCATCGCCGTACGCAGTCCGTCGTCCTGCGGTGAGATGCTCGCCCCATCCTCCAACACGCGCACGTACCTCGCCTTCTCCTGGTCGTAGAGCTCACTGCTCAGGTCCAGCAGCCGCTTGCGGGCCCGGGCCGACAGCGTGCGGACGGCCTGGTCGCCGAAGAGCGCCTCGAGCAGCCGCTGGGCCACGACCGCCGAACCGCCGGCGATCCCCACCTCGGCACCGCTCAGGCCGTAGGTCGCGGAGAACGCGATCAGCATCAGCATCACGGCCAGGCCGTTGACACCGAACGCGAGGAACCGTGCCGTCGTGCGCTTGCCCGCGGCCTCGTCGCGCACCATCTGCAGCACCTCGCCCTGCCAGCGCCGCACCAACTCCTCGGCACGCTGGGTGAAATCGGGTGACAGCTGGGCGATCTCGGGGTGCGCTCCCATCAACGGCGCCCCTCCCGGGGTCAGCCGCCAGCCGCGGGCGATGCCGTCGACCGCGGACTGTCCGTGCGAACGCACCAGCACCACGACGCCGGACTGCAGGGCCTCCCCCAGCTCCTCGGCCGGCTGCGCCTTGCCCCGGCCGCGCAGGTACGCGGTCACCCGGTCCCGGGCGCGCCCCACGTGTCGTTCCAGCTGACGCAGCACCTCCCCGGTGCCGACGAACTCATGCCACCGAGCGAGTACCTCGCCGCGCAACAGCGAGCCGTCCTTCATGCCCTCGTCGACCCCGGCCGCCGCGGCGGCGAACCCGTCGTCGACCTCCTTGCGCAATCGCGCGGCCCCCTCCGTCTGCGCCGCGATGCCGTCCTGCAGCGCACGAACCCGCTGCTGCAGGGAGTCCAGCGCACCGTCGAGGGTGCGTCGGATGACGATGTTGCGGGCCTGCGCGTCGGAGGCCAGGGAGTGCAGCCAGCTGCGCAGCCGGGCGACCTCCTCGTCGGGCAGGCGCCCGTCCTCCAGCCCGGTCTCGATGATCGCGAAGACCGGCGACTGGCCGAGGCCCTGCTCGGCCAGCATGCCCGCGAAGTGCGAGCGCACGTCCTCCATCGCGTCGGTCGGCACACGGTTGAGGACGATGGCCACGGACGTCCCGCGGTCCGTCGCCTGGTGCAGCAGCTCCCACGGGACGGCGTCGGCGTACCGGGCCGCCGTGGTGACGAAGATCCACAGGTCGGCCGCCGACATCAGCTGCCGGGCCAGGTCGCGGTTGGCCGAGACCACCGAGTCGATGTCGGGCGCGTCGAGCAGCGCGACGCCCTGCGGCAGGCCTGCGGACGACACCAGGTGCAACGTGCCCGGGTCGGTGAGCTCGGTGTGCTCGCCGGTCAGACGTGCCAGTCCGGGCAGCACCCGGTCTCCGGCGAACCAGCGTTCGTCGGCTGGGTTGTGCACCAGCGTGGAGGCCAGCGTCGTCGGACGCAGCACGCCGGACTTGGAGACATGTTCTCCGACAACGGAGTTCACGAGTGTCGACTTGCCGGCACCCGTCGAGCCGCCGACGACCGCCAGCAGCGGGGCGTCCAGGGACTTCGCGCGCGGGATCAGGTAGTCGTCCAGCTGTGCGAGCAGCTCCGAGCGCGTACGCCGCGTCGCGGAGACCCCCTCGACGTCCAGGGGCAGCGCCGTGCGCTCCACCTGAGTCCGCAGCGACTGCAGCGCGGGGAGCAGCACTATCCCCTCGAGCGCTCGTGTCACCGGGCCAGCATCGCCTGTCGGGTCGGCATACTCAACTTGCCGGGCCGCGCCGATGTCCGCCCTACACTTGTCGGCGCTCGCCCCCGTAGCTCAGCTGGATAGAGCAAGGGCCTTCTAATCCCTAGGTCGCAGGTTCGAGTCCTGCCGGGGGCACCAGTTCGTTCACCGCTCGCATCAGAAGGGCAGCGTCGTGCAGCGACAGGCCACCCCCTCCCGATGGTGGCCTGCCACGTTGCGCGCGAGATTCCTCCTCGTGGGGCTCCTCCTGGTCTGCGTGGTGCTGCTCGTTTCCCTCGCCCGAACAGGCGACTGGCTCGCAGTCGCGGGCATCCCCATCGCTTCATTCGCTGGGGCCTGGATCGGGAGACGGAATCGCAGGGCACACGGCTGAAGGACGCGACTTCTTCGGCTTGGGCGCGTACAGGGGACGCCGGTGAGTGACCGCGGCGCCGACACCCCACCCGGGGCGTGTACGCCGCGCGCAGGAAAGTGACCGAAGCACCGACAACCCACCGGGCAGTGCGAGCCGACCGCAGCGCTCCTCGTCCAGGCCGCCTGAAACCCCGCCCGAAGCACAGACGGCACGGACGCCGACGAACGGTTTACCCGCGCCGGTAGAGCGCCGTGTCGAGGTAGGGCTCGCGGCACCCCGCGATCACGTTCAGCAGGTCGCGCTCATCCGCCCGCAGTCGGGCTCCGCGCTGTCCGTGCGCGATCCGGGCCCGCAGCAGCGCGAGCTCGCTGCCGGCGTCCTGCAACTGCCGCATCTGATGCTCGCCGAGCCGACCGTAGTGCGCGCCCGCCCAGGCCCGGGCGTACCGGCGTTCCGGGATCGAGGCGAGCATCATCACCTCGGGCAGGGTGAGGTCACCGGTCTCGATGTAGTGGCGCAGGTGCCGGTCGATCAGCGCCGCCTCCCGCCGCCGGGCGGTCACCACGATCGCGACGAACGCCGCGAAGAGCGGCAGCTGCAGCAGGAGGTAGGTCCACACCGACCCGTGGATCGCGAGGACGGCGCCGGCGTTCCAGCCCGCGTGCAGCAACACCGCGCAACACCAGCCGATGATCGGCGCCGCGATGCGCACCAGCCATCGGCCCGACGTCGCGGACAGACCGATGCCGATGCCCACACACAGCGAGAAGAGGGGGTGGGCGAACGGGCTCATGACCACGCGCACCAGGAAGGTCGCGAACAGCCCGTGCCGACCGGCGGTGGAGTAACCCTGGGCCAGGTAGAAGACGTCCTCGACCGCGGCGAAGCCGGCTGCCGTCATCCCGGCATAGACCATCCCGTCGACGACCCCGTCGATCTCCCGGCGCCAGAGCAGCAGGATCAGCAGAGGCGCCAGACCCTTCAGACTCTCCTCGACGACCGGCGCGACCGTGACGGCGAGCAGGCTGTCACCGGGCCTGACCCCGACGAGCGTGCCCCCAAACTGATTGAGGGTGAGCGCCCCGAGGGTCGCCACGCAGGCGCCCCAGGCGAAGACCATGACGAGCAGCTGGGGCGGCTCCCGCTCGAACCGGTCCAACCAGAGCAGCACCGGCACGATGATGCCCAGCACGACCAGCGACAGCATGATCCCCAGGACCGTGGCCGTCACGCCGGACTGCGCGCGGACGATCTTCAGGACCGAGTAGCCGCACGCGCCGAAGAACACGGCGAGCAGGGCGACCGCGAGCCAGTACCGCAGGATCGGCCGGTGCAGCAGCAGGGCAGGCCGGTACGACGGACGCTTCCGACCCGGGACCGGCGCACCCCCGGGCGCCTCGGTGCTCACACCACAAAGATAAGACGAGCACGGCGTGGATCGACTGACGGACCCGGCCCCTAGGGTGGCGGTTGTGAGCGATGACAAAGCACGCACGGATCGCATCGTGTGGATCGACTGCGAGATGACCGGACTGTCCCTGGAGCACGACGCCCTTATCGAGGTCGCCGCCCTGGTCACCGATTTCGATCTCAACCAGCTCGGCGACGGTGTCGACGTCGTCGTCAAGCCGCCGGCGGCCGCCCTGGAGCAGATGAACGACTTCGTGCGCGACATGCACACCAGCAGCGGTCTGCTGGAGGAGCTGTCCGGCGGGATGTCCATGCAGGACGCGCAGGAACAGGTGATGGCCTACATCACTGAACACGCCCCGGAGGAGCGCCGCTGGCCGCTCGGCGGAAACACGGTGAGCACCGACCGGGGGTTCCTGGCCCGCGACATGCCCACACTCGAGGCGCACCTGCACTACCGGATCATCGACGTGTCCTCGATCAAGGAGCTGTCACGCCGCTGGTTCCCCAAGGCCTACTACGCGGCCCCGGCCAAGCACGGCGGGCACCGTGCGCTGGCCGACATCCGCGAGTCCATCGATGAGCTGCGCTACTGGCGTCAGGCCGTGTTCGTGCCACCACCCGGCCCCGACACCAAGGCCGCCCGCGCTATCGCGGAGCCGCTGGAAGCTCACTGAGCACACTGCCGGGGCGGTCGGAAGCACGGTCGTCCGGCAGGTATGATCGTCCGCGCTGCCTCCGCCCGGATCCGTCCAGGCACCCGGCGGCGCCATGGTGGGTGTAGCTCAGCTGGTAGAGCACCGCGTTGTGGTCGCGGTGGTCGCGGGTTCAAGTCCCGTCACTCACCCCACGAAGCGCCCTGGCATCACGAACCACGTGATGCCAGGGCGTCTTTCATGTGCCGACGGCGTGGGTCAGGTCCGGGACTTACCGCGCAACCAGCCCCAGACGCCGGTGGCCACGAAAAGGACGACGCCGATGAGGGCCAGCCACAGAAGTCCCTTGATCACGAACCCAAGGACCACGAAAACCAGCCAAATCACCAACAGGACAGCAACGATTCCGATCATGGGTCCATCCTGCTGCACGTCCGTGCGAGCCTGGGTGCGACGCGCGTGAGCGCCTCTCAATCAGGCGGTCGCGGGTGCGGTGGGCCACTTCCTGCGCACCCTCGTGTCACGTACGCCGTCAGCGCTGGTGGGTGGCGTACCACTCCTCGCGCCGGTGGGTGCGTTCGGCGTCGACGATCGCCCGCGACGCGCTCTCGCGCGCGTCGACGTCCTCCGGGCGCTGCGGAAGTTCGTGGTCCTCCGCGACGTGCGACCCGTCGGCCGGCAGCGGGGCGGGCGCCTCGCGAGCTGCAGCGGCCCTGGCGTCTTTCGCGTCCTGCACGCTCGCCTCGAACTCGGCACGTCGGGCACTGCGCTCGGCCTCGACCTCGTCGCGCGCCCGCGAGCTACGCGGGGCGAACTGGGCGCGTACGGCCTCGACCGCCTCCCAGCGCTTGCTCCGCGGCAACGCCTCCTCGGACGCCTTCAGCTGCTCCTGGCGCTTCTTCTCCTGCGCTGCACGCTTCTTCGCGGCCTTGGCCTCGACGGCCGCCAGACGGTCACGGACGACGCGTTCGCGCTGAGCCTTCGCGACGGCGACGGCCGAGCGCTCGCTGCGCGCTCTCTCGATCTGCTCCCGCTGCTGTGCGGGATCACCGGACGTCGGGGTCATCACTGCCTGCCTTCCTGCGCTGGGGGAACTGTCCTGCCGGTCGAGCCGGACATCGCCTACCTGCCGGGGGGTGTCGGTCACACTCTCATCCTTCGTGACCCGCATCGTGCGCACATCGGGCCCGTACGGGTTCTTGCCCTCCCTGGACTCGGCCTGATCCTGCACAAACCGCTCCAGGGCGCGGGAGTCGGGGCTCGCGGTCTCGCGTTCGGCCTCCGCACGCAGTCCATGGGCCTGCTCGACGAGAGCCAGCTGTTTATCGGACTTCTTCTCCAGGCCGCTCTCGTCGCGAGCGGGCAGCAGGATCATCTCCTCGGCGGGCATGCCCGAGCGCAGCTGTCGGGTGCGGATCAGCTCGGCGTCCAGCTCGGCACCGAAGAGCATGGCCAGGTTGGTGATCCAGAGCCACAGCAGGAACATGATCGCGCCGGCGAAGATGCCGTAGGTCTTGGTGTAGCTGGATCCGTTGGTCAACGTGAAGTAGGTCAGCAGGACCACCGAGCCGATGACCCAGACCACGAAGGCCACGAGCGCTCCCCAGCTGAGCAGCATTCGCTTGGTCTTGCGCACGTTCGGGGTGGCCCAGTAGAGCAACGAGATCAGGAATACGACGATCAGGACCACGAAGGGCCACTTCGCGATGTCCCAGATCGTGACCGCCTGGCTCGGGATGCCGACCTCCGCCGCGATCGAGGTGGCCACCTTGCCGGTCGTCGTGAGGGCGAACATCAGGATCATGATCAGGACGATGTCGACGACCGTGACCAGCAGCTGGACCGGGCGCAACCGGATGAACGGGCGGCCCTCGCCGATGTCGTAGATCTGGTTGAGCGTGCGACCGAAGGCCCCGATGTATCCCGAGGCCGACCAGATCGCGCCGGCGATGCCGACGATCAACGCAATGATGCCGCCACCGGCGGTGTTGATGTTGTTGATGAAGTCGGTGATCGCGTGCAGATCCTTGGGCGACTTCCCCGCGATCGACGCCAGGATGTTGACCAGGCTCGTCGTGGTCTTCTTGCCGTTGCCGAACACGTTGATGAGGGACAGCAACGCGATCAGCCCGGGGAAGAGGGACTGCATGGCGTAGTAGGTCAGCGCCGCTGCCTTGTCCGTGCAGTCGTCCTGGGAGAAGCGGGCGCGAGCACGTTTGAGGGCGACCGACCAGGACGGCTTCTCCGGCGCCAGCGGCACCTCGTCCTGCGGCCGTTCGACGGGCAGGTCCGGTATGACAGTCATCGCATCGGTCCTTCGAGTCGGGGCGTGCGCCGTACGTGGAAACCTACCCGCCCCAGGCCGGGATGCGCCCCACCGGAATCGATTTCGCGACGGCAGAACGCCCCTGATACAGTCTGCGAGGCCTTGCGGTCCTCGCGCCATTAGCTCAATTGGCAGAGCAGCTGACTCTTAATCAGCGGGTTTGGGGTTCGAGTCCCTGATGGCGCACCACCTCGCAGTACGACTGATGCCCGGCAGCATGTGCTGCCGGGCATCAGTCGTTCCTGGCGGCGCCTCAGCCGACGTACGCCGCAGGCACCTTGCTAAGGTCGACGCGCAGCAGCTGGCCGGTGTCCTGGGTGCCGTCGGGCAGCAGCTTCGCGTGCAGCTGGAACGGCGGCGTGTCGTTCGACAGTCCGTCGATGCCGAAATCGCTGTCGTTGGAGATGACCACCTGACGACCGTGGTTCAAGACGGCCACGCCCTCGATCTTGTCGTGGCCGAAGAAGCCGCCCTTGGGATCGATCGCCGTCACGAGGCCGGCGACGTCGAGGAAGAGGCTCGCGGTGACCGGGCGGATGTGCGCGGCCTCGAGCAGCGACGCGGAGTCCGCCGTGTCGGCCTTGCCGACCAGGCCCTCGATGGTCTTGCCGCCGACCAGCAGGCCGCCGGCCGAGTCGTCGTACCGCGCCCCCGGCACCGTGGCGAACTTGCCGACGTCCGTGGCGCCGCGCAGGTCGACCTTGTAGAGCTTCTTGTTCGCGCCGGGCTCCATCTTCCCGTCGCGCTCGTCGACCAGGAAGGTGTGGTCGTCGATCGCGCTGATCTCGCTGACGGCGGTGGTCGGCCCTGCCGTGTTGTGCAACAGGTAAAGATATTCAGCGGTCCGCCGGGTCCGCAGATCGATCGTGACGATGCGCACCGGCGTGACGTTCTTGGACTTGGGGCCGTCGGGGGCGTTCAGCCCGGCCTGCATGATGCCCACCAGGGTCCGCCCGTCCGGGGTGACCGTGAGCCCCTCCATCCCCTCGTTGGGCTCACGCTCGCGCAACTCGACCGGCACGGAGCCGTCGAACGGGCTGAGCCGTTCCAGCTGGCGACCGTCCCGGGAGAAGTGCGTGACGAACGGGCCGTACTCGTCCGAGACCCAGAAGCTGCCGTCCCGCATCGCGACGAGCCCCTCGGGGTCGTAGCCGTACGGGCTCGGCGCGAGCACCTTGCCTTTCAGGTCGGTGATCGTCTCGCCGGTGCTCCCGGCGAGGCTGACCCGGCCGTTGTACGGCGTGCCGTCCGCGGCCCGCAGCGGAATCGACTGGAGCAGCTTGGCTTGTCCGCCCACCAGACGGAACTTGCCGATGGCCGGGGTGAAGCCCGGCAGCGGCTCCACCTTGGTGCCGTTCGGGCCGTCGGCGTTAGGGCCGCGGTCGGTCAGACCGTAGAAAACGGTGGAGGACCCGGGCTGCGCGGTGAACGACGACCCGTAACCGGCCCCGTCGATGCGGACACCGCCCACGGTGCCCAGCGACGGGACCTGCTCGGTGAACAGCTGCACCGCCGCGCGCGGATCAGCGGGCTTGTGCGGTGCTGGGTGGGCGAGGGCCGGGGTCGCGGTCACGGCGAGCGCGCCGACCGACACGACGGCCGCGCAGACTGCGGCGGTTCTGCTCATGCGAGGGGTCATCGAGGGTCCTCCTGGGGCGGGCGACCCCGACCGGACGCCGGGGGCTGCACGCACCCCACCCCCCGAAGCTGTCCGGGAGGTGACGAGCGGGAGTGATCCGGATGAACGACGGATCAGAGGTAGAGGCCGGTGCCGCCCTCGTCGGTCTCGTCCTGGGCGATGGCGTGCAGGTCGCGCTCACGCAGCAGGATGTAGTCGCGTCCGGACAGTTCGACCTCAGCGCGCTCCTCGGGGTCGAAGAGCACCCGGTCGCCGACCTGCGCCTGTCGCACGTGCTGGCCCGTGGCCATCACCAGCCCCCACACCAGTCGCCGGCCCACGCTCGCGGTCGCGGGGATGACGATCCCGCCGCCGGAACGTCGTTCTCCCGCCTCCCCCTCGGTGGAGACGAGCAGCCGGTCGTGCAGCATCCGGATCGGCAGGCGACCCGGTTGCGGCGCGGGCTGGCCGCCGTTCGACAACGTCAGGAACGAGCCCGGCGCAGCAGACCGAGCAGGAGAGACACGGCGCCGATGCCACCGACCGCGTACCCGATCTTGTCGGTCTCCAGCTCACCGGTGGGGGTGCGGGTCAGGTCGTTGACCTTCAGCTTCGCGCCCTCGGCACCGCGCCGGGCGATCTCCTTGGGCTGCGCGCGGAAGGCGAGCTCGTCGATGGTGCTGGCCAGACGCTCACGGCTGGCGGCGAGGTCGGCCTCGATGTCCTTGGCGGTCGGCGCTGCGGGCTTGGACTTGTCGGCCATGGAATCTCCTCGAGAGGGGCGTGGTGGGTCGCACTGAGCTGCATCGACCGGCGTTCGGACTCAGCTGAGACGATAACGCACCTGCAACCCGACGATCTGGGAGTACAACGTGACACGACTCGATACCGGCGACACCGCACCGGCGTTCACCCTCACCTCGCACACCGGGGAGCAGGTCTCCCTCTCCGACTACGCCGGCCGGCACCTGGTGATCTTCTTCTACCCGGCGGCCATGACGCCCGGATGCACCACCGAGGCCTGCGACTTCCGCGACTCGCTGGAGCCGCTGCGGGCGGCCGGGTACGACGTGCTGGGCATCTCCCCCGACGGCCCGGACAAGCTGGTGAAGTTCGCCGAGAAGGAGTCGCTGACCTACCCGCTGCTCGCCGACCCCGACAAGGGCGTGCTTGAGGCGTACGGCGCGTGGGGCGAGAAGAAGCTCTACGGCAAGACCGTCGTCGGCGTGATCCGCTCGACCTTCGTGGTCGACCCCGACGGCAGGATCGCCCTGGCGAAGTACAGCGTGCGGGCCACCGGGCACGTCGCATCGCTGCGGAAGGCACTGCAACTCGCCTGAGCCTCGCTGCGCCTTACGATGATCCGGCGCGCGAGTGGCGGAACTGGCAGACGCGCCAGGTTTAGGTCCTGGTGCCTTCGGGTGTGCGGGTTCGAGTCCCGCCTCGCGCACGTCGACGATCGCCCCGGGCGTCGGGTGGGCACGAGTTCGGGGCGGGTCCCGCTGCACGCTGACGGTGTTCGCGTTCGTTGACGGTGTTCGAACGCCGTCAATGGTCGTGAACGCCGTCAGCGTCACGCTGCGGGTCTCTGTCCGGGCTGGGTGGGCATCAGACCCGCGACGCCACGAGCTCGTCGAGCATCTGCGCGATGCTGCCGATCACCACCGACAGATGGCCCTCGCCGTGCAGCAGGTGCGCGCGGACGCCCGGAAGGTGCCCCGCCAGCCACTCACCGTGTGCGAACGGCACCATCAGGTCCTCGCTGCCCTGCCACAGGGAGGTCGGCACCCGCACCTGCGCGAGGTCGAACCCCCACGGCCGCACGAACGCCAGGTCGTCGTCGAGCCAGCCGTCGCCACTGACCCGCAGACCGTCGCGGAAACCGGCGGCCAGGTCGTCGCCGAACTCCTCGCTCAGCACTGCGCGGTCGACCTGCGGGAGCAGCGAGGACATGCTCTCGATGATGTTCTGCGGGGTCGCGTCCGCCAGCTCACGCACCGACGTCTCCATCACCTCGCGCCACCTGGTCTCGCCGGCCCGGGTCGCGTCGAACTCCTCGACGTTGTCCTCGCCCATCCCGGCCAGGAAGTCCAGACCGGCCGCGTCGTACGGCGCGACACCGGCCATCACGAGCACACCGCCGAACCGCTCCGGCGCGAGCGCCCCGCACGCCAGCGCGTGCGGTCCGCCGCCCGACCACCCGGCGGTGACACACCGCGCCACCCCGAGGTGGTCGAGGATCGCGATCATGTCGGGCACGACCGCGGCCACGTCGCGGCCGGGGTTACGAGTCGAATCGCCATACCCCGCGCGGGCGTACGTGACGGTGCGCAGACCCAGATCCGCGGCCGCACGGACCAGGAAGCCGAACGCCGGCACCGAGCCCGGAGTGCCGTGATGGAAGAGCAGCACCGGCGCGTCGTCGGGTCCGTCGACGCGTACGTCGAGGCGTCGGCCGTCCGGCAGGTCGATCAGGGTCATCGCGTCACTCTCTCGAGGAGAGCACGCAGAACTCGTTGCCCTCGGGGTCGGCCAGCACGGCCCAGGTGACCTCAGTGTCGTCCTGGCCGACGTCGACCCTGGTGGCGCCCCGGTCCAACAGCGCCTGGATCTTGGCGTCCCGGTCCTGGGTGGTGTGCGGCGCGAGGTCGATGTGCAGGCGGTTCTTGACCATCTTGCGCTCCGGCACCTGCACGAAGACCAGCCCGGGACCCACCTGCAGCCACTCCTGCACGGACGCCGGGGTGGTCGTCATCGCGTGCGGCGGGACGATCACGGCCTCCTCCGGCGACTCGTAGGCCAACTCCCAGTCCAGCGTCTGCGCCCACCACCGGGCCTGGGCCGCCAGGTCGTGACAGTCGACGACCACGGTCCACCAGCGCATCGCCATGGCGGTAAGACTCCCGTCGCGACGGCGCCGGCGCAAGACCGCGCGCCGTACGCCGGCATCTCGCCTAGTCTCCCCGGATGGCCACGGACACCCCGCTCGCCCGCAAACCCGTCCTCACCAGCGAGCGTGTCGTGCTGCGGCCGTTCGAGGAGCGCGACCTGCCGGTCATGGCGGCGGCGATCGGCGACCCCGACGTACGGCGGTTGACCGGGAGAGTGACCTCCACCGCCCAGGCGGAGGCGGGTCGCACGGAGCCCGATGACGAGCTGCGTGCGTGGTACCTGTCGCGGGCCGAGCAACCCGACCGGCTCGACCTCGCGGTCATCGACGTGGTCACCGACCGATGCGTCGGCGAGGTCGTGCTGAACGATTGGGATCCGGCGGCGCGCAGCTGCAACTTCCGGATCCTGCTCGCACCGCAGGGACAGGGCCGCGGCCTGGGGACGGACGCGACCGCCCTGATCGTGGAGCACGGGTTCGCGGTCGGCCTGGAGCGGATCACCTTGACGGTGTTCACCTTCAATCCCCGGGCCCTGCGTATGTACGAGCGCGTCGGGTTCGCGATCGAGGGCACCCGCCAGCACGCCCTGGAGTACGACGGCGTCTGGCACGCCGAGCACCTGATGGCGATCCACCCCGACGACCCGCGACCGGCGGCACCGGTGCTGGAGCAGGTGGAGCTGCACGTCAGGGAGGGGCAGGAGGCGGCGTACGAGGCGGCGTTCGCCCAGGCGGCGCCGATCATCCGCCGTCAGACCGGGTGCCGCTCCGTGAGACTCGTCCGATCGGTCGAACACCCCTCGCACTACGTGCTTTCGGTGGAATGGGCGCGGGTCGCGGATCACACTGTCGGCTTCCGCGAGTCGGCGGATTACGAGCAGTGGCGGACGCTGCTGCATCCGTTCTACGAGCAGGTCCCACCCGTCGACCACTACGTCGACGTGCACCGCGGCTGATCGCCGCGCGCCTTTCCCCGCCCGTCAGCTGACGGTGAAGGTCACCGAGTGCAGACCGGTCGAGCCGTTCGGCGGGGGCGGCGCCTCGGCCGAGATCTGCACCTGCCCCTTCGCGTCGACAGCACGCACCGTGGCGGTGTGCCGACCCTTCGTCGCGGGCCAGTGCAGCACCCACTGCCGCCACGCGTCGACGGTGGCCTGTTCGCCCAGCTTGGCGCTCTGCCACGGACCGTCGTCGATGCGCACCTGCACGCCACTCACGCCGGTGTGCTGGTCCCAGGCGACACCCGCGATGGGCACGGTGCCGTCCGCGCCTGGTGAGACCGACCGCCCGTCGCGCGGCACGTCGATGCGCGAGGAGATCTTCACCGGTCCCATCGCCGACCAGCCGCGCGGAATCCAGTAGCCCTGGTCCTTCGCGTACGTCGTGACCTTCAGCTGGGTGAGCCACTTGGTCGCGCTCACGTAGCCGTAGAGGCCCGGGACGACCAACCGCACGGGATACCCGTGCTCCACCGGCAGCGCCTTGCCGTTCATCGCGACCGCCAGCAGGGCGTTGCGATCATCGGTCAGCGCGCCGATCGGCGTACCGGCGGTGAACCCGTCGACACTGGTGGACAGCACCATGTCGGCACCCGCCTGCGGTCCCGCCAGCTTGAGCAGCTCGCGCACGGGCCACCCGGTCCAGATCGCGTTGCCGTTGAGGCTGCCGCCCACCTCGTTGGACACGCACATCAGGGTGATCATGGCCTGCTGCATCGGCTTGGACAGCAACGTCTTCCAGTCAATCTCGACCTCGTGGTCGACCATTCCGGTGACCTTCAGTTTCCACCCGGATGCTTCGACCTGCGGCACCTGCAGCGCCGTGTCGATGCGGTAGAACTGCCCGTTCGGCACGATGTACGGCGTGATGCCGGGTACGTCGACCGGAGCACCGGCCGGCACCTGCACCGGATGTTGCACCTCCGGGGCCACGAAGGTCGCGCGCGCGGCCTGGATCGCCCGCGCACTGCCGCTCACGGCACGCCCCGCTGCCAGGGCGAGGCCTCCCCCGACGACACTCAGCATCGTCCAGGTGAGCACCTGCCGGCGCTCGGTGGTGATCTCACGCCGGCCGACGCCCACGCTCAGCAGCCCACGCCACCGGTGCAACACCCACAGACCCATCAGTCCGCCGACGACCGTCGGGATCAGATCGGCGGGACGTGCGCCCGGGCGGGTGAGGACCGCGGCCATGGCGACGGCGATCAGCACGACGAACCCCACGAGCGCGGCCACCGGCAGGCGCCGCAGCAGCAGACCGATCAGGCACGAGAGCAGGAAGAGCACGACGCCGATGCCGGCCAGCAGCACCGCCTTGTCGTTGGTGCCGAAGTTATTGACCGCGAAGTCCTTCAACCACGGGGGTGTCCGATCGATGAAGGCCTCTCCCACGGCGATCACCGGGGAAGGGATCCCACCACTCCACCCGAACCGCTCCATGAGACCGGCCAGCAGCTCGGCCACCCCGATGGTGACCGCGCCGGCCGCGACACCTCCCAGCACCGCGACCCACGCGCGGGCCGCGGATGGTTCGTGGGTCGTCTCTTCGGCCTCGCGCACAGTGCTCACGTGAGGGTGTCCCCCAGGTCCTCGCGAATGGCCCGCATCGCGATTGCTCGATGAGAGATCTGATTCTTCTCCTGCGCGGGCAGCTGCGCCAGGGTGCGCCCGTCGGGGAGCTCGAAGATCGGGTCGTAGCCGAACCCATCGGTGCCGCGTTGGTTGCGGGTGATGATGCCGTGCAGCTCGCCGCGGCGGATCCGTTCGGCGCCGCCGGGCAGCGACAGCACCATGCAGCACACGAAATGGGCGGCCATCGTGGCTGTGACGTCCATCGTCTGGGAGAGCAGAAGGTCGATGTTCGCCTGGTCGGCGCCGTGCGTGCCGGCCCACCGCGCGCTGAAGACGCCGGGGCAACCGCCGAGCACGTCGACCGACAACCCGGAGTCGTCCGCGATGGCAGGAAGCCCGGTCGCCGCGGCGACCGCGCGCGCCTTGAGCGTGGCGTTCTCCTCGAACGTCACTCCCGACTCCACCACATCCTGCACATCAGGAAATTCGGAGACATCGACGATGCGGATGCCCTGCAGCCCCGACCATCCGTCGATCAACGCACGGAATTCGCGCAATTTGCCGACGTTGCGCGTCGCGAGTACGACGGTCGTCATCGGCGGTGCTCACCGAGCGGTACGGCGAGCGCCTCCTGCTGCTTGCGGGTCAGCTCCTCGATGCCGTCGGCCGCCAGTGCCAGCAGGCTGTCCAGCTCGGACCGGTCGAAGGGCGCGCCCTCGGCCGTGCCCTGCACCTCGACGAACCCACCGGCGCCCGTCATCACGACGTTCATGTCGGTCTGCGCGGTCGAGTCCTCCGGGTAGTCCAGGTCGAGCACCGGCTGTCCGTCGACGATGCCGACGCTGATGGCCGCGATCGACCCGGTGAGCGGCTGCGCACCCTTGGCGATCAGCCCGTTGGCGCGGGCGTCCTCGATCGCGTCCGCGAGTGCGACGTACGCGCCCGTGATGGATGCCGTGCGGGTGCCGCCGTCTGCCTGGAGCACGTCGCAGTCGAGCACGATCGTGTTCTCCCCCAGGGCTTTCGTGTCGATGATGGCGCGCAGGCTGCGTCCGATGAGCCGGGAGATCTCGTGGGTGCGGCCGCCCACCTTGCCCTTGCGCGACTCGCGGTCGGAGCGGGTGTTGGTGGCGCGCGGCAGCATCTCGTACTCCGCGGTGATCCAGCCCGTGCCGCGACCCTTCATCCAGCGCGGCACCCCCTCGGTGAACGACGCTGCGACCAGGACGCGGGTCTTGCCGAACTCCACCAGCACGCTCCCCTCCGCGTGGTCCAGCCACCCGCGGGTGATGCGCACCTCGCGCAGCTCGTCGGCCGCGCGGCCGTCGTGGCGGCCGGCGCCCCGGGAACTGGCGGAGGTCGCTGCGGTCGGGGTCGAGGTGGTGGTGTCCGTCATGCCTCCACGATAGGAGGCCCCCCTGACCGTTCCCTCCCCGCCGTCCGCCGATCAGATGTCGTACGCCGCGCCGGGACGGGCCAGCTCGACGTCGCCGGGCCAGATGCCGGCGGCCTCCTTGCGGCAGGTCTCCGGGTCGTTCCACGGCGGGATGTGGGTGAGCATCAGGCGCCCGACGCCGCCGGCGTCGAGCGCCGCCTGCGCCGCCCGCGCACCGGTCAGGTGGATGCCCTCCACGGTGTCGCGGCCCTCGACGAACGCCGAGTCGGTCAGGGCGAGGTGCGCGCCGCCCAGCAGGTCGGTGAGCGCGCCGCACACATCGGTGTCACCGGTATAGGCGAGCGTCCGGCCGTCGGCCTCGATGCGTACGCCGTACGCCTCGACCGGGTGGTTGACCAGACGAGGGGTGAGAGTGAACGGCCCGACCGTGAAGCTCCGGCCGGAGGTGAGGGTGCGGAAGTCGAACTCGGGGTCAAGGCCGTGTACGTCCTGGGTCTCCTCCAGTGTGACGCCGTTCGCGCGGGAGATGCGTGCCCCGGTGTCCTGCGGACCGTAGACCGGTATCGGCGGGTGCGATCCCGCAGTGACCATGGGGTCGTACTTCTGCACGACGAACAGTCCGCACAGATCGAGACAGTGATCGGGGTGCAGGTGACTAAGAACGATCGCGTCGATCTCGTCCAGACGCACGTGCCGCTGCAGCGGACCGAGCGCGCCGTTGCCGAGGTCGAGCACGACGCTCCACAGACGGCCCTCGTGCTCGGCCTGCACCAGATAGCACGAGGCGGGCGAGTCGGGACCGGGGAACGAGCCGGAGCATCCGACGACGGTGAGCTTCATCGGGCCGACCCCGTCATCGCCTCCAACGGGTGCTCGAGAGCACCCGACGAGCCGTGCGTGTCACCACGGTCCGTCGGGTCTGCCTCAGGCGTCGCAGCATCGTGCTGGGCGAAGTCGTTGACGAAGACGTGATCGAACTCCGGGCCCATCCCGAGGAAACGCTTGGATAGCGCGCGGAACCTGTCGGGGTCACCGGTGGTGGTGAAGGAATGCTCGGGCGCTGCGAGGTGATCCGGTCGCAACTCGTGACGGTCGGCGAGCACCCGGTAGACGTCCTTGGCGGTCTCCTCGGCGGAGGACACCAGCGTGACACCGTCGCCCATCACGTAGGAGATCACCGCCGTCAGCAGCGGGTAGTGCGTGCACCCGAGCACCAGCGTGTCGATGTCACGCTCGCGCAGCGGCTCCAGATACTCCCGCGCGTACGACAGCATCTCCGGGCCCCCGGTGACGCCGGACTCGACCAGATCCACGAACCGTGGGCACGGCTCGCTCGTCACCTGCAGTTGCGGTGCCGCGGCGAACGCGTCGAGGTAGGCGCCGGACTGATGCGTGCCCTTTGTGGAGATGATCCCGACCCGCCCGTTGCGGGTGGCGCGCACGGCCCGGCGTACGGCCGGGCGGATCACCTCGACGACCGGCACGTCGTAGCGTTCCCGCGCATCGTGCAGGACCGCGGCGCTGGCGGTGTTGCAGGCGATCACCAGCACCTTGACGCCGTGGTTGACCAGCCGGTCCAGGCACTGCAGAGCGAAGGCTCGGGTCTCGGCGATGGGCCGCGGGCCGTACGGCGCGCGCAGCGTGTCGCCCAGGTAGGCGACCGACTCGTGGGGGAGCTGATCCAGGACTGCACGGGCGACGGTGAGCCCGCCGTAGCCGCTGTCGAAGATCCCGATCGGCGCATCAGACACGATGGAAGCCTACGGTCGGGTCCGGCCGCCGACCGCCAGGTGGCCGGAGATGTTCGTCACGCGTCGGCGCCGTGCCGGACGAACGGGTTGCGCAGCACGCCGATGTCCTCGATCTCGACCTCGACGCTCTGCCCGGACTCGACGGGCCCGACTCCCTCGGGCGTGCCGGTGAGGATCACGTCGCCGGGCAGCAGCGTGAACGCCTGCGACGCGTACGAGATCAGCGTGGGGATGTCGTGGATCATGTCGGCGGTCGTGCCGTCCTGCACCACCTCATCGCCCCGGCGGGTGCGCAGCCGCAGGTCGCTGACGTCCAGGTCGGTCTCGATCCAGGGGCCGAGGGGGCAGAACGTGTCGAACCCCTTCGCCCGCGACCACTGCCCGTCGCTCTTCTGCAGGTCGCGCGCGGTGACGTCGTTGGCGCAGGTGTAGCCGAAGATCACCGACCGCGCCTCCTCCACCGACACGTCGCGGCACATCCGGCCGATGACGACCGCGAGCTCGCCCTCGTAGTCGACCCGCTCGCTCTGCCGCGGCATGACGACCGGGTCGCCGGGGCCGACGACGGCGGTGTTAGGGATGAGGAACATGAGCGGTTCCTTCGGCGCCTCGCCCCCCATCTCGCGGGCGTGCTCGGCGTAGTTCTTGCCGATGCCGATCACCTTCGAGCGCGGGATCACCGGCGCGAGCAGGCGCACCTCGTCGACCGTGGTGGTGACGCCGGTGAGCTCGATCTTGGAGTAGAGGGGGTCGCCGCTGATCTGGGCGATCTTCTCCCCCGCGCCGTCGACCAGCCCGTACGTCGGATCCTCGCCTGTCGTGTACCTCGCAATACGCACGTGTCGACCTTAATCACGCCGGGCGACACCGGCGAACCGAGACCGCCCAGCGATGCGGGCCGGCGGAGCTCGCGATCAGCGCGCGACCGCCGCGCGAGCGACCGGTTCCGCGCGCGACGGACACCGCAGCATCCCGAAGGTGAAGGAGTCGACCAGCGCGATCCAGCTGGCGTGCACGATGTTCGGGCCCACCCCCACCGTGGTCCAGGTGCGCTCGCCGTCGGTGGTGTCGATGAGCACCCTGGTGGTCGCGTCGGTGCCGTGATCGGCGTCGAGGATCCGGACCCGGAAATCGATGAGCTCCAGCTCGACGAGGCGCGGGTACGCCGGGGTGAGCGCCTGCCGCAGCGCGTGGTCCAGCGCGTTGACCGGACCGTTGCCCTCTCCCACCGCGACCTGCCGGCGTCCCTCGACGCGAAGCTCCAGGGTCGCCTCGGACAGCGCGCTCGCGCTCCCCTCGGCATCGGTGCGCACCCGCCACGACTCCAGCTCGAAGAGGGCGGCGGGCCGCCCCTGCACCTCCTCGTGCAGCAGCAGATCGAACGACGCGTCGGCTGCCTCGAAGGTCCACCCCGCGCCCTCGAGTTCCTTGACCCGGCGCAAGACCCGGGCCAGCAGCTCGGGCCGACCGGCGAGGTCGTAGCCGAGCTCGCGGCCCTTCAGCTCGATGCTCGCCCGGCCGGCCATGTCCGAGACCAGCGTGCGCATCTCGTTGCCCACCAGCGCCGGGTCGATGTGTTGATAGAGGTCGGGGTCGACCCGTAGGGCGCTCGCGTGCAGCCCGGCCTTGTGCGCGAACGCGCTCGCCCCGACGTACGGCGCTCGCTCGAAGGGCGGGAGGTTGGTGATCTCGCTGACGGCGTGACTCACGTGCACGGCAGCCGCGAGCTGCCCGTCACTCACCAGTGGCATGCCGAGCTTGAGCTGCAGGTTCGTGGTCACCGCGATGAGGTCGGCGTTGCCGGTGCGCTCGCCGTACCCGTTGACGGTGCCCTGCACGTGGGTCGCACCGGCTCGCACCGCCGCGATGCTGTTGGCGACGGCGCACCCTGTGTCGTTGTGACAGTGGATACCCAGACGCACTCCGGTGCGCTGGGCAGTCGCGGAGACGACACGCTCGATGTCGTGCGGCAGCATGCCGCCGTTGGTGTCGCAGAGGACGACCGCCTCCGCGCCGGCCTCGGCGGCCACCCGCACCACCTCGACGGCGTACGCCGGATCGGCCTCGTACCCGTCGAAGAAGTGCTCCGCGTCCAGGTAGACGGTGCGGCCGTGCGCGACCAGGTGGGCCACCGTGTCGGCGACCATCGCCAGGTTCTCCGCCGGAGAGGTGCGCAGCGCATCGGTCACGTGGCGCACGTGCGACTTGCCGACGAGCGTCACGACGGGGGTCTGCGCCTCCAGCAGCGCGGCGACCTGCGGGTCGTCGCACGCGCGTACGCCGGCGCGCCGGGTGCTCCCGAACGCCGCGAGCCGGGCGCTGCCCAGGACGAGCTCGGTGCGTGCCCGCCGGAAGAACTCGGTGTCCTTGGGGTTCGCGCCGGGCCAGCCGCCTTCGATGAAGCCGACCCCGAGCTGGTCGAGCAGACGCGCGACCGCCAGCTTGTCGTCGACGCTGAGGTGCAGACCCTCCTGCTGGGCGCCGTCGCGCAGGGTGGTGTCGTAGAGGTCGAAGCCGCTCATCGCGGGGCCTTTCGGGTGGGGCGGGGCGGGTCTTGGTGAAAACCCGACCCGGCGCCGTCTCCGGCGCGTGGGTGATGCCCGGGGACGAAAAAACCTCCCGAGGTAACGGGAGGTCGCGCGCCGGGTCGTCCGACGCGCTAGTCGATAATCGTCGCCGCGGAGGTGACCGCGGACCCGAGGGTCATCACGTCCGACATCGTGGCATCGCCCCTCACGTCCCGTCCACCATTCGACACCCCCGTCTCATCAGGTGGTCACACCACCGAGTGGCATACATATGTATCGAGTGGCATACCTGTAACCGGTGCACTCGATACATATGTATGCCACTCGGCGGATTTGTCCGGACCGTCAGGCGAGGCGGGTGAGCCAGCCGCGCGAGTCCTCGACCCGGCCGTACTGGAGATCCAGCAGCGACGAGCGGATCTGCAGCGCGACCTTGTCGTCGTGCCCCTCGCGGCGGTGGTCGCACGACCCGCCGTCCCACTTCAGCTCACCGACCGGGGTGACCACGGCGGCGGTCCCGCAGGCGAACACCTCGGCGATCTCCCCGGATGCGGCCCCGTCCTTCCACTCCTGGATCGGGATGCGCCGCTCCTCCGGCTGCAGGCCGAGGTCCTTGGAAAGCTCCAGGATCGAGTCGCGGGTGACGCCCTCCAGGATCGAGCCGGTCAGCTCGGGGGTGACCAGGCGGCCGTCCTTGTAGACGATGAACAGGTTCATCCCGCCGAGCTCTTCGATGTAGGTGTGCGACGAGGAGTCCAGGAAGACGGCCTGGTCGCAGCCGTGCTCGGCGCCCTCGAGCTGTCCGGCCAGGGACGAGGCGTAGTTGCCGCCGCACTTGGCCGCGCCGGTGCCGCCGTCGCCGGCGCGGGCGAAGTCGGTGGAGATCCACAGCGAGACGGGCTTCACTCCCCCGCTGAAGTACGCGCCGGCCGGAGAGGCGATGACGCAGAAGGTGACCTCGTTGGCCGGGCGGACGCCGAGGAACGGCTCGGAGGCGAACATGAACGGCCGCAGGTAGAGCGAGGTCTCGCCGCCGCCCGCAGGCGGCACCCACGCCTCGTCGATGGTGACCAGGGCGCGCAGCGCGTCGATGAAGTCCGCCTCCTGCATCACCGGCAGCGCCATCCGGGTGGCACTGCGGGCGAAGCGGGCGGCGTTCTGCTGGGGACGGAAGGTCCACACCGAGCCGTCGGCGTGGCGATAGGCCTTCATGCCCTCGAAGATCTCCTGCGCATAGTGCAGGACGGCCGCCGACGGGTCGATCGAGATCGGGCCGTACGGCGTGACCTTGGCGTCGTGCCAGCCGTCGCCCTTGGTCCAGGTCACCGTGACCATGTGGTCGGTGAAGTGGTTGCCGAAGCCGGGGTCGGCGAGCACCGCCGCACGGTCGGCGTCGCTCACGACGTCCTGGCGTCGGGTCACATCGAAGGTCAGTGCCATGGCGGTCTCCTCGGGGCGTGGGCGCGTCGGAGTGTGACGCGCGCTACAGGTGCGGCGGTGGGGCCAGGTTACGCCCGGGCGTCATACCCGACCCGCGATGGCGTCGCCGATCTGAGTGGTCGACCGGGGAGCGTCGCCACGCGACGCCAGGTCGGCCGCCACGGCCTCCTGCACCCGCCGCGCCTCGTCACCGCGCCCCAGGTGCTCCAGCAGCATCGCGACCGACAGGATCGTGGCCGTCGGGTCGGCCTTGGCCTGACCGGCGATGTCCGGGGCCGAGCCGTGCACCGGTTCGAACATCGAGGGCGCCGTGCGCTCGGGGTTGATGTTGCCCGAGGCGGCCAGGCCGATGCCGCCGGTCACCGCGGCCGCCAGGTCGGTGACGATGTCGCCGAAGAGGTTGTCGGTCACGATGACGTCGAAGCGGCCCGGGTCGGTGACCATGTAGATGGTCGCGGCGTCGACGTGCGCGTACGCGGTGCTCACCTCGGGGAACTCCGCGCCGACCTCCTCCACCGTCCGGCGCCACAGGTGCCCGGCATACGACAGCACGTTGTGCTTGTGGATCAGCGTGAGGTGCTTGCGAGGGCGGGCCTGGGCGCGGGCGAAGGCGTCCCGCACCGCGCGCTCGGCACCGAACCGGGTGTTGACGCTGACCTCGGTCGCGAGCTCGGCCGGGGTGCCTACCCGCAGTGCGCCGCCGTTGCCGGTGTACGGGCCCTCCGTGCCTTCGCGCACCACCACGAAGTCGATGCCGTCGGGCGCGACGCGCGCGACGTCCAGCGGCGAGCGCACGCCGGTGAAGAGGGTGGCGGGGCGCAGGTTGACGTAGTGGTCGAAGTCGAAGCGCAGCTTCAGCAGCAGCCCACGCTCCAGCACGCCGCTCGGGACGGACGGGTCGCCGATCGCACCGAGCAGTATCGCGTCGTGCCCGCGCAGCTCGTCCTCGACCGACTCCGGGAGGATCTCGCCACTCGCGTGCCAGCGCCGGGCGCCCAGGTCGTACTCGGTGCGGGAGACCTTGGCAGCGCTGACGGCCTCGAGCACCTTCAGCCCTTCGGCGACCACCTCCGGTCCGATGCCGTCGCCGCCGATCACGGCCAGGTCGATGGAGTCGGACGCGGTGCCTGCAGGAGTGCTCGTCATACCTCCGCAGGCTAGTCATCCGTCTTGCCATTTGAAACGCAGGTCTCGGATGACGAGACATGAGGATCAGCGGCCCGGGGGACGACGAAGGGCCCCGGCGTGCTGCCGGGGCCCTTCCGTCGAACGGAGTTCGTCGACTCAGTCGCGCAGATCCATCGATTCTTGCAACGCCCGCTGGATCTCGATCTGTTCTTCGGACATGGTCCGTCTCCTGCCGTGCTCGGTGTGGGCCACCGGACATCGCAGTGGGATCACCACCGATGTCAGTCCGTCCAAGCCATGACCGCCAGGCGCCGGTTGGGCGCCGTTCCGAGCACGACGTTAGACCCACTCATCCAAGACTCGATACCGCTATCTCGCCATTCGAGACGAGGCGGACGGCCGATCGGCGCCCACGATGCACGTCCTCGCACGACTCGGTTCGCCTACACTGACTGCCGAGTAACTTCCCTCACACCCGAAGAGACCCCTTGACGACGCTTGCTGCGAAGGAAGCCGCGCACAAGCGCGCCGCCAACACGCCGAAGAAGAAGCATCGGCCCGCGTTGGACGGCGTGCGGGCTCTCGCCATCGTGCTGGTGATGATCTTCCACGCCACCGACAACCTGCCGATGGGCGGTTTCTACTCGGTCGACGTCTTCTTCGTGTTGTCCGGCTACCTCATCGCCGGCCTGCTCATCTCGGAGAACCGCAAGTGGGGCTCGATCAACCTGGTGAGCTTCTACGTGCGCCGCGCCCGGCGGCTCCTGCCGGGACTGGTGCTCGCGGTGGTCGGCATCACGGTGATCTGCCCCTACGTGCTCGACCGGTACGCGCGCGCCACCATGCGCTCGGACGGGATCGCCACCGTCTTCTACTACGCCAACTGGCATTTCATCTCCGAGGGCGAGTCGTACTTCCAGCAGTACGGCGACCCCTCGCCGTACCGGCACATGTGGACCCTCGCCATCGAGGAGCAGTTCTACTTCGTGCTGCCGGCGTTGATGATCGCTCTCATCGCGATGACTCGCGGCAACCGGCGGCGCATCACTCAGATCCTGGTGGGGCTGTCGGTCCTGTCCGCCGTGTGGATGGCGTGGCTCTACAAGCCCGACGCCGACCCCTCCCGTATCTACTACGGCACCGACTGCCGCGCTCAGTCGCTGCTGCTGGGCAGCGCGCTGGCGGTCTATCTCAGCTACGCGCCGCGGCGCCGCCTGACGCGCAACTACCGACGCCTGACCGCGATCGGGGCGACGGGGATGGTCGTGATGGCCGCGTTCTTCCTGTTCGTCAGCTACCAGAACGACTTCACCTGGCGCGGCGGCTTCTTCGTCTTCGTGCTCGCCACCCTGGCGGTCATCGCGGTCGTGGAACTGGACCAGGAAGGCCCGATCGCCGCCATCTTCGGCTTCCGCTCGTTCGCCTGGATCGGCAAGATCTCCTACGGGCTCTACCTGTGGCACTGGCCGATCTTCGTGATGCTCACCCCCAAGCGGGTCGGATTCGGCGGTCCGGGCCTGTTCCTCCTGCGTTTCGTGCTCAGCTTCGCCGCCGGCGCCGCGTCGTTCTACCTCGTGGAGAACCCGATCCGCGTCAACGGGCTGCGCAAGTGGATCGGCACGCTCGGCGGCACGTTGAGCGGCGTCCTCGTCCTGCCCCTCACCGCGCTCGCGGTCATCTTCACGACCTCCGCCGCCAGCGGAAACCCCCTGGTGGACGGTCAGACCGGCAAGAGCTACGGCGTCGGCGGGATGGACGTGAACAAGCCGGTCCGGGTGCTGGTGCTGGGTGACTCGGTCGGGATCTCGCTGGAGTTCAGCTTCCCTCAGTCCGCCTTCCCCCAGGTCGGCCTCGACGGCAACGCCGTCTTCGGCTGCGGGCTCATGCCCCAGCAACTCGCCATCTACGGCAAGAAGCAGACCGCGAAAGCCGCCCCGGAATGCGCGAACCTCTACCCAGGCTGGAAGTCGCACCTGCAACGCGACAAGGACCCGGTCGTAGTGCTGAGCGTCGGCGGTTGGGAGGTCTTCGACCATGTCACCCCGACGGGTTCGATCGTGAAGGCGGGGACCCCGGCGTACGCCGCGTACCTGCTCTCCTACCTGAACAAGGCCTTGGCGCAGATCGGCCCGAACTCCAAGGTCGTCATCCCCAACGTGCCCTGTTACGACTGGACCTCCTCGGTGGTCGCCGGTGTCGACATCGCCCCGATCCGCAACGCGGCGTACCGCGGGAAGGCCGTCAACGCCGTCCTCGCGACGTTCGCCCGGCAACATCCCTCGCAGGTGCGCATCGCGGACGTGGCGTCGAAGCTGTGCCCAGGCGGCAAACCCCGCGACGTCATCGACGGGGTGAAGGTGCGCCTCGACGGGGTCCACTACACCGTCGCGGGCGGCAAGCTCGTCTGGGGCTGGCTGATGCCGACCATCTACGCGGCCGTCGGCTACAAGCCGACCGCTCCCACCACGCCGACGACCGCGGCCCCCACCACCTCGCAGTGACCTGAGAAACCAGTTGCAGAGGGTGCAGCGGGCCGCACCCTCCGGAACCGACATCTCGAACGACCAAGGCCGCCACCCTGCGGGGTGGCGGCCTTCGGTGTGTTGCGGTGTCAGCGCGAGGCGGAACCCTCGACGTAGTCGGAGTCGCTGTCCTTGATCCAGCTCATGAGTCCGCGCAGCTGCTTGCCGGTCGCCTCGATCGGATGCTCGGCGCCCTGCTTGCGCAGCCGGTTGAACTCCGGTGCGCCGGCGTCCTGGTCGTCGATGAAGCGCTGAGCGAAGTTGCCGTTCACGATGTCGGCCAGCACCGCCTGCATGTTCTCCTTCACGTGCGGGTCGATCACCCGCGGGCCGGAGACGTAGTCGCCGAACTCGGCGGTGTCCGAGATCGACCAGCGCTGCTTGGCGATGCCGCCCTCGATCATCAGGTCGACGATCAGCTTCAGCTCGTGCAGGCACTCGAAGTAGGCGATCTCGGGCTGGTAGCCCGCTTCGGTGAGCACCTCGAAGCCGTACATCACCAGCTGGGACGCGCCGCCGCAGAGCACGGCCTGCTCGCCGAAAAGGTCGGTCTCGGTCTCCTCGGTGAACGTCGTCCGGATCCCGCCCGCGCGCAGGCCGCCGATGGCCTTGGCGTAGGACTTGGCCAGATCCCAGGCCTTGCCGGAGGCGTCGACCTCGACGGCGACCAGCACGGGGACGCCGCGCCCGTCGGCGTACTCACGGCGCACGAGGTGACCCGGACCCTTGGGCGCGACCATCGCGACGTCGACGCCCTCGGGCGGGACGATGTAGTCGAAGCGGATGTTGAAGCCGTGGCTGAAGAACAGGGCGTTGCCCGGCTTCAGGTGCGGCTGGATCTCCTCGGCGTACAGCCCGCGCTGCACCTGGTCCGGCGCGAGCAGCATGACCACGTCGGAGTGCTGCACGGCCTCCGCGACCGTCATGACCTGCAGGCCCTCGTTCTCGGCCTTCTCCCGGGAGGAGGAGCCCTCCCGCAGACCGACGACGACCTGCACGCCGGAGTCGCGCAGGTTGAGGGCGTGCGCGTGCCCCTGGCTGCCGTAACCGATGACGGCCACCTTGCGGCCCTGGATCACCGACAGGTCGGCGTCGTCGTCGTAGAACATCTCAGCAGGCACGGTGTGGATCTCCTTGGTAGGTCGGATTTAGTTGATTAGGAATGTGATTCAGGCCGAACGCCGACCGCGGTCGGTGATCGACCGGCTGCCGCGACCGATGGCCACGAGCCCGGACTGCACCAGTTCGCGCACGCCGTACGGCTCGAGGACGTCCAGCAGCGCGATCAGCTTCTCCGGGGTGCCGGTGGCCTCGATCACGATGGAGTCGACGGCCACGTCGACGACGTTGCACCGGAACAGCTCGGTGATCTGCACGATCTCCACCCGACTCGCCGCGTCGCAGCGCACCTTGATGAGCACGATCTCGCGCTGCACCGAGTGACCCGGCTCGAGCTCGACGACCTTCAGCACCTCGATGAGCTTGTTGAGCTGCTTGGTCACCTGCTCCAGCGCGACCGGGTCGACATCGACCACGATCGTCATCCGCGACACGGTGTCGTGCTCGGTAGGCCCGACGGCCAGGGAGTCGATGTTGAAGCCGCGGCGCGAGATCAGTCCGGCGATGCGCGCGAGCACACCGGGGCTGTTCTCCACCAGGACCGAGAGCGTGTGCCGCGCCATCAGGCGTCTCCTGCCTCGTCGTCGCGATCCCAGACCGGCGTCATCGCCCGGGCCGTGGTCACCATGTCGTTGCTGACGCCGGCCGGCACCATCGGCCAGACCATCGCGTCACGCTCCACCACGAAGTCGATCACGACCGGAACGTCGTTGATCTCCAGGGCCTTCCGGATAGTGTCGTCGACGTCCTCGGCACGCTCGCAGCGCAGGCCCACGCAGCCGTACGCGTCGGCGAGCTTGACGAAGTCCGGCACCCGCGAACCGACCGAGGTGTTGAGGTCGGTGTTGGAGTAACGCTCGTTGTAGAAGAGCGTCTGCCACTGGCGCACCATGCCGAGGCTGGAGTTGTTGATGATCGCGACCTTGATCGGGATGTCGTTGATGACGCAGGTCGCGAGCTCCTGGTTGGTCATCTGGAAGCACCCGTCGCCGTCGATCGCCCACACGGTGCGGTCGGGTTCGCCGACCTTGGCACCCATTGCAGCCGGCACGGCGTACCCCATCGTGCCGAGCCCGCCGGAGTTGATCCAGGAGTTGGGCCGTTCGTACTTCACGAACTGGGCGGCCCACATCTGGTGCTGGCCGACTCCGGCGGCGTAGACCGCGTCGGGCCCGGTCAGGGCGCCGATCCGCTCGATGACGTACTGCGGCGGGATCGCCGTCGCGTTCTCCTCCGGCGCGTAGCCAAGCGGGAAGGTTTGCGCCCAGCCGGTGCTGCGGGTGCGCCACGCGGCGTAGTCGCCCTGGCGGCCGGCATCCTGGTCCGCGCGCACCACGGCCGTCAGCTCCTCGATGACTTCCTTGCAGTCACCGACGATCGGCACGTCCGCGATCCGGTTCTTGGAGATCTCGGCCGGGTCGATGTCGGCGTGCACGACCTTCGCCTCGGGCGCGAACGAGGAGATCTCGCCGGTCACCCGGTCGTCGAACCGGGTCCCCAGCGCGAGCAGCAGGTCCGACTTCTGCAGCGCGGTCACCGCCGCGACCGAGCCGTGCATTCCCGGCATGCCCAGGTGCAGCGGGTGACTGTCGGGCAACGCGCCGCGGGCCATCAGCGTGGTGACGACCGGGATGCCGGTCAGATCCACGAACTGAGCCAGCTCTGCGCTGGCCTTCGCACGGATCACTCCGCCACCGACGTAGAGCACCGGTCGCTTCGACGCGAGCATCAGGTCAGCGGCGGCCCGGATCTGCTTGCTGTGCGGACGAGTGACGGGCCGGTATCCGGGCAGTTCGAACGCGGGCGGCCAGGAGAAGTCGGTCCGGCCGGTCAGCGCGTCCTTGCTGATGTCGACCAGCACCGGGCCGGGCCGGCCGGTGGAGGCGATGTGGAAGGCCTCGGCGAGCGCGCGGGAGATGTCCGCCGCACGCGTCACGAGGTAGCTGTGCTTGGTGATCGGCATCGTGATGCCGCGGATGTCGGCCTCCTGGAAGGCGTCCGTGCCGATGGCCCGGGAGGACACCTGACCGGTGACCACGACGATCGGCACCGAGTCCATCGAGGCATCGGCGATCGCGGTGACCAGGTTGGTGGCGCCGGGTCCGCTGGTCGCCATGCACACACCGACCTTGCCGGTCGCCGCGGCGTACCCCTGAGCGGCGTGACCGGCGCCCTGCTCGTGGCGCACCAGGATGTGGCGCACCTTGGTGGAGTCCATCAGCGGGTCGTACGCCGGCAGGATCGCGCCACCGGGGATCCCGAAGACCGTGTCCACGTCGAGGGATTCCAGGGAGAGGACGAGGCTCTGTGCGCCGGTCACCTCGCGCGGAGGCGCTGCGGGGCGAGCGCCCGCGGGGGGCGCGGGCACTGGGGCGGACGGCTTGTGCGTCACGTTGGTCATCGTTGTCCTCGCGTTCGGTCTGGCCCAGCTGGAACATGGCATGAAAAAGGCCCCCAGCCTTCGCAGGCATTGAGGGCTGGCACGCTCACCGACGGGATGTCAGCGGGCGTGCCTCACAAGTACGAGAATTCGGGCCACGTCCACAGTCTGCAACCGGCTCGCAGCACCGTCAACAATGTGAGACCGACGTCTCATCATTCGAGAACGCCTCCCGGTTGTCAGCGGATCACCGGCGTCGGCACCAGTGATCCGCTGACAACCGTGGGGGTCACAGACCTTCGAGGGCCTCGCCGATCGGGGTGGCCCCGTTGTTGAACTCGATGATCCGGCCGTACGACGCCGGAAGGTCCAGGACGCCGGCGATGACGGCGGCCACGTCGGCGCGGTCGACCGAGCCGCCCTTCACGGAGCCGTCGTTGATCTCGATGCGGCTGGTCGGCTCGTCGTCGGTCAGCGAGCTGGGCCCGAGGATGGTCCAGTCGAGCCCGGTCCCCCGCAGGTATTCGTCCGCGGCCGCCTTCGCCTCGGCGTACGCGAAGAAGGAGTTGTCGTGCGCCACACCGTGATCGGGACCGGCACCGAAGTAGGACACCATCACGTAGCGCGTAGCCCCGGCCGAGACCGTGGCGTTCATGCTGCGGATCGCGGCGTCGCGGTCGACCGCGTAGGTGCGCGCCTCACTGCCGCCGCCGGCGCCCGCGGTCCAGACGACCGCCTCGACACCGTGCAGCAGCTCGGCCATCGCGGGGACGTCCGAGGTCTCCAGGTCGGCGACCACAGGCGTGGCGCCGGTCGCGAGGACGTCCTGCACATGGTCCTCGTTACGGAAGATCGAGCGGACGTCGTGGCCCGCGGCCACCAGGAGCCGGGACAGCGTGAGTGCGACCTTGCCGTGGCCGCCGAAGATGGCGATGGAAGTCATTCGACCACTGTGCCGCATGCACCGCGTCCCCTTCAGGGTGGTTCAGGCGAACTTGCGCAGCTTGCCCAGCATCTCGGGTGCTCCCCGGTCCAGTCGTCGCCCGCCCCACCAGATCCCGACCCCGAGCCCGCCGGAGCCCCAGATCAGTGCGGCCGCGAGCACCACGCACTCCGCGATGGCCGAGTGCCGGGCGAGGACGGCCCCGACGATCACCGGCGCGACCAGGACCGCGGGCACGACGAACATCACGGCGGCGGTGAGGCACCCTCGGGCGCCGCCCCCCGCGTTGCCGGCGAACGGGTTCGCGCCTCGGCGCGTCGCCTGGCCCGGGTCCAACGCTCCCATTGCTGCACCCAGGCCGAGGGAGATCAGCAGCGCACCGACCAACGGCCCGCTGACCGCCAGCCAGGCGGTGTGTGCCCCGACGGCGATCTGCAGGACCGACACCAGGGCGTCGAAGACGAGGACGCTCGCGCCGATCGCGAGAGCACGGCCGGCACGGTCGACCCAGCCGGGTACGCCGGCAACGACCTGCATCCACCACGCCGTGCCGTCGTAGGCGAGGTCGTTCGCTATCAGCACCCCGGCCATGACGGAGGACAGAGCCAGAGGGAGCACTCCGGACGGATGGCTACCGCCCGAGCTGATCAGGGCCGGCAAGACCGGGAGGACCGACACCGCGATGAGCGAGACGGCCTGCATGGTGAGGCGTGGGTCGCGGCGCCAGCCGAGCAGCCGCCGCCGGGCGATCGCGGTCAGGGGACGGGACCGCCTCGACGGGGCGCGCGAGACGCGCACCGTCCCCGCCTGCCTGGGTGCGGTGGTCGTCAGTTCGACGTCGAGCACCCGTTCCCAGAGCGCGACGAGGGTCAGCAACAACGCGGTGGCGAGTGCGAGGTGGAGCAGCGCATCGGCGTACGCGCCGCGGGCGACCTCCCACGGGACGGCCCAGGCCCATCCGAACGGGGTCCACTCCGCGACGGTCGCCGCGTGGTGCGCGGCGGCGGACCCGTGGCTGGACCTCCGGCGCTCGAGGAACTGGTCGAGCACCAACGGCGCGAGGTAGATCAGCGGCAGCACCATGGTCACGAGAAAGCGCGCGCGCCGTCTCCACAGCGACCGGGCGATCACGGAGGTGACCATCCGCGACAGCACCACGCAGGTGGCGGCGCCGAGGAGAGCCGCGGCGGTCGCGGCGAGCGTCGCGGGCACCGACCGGCTCCACACCAGCACCTGTTCGAGGGCGAACGCCGCGGTGACTGCGCCCGGTATGCCGACCAGCGCGGCCAACGTCAGTCCGGGGATGAGGCGGCGGGCACCAAGCGGCAGCACCGAGAAGGCACCGGCGTCCAGCGTGTCGTCCACTCCCGCCATCAGCAATGGAGCGAGCATCCAGAGCAGAGTCACGGTGCTCATCGCCGCGACGGCACCGGACGCGTCGGTCACCGACCCGGCACGCAGACCCACAGCCACAGGCAAGGATGCGACCACCAGGATCGCCGCGACGATCGCTCCGATCAGATAGCTGACCAACCGTGAGGTGTCCCGGCCGAGGGACCGACGCAGGATCGTCAGTTTGAGCCGGATCAGGACTGCAGCCACTGCAACCCGCTTCCGAGCTCGTCCGCGCCCACCCCCGCCAACTGCAGGAACCGCTCGTGCAGGCTCATGCCGCCCTGTACGTCGGACGTGCGCCCCGCGGCGAGCGCCCGCCCGCCGACGATGACCGCGACGTGATCGCAGACGGCCTCGACCAGCTCCATCACGTGGCTTGACATGACCACCGTGCCGCCGCCTGCGACGTACCGGGCGATGACCGCGCGCATCGTCTGCGCGGACACCGGATCGACGGACTCGAACGGCTCGTCCAGGATCAGCACGCGCGGCGCGTGGAGCATCGCGCAGGCAAGCCCGATCTTCTTGGTCATGCCGGCGGAGAAGTCGGCGACCACCACGTTGGCGGCGTCGGCCAGTCCGAGCACGTGCAACAGCTCGGCAGCGCGCTCGGCGATCACCGGGCCGGGCATCGAGCGCAACTCACCGACGAACCGCAGCAATTCCTGCGCGCTCAGGCCGTCGAAGAGCCGCAGGCCGTCCGGCGCGACACCGAACAACGCCTTCGCCGCCACCGGATCGGCCCAGACGTCGTTGCCGAGCACCTGCACGCGCCCCGCGTCGGGGCGCAGCAGCCCGCTCGCCATGAGCATCGAGGTGGTCTTGCCTGCGCCGTTCGGCCCCAGCACCCCGTAGACGGACCCGACCGGGATCTGCAGGGACAGTCGATCCACCGCCACCCGGCCGCCGAAGGCTTTGGAGAGTCCGTCGAAGACGACCGCGTGCTGCACGAGCGCAGTCAACCAGGATCGACGCCCCGCGGGGGTCAACCGCGCGGGGAGGGCCTCCCCGGATCGGGGCGGTCAGTCGCAGACAGCCCCGTTGCTGGCCGAACCGACCAGACGGCGGTACTTGGCCAGCACGCCGCGGGTGTACTTGGGCTCGGGGTGGGTGACGCCCGCAGTACGCCGGCGCGCCATCTCCTCCTCGTCGACGAGCAGGTCGAGGGTGCCCCCTGCCACGTCGAGCCGGATCGGGTCGCCGTCGTGGACGAAGGCGATGGGTCCCTCGTCCACCGCCTCGGGCGCGACGTGCCCGACGCACAGGCCGGTGGTGCCTCCGGAGAAGCGACCGTCGGTCAGTAAGAGCACGTCCTTGCCCAGCCCGGCGCCCTTGATGGCACCGGTCACGGCGAGCATCTCGCGCATGCCCGGGCCGCCCTTGGGTCCCTCGTACCGGATGACGACGACGTCCTTCGGCTTCAGCGAGCCCTCGGACACGGCATCCATCGCGGCGCGTTCGCCGTCGAAGACCCGTGCCGTGCCCTCGAACACGTCGCTGTCGAAGCCGGCCGACTTCACGACCGCGCCCTCCGGTGCGAGCGAGCCCTTGAGGATCGTCAGTCCGCCGGTGCGATGGATGGGTTCGTTCATCGCGCGGATGACCTTGCCGTCGATGTCCGGCGGCGGCACGTCGGCGAGGTTCTGGGCCATGGTGCGCCCGGTGACGGTCAGGCAGTCGCCGTTCATCAGCCCGGCGTCCAGCAGCGCACGCATGACGACGGGCACCCCGCCGACCTTGTCGATGTCGGTCATCACGTAGCTGCCGAACGGCTTCACGTCGGCCAGGTGCGGCACCCGGGACCCGATCCGCTGGAAGTCCTCGATCGAGAGGTCGACGTCGGCCTCGTGCGCGATCGCCAGCAGGTGCAGCACCGCGTTGGTGGACCCGCCGAACGCCATCACCACGGCGATGGCGTTCTCGAACGCCTCCTTGGTCATGATGTCGCGCGCGGTGATGCCCCGGCGCAGCATCTCCACGACGGCCTCACCGGACTTGCGGGCGAACCCGTCGCGGCGCCGGTCTGTCGCCGGCGGTGCGGCGCTGCCGGGCAGCGACATTCCGATGGCCTCGGCGACGGACGCCATCGTGTTGGCGGTGTACATGCCACCGCAGGCACCCTCGCCCGGGCAGATCGCGCGTTCGATGGTGTCGACGTCCGCGCGGCTCATCAGACCCGCAGCGCAGGCACCGACCGCCTCGAACGCGTCGATGATCGTGACCTGCTTCTCGGTGCCGTCCGACAGCTTCGCGATGCCCGGCAGGATCGAGCCGGCGTAGAGGAAGACACTGGCCAGATCGAGGCGTGCGGCAGCCATCAGCATGCCGGGCAGCGACTTGTCGCATCCCGCGAGAAGCACTGTGCCGTCGAGACGTTCGGCGCTGACCACCGTCTCGACGGAGTCGGCGATGATCTCGCGGCTGACCAGCGAGAAGTGCATCCCCTCGTGGCCCATCGAGATGCCGTCGGAGACGCTGATGGTGCCGAACTCCAGCGGGTAGCCGCCGGCGGCGTGCACGCCGTCCTTGGACGCCTTCGCGAGCCGGTCGAGCGAGAGGTTGCAGGGCGTGATCTCGTTCCAGGAGCTGGCCACGCCGATCTGCGGCTTGGCCCAGTCCTCGTCGCCCATCCCGACCGCGCGCAGCATCCCTCGGGAGGCGGTCTTCTCCAGGCCGTCGGTGACGTCGCGGCTGCGGGGCTTCAGATCAGGGGTCCCAGACATGCCCGGCAGCTTATTCCGCCGGGCCGGCCACCCGCCGCACGGTCTCAGACCCGGCGTCGGCGTCCGGTACGGGGGGCTCGGCGTCGTCCTCGTGCGTCGTACGCCGTCCCGTCCTGCGGGCGGCCACCGCGTCGTAGGCCCGAAGCATCCACGACTCGGTCATCAGGAGCAGCAACGGGTAGTAGGTCGTGGCCGGGATCGCCAGGGTGATGACCAGGGCAAACCCGAGCAGCACCGCACTCACCACCGACGGCTCCATCTGGGGCAGGCCCACCCCGTCGGCCAGAGACGGTCGGCGCCGAATGGTGCGGACGGTCAGACCGATGACGACCATGCTCACCGTGATCGTGCCGATGTAGAGGACCTTGACGACGGCCTGATGACCCGCCTCGGCGACCAGCGCGGTCGGGAAGGGCAGGAACACGATCGTGAGCGTCCAGAGGACGAGCAGCCACGACACCGTCGCGTCCGCATCCTGCAGGTGACGCACGGCGCGGTGCTGGGCGAACCAGAGCCGGGCGATCACCGCGAAGCTGAGCAGGAAGGACCAGATCTGCGCCTGGTGGACCCGCAGGAGATCGGCCACGGACCCTGACCCGGTGACCCCGGAGGCAAGATCCGCCAGCGGCAGCACGAGCAGGGTGATCGCGATGGCGACGATCGCGTCGATGAAGGTGAGCAGTCGCTCCAGGTCTCGCCCACGCTCTGACTGCAGGGGTTCGTTCGGCACACCTCAGAGTAGGCGGGGGCCTCCACGGCGGTGTCGGTGTGAAGCGGGAGGAGGTGCCCACCGTCGACCCGCCCGAGGGGTCTCACCGTGCACACCTCCTCCCGCCGCACATACGGCCGCCGGTCAGGACGAGACGGGAACGGCCTCGCCGATCTGGGGGGCGGCCTCGGTCGCGACGTGCTTCGCCGGACGGCGGTCGGCCCGCCCCGGCAACGCCCACGCCGTGAGCGCCGCACCGGCGACCGCGACGAGAGCGGCGACGAGGAATCCGTGCGTCATGGCGTTGGTGAACGCCTGGTGCGCCGCATCGGTCACGCTCGCGGCGTACGGACCGGCCTGCGCCGCAGTCGCATCCGCCGCCGCAATCGATCCTCGAGCGGGCTGCACGATCGCGCCCGGCAGGTGGGCGTCCGCCGCGGCAGACGTGAAGTTCGTCCGGTACGCCGCCGTCACGAGGCTGCCGATCACGGCCACGCCGAGACTGCCGCCCAGCTCCTGCACGGTGTCGTTCACGGCACTGCCCACCCCGCGCTCGCGCTCGGGCAGCACACTCATGATCGACTCCCCGGCAGGCGCGAGGGCGAGCCCCATACCGGTGCCCATCAGTGCCACCCCGACGGAGACGTGCACGACCCCGGTGGTCGGGGTGAGGTTGTGCAGCGACAGCAGACCCGCTCCCATGAAGAGGAGTCCTGCCGGGATGACGATCCGAGCGCCCAGGCGGGCTGCCAACGGGCTGCTGAGCGGTGCCGCCACCAACACCGCGGCGGCGAACGGCAACGCGCGAAGGCCCGCCGACAGCGGGCTGTAGCCGTGCACCAGCTGCAGGTACTGGGTGAGGCCGAACAACGATCCGAACAGCGCGAAGAAGATCAGGGCCACCGACCCGGCAGCGGCCGAGAAGGCGCGGTTCGCGAAGATGCGCACGTCGATGAGCGGGTCCGCGGCGGTGAGCTCCCGGGCGATGAATGCCGCGAACAATACTGCGGCACCGACCAGTTCGGCGAGCGTGAGACGGGCGGTCCATCCTCGGTCCCCTGCCTCGATCACCGCGTCGATCAGCGCCAGCATGCCGAGTGCGGACAGCACCGCACCGCCGACGTCCAGGCGCGGGCGTCGTCCGGTCGCGCTCACCTGCGGCGACATCGTCGGCACGACGGTGACCACGGCGACCAGGGCCACCGCGACGAGCGGCACGTTGATCCAGAAGACCGAACTCCAGGAGAAGTGCTCCAGCAGGAAGCCTCCGAGGGTGGGTCCGACGACGATGGCGATGCCGGCGACCCCGGACCATGCGGCGATCGCGCCGGCGCGTTCCTTGGCCGGGAAGACGCTGGTGAGGATGGACAGCGTCGCCGGCATGACGAACGCCCCGCCGACACCCATCACGGCCCGGCAGGCGATCAGCGCCTCCGCGCTCCCGGACAGTGCCGCCGCAACTGAGCCCGCGCCGAAGATCGTCAGGCCGAGCAGGAGGGCGCCGCGTCGTCCGAACCGGTCGCCGAGCGCGCCGGCCACGATCAGCAGGGCGGCGAACGCCAGCGTGTACCCGTCGGTGATCCATTGGAGATCCGTGCTGGAGGCGTGCAGGGCCTTGGCCAGCGACGGCAGTGCGGTGTTGAGGACGGTGTTGTCCACGACGACGATCAGCAGCGACAGGCACATGACGCCCAGCACCTGTCGGCGTCGTGGGTGGCCCGCGGCGGGGTTGGCGGTGACGCTCATCGGATGCTCCTTGGAAAGTTAACGTCTGTTGCCTTACGTCTGTAAGTTTTACTCCTTGAACTAACACTTGTAAAGTCACCTCATGACGATGATCGACCGACCACGCAACCCACGCGGGCAGGGCGCGGCCCTGCGACCGGAGATCGTGGCCGCGGCGGGCCGGATCCTCGACCGGGAGGGTCGCGACGAAGCGATCACCCTGCGTGCGGTCGCCCGCGAGGTGGGGATCTCCGCCCCGTCGATCTATGCGCACTTCCCGGACCGGGACGCCATCGTGCTCGCCCTGATCGACGAATCCTTCGATGAACTCCGACTCTTCACGCAGCGCGCCATCGAGGCCGGACAGCAGGACCCGGTCAGCCGCCTACGCCAAGGCTGCTCGGCGTACCTCAGGTACGCCGAGAAGTCACCGCACCGGTACCGGCTGCTGTTCGGGAGCTTCCGTACCATGACCGATGAGTTGAAGGCCGATGACGACCCGGGGATGCGCGCGTTCCATGTGCTGGTCGACGGAATCCAGGCCTGCATCGACTCCGGCGACTCGGTCAGTCCCGACGCCGAGAGCGACGCGAGCGCGCTGTGGGCCGGACTGCACGGATGCGCCATGCTCATCGTCGACCAGCACATCCTGGACTGGGACGTCGCGTTGGAGCACATGGTCACCGCGCTCGCCCGGCTCACCCGCTGAACTCGCGCCCACCCCTGACACCGGCGCAGGTCGGTCCGAGGGACGCAGGCCGACGTGTGTCTCCCGGGCTCACCTGCGCCACGGTCGGCATCGCTGCAGGGGCCTGTCCGCATGGCGCGACGGCCCGTCGTACGCCGTGATCCAGCCTGAACAATGCGCGGATGCGTTTCTTCCTCGCGCACCGCTTCGGCATGCCTGCCATGCCTGTCCGGGGTGACAGAGACACCCGAGCCACCCCGACAGCGCCCGGCCCCCGGCCCGAGCGGTCGCTGGTGGCGCCGATCGAGAGCTGAGGCCTCAGTCGGCGCGAGCGGTGTGTACGGCTCGTAGCTGCGCCCCGCCGTTCGCGAGCTGGTCCCACTCGCCGTCGATATCCAGCACGGCGACCGTGCACGTCGGGTATCCCCGCTCGAGCTCCTCCAGGGCCTCCGCGTCGCCCTGACCGTCGGCCAGGCTCGCGGCGAAGTGGGGTATGCCGGGGGCGTGCCCGACCATCACGACCGTCTCGGCCTTCGGGTCCGCCTCGTGCAGGACCTCCAGCAGCGCGGACGGGTCGGCGTTGTAGATCCGCTGGTCGTGCTCGACGATGGCGCCGATCGCGGCCGCCTCGACGACGGCCGCCCAGGTCTCGCGCGTGCGGGTGGCCGTGGAGCAACGGGTCTCCTGGGGCCGGATGTCGGCGTCCTTGAGCCAGCGCCCGAGGGCGGCCGCGTCCTGGTGCCCGCGATCGGTGAGCGGACGGTCGTGGTCCGGGGTGTCGGCATCGCCGCCGGCGGCCTGGGCGTGTCGGATGAGGACGAGTCGGTGGCGGTCGGTCGTCATGCCACCGAGCATGTCACTGTGCGGGACCCGGCGGCGGATCGCCCACCCGCCGGGCATTGGCGCCCGCCAGGAACATCACCAGCAGCCCGCCGAGCAGCCACCAGCCGAGCGTGCCCGCCGGCCGCAGTACGTGATCGCGGTGGAAGTAGACGACGTCCCGCACCAGGTCCACGCCGGCGCCGCCGGGCAGCTGGTGGACGACGGCTCGGGTAATCGCGGGCAGCGAGGCGTCGGACGCGGCGTACGGTCCGCTGAACGTCGCCAGCATCAGGGCCGGGAGCACCGCGCCGCCCGGCCCGAACACTCCGATGGCAGCGAACGTGAGGACCGCGCTCACCCCGGCCACCAGGGCGCAGGCGAGCGCGAGCGGAAGCCACGGCGCGCTGAGCGAACGGGTCCCCGAGACGACCAGCCAGGCCCCGAACGCCCCCGACCCGAGCGAGAAGACGATGGCGGCGAGCAGGGTCCGACGCAGACGGGAGAAGCCCGTTCGCCGGCCGTGCAGCCACGCCCCGAGGGCGGCGGCGATGACGAAACCGCTGACGGACTGGCACAGCACGAGGTACCCGCTCACCTGCCCGCGCGGGTCGCCCGGCTGGGTGGGCGCGACGTCCCGGACGGCGGCAGCACGTCCCTGGGCGGCTTCGTCCGCTCGCAGGATCGCGGTCGACGCGGCGACGTCGGCTGCATCGGCCGCGGAGTCGGTGAGGATCGCGTCGGAGGCCTGATCCGGGGTGAAGACCAGCACCGCCGACGCGTCGCCGTCCGCGAGGTCGCTCTCGGCGGCGGTGCGGTCGGAGGCGACGAACGCGCGCAGCGGATGTCCGTCGAGCGCGTTCATGCGGTTGGCGATCCCCCCGGCCACATCACGGTCCGCGCTGGCCACGAGCACCTTCGGGCCGCGACCGGCGTGGTCGCCGGAGAGTCCGACGTAGGCGATCGTGAGCAGGGCCTGGATCGCGAGCACGACGACGGCCGCGGCGAGCAGGACGGCGACGTACCAGAGGCCACCGCGACCGGTCCGCTGGGCACTCCCCTCGCCGGCCCCGCCCTCGTTCGCCATCGGATCAGCCGATGGCGACCACGTGGGACAGGTCGTCGCCCTTGCCGAATCGGGTCAGCTCACGGCGCAGGAAGTCCAGGGCGCGAGGCACGAACGCGGTGGTCGCACCCCCGACGTGCGGGGTCACGAGCATCCCGGGCGTCGTCCAGACGGGGTGCCCGTCCGGCAGGGGCTCCGGGTCGGTGACGTCGAGGGCTGCGGTGAGCCGGCCTGCCGCACACTCCCGGACGAGGGCGTCGGTGTCGACGACCCCGCCGCGCGCGACGTTGACGACCAGCGCGCCGTCCGGCAGCGCGTGCAGGAAGTCCGCGTCGACCATCCGGCGGGTCGCCTCCGAGAGCGGTACGACCACGATCACGACGTCGTGGTGCGGCAGCAGATCGGGCAGCTCGTCGGTGCCGTGGATCGTGTTTACCAGTTCGTCGCCAGCGCGCGCCCGCGAGGCGACGGCGGTGATCGAGACCTCGAACGGCTGCAGACGCCGCGCGATCGCGGTGCCGATCGAGCCGTATCCGAGGATCAGGACGTGTCGGTCGGCGAGCGACCGGCGGCCGTTCAAGGACGTCCACCGGCCCTGCTCCCCCGCACGCGTCGCCTCCGGGATCCCGCGCAACGACGCGAGGGCGAGTCCGACGGCGAGTTCGGCGGTCGAGGTGTCGTGGATCCCGGCGCCGTTCGCGAGCTGGACCCCCTCGGGCAGGTGAGGCTGCACGTGCTCGTATCCCGCCGTGACCAGCTGCACGGCCCGCAACTGCGGACACTGCTGCAGGTGCCCGAGCTGGCGTCGTCCGGCCCGCATGTACGGCGGCACGGCGAGCGCGATGTCGTCGCGGGGCGGCGCGTCCTCCATGTCCCAGGTGACGAGCTCCACACCGGGGACGTCGCAGAGCGCGTCGACCCAGTCCTGGTCCGGGAGGGAGGCGACCGGGTCCATCAGGCTCCTGCCGTGACGGGCAGCGAGCGCAGCCCTCGGATGGTGACGCTGTTGCGTCGCTTCGGTTTCGCCGCGAAGTGCAGCGTGGGCATCCGCTCGGCGAGCACCTGCAGGGCGACCTCGGCCTCCAGCCGCGCCAGCGGCGCTCCGACGCAGTAGTGCACACCCCCGGAGAACGCCAGGTGGTCGGAGTTGTCGGTGCGGGTGATGTCGAAGAAGTTCGGCCGGGCGAACCGCGCGGGGTCCCGGTTCGCGCCCGCCAGGATGCACAGCACCCGGTCACCGGCAGGCACGTCGTACCCGCCGATGGTGCTGTCCTGCAGCGCGACCCGGTCGGTGAACTGGATCGGCGGGTCGTAGCGCAGGGTCTCCTCGACCACTCTGGGCGCGTACGTCGCGGGGTCGCCGGCCAGCAGCTCCCACTGGTCCGGGTTGCGCATCAGCGCGAGGACGGCGTTGCCGATCAGATTGACGGTCGTCTCGAAACCCGCGACGAGCAGCAGGGTGCACAGCGGCAGGATCTCCTCGGGCCGCACCGCGCCACCCTCCTCGGCGACGAGCATCGAGAGCATGTCGTCGCGCGGGTCGGCCCGGCGCTCCTGCACCAGTCGCTCGAACATCGCGTCCAGGCCGAGCTTGGCGCTCAGCACCTGCTGCGCGTGCCGCAGCGAGTGCACCCCTTCGAGGGCGCTGCCGAGGGCGGTCCCCCAGCGCAGGAAGAGGCCGTCGTCGGCCTCCGGCACGCCGATCAGCTCGGAGATGATGCGGATCGGCAGCGGACCCGCCAGCTGGCGGATCAGGTCGAAGGACGCGCCGGGAGGCACGGCGTCCAGCCGCTCGTGCACGGTCTTCTCGATCGTCGTGCCGTACGCGGTGAGCCGACGGGGCGTGAACGCGGGAGCGGCGACCCGGCGCAGGCGGGTGTGCTCGGGCGGGTCCATCTCCAGCAGCGACATGCTGAACTCGACCTCGTCCTTGCCGACGATGGTGCGGCCGCCGACGCCGAACTCCCGGCTCTTCAGGATGTGCTTGCACACGTCGTGGGTGGCGCTGAGGTGCACGTTCGGCTCGCGCGGCGACGGCGACAACGGCGCCTGGTCTCGGACCTGGTCGAAGTACGGGTAGGGGTCGAGCCGACCCGGCCAGGTGATGGCCCGCGCGACGGGCGCGCGCAGCACCCGTGCGCCGTACTCGGTCTTCGCCCTCGCGACGTAGACGTCCTTGATGAAGGAGCGGGCCATGCCCAACTGCGTGATCAGACCGGGTCGTTCCATGCCGTCCGCCTCTCGTGGTGGGGCGTGCCACCGCGAGGCGGGCTGCCCGCCGGGGTCAGGTCAACCGAGCCAGGATCAGCTCACGGGCGCGTGCCGCGTCCGCCTGACCCCGCATCTCCTTCATCACGCCGCCGATCAGTGCCCCGGCCGCGTTGAGCTTGCCCTCGCGCACCTTCGCGGCGACGGCCTCGTTGGCGGCGATGACCTTGTCGACCGCTGCTTCCAGGGCGCCGTCGTCCTGCGCCAGCGCGAGACCTCGAGCGTCCGCGACCTGGGTCGGCGTGCCCTCGCCGGCCAGGACGCCGTCGAGCACCTGCCGGGCCATCGCGTCGTTGAGGCGGCCCGAGGCCACCAGGCCGAACAGCTCGGCGATGTGCGCCGGCGTCACGCCGAAGTCGTCGATCGCGCGCCCCTCGGCGTTGGCGCGCCGGGAGATCTCCCCGGTCCACCACTTGCGGGCCGCGGCCGGACTCGCACCGTCGGCCACGGTCTGCTCGATCAGCTCGGTCGCACCCGCGTTGAGTACGTCGCGCATCTCCAGATCCGTGTAGCCCCAGTCCTTCTGCAGTCGCTTGCGGCGCTGGTCGGGAGGCTCCGGGAGCGTCCCGCGCAGCTGCTCGACGTACTCGCTCGACGGTGCGACGGGCACCAGGTCGGGCTCGGGGAAGTAGCGGTAGTCGTCGGCGTCGGACTTGGGCCGTCCGGAGGTCGTCACCCCGGTGTCCTCGTGCCAGTGCCGGGTCTCCTGCTGGATGGCGGCCCCGGAGTCCAGCACCGCCGCGTGACGGCTGATCTCGTAGCGGATGGCCCGCTCGATGGACCGCAGCGAGTTGACGTTCTTGGTCTCGGTGCGGGTGCCGAGCTCGTCCTCGCCTCGGGGCATGAGCGACACGTTGGCGTCGCAGCGCACCGACCCCTGCTCCATCCGCACGTCGCTGACGCCGAGTGCCTTGAGCAGGTCGCGCAGCGCGGCGACGTACGCCTTGGCCACCTCGGGTGCCCGCTCGCCGGCACCGCGCACCGGGCGGGTGACGATCTCGATCAGCGGCACGCCCGCGCGGTTGTAGTCCACGAGGGAGTACTCCGCGCCCTGGATGCGGCCGGTGGAGCCGCCGACGTGCAGCGACTTGCCGCTGTCCTCCTCCATGTGGGCGCGTTCGATCTCGACGCGGAAGATCTCGGTGCCGTCGCCGTTCGCGGTCGGGATCTCGACGTCGAGGTAGCCGTCGAAGGCGATCGGCTCGTCGTACTGGCTGGTCTGGAAGTTCTTGGTCATGTCCGGGTAGAAGTAGTTCTTCCGGGCGAAGCGGCACCAGGGCGCGATCGAGCAGTTGAGTGCGAGACCGATCCGGATGGCCGACTCGACCGCCGCGGCGTTGACCACCGGCAGCGCGCCCGGCAGGCCCAGGCAGACCGGGCAGACCTGCGAGTTGGGCTCGGCGCCGAAACCGGTCGCGCAGCCGCAGAACATCTTGGTCTCGGTGTTGAGCTCGACGTGGACCTCCAGGCCCATCACCGGGTCGTACCGAGCAATCGCGTCGTCGTAGTCGACGACGGCGTCCAGCACACTCATCGGGTCACCTCCCGCACCGGGAGCGCCGGTGCCTGGTCGAGGATCGGCGCGCCCCACTGCTCCAGCAGGGCCGCCTCGAGCGCCGCGCCGACCTCGTAGAGACGGTCGTCGCGGGTGGCCGGGGCGAGGATCTGGAAGCCGCTCGGCAGTCCGTCTTCGGCCAGGCCGTTGGGGATCGACATGCCCGGCACCCCGGCGAGGTTGGCCGGGATGGTCGCCACGTCGTTCAGGTACATCGCCATCGGGTCCTCGAGCTTCTCCCCCAGCTTGAACGCCGTGGTGGGCGCGGTGGGAGTCACGAGCACGTCGGCCTGCTCGAACGCCGCCGCGAAGTCGCGGGCGATGAGCGTGCGCACCTTCTGCGCCTGGCCGTAGTAGGCGTCGTAGTAGCCGGCGGACAGGGCGTAGGTGCCGAGGATGATCCGGCGCTTGACCTCCTCGCCGAATCCGGCGTCCCGGGTGGCGGCCATGACCTGCTCGGCGCTGGGGCTGTCCACGCCCTGCGGGCCTACCCGCAGGCCGTAGCGCATGGCGTCGAACTTGGCGAGGTTGGAGGACGCCTCGCTAGGCAGGATCAGGTAGTACGCCGCGAGACCCTTGACGAAGCTGGGGCACGCGACGTGCACGATCTCGGCCCCGCGGGCCTCGAGCAGCTTCAGCGATTCCTCGAACCGCGCACGCACGCCGGACTGGAAGCCCTCACCGGAGATCTCGTCCACGACGCCGATCCGCAGCCCCGAGACGTCGCCGCGGCGGGCCGCCTCGACGACACCGGGCACCGGCGCGTCGATGGAGGTGGAGTCCATCTCGTCGTAACCGCCGATGATCTCGTGCAGCAGCGCGGCGTCGAGCACCGAGCGGGTGCAGGGTCCGGCCTGGTCCAGCGAGCTGGCGAGCGCGATGAGTCCGTAGCGGGACACACCGCCGTACGTCGGTTTGGTGCCGACCGTGCCGGTGACCGCGGCGGGCTGGCGGATGGAGCCGCCCGTGTCGGTGCCGATCGCGAGCGGCGCCTCGAACGCGGCGACCGCCGCCGAGGACCCGCCGCCGGAACCGCCCGGGATCCGGTCCAGGTCCCACGGGTTGTGGGTGGGGCCGTACGCCGAGTGCTCCGTGGAGCTGCCCATGGCGAACTCGTCCATGTTGGTCTTGCCCAGGATCGGCAGACCCGCGACGCGCAGCCGGGTGGTGATGGTGGCGTCGTACGGCGGGATCCAGCCCTGCAGGATCCGGCTGCCGGCGGTGGTGGGCAGACCCTTGGTGGCCACGATGTCCTTGACCGCGATCGGCACTCCGGCCAGCGGCGACCGGGACTCGCCCGCGGCGCGCGCCTCGTCGGCGGCTCGGGCGGCTGCGAGCGCACCCTCGGCGTCGACGTGCAGGAACGCGTGGACGGCGTCGTCGACCTCGGCGATCCGGTCCAGGTGCGCCCGGGTGACCTCGACGCTGGACAGGCTGCCGTCGGCGATGGCGGCACCGAGCTCGGCGGCACCGCGCCGGATGATGTCGTGGGGTGAGGAGGAGGACGGAGAAGACACGGAGAAGGGACTCACTCTTCGTCGAGGATGCGGGGGACGGCGAAGCGGCCGGCCTGGGCGTCGGGGGCACCGGCCAGGGCGTCGCCCGAGCTCAGGCTGGGGCGTACGACGTCCGGCCGGGTGACGTTGACCAGCGGCAGGGGATGCGACATCGGGGGGATGTCGTCGGCCGCGATCTCACCCACGGTGGCGACGAATCCGACGATCTGGTCCAGCTGCCCGGCGAGCTTGTCCAGCTCGTCGTCGGTCAACTGGATACGGGCGAGCATCGCGACGTGCGCGACCTCCGCGCGGGACAACTCAGGCATGGGAGCCAGTCTATGGGTGCCCCCGTCGGCGACCGGCGCGGCCGTGCCGGAGCCCGTGCGGGGCTCTCGGCCGTTCGCCGGAGGCTCAGCTCGCGAGGGCGGTGAGCACCACGTCCGGGTCGGGGTTGGTGTGCGCGGCACCCGCGATGACGACGGTCGGGACGATCTCGTTGCCGTTGTTGACACCCGCGACGTACCGGCGCGCCTCGTCGTCCTCCCAGATGTTGCGCCAGGTCGCCTTGTCGGCGGCCGAGCCGAGGCTCGAGCGCAGTCGGGAGCAGTAGCCGCAGCCGGGCCGCCAGTAGATCGTCACGTCACTCATGCCCGGTCCAACGCTGCGGTACCCGCCGGTATGCCCGCCCGTCCCCGTCGAGGGGTGGGGCGGTCGGCGAGGGTGGGGAAAGAGGCCCACCTCTCGATGCCTTCCCCACCCCCCGATGGGAAGGCTCAGTCGGTCGGGAAGACGTCGGGCAGGTCGGAGGCGGATCCGGCGAAGCGCGGCGCGCGCTTCTCCAGGAACGAGGCGACCCCCTCCTGGCCGTCGCCCTCGCTGGTCCAGAACATCGCGAGCGACTCCGCTCGGTGCGCCTCGCGCGGATGCGACGTCGCCGCGTTGCGGTACATCATCTGGCGCGTGAGTGCCACGGCGACCGGGCTGCGGTCGTCGGTGAACCGGTGCGCCAGGGCCTTGGCCGCGGCGAGCAGCTCGTCCGGCTCGTGCACCGAGCGCACCAGTCCGCCGTCCTGCGCCTCCTGCGCGGTGAGGATGTCCGCGGAGTAGGCCCACTCCAGGGCCTGCTGGATGCCGACGATGCGCGGCAGGAACCACGTCGAGCACGCCTCGGGGACGATCCCGATCCTGCCGAAGACGAAGCCGATCCGTGCCTTGGTCGAGGCCAGCCGGAAGTCCATGGCGCAGGTCATCGTGGCCCCGACCCCGACCGCGGCACCGTTGATCGCGGCGATGACCGGTTTGGGGCAGTCGTAGATCGCGAGCGCGACCCGGCCGCCGGTGTCGCGTACGCCGTCCACCACGGCCGGATCCTCGAACCGCTCGACCAGGTCGGCCGGGGTCGGGCTCATCGAGCCGTCGAGTCCGAAGACGTTGCCGCCCACCGACAGATCCATGCCCGCACAGAACGCGCGTCCGGCCCCGGTGACGATGACCGCGCGCGCCTCGTCGTCGCGACCGGCGCGCCCGAAGACGTCGATGAGCTCGTTCGCCATCGTGACGGTGAAGGCGTTGAGGGCGTCGGGGCGGTCGAGGGTGACGGTCGCGATGCTGTCGGCCACCTCGTAGCGGATGGTCTCGTACGTCGGGTTCACGCCGTCTTCGCCTTGCGCTTGGCGACCGCTGCCATCGAGGCCTTCATCAGCTTCCAGTAGCCGGCCGGGCGGGTGCGGGCCATCACGTCGAGGGCCTTGGCGTCCTGCCCGATCAGCAGCCGCGGTCGGCGGTTGATCGTCGCCTCGATGATGTCCTCGGCCGCGCGGTCGGCGGGATAGCTGAGCATCGCCGCGAACGACTTCTTCTGCGCAGCACTCTCGGCCTCGTCGACGCCGGCGGCCACCCGCGCGTTCACGGCGATGTTGGTGCGGATGCCGCCAGGGTGCACGACGGTGACGCCGACGGGCAGGTCCTCCTCGGCCAGCTCGTGGCGCAACGACTCGGAGAAGCCGCGCAGCCCGAACTTGCTGGTGCTGTACGCCGTCTGGCCGGGAGGCGCGACGAGCCCGAAGAGCGAGGACGTGTTGACCACGTGGGCGTTCCCGTTCTCGATCAGGATCGGCAGCAGCGCGCGGGTGATCCGGATCGGGGCGAGCAGGTTGATCTCAAGCAGCCACTCGAAGTCCTGCTCGGAGGTCTGCACGAAGCGGCCGCCGAGCGCGACGCCGGCGTTGTTGAAGAGCAGGTTGACGTCGGGGTGGGCGCTCACGACGCGCGCGATCAGCGTGTCGGTGCCGGCTCGGTCGGCCAGGTCGACGACGTACGTCGTGACGCGCACCGACGGGCTCTCGCGCCCGATCTCCTGGGCGACACGCGCCAGCCCGGTCTCGTCGCGGTCCAGGAGCACGACGTGCGCGCCCCGCCGGGCGAGGCCGCGGGCGATGTGCTCGCCCATCCCACCGGCTGCGCCGGTCACCAGCGCGACCGATCCTTCGACAACGACGTCGGGCAGTGCCATCAACGATCCTTCGTTCGGGTGGGGTGGAGTCGAGCCCGACCCTACGAGAGACCGCCGGCGGTGACGATGTCGGCGGTCAGGTCGAGGTGGCCGCGGTGCCGGGCGAGCTCCTCGTAGACGTGCAGCAGGATGCCGGCCTGGGTGCGCAACTCGTCGCGGTCGAGGTCGCGCTCGCGCAGCGGACCGACCGGCTGGGCGGGGCCGTCGAAGTCCGCGAGGTCGGCGCGGAACCGGTCACGGTGCACGCCGACGAGCTCGACCAGCTCGGCGACCGTGCCCGCCGACTCGAACTCAGCGACACGGTCCCGCTCGATCGGCCGGTCCGCGAGCACCCGCCCGCCCCAGAACTCCAGCACCCCACAGCAGTGCCGCACCAGCTGGAACGCGGTGTTGCCCGCCGGCAGCCCGGTCGGGGCGTTGACGCGCTCGTCCCCCAGCCGCCGGACCGTCGTGAGCATTCCGTCGAGCGCACGGTCGACGTGCACGAGGACCGCGGCCAGCAGGTCGCCCTCGGCGAGAGTCGTCTCAGTCATCCGCGTCGGCCGGAGAGGGACGCACCGCGTCGGCGCCCTGCTCCAACAGGGTGCGGAAACCGGTCTCGTCCAGGATCGTCAGTCCGAGGTCCTCGGCCTTGGTCGCCTTGGTGCCGGCGTTGGCGCCCACCACGACGAAGTCGGTCTTCTTGGAGACCGAACCGCTGGCCTTGCCGCCGCGCACGATGATCGCCTCCTTGCTCTCGTCGCGCGAGAAACCCTCCAGCGAGCCCGTGACCACGACGGTCAGGCCCTCGAGGGTCCGGTCGATGGACGCGTCGACCTCGTCGGCCATGCGGACGCCGTCCTGCGCCCACCGCTGCACGATCTGGAGGTGCCAGTCGACCGCAAACCACTCGACGACGGCCTGCGCGATCACCGGCCCGACACCGTCGGTCGCGGCCAGCTGCTCCTGCGTGGCCTCCCTGATGGCGTCCATCGACCCGAACTCCCCCGCCAGCGCCCGCGCCGCGGTGGGTCCGACGTGCCGGATGGACAGGGCGACCAGCACCCGCCAGAGCGGCTGCGCCTTGGCCGTCTCCAGGTTGTCGATGAGCCGAATGCCGTTGGCGGACAGTACCTTCCCATCGACCACGGTCTCGGGCGGATCGTTCTTCTTCGCGGCGCGGGTGTAGAGGTCGACGCGCACCAGCTGCTCGCGCGTCAGGCGGAACAGGGTCGACTCGTCCTGCAGGACCCCGGCGTCCAACAGCGCGGTGGCCCCCTCCCAGCCCAGCGCCTCGATGTCGAAACCACCGCGGGCGGCGAGCCCGAACAGCCGCTCCCGCAACTGCGACGGGCAGGATCGCGCGTTTGGACACCGGATGTCCTTGTCGCCATCGCGCTCGTAGGCCAGCGGTGTGCCGCACGACGGGCAGTCGGTCGGCATCTCGAACTCGCGCTCGCTGCCGTCGCGCAGCTCCGCCACCGGCCCGACGATCTCGGGGATGACGTCGCCGGCCTTGCGCAGCACGACGGTGTCGCCGATGAGCACGCCCTTGCGGCGTACCTCCGAGGCGTTGTGCAAGGTGGCCATCTCGACCGTGGACCCGGCCACCTTCACCGGCCGCATCACCCCGAACGGCGTCACGCGCCCGGTGCGCCCGACGTTGACCTGGATGTCCAGCAGCTTGGTGTTGACCTCCTCGGGCGGGTACTTGAACGCGATCGCCCACCGCGGCGCCCGCGACGTCGCGCCGAGCGCGCGCTGCACCGGCACCTCGTCGACCTTGACCACGACGCCGTCCAGCTCGTGCTCGACGGAGTGCCGGTGACTGCCGGCCCACTCGATGTAGTCCTGCACCTGCTCGGGGGTGTCAACCACGCGGTAGTGCGTGGACACCGGGAGGCCCCAGGCGCCGAGCAGGTCGTAGGCCTCGCTCTGCCGGGCGATGTCGAAGCCGCGCCGCGCGCCGATGCCGTGCACCAGCATCCGCAGCGGTCGGGTCGCGGTGACCTTGGGATCCTTCTGCCGCAGCGACCCGGCGGCGGCGTTGCGGGGGTTGGCGAACGGCGCCTTGCCCTGCTCGACCAGCCGCTCGTTCAGCGCCGTGAACGCCTCGACGGGGAAGAACACCTCGCCGCGCACCTCCACCAGCTCGGGCACCGCGACCTCGCCGCCGGACAGGGTGTGCGGGATCCCCTCGACGGTGCGCACGTTGAGGGTGACGTCCTCCCCGGTGCGGCCGTCGCCGCGGGTGACACCGCGCGTGAGGCGGCCGTCCTCGTAGAGCAGGTTGATCGCCAGGCCGTCGATCTTCAACTCGCACAGGTAGTGCACGTCGGCGCCGCCCGCGTCGCGCTCCACTCGCGTGGCCCACGCGGCCATCTCCTCGGCACTGAACGCGTTGTCCAGGCTCAGCATCCGCTCGACGTGGTCGACGGGCGTGAAGTCGGTGCTGTACGTCGCTCCGACCTGCTGGGTGGGGCTGTCCGGTGTGCGCAGCGGGGGGTAGGCCTCCTCCAGCTCGTTCAGCCGCCGGACCAGCGCGTCGTACTCGCCGTCGCTGACGGTGGGCGCGTCCCGCACGTGATAGGCGAACTGGTGGGCGCGGACCTCCTCGGCCACCTGGGTCCACTCGTGCCGGGCATCGTCGGGGATGCCGCTGGCGACGTCGTCGGCAGGCACCGGTTCCTCACTCACCCGGGCAATCCTGCCGCAGCGCACCGACAGCCGCGACACAACGCCGTCACGAGCCCTGCGCGATCTCCCCCAGCTCGTGGGCGGCTGCCTGCACCAGTCGTGCGACGCCGAGCGCCGCGTCCGGTGAGCGACCGGCGAGTCCGCAGGCGGGCGACAACGTGAGCGTCGACAGATCGGCGTCGGGCAGCCCGAGGCGGCGCCACATCGCGAGCACGCGCTCGACGTACCTGCCCGGGTGCGTGCCGGTGGCATCGGTGGGCACCAGACCCAGCCACGGAGCGCGGGACGCCTCGACGGCCTCCGCGACCAGGTCCCACTCCGCGCCGCCCAGCAGGGCGACATCGAGGGCCACGCTCAGATCCGGCACCTCGGCGAGCATCCGCAGCGGCGGGGACGGAGCGCACGTGTGCACGACGATCGATCGCGTTCGCGCGGCCAGCCCGGCGGTCAATTCCGTGAGAGCCTCCCGGGCGGTCTGCTCGTCGACGCTGCGCAACCGGGAGAAACCCGACGCCGTCGGCACACTGCCGGTCAGGACGGCGGTGAGCGAGGGCTCGTCGAACTGCAGCACGACATCGGCCCCCGGCACCAGCGACCGGACCCGGTCGACATGGTCGGTCGCTGCGGCGAGGAGCGCCTGACGCAGGTCGCGGCAGGCGCCGGGATCGGACAGCGCCTTCTCACCCCTGGGGAGCGCGACGGCGGCAGCGAGGGTCCACGGACCGCACAGCGAGAGCTTCAGCTCACCGACGTAGCCGTCGTAGGCCTCGGCGAGCTCGTCCAGGTCCTGGCGCAGGTACGCCGCACCGCGCGCGGCGTCCCGTCCCCGTCCGCCGGACAGCCGCCACCCGCTCGGCTGCAGATCGACGCTCAGGTCCGGCAGCAGCGCGGCGGTCCGACCCACCAGGTCGGCGCCCGGGCCCCGATCCGGGAGTTCCACAAGGTAGGGCAGTCCGTCCTCGGCGAGCAGATCGCGGATCAGCCCGTTGGCGCGTCGTGGATCGGTGCCCGGCCACGACCCGATGCCGGTGGCCCGCGGTGCGACGCGGGCGACCAGCTGGTCCTCCGCCGACTCAGCGATAGGAGGTCAACGGCTTCGTACCGATCCCCTGCAGCGACTTCTTGACGGTGCCCGACGTGACCTTGACGAAGCAGGCGGCGTACCGGTCGCCCTGTGCCCAGGCCGTCTTGGTGACGTAGAGGCCGTCCTCGACGACATCCTTACGTGACTTCGTGCTGAGAAAGGCCTGCGCCAGCGGCGGGCAGAACTGAGCCCGCTGCGCGATCAGGTGGGCGTCGCCGGGGAACTTGTCGATGTACCGGCCGGACAGGTACCCGCCGGTGGTCTGACCCACGTGCGGCGAGGAGCACTTCACGATCTTGAAGTTCTTCGCCACCTTGTCGACGCAGAAGGTGTACTTGAACGCGTTCGCACCCTTCAACGCGTCCTGCAATGTGTAGTTGATCGGCAGGTTGGCCTCGTCACCGTCCGTGCGCAGGTGCATCAGGCACACGATCCGGGTGGAGTTGAGCGGGTCGTCGACCAGGGCCACGGGGTTTCCGACGGCCAGCAGACCCACCGGCGCCCCACCGCTGAACTTGACCAGCGAGGCGTTGCAGGTCTCCTGCCGCAGCACCTGACGCGCCGTCGGGTCGGTATTGACGCTGGAGTTCCTGACCACCGCGGTGACCTGGTAGACGTGCGTCTGCGTGCAGGGCACGACCTGGTAGGTCAGGGTGTCGATCAGGCACTGCCCGGTCTGCACCGACGCCGAGATGCCCGACGCGCTGCTCGAGCTGCTGGAACTGCTGGGCGTCGGCGAGGACGAGCTCGACGACGAGGAGGGACTGGTCGAGCTGGGCGATGTGGAGGTCGCGCTGTGGACCGTCGGGGCGCTGCCTCCCCCACCGCACGCAGCCAGGACCACAGCGGCCGCAGCCACCCCCACGATCTGACGGACCGACATCCAGCACTCCTTCACCCTGTCGCCGGCGTGCACCGGCGCTCGGCCATTGTGACCCGTCCTCCCCGTCGGATGCGGCCGACCGGCCCGGTCCGGGTAGGAAATATGCGTGGTCGCCGGCGTGCCTGCGTCAGGCGGAGGCTTCGACGCGGCCGGTGCGCGCGATGGTGGCCGATCCGACGACCCTGGTGCCGTCGTAGAGCACGACGGACTGGCCGGGCGCCACGCCGCGGATGCGACGATCCAGGCGCACCTGCACCCGGTCGCCGTCGGCGGTCGCGGTCGCGGGGACCTCCTCGCCGTGGGCTCGCACCTGAGCGCCCACCCGCACCTCACCGGCCGGTGCCGGGCCGCACCACCGGCCGTGATCGGCGTCCAGCAGGTCCACGCCCAGCAGTTCGGCGGTGCCGACGACGACCCGTCGGGTCGCGGGTTGCACCTCGACGACGTACCGCTTGGCGCCGTCCTCGCGCGGCACCTTCAGCCCGAGGCCGCGGCGCTGCCCGACGGTATAGGCGAACGCCCCCTCGTGGGTGCCGACCACCTCGCCGGAGTCGTCGACGATCTCGCCGGGAGCCGTGCCGAGCCGTCCGGTCAGCCAGCCCTTCGTGTCGCCGTCGGCGATGAAACAGATGTCGTGGCTGTCCGGCTTCTTGGCGACCGAGAACCCGCGCGCGGCCGCCTCCTCGCGGATGTGCGGCTTGGTGGTGTCGCCGAGCGGGAAGAACGAGCGCGAGAGCTGCTCGGCGTCCAGCACCCCGAGCACGTAGGACTGGTCCTTGGCCGGGTCGACCGCCCGGTGCAGCTCCCGGCCGTCCGGGCCGTCGACGATCTGCGCGTAGTGCCCCGTCGCGACCGCGTCGAAACCGAGCGCGAGCGCCTTGTCCAGCAACGCCGCGAACTTGATGCGCTCGTTGCAGCGCAGGCACGGGTTGGGGGTGCGGCCGGCGGCGTACTCCGCGACGAAGTCCTCCATCACGTCCTCGCGGAACCGGTCGGCCATGTCCCACACGTAGAAGGGGATGCCGAGCCGGTCGGCGACCCGTCGGGCGTCGCCGGCGTCCTCGATGGTGCAGCACCCGCGCGCGGATTCGCGCAGGGTCGCCGCGGACTGCGACAGCGCCAGGTGCACACCGACCACCTCGTGTCCGGCGTCGAGCATCCGGGCGGCGGCCACCGCCGAGTCGACCCCGCCGCTCATGGCGGCCACGACGCGCATCAGTGGTCCTTCGAGCGGGCGCCGGCGCGGCCCGCGTGGTGGGCGCGCTGGGCGCGCTCGACAGCGGCCGGAAGCGCGTCGAGGAACGCCGCGACGTCGCTGTCGTCGGAGGTGTGACCCAGCGAGAGGCGCAGCGCGCCGCGAGCGCGGGCCTCCGGCACGCCCATCGCGAGGAGCACATGGCTCGGACGCGGCACGCCGGCCTGGCAGGCCGACCCGGTCGAGCACTCGATGCCCGCGGCGTCGAGCAGGTAGAGCAGGGAATCCCCGTCGCAGTCCGGCACGAGCAGGTGCACATTGCCGGGCAACCGCCGTTCGACGTCACCGACCTCGTGCGGCCCGCTCACCGTGATGTCGAAACCCGCGTCGAGCGCACCGCGGATCATCTTGTCCCGCAACGACGCCAGCCGGTCGCTCTCGGCGGCCCGGCCTTCGGTCACCAGGGCCGTCGCGACCGCCATCCCGCGGATCGCGGCGACGTCCAGGGTGCCGCTGCGCAGCCCGCGCTCCTGGCCACCGCCCTGAGTCAGCGGTCGCAGCCGCACGTCACGCCGGGCGAGGAGCACCCCCACGCCGAGCGGTCCGCCGATCTTGTGCCCGCTGGCGGTGAGGAGGTCGGCCCCGACCGCTGCGAAGTCGATCGGCAGGTGACCCATGGCCTGGACCGCGTCCGTGTGCATGGGAATGCCGAATTCGTGGGCCACGGAGGTGATCTCGGCGATCGGCTGCACCGTGCCGACCTCGTTGTTGGCCCACATCACCGACACGAGGGCGACGTCCTCGGGATCCTGCTCGATGGCCGCGCGCACGCGTGCGGGGTCGATCCGGCCGAGCGGGTCGGGCTCGACCCAGGTGATCCGCGCCCCCTCGTACTCCACCAGGAAGTCGACGCAGTCGAGCACCGCATGGTGCTCGATGGCCGAGACGATCAGCCGGGTACGCCGCGGGTCGTCGGCCCGGCGCTGGTAGTACAGGCCCTTGACCGCGAGGTTGTCCGACTCGGTGCCCCCGGAGGTGAAGACGACTTCGGACGGTCCGGCGCCGAGCCCGGCCGCGATGATCTCGCGTGACTCCTCCACGACGCGCCGGGCCGCACGGCCGGCCGTGTGCAGCGACGAGGCGTTGCCCGGGACGGCCATCTGCTCGGCCATGGCGGTGACGACCTGCGGCAGCGCAGGCGTCGTCGCGGCATGGTCGAGGTAGTGGGGCATCGGTCGATTCTACGAGCCGGTCCTGGGACCCGCCCGCGCCCGCTCCCCGTCTTTGGCAGACTGCTCGCTGATCCCACCCGATGAGAGGCCCGCTTTGTTCTCCCGCGCCACGCGCCTCGGCGGTCCCGCCGCACTCGCCGTTCTCGCGACGTCCGTGCTCACGGGCTGCAGCCACGGCGCGCCCGCCAGGGCCGTCCGCACCACCGTCGTCGCACCCAGCGGATGCTCCGGCCCCAAGGACGTGTCCTACTCCGGCGGCGCGACGGCGTACGACGTGCCCGTCCCGACTCCCGACCACCGCGCGGTGGCCACCCAGGTCGGTGCGCCCACCCTGTCGCAGGTCTCCAGCGGGGAGAGCAGTTACCGCATCGCGTCGGTGCACATGTCGGCGCGGGTGGTGCATAATGGGTCGTACGTCGTGTCCCCCGGGTCGCTCGTGATGCTCGACCCGCAGGGCAGGGCGTGCCCGCGGCCCGCGCACAACCCGCTGGCCGGCGCCTTCCCCCTCACGACGATCGACGAGCAGCGCGGCGCCGACGGCAACGTCGCCTTCCTGGTGCCGGCGGACGCCGACCTGGCGAACTACTCGGTCGTCTACGTGGAGAACCCGACCGACCGCCGCGCGCTCGCGAAGTGGTCCAAGCAGGGCACCGCTCCGCAACGCACGGTGACCGATGCGTGCGACGGGCCACGCACCGCGTACGACCGCAAGGGCGTCGCGACCGCGCACTTCGGCCGGACGACCTCGATCATCAACGGCGGTATCGGCGTCATTGTCACGGCGCAGGCGCCGACCCCTCGCACGCTCGGGCCGTCCCCGACCGTCCCCGGCGACGTCGACGGCGTGGCCGTCAGCCTCTCGGTCACCGCGCGGGGTGCTGAGGCGTACGTCGATCGGCGGCAGTTCGTGCTGCTGGACGGCGGCGGCCGGACGTGCCGCTTCGGCAGCGTCCCCTCGCCCGGCGAGAGCCTCACCAGCACGCTGGTGAAGCCGAACGGATCGGGGCGCTACACGATCATCTTCTGGGTGCCCAAAGGCGCACAGCCGCGCAGTTGGACGCTGCTGCAGTTGACCTCACCGACGAGCAAGCGGGCGGCAGCGGCCTGGTCGACGTCGGCCGAGTAGACCCCCCGCGTTTCGGACATGCAGATCGGGGCATATCCGCCCCCATCTGCATGTCCAAAGATCAGTCCGCGAGCCGGGGCGGGAAGCCGCCGGTCGCGATCGGGCCCCAGCGGGTGGGAGTGACCCGGATCAGGCACTTGCCCTGCCGGCGCATGGCCTCGCGATACTCATCCCAGTCCGAATGCTCCCCGGAGATGACCCGGAAGTACTCCACGAGCGGCTCGACGGCGTCCTCACCCGACAGCACCTCCGCCTCGCCGTCGACCTGCACCCACTCGGCGTCGAACTCCTCCGACAGCACCAGCACGCTCACCCGCGGATCGCGTGCGGCGTTGCGGGATTTGGCGCGTTCGGGATAGGAGGAGATGACCAGGCGACCCTGCGCATCGACGCCGCCGGTGACCGGTGATGCCTGGGCCGAACCGTCCTTGCGGGTGGTGATCAGCACGAACCGGTGCCGCGGGCGGACGAAGTCGGCGAGGGCGGCGGCATCGACGTGGGTGGTGGTGGCGACCTTGGGGCTCATGCCCTCAGCGTCTCAGACGGCTACGTACGACGGGGGCGTACGTTCGGGCCCGGGCGGGCCCTGGAAGACGGCTTGACACAGCGGTGGTCGCGCGTTCGGGACCGGGCGGGCCAGAACGAGCATGGGCAGCCCGATCCGGTATGCGTTTCGGGCCGAGCGGGCCTTGACGAGCCGTGCGGACCTCAGACGCGGGTGAGCGGCATCGCCGGCCCGGGCGGCGGCTCGACCTCGATGGGATCCCCGTCCGCGACGGTGCCCCCACGCGAGACCACGCCCATCACCCCGGCGAGACGTTCGACCCGCCCGTCGTCGGTGGTGTGCACCAGACGCTTCAGCAGCCCGGGGCGGAAGTCCTCGATCTGCCGGCACGGGTTGCGCAGGCCCATCACCGTCACGGTGGCGCCCGCGATCGTCAGCCGGGTGCCGACCGCCAGGTCGAGCAGGGCGATGCCGCGGGTGGTGATGTTCTCGCCGAGGTCACCGGGCGCGACGTCGTACCCGGCACGTCCCAGCTCCTCGAGCACCTCGACCGGGATCAGGTGCACCTGGCGCAGGTTGGGCTGACTCGGGTCCTGGGCCACCCGGGAGCGGTGCTGCACGGTGACGCCGTAGTGCGCGTCGCCGCGTACGCCGAGCCCCTCGTCGAGCATGATGCGTTCCACGGCCTGCTTGCTGAACTCGTGCACCCCGCTGACGTGGACGGCGACGACCTGGGCTGGCATGCGCTCATCCTCCCACCGGCCGGAGGGGTCACGACGTACGACGCCCCCCGCACCGGCGCGGGTGCAGGGGGCGTCGTGAGCGTCAGTGCGTCAGCTCTTGGCCTTCTTCACGGCCTCGGTGGCCTGCGGAAGGACGTTGAACAGGTCGCCGACGACGCCGAAGTCGACCAGCTCGAAGATCGGCGCCTCCTCGTCCTTGTTGACCGCGACGATGGTCTTGGACGTCTGCATGCCCGCCCGGTGCTGGATCGCGCCGGAGATGCCGCAGGCGACGTACAGCTGCGGCGAGACCTGCTTACCGGTCTGCCCGACCTGGTTGCTGTGCGGGTACCACCCGGCGTCGACAGCGGCACGGGACGCGCCGACCGCGGCGCCGAGCACGTCGGCGAAGCTCTCGACCGGGGAGAAGTCACCGCCGGTGCCGCGGCCACCGGAGACCACGATGGCGGCCTCGGTGAGCTCCGGGCGACCGGACTTCTTCTTCTCCTGGACCTCGGTGATCTTGGCGCCCTTGGCGGTGTCGGACACCGTCAGCTCGACCGGCACGACCTGCGCACCGGCCTGGGAGGCCTGCGGCGGGGTGGTGTTCGGCTTGACCGTGATGATCGGGGTGCCCTGGGTGACCACGCCCTGCAGCGTGTAACCGCCGGCGAACGCGGTCTGGGTCACCACGATGCCGTCGTCCCCCGGCTGCACGTCCTGCGCGTCCGTGATCAGGCCGGACTCCAGCTTGACCGCGAGACGGGCGGCGGCCTCCTTGTTGGTGCCGCTGGTGGGCACCAGGACCGCCGCGACGTCGCCGGCCTGCTTGACCACGGCCTCCAGGGCCTCGGCCAGCGGCGCGACGAGATAGTCGGTGACGTCGGCGTTGTCGACGACGTAGACCTTCTCGGCGCCGAACTGCGCGAGGCGGGGCCGTGCGGCCTCCACCTGCGAGCCGATGAAGACGGCGGACGGCGTGCCGATCCGACGGGCGATGGTGAGCAGCTCCGCAGAGGTCTTCTTGACCGCACCGTCGGTGTGGTCGACCAGGACGAGGACTTCAGCCATGGGTGTTACGTCTCCTTCTGGGGTAGCGCAGCGTCAGACGAGCTTGGACTTGCTCAGGAACTCCACGAGCTTGGTGCCGCCGTCGCCTTCGTCGGGCTGCACCTCGCCCTTCTCGCGGGCCGGACGCTGGGTGACGTCGACGACCTTGGTCCAGGACCCCTCGAAGCCCACCTGGGCGGCATCCAGACCGAGGTCGGACAGGGACCACGTCTCGACCGGCTTCTTCTTGGCGGCCATGATCCCCTTCAGCGAGGGGTAGCGCGGCTCGTTGATCTGGTCGGTCACGCCCACGAGTGCGGGCATCGACGCCTCGACGGTCTCCGACGCGATGTCGGTGTCGCGGCGACCCTTGACCGACCCGTCGGCGACGGAGAGCTCCGACACCTGCGTGACCTGCGGCAGGCCGAGACGCTCGGCGAGCATGGCCGGGACGACGCTCATGGTGCCGTCGGTGGAGGCGAGACCGGTGAGCACGAGGTCGGGCTTGCCGATCTTCTCGATGGCCTTGGCGAGCACCAGGGAGGTGGCGCCGGCGTCCGAGCCGTGGATCGCGTCGTCGCAGACGTGCACACCCTTGTGGGCGCCCATCTTCAGCGACTTCTTGACCGCCTCGACCGCGACGTCGGGGCCGACCGTGAGCACTGTGACCTCACCCTCGCTCGCCTCGACGAGCTTCAGCGCCTCTTCGACCGCGTACTCGTCGAGCTCCGACAGGAGACCGTCGACGTTGGTGCGGTCGGTGGTGTGGTCGTCACTGAACGTGCGGTCGCTCTGAGCGTCCGGCACGTACTTGACGCAGACGACGATGTTCATGTCCTAGCCCTTCGTTGACGTGGTGCTCGATGAATGGTGACGGGCGATGACGCGGTCGTACGACGCGTCGTTCGGCGATCCCGACATGGTCCCGCAGGCTCGGTATCCAGGGTACGCCACCACGTTACTGGCGAGTAACAGCCTGCCGCCGCGGATTTCAGCGACCGGCGAACCGCGCCTTGCCCGGACCCTCCTGCACGAACGACGCCATGCCCGTCGCGCGGTCCTGCGTGGCGAACAGTCCCGCGAACAGGGCAGATTCAATGGCCAGGCCGGTGTCGAGGTCGACGTCCTGACCGCGGTCGATGGCCTCCTTGGCGGCGCGCAGCGCGACCTTGGGACCGCCGACGTAACGGCTCATCCGGGCCTTCGCGGCCTCGAGCACGGAGCCGGGTTCGCACAGTTCGTCGACCAGGCCGATCTCCAGCGCCTCGGTCGCCGCCACCATCCGACCGGAGAAGACGATGTCCTTGGCGCGGGCGGGTCCGACCAGGCGGGTGAGGCGCTGGGTGCCGCCGGCGCCCGGGATGATCCCGAGCAGGATCTCCGGCTGGCCGAGCTTCGCGTCGTTCGCGGCGATGCGGAAGTCGCACGTCATCGACAGCTCGCAGCCGCCGCCGAGCGCGTAGCCGGCGATGGCCGCGACCGTGGGCTGCGGGATGGCCGCGATGGCGGCGAAGCAGGCCTGCAACCGCGGCGCGCGGGTGACCATGTCGACGTACTCCAGGCGCTGCATCTCCTTGATGTCAGCGCCCGCGGCGAAGACCTTCTCCCCGCCGAAGAGGATGACTGCGGAGACGTCGTCGCGGTCGGAGGCCTCGATCGCGGCGGACCGCAGGCCCTCCTGGACCTCGCCGTTGAGCGGGTTCATCTTGGGACGGTCCATACGGATGACGCCGATGCCCTCGGCCACCTCGAGGGAGACGAACTCCCCGTACCTCGATGGTGCGTCGGTCACCCTCAGACCTCGCCGTCGTTGCCGGCGCCGGGGGCATCGTCAGGGCCGGGCAGGTCGGCCGGGTCGGTGTTGGCGACGTGCGGACCCTCGCCGAGCACGGTCTGGTGCCACAGCTGGACGGCCTGCAGCACCATCTGCGTGGTGGAGGCGACCATCATCTCCAGGTTGTCGCCGTCCTGGACCAGGTGCTCGCCGGACACCACGAGGGTGCCGTTGGCGATGCCGGTCTTGATGATGTTCAGGCTGAGCGTGACGTCGTTGCAGGCCAGCAGCTGCTTGACCAGGTCGTCGGGCATGTCGTCGGTGATCTGCCACTGGCCGAAGATGCGCAGCAGGCTCACTTCGCCCTCCGTGCAGCGCGCGAAGAGCTGCTGCTCCTGCACGGTGAAGCTCACGTCGCCGTCGGCGTCGATGTCGGGCTGTGCCTGCATGTCCTGCAGAACGTCCAACACCCGCCCACGCAGGGGGTGTTCGCCGGCGGGCGGGGGGAAGTTGGGCATCGAGGTCGGATCAGTCATCCCGTCAAGATACCCGGGGTCTTTACGCTGACGCCCATGCCCGCCCCACGCCGCCCCGACCACGTCCCGCCGCCGTACGGCGCCACCCTCACCGGCGACGGCGCGGAGTTCGCGGTCTACGCGGGCCACGCCACCGGCGTGCAGCTGTGCCTCTTCGACGACGCCGGCGCCGAGCGCCGGATCCCGATGGTGCGCCACGTGCACGGCACCTGGTCCACGTATGTGACGGGTGTGACGCAGGGGCAGCGGTACGGCTATCGGGTCGACGGGGACTGGGACCCGGCGAACGGTCAGCGGCACAACCCCGCCAAGCTGCTGCTCGACCCGTACGCGCGCGCCATCGAGGGCTCCGTCGACTGGCGCCCGGAGGTCTACGGCACGGTCGTCGACCAGTCGCTCGCGGTCGGCGAACCCGCCGACGTGCGCGACGACCGGGACAGCGCAGCGTTCGTCCCGCGCAGCGTGGTCGTCGGCGACGGTTTCGACTGGGGCGACGAGCGCGCGCCCATGACCGCGTGGTGCGACACCGTCATCTACGAGACCCACGTCATCGGCATGACCCACGACCTGCCCGGCGTGCCGGACGAGCTGCGCGGCACGTACGCCGGACTGGCCCACCCCACGACGATCGCGCACCTGCGACGCCTCGGGATCACCACCGTGGAGCTGCTGCCCGTGCACGCGTCCGTCTCCGAGCCGCACGTCGTGCAGCGCGGGATGAGCAACTACTGGGGCTACAACACGCTCGGCTTCTTCGCCCCGCACCTCCCCTACGCCGCCGCAAAAGACCCGGTCGAGGCGGTTGCCGAGTTCAAGGGGATGGTCAAGCTGCTGCACGCCGCCGGCATCGAGGTGCTGCTCGACGTCGTCTACAACCACACCTGCGAGCAGGGCGCGGCCGGCGGTTCGACGCTGGCGTGGCGTGGCCTGGACAGCCGCGCGTACTACCGCCTCGACGAGCGCGGCGACGACATCGACGTCACCGGGTGCGGCAACACCCTCGACCTGAGGCACCCGATCACCGTGCGGATGGTGCTGGACTCACTGCGCTACTGGGTGCAGGAGATGCACGTCGACGGCTTCCGCTTCGATCTGGCGGTGGCGCTGGCGCGGGGCCGTGACGACGGCTACCACCCGGACCACCCGTTCCTGATGGCCCTGCGCACCGATCCGGTGCTCTCGGACGTCAAGCTCATCGCCGAGCCATGGGACCTCGGCATCCACGGCTGGCGCACCGGGCAGTTCCCGCCGCCGTTCGGGGAGTGGAACGACCGCTTCCGCGACACCGTGCGCACCTTCTGGCTCCCCGACCTGGCGCGCGATGCGGCCGGGGAGGACGGTCACGGGGTGCGCGAGCTCGGCACCCGGATCGCCGGATCGGCCGACCTCTTCCGCGATGCACGGCGGGGGCCGCTCGCGTCGATCAACTTCGTGACGGCGCACGACGGATTCACCGTGGCCGACCTCACGGCGTACAACTCCAAGCACAACGGCGCCAACGGCGAGGGCAACCGCGACGGCAGCGACAACAACTGCTCCTGGAACCACGGGATCGAGGGTCACGTCGACGCCACAGAGGGTGTCGAGGCGCTGCGGCGGCGGTCGATGCGCAACCTGCTCGGCACCCTGCTGCTGTCCGCCGGCGTGCCCATGCTGACCGGCGGCGACGAGTTCGGTCGCACTCAGCACGGAAACAACAACCCGTACTGCCAGGACAGCGAGATCTCCTGGTACGACTGGGATCTGGCGGACTGGCAACGCGACCTCAACGACTCGGTGCGTCATCTGCTCGACCTGCGACGCCGGCACCCCGTGCTGCGTCAACGGCACTTCTTCCCCGGCACCCCCGTCGACGGAGACGCGCTGCCGGCACTGCACTGGCACGCACTGGACGGGCGGGTCCTCACGGCCGAGCAGTGGAACGACGGCCGCACCCGCACCATGTCCGTGGTGTTCGACGGCGCCGACATCGGCGACGACCGCCTGCTGCTGCTCTTCCACGGCAGCGCGCACGATGCGTCGGTGACCCTGCCGGGGCAGGCCGGAGTGACTGCGTGGAAACTGCTGTGGGACAGCCGGTTCGAGAGGATGGATGACGTGCCGCAGGTGGAGACGACCGTCGGGGCGCCGTACGACGTGCCGCCGGCGACGCTCGCGATCTTCCAGGGGGCGTGAGGTGGTCTCCTACTTCGAGGCGTACGACGGCGAGCGGCTCGCCTTCCATGAGGTCGGCCAGGGCAGGACACTCGTGCTCATCCACGGGTTCTTCTCCACCGCGCGGGTCAACTGGATCGCGTACGGGCACGCGCGGACCATCGCCGACCGCGGCTACCGGGTCGTGATGCCCGACCTGCGCGGGCACGGCGACAGCGCGAAACCCCATGATCCGCAGCGGTACCGGGGCGACGTGCTGGCCGATGACGGCTTCGCACTGGTCGAGCACCTCGGACTCGACGACTACGACCTCGGCGGCTACTCGCTCGGCGCCCGTACGACGGCTCGCATGCTCGTGCGCGGCGCCACTCCCGGTCGCGCCGTCCTCGGCGGGATGGGCCTCACCGGCATCACCCGCACCGGCGGGCGTGGTGAGCACTTCCGCGAGGTGCTCACCAGCACAGAGGAATTCCCGCGTTACTCACCGCAGTGGAAGAGCCAGTCGTTCCTGCGCAAGGTCGGCGGCGACCCGGTCGCACTGCTGCGGGTGCTGGAGTCCTTCCAGGACACCCCTGCCGACGACCTGTCGGCCATCGTGCAGCCGACCCTCGTCGTGTGCGGCGAACAGGACCAGGACAACGGCTCACCGCAGGAGCTCGCCGAGGCGCTCCCCAACGGTCGACTCACGATCGTCCCCGGCGACCACATGAGTGCCGTCGCCGACAAGGCGCTGGGCCGGGCGATCGCGGACTTCCTGGGTGACATCGGTTCCATGTGACGGCCGCTTGCAGGCACCGACTGTGACGCAGTTACGCACGAGGGACACAGGTCTACCTGTGTCCCTCGTGCGTAACTGCGTCAGGGTCGCAGGTCAGCGCTCATCCGTGCGGCCGGCGCCCGCGGGCACGTCGCGTCGGGTGTGGCGCAACCACCACAGGCCGAGGATCGGCAGGAGCAGCGGCACGTAGCCGTAACCCTGCCCGAACTTCGCCCAGACCGTCGTGTCGCCGGCTTGACCCTGAGCGACGAACGCCGAGCCGTCGGCGTAGCTCCAGATGCCGACCGCGATCACGCCGAGCAGCTCGAAGCTGATGGTGTACAAAGCGATCCGCGCGTTGCGATCGCCCCCACGACCCAGCGCGACGGTGGCCACGATGTAGACCACCGCTGCCAGCGCGGACAGCAGGTAGGGCAGGGCCGGGTGCGGCCAGGTCTGCGAGATCTGCAGGACCGACCGCCCGGTCGCGGCCAGGGCGAACAGCGCGTAGAGGGCGACGAGGATGCGCCCGAATCCGGAGTTGACCCGCACGTCAGATCGACCCAGCCGGGTGGCCGAGGTCGGACCAGGCGGCACGCAGCAGGGAAGCCTCCTGGGCTGCACTGAGCTGCCCCGCGACGAGCCCCAGCACGTTGTGGCCGGAGGCGATGGCGAGGCAGTCCGCCCGTACGACGGTGCCGTGGACGGTGACCCGCTCCTGGAAGGCGAGCGCGCCCGTGCCGTAGCCCGTCGGAGCCGTGCCGGGGGTCACGAGGACCGTCGTACCGTCGGACGACTTCAGCGCGGAGTGGCAGCCGGCGATGTTGGTGCGCAACCCCCCGAGCTCGCGTGCGGTGTCCAGCGCCGGATAGCTCTCGAGAGTCTCCTCGACGTCGCGCAGGTCCGACACCGATGAGATCGCACCGGAGTTGTCGTACGCCGTCTGCTCCTTGTGCGCGGGCGCCGTGGAGAAGACGTCGTCGGAGTTGATGAGCTTCGCCAGTGCCGGACAGGTGCCACCGGTGCCGACCACGTCACCGCTCTGCGAGTCGGCCGCGCCGGCGTCGTACGCGACCATGTCCGACGCATACGCAGCGACCTGCGCGGCGGTGATCAGCGAGGGCCGGAACGAGGACGTCGGCAACGTGCCGAGCGGGTCGGCTGCCGAGGACGACGGGGAGGATGGGGACGCTGGTGACGACGGCGTCGTCGTACCGGACGAGGACCCGCCCGACGGCGCGGACGAGGCGGACGTCGAGCCGTTCGCCCCGACATGCGGCGGTGTCGCCGTCGGTGCGCTGCCTCCGCACCCCACGAGGGCGAGCACGCCCAGCGCCACGGCCGTGTTACGGACTCCGGACCACTGCATTCGGCTCTTCCCTTCGTCGACCGGACCGATGCGCGAGCGCCTCATCCGTGTCCGTTCCAGATCTGCACCAACCGCACCAGCATGACGAGCAGTCCGAGCCCCGCGACGAGAATGACGCCGGAGCTGGACCGGGACTCCCGCTCGGCGACGGCCCAGACACCCGCGAGCGGCAGGGCCACCACCAGGCCGGCGAGGTAGGCGATGAAGAGCGCCGCGGACATGCCGTGCCCGCCGTGACCCGAGAGGGCGATACCGACCACCAACTGGACCACGATCAGTCCCTCGGCGACCAGACCGGTCCAGAACATCGGGTCGTCGATCGGCTTGCCGCGCAGCAGCGCGTACCCGGCCTGCAGAGCCAGCACCACCAGCACCGCTCCGGTCAGGTACGTGAGGGGGGCGAACACCCGGTCATCGTACGGAGCGAGAGGACTCCGCGCCCGCCAGCATCCCTGCCGCACCGCGGCCCGCGCTATCCGCGCTGCCAGTCCTGCGGTCGTCGACTCACCACTGCGGCGGCGACGGCCACCGCCACGGCGATCACGGCGCTGAGGAGGAGACCGGTGCTCGGATCGGTGTGCGACACGAGCAGCGCGCCGATCAGGGCGCCCACCAGCATGGCGGCGATGGCGATGATGCGGCGTACGACGACCGCGATATTGCGCTGCCGCAGGTCCGCAGCGATGCCGGTGAGCGTCATGGTGAGCACGGTGGTGGTGAAGTCGGGGACTGCGAGGCGGCGCACTGCGGCGTTGCGCAGCCCGAGCGCGACCGCGGCAAGGGCGACGGCCACGTCGACGCCGGCGGCGGTGTAGGGCCGGCCGTCGATCAGCAGCACCAGCGCGGCTGCGAGCAGGAGAGCGGCCTCCGCGGCAACGGCGTTGCGCAACAGGACTCCTCGGTGCCCGCCGTACCGCGTGACCACAGTGCCACCCAGACCCGCGCCGACGAGGAACCCGACGAGTGCCACCAAGGAGGCGACCAGGGAGAACCCCGGTGCGCCGGCGAGGGCGAAGCCGATGAAGACGACATTGCCGGTCATGTTGGCGACGAATACCCGGCCGAGGCTCAGGATGCTGACCGCGTCGACCACCCCGGTGCTCGCGGTGAGGAGCAGCAGCAGGACCGGCAGCGGCCCGTGGTCGGGGTGCGCCACGTACTGGCGGTACCAGGGATCCGCGGGCGTCGGCGGACTGGGCTCGGGGGGCTCCGAAGGCACATCGCATCGTTCCACGGCTGCGCAGGTGGCGGAACGGGCAGACCACAGCGGCGTGTCAGCAAGCTGGGCTACGTTCCAGCCACAGCCGGTACGTCGTTAGAGAGTGCGGGCCGTGGGTACTCCGTCATGAACCTCCCTCTGACAGTGCAGGAGTAGGACGTATGGGCAAACTCACCGGGCTCGGCATCGGCGCCGGGGCCGTCGCGGCACTTGCGGCGCGCGACCTCATCCAGAAGAAGCACTCGGTGCTGCGCAATTACCCGGTGGTGGGTCACATGCGCTATCTCCTGGAGGAGATCCGCCCGGAGATCCAGCAGTACTTCATCGAGAAGAACTGGGACGGCAGGCCGTTCGACCGCGACACCCGCACGATGGTCTACGAGCGCGCGAAGGGCACGGCCGCCGAGCTCTCCTTCGGCACCGAGCGCGACGTCTACCAACCCGGGTACGAGTACCTGGTGCACAGCACCACTCCGCTGGAGGCACCCGACAACCCGCCGCGGGTGATGGTGGGCGGTCCGGACTGTCGCAAGCCGTACAGCATGGCGCTGGTCAACGTGTCGTCGATGAGCTTCGGTGCGATCTCGGCCAATGCGATCCGGGCGCTGAACAAGGGCGCCGAGATGGGCGGTTTCGCCCATGACACCGGCGAGGGCGGCCTGTCCAAGTACCACGAGGAGCACAACGGCGACCTGGTCTGGGAGATCGGGTCAGGCTACTTCGGCACCCGCACCAAGGACGGGCACTTCGACGAGAGCCAGTTCGCCGACAAGGCGAACCGCGATCAGGTCAAGTGCGTCTCGATCAAGCTGAGCCAGGGCGCCAAGCCCGGCATCGGCGGGGTGCTTCCCGCAGCGAAGGTGACCAAGGAGATCGCCGAGGTACGCGGCGTACCCCAGGGCCAGAAGTGTGTGAGTCCCGCCGCCCACACAGCGTTCCACTCCCCCGTGGAGCTCATCGAGTTCGTGGCGCGACTGCGCGAGGTCACGGGCGGCAAGCCGACCGGCTTCAAGCTGTGCGTCGGTTCGCGCCGCGACGTGCTCGCGATCTGCAAGGCGATCCTGCAGGTCGGCACCGCGCCGGACTTCATCATCGTGGACGGCAGCGAGGGCGGCACGGCAGCGGCGCCCCTGGAGTACGAGGACCACGTGGGCATGCCGCTCACCGACGGGCTGATGATCATGCACAACGCCCTGGTCGGCATCGGTATGCGCGACAAGATCCGGATCGGCGCCAGCGGCAAGGTCGTCGGTGGCAGCGACGTCGTCAAGCGGCTCATCCAGGGCGCTGACTACACGAATTCCGCGCGCGCCATGATGATGGCAGTCGGCTGCATCCAGTCCCAGAAGTGCCACACGGACAAATGCCCGGTCGGCGTCGCCACCCAGAGCGAGGCGCGGGCGCGGGCGCTCGACGTCGGCGACAAGAGCATGCGCGTCAAGCGCTACCAGGAGGCCACGGTGAAGCAGGCGGCGTCCATGATGGCCACGCTCGGCGCCACCCGTCCCGAGGAGCTCAGCCCGCACATGCTGCGCCGCAACATCGACGCGACCCAGACGCAGTCGTACTACGAGATGTACGAATGGCTTTCGCCCGGCCAGCTGCTCGCGGGAGCGCCGCAGACCTGGATCGACGACTGGGACACCGCGAGCCCAGACCGGTTCGTCCCCCAACGCTCCCACCAACGCTAGGAGACCGACAGTGAACGTCGCCGAGAACCTCGTCACCGCCCTGGCAGACCACGGCGTCACGACCGTCTGGGGGGTCGTCGGAGACGCGCTCAACCCCGTCACCGACGCGATCCGCCGCGAGGACCGCATCGAGTGGATCGGGGTGCGCCACGAGGAGGCCGCGGCGTTCGCGGCCGGCGCTCAGGCCCAGCTGACCGGCACCATCGGGGTCTGCATGGGCACCGTCGGGCCGGGCTCGATCCACCTTCTGAACGGGCTCTACGACGCCAAGAAGTCGCACGTGCCCGTCCTCGCGGTCTGCGGACAGGTGCCCACCGAGGAGATGGGCAGTGAGTTCTTCCAGGAGGTCAACAACGACGTCCTCTTCAGCGACGTGTCGGTCTTCACGCACACCGTCACCTCCGCCGCGCAGATGCCGCAGATCCTGGAGCAGGCGGTCAACACCGCGTACGCGCAACAGGGCGTCGCCGTGCTGACGCTCCCCGGTGACATCGGCGATCTGAAGCTGCCGGACGACGCGGCGCCACGCTTCGCGCCGCGGCCCGCCGAGGCAGCCGCACCGGTGAGCCAGATCCAGGAGGCGGCGGCGGTGCTGGCCGACGCCGACGCGGTCACGCTGCTGGTCGGACGCGGCGCCCGCGAGTCGCGCCGCCGAGTGCTCGACCTCGCCGAACGCCTGCAGGCGCCGATGGTGTTGACGCTCAAGGCCAAAGAGGGTCTGGAGCACGACAACCCCCATGCCGTCGGACAGTCCGGCCTCATCGGCAACCCGGCGGCCGCGAAGGCGCTGGACGACTGCGACGTGCTCTTCCTGGTCGGCACCGACTTCCCCTACCGGGAGTGGTTGCCGAAGGGCAAGACGGTCATCCAGCTCGACGCGCGGGCCGAGCACATCGGGCGACGGATCAACGTCGAGCACGCACTGGTCGGCCACGTCGGGCCCACGCTCGACGCGTTGCTCCCCCAGCTGCCGGAGAAGCGACCGTCCGGTCGCCACCTCGACAAGGCGACGAAGGCTTACGCCACCTGGCACGAGGCCCAGCAGCGCCTCACCGACCCCGATCACGACAAGAAGCTGCTCGGCCGGCTGCGCAGCCTGGGCGACAATCCCGACAAGCTGATCCGCCCGGAGATCGTGGCGAAGGCGCTGAACGATCATGCCGACCCCGACGCGATCTTCACCAGCGACACCGGCATGTCGACCGTCTGGCTCTCCCGCTTCATCGAGTTCTCCGGCACCCGCCGGCTGCTCGGCTCCTACAACCTGGGCTCGATGGCCAACGCGATGCCGCAGGCACTCGGTGCCCAGGCCCTCGACCGGTCGCGCCAGGTCATCGCCTGCTGCGGTGACGGCGGCCTGATGATGCTGCTCGGCGACCTGCGTACGGCGGTCACCTACGACCTGCCGGCGACGTTCGTCGTCTTCGACAACGGGCGCCTCGGCATGGTGAAGCTCGAGCAGGAGCAGGGCGGCCTGCCCGAGTTCGGCACCGAGCTGGACAACCCGGACATCGCAGCCGTCGCAGCGGCGATGGGACTGGACGCCGTACGCGTCACCGACCCCGACGAGGTCGCCCCGGCGATCCAGCGGGCGCTGGCGAGCGGCCGGCCCGCGCTGCTGGACATCGTGACCAACCCCGACGAGGTGTCGATCCCGCCGAAGCCGAAGGTCGCGCAGGCCTGGGGGTTCGCGATCGCCAAGTCGAAGGAGACCATCGAGAGCGCCTGACCTCGTTGCGCGCGGCCGGGTTCCTGCGACGGGGGCCCGGCCGCGTCGTTGCGACTACTCGGCCAGCCAACCGCTGCATGATCCTGACGGCGTTCACGTTCGTTGACGGCGTTCAAACACCGTCAACCGACGCGAACGCCGTCATGGTGGGCGGAGAAGGGACAGTACGGCGAATCAGGCGTTGAGGGCCAGGCCGAGTTCGCTGGGGCTCGCGAGCCCCTCATGGCGCGGCAGCACCCGCACGGTGTAGCCGAAGGACCCGGTGCGCTGGATCGTCACGTCACCGGCGAACACCTGCCGGCCCGAGCCGTCGGGCCCGTCCTCGGTCTCCACGAACGACAGCGGCACCGTCGTGACGTCGCTCAGCTCATCGGACTCCGACACCCGCCCGTGCACGACCTGCACGTCGACCTCCTCCGGCCGCAACCCGCCGAGGGCCACGTAGGCGCGCACGTGCACCTGGTCGCCCACCTGTGGGCTGTCGGACACCCCGTCGGCGTCGACGTGGTCCACCCGGGCGTGCGGGAAGGCGGCCGCCGCTTCCTGCTTGTACGCCGCGAGCTCGCGTGCCTGCGCGAAGCCGTCCTGAGCGCGGCGCCGGGCGGCCTGCGCAGCGGGCGCGTAGAGCTGCTGGGTGTAGTCCTTGACCATCCGGGTCGCCTGCACCTTCGGCCCGAGCGTGGTGAAGGTGTGCGACACCATCGAGAGCCACCGCTGCGGCAGACCGTCGTCGTCGCGGTCGTAGAACGTCGCAGCGACGTTGTTCTCGATGAGGTCGTAGAGCGCGTTGGCCTCGAGGTCGTCGCGGCGGTCGGCGTCCTGCACCCCGTCGGCGGTGGGGATGGCCCAGCCGTTGTGCCCGTCGTACCACTCGTCCCACCACCCGTCGAGGATCGAGAGGTTGAGCCCGCCGTTGAGCGCGGCCTTCATGCCCGAGGTACCGCACGCCTCGAAGGGGCGCAGCGGGTTGTTCAGCCACACGTCGCAGCCGGGGTAGAGCTTCTGGGCCATCTCGATGTCGTAGCCCGGCAGGAAGATGATGCGGTGGCGGATCTCCGGGTCGTCGGCGAACTGCACCATCTGCTGGATCAGCTTCTTGCCGGTCTCGTCCGCCGGGTGGCTCTTGCCCGCGATGACCAGCTGGATGGGGCGCTGCGGGTCCAGCAGCATCCTGCGCAGCCGCGCGGGGTGGCGCAGCATGAGGGTGAGGCGCTTGTAGGTCGGCACCCGTCGCGCGAAGCCGATGGTGAGTACGTCGGGGCTGAGGATCTCATCGGTCCAGCCCAGCTCCGCCGACGAGGCGCCGCGTAGCAGCCACGACTCGCGCACCCTGCGGCGCGCGTCCTGCACCAGCTGCTCGCGCAGCTCGCGCTTGACGCGCCAGAACTCCTCGACCGGCACCTGCCCGAGCGCCTCCCAGGCCTGCTCGCCGCGGATCAGCTCGGGCCCGACGAAGCGCTGCCCCAGCTCCACGACCTTCGGGTCGACCCATGTCGGCGCGTGGACACCGTTGGTGATGCTGGCGATCGGCACCTCGGAGTCGTCGAAGCCGGGCCACAACCCGTCGAACATCCCGCGGCTGACGGCGCCGTGCAGCTGGGAGACGCCGTTGGCGCGCTGCGCGAGCCGCAGACCCATCACGGCCATGTTGAAGACGGCGGGGTCGCCGCCTTCGTACGTCTCGGATCCGAGCGGGAGCACCTTGGCGACGGGTACGCCGGGCAGGGTGCTGAGGTGCCGCTCGATCTGGTCTCTGCCGAAGCGGTCGATGCCGGCCGGGACGGGAGTGTGCGTGGTGAAGACCGTGCCGGCCCGTACCGCCTCGACGGCGTCGTCGAACGCCAGGCCCTCGCCGGTCACCAGCTCGCTGATGCGCTCCAGGCCGAGGAAGCCCGCGTGTCCCTCGTTGCAGTGGTAGACCTCCGGCAGCGGGGTGCCGGTGAGCCGCGACCAGATGCGGGTGGCGCGCACGCCGCCGATGCCGAGCAGCATCTCCTGCTGCAACCGCTGCTCGCCGCCGCCGCCGTAGAGGCGGCTGGTGAGCTCACGTCCGGCGTCGTCGTTGCCGTCGACGTCGGAGTCGAGCAGCAGCAGGGGCACGCGTCCGACCTGCGCCCGCCAGATCCGGGCGTGCAGGGTGCGGTCGTCCGGAAGATCGAGGGTGACCCGGGCGGGGGTGCCGTCGTCCTCGCGCACCAGGGACAGCGGTAGATCGTCCGCATCGTGGACGGGGTAGGTCTCTTGCTGCCAGCCGTCGGCGGACAGCGACTGGGAGAAGTAACCGGTCTTGTAGAACAGGCCGAGCCCGACGATCGGCACGCCCAGGTCGGAGGCGGACTTCAGGTGGTCGCCGGCCAGGATGCCGAGACCGCCGGAGTACTGCGGCAGCACGTGGGTGATGCCGAACTCGGCGCTGAAGTAGGCGATGGCCCGCGGCGCCTCCTGGTCGGCGGCGAAGTCGTCGTACCAGGAGGGAGCGGTCAGATAGCGCTCCAGGCTGCGCGCGGCCGCGTGGACCCGCTCGACCAGCACAGTGTCGGCGGCGAGCTGGGAGAGCTCGTCGGCGGAGAACGAGGCCAGCAGCGCGACGGGGTCGTGCCGCACGCTCTCCCACCGCTGCGGATCGATGTCCCGGAAGAGGTTCCTGGTGCGGCTGTGCCACGACCATCGCAGGTTGCTGGCGATGTCGCCCAGCGGAGCCAGCGGCTCGGGCAGCACGGTGCGGACGTGGAAACGTCGGATGGCCTTCACGAGGAAGATGGTAGAGCCGCGCGGATCACCCGCCGTGGGGCGTCCGACTGGCAAACCTTGTAGCGTCCTTCGCGTGACTGATTCGCCTGCCATCAGCCGTCGGCTTCCGACCGCGACCAGCGCACACTCCCCTACTCCGCCGTCTCCCGGTGCCGAGCGCGTCATCGGCCGGATCCCCGTGCAGGACGTCTCCCCGATCGTCGACGGGGGCACCCTGCCGACGAAGTCGGTGGTGGACGAGGAGTTCGTCGTCTCCGCCACCGTCTTCCGCGAGGGTCACGACGCGGTGAACGCGACGGTGGTGACGACCGACCCGCAGGGGCGGGTCACCCACCTGCCGATGACCTGCATCAACCCTGGTCTCGATCTGTGGACGGCCACGGTCAGCGCGGACCGGGAGGGCCGCTGGAGCTACCGGGTCGAGGGCTGGTCGGACCCCTACGCCACCTGGGCGCACGACGCGATCATCAAGGTCGCGGCCGGCGTCGATGTCGACCTGATGCTGGACGAGGGCGTGCTGATGCTGCAGCGCGCGCTCGAGAAGGGTTCCTACGACACAGAATCCGCCGCCGTGCTCACTGCGGCTGTGGACGGCTTGCAGGACACCACGGCGGACGCCGGCGTGCGGCTGTCGGCGGGCACCGGCGCCGACGTACGCCGGGTGCTCGCCGCTCAGCCGCTGCGCGAGAGCGTGAGCCCCGGCACGACCTACCCCTGGCTGGTCGAGCGCGAACTGGCGCTGACCGGCGCGTGGTACGAGATCTTCCCCCGCTCCGAGGGGTGCCACCAGGACGAGGACGGCGACTGGGTCAGCGGCACCTTCGCCACCGCCGCCGAACGGCTGCCCGCGATCGCGGCCATGGGCTTCGACGTCGTCTACCTGACGCCGGTGCACCCCATCGGCAGCACGAACCGCAAGGGCCCCAACAACAGCCTGCACGCCGGTCCGAAGGACCCCGGGTCGCCGTACGCGATCGGTGCCGCCGACGGCGGCCACGACGCGCTGCACGCCGACCTCGGCGACTGGGACGACTTCGACGGATTCGTCACCGCCGCGAAGCGATCCGGCCTGGAGGTGGCGCTCGACCTGGCCCTGCAGTGCTCGCCGGACCACCCGTGGGTCACCGAGCACCCGGACTTCTTCACCACGCGCGCCGACGGCAGCATCGCCTACGCGGAGAACCCGCCGAAGAAGTACCAGGACATCTACCCGCTCAACTTCGACAACGACCCCGACGCCATCTACGCCGAGGTGCGCCGCGTGGTGCAGGTGTGGATCGACCACGGCGTCAAGATCTTCCGGGTCGACAACCCGCACACCAAGCCGGTGGAGTTCTGGCAGTGGATCATCGCCGACGTCGCGCGTGAGCACCCCGAGGTGATCTGGCTGGCCGAGGCGTTCACCCGGCCGGCGATGATGCACACACTGGGAAAGATCGGCTTCCAGCAGAGCTACACCTACTACGCGTGGCGCAACGACCCGGCCGAGCTGCGGGAGTACGTCGAGTCCCTGGCGACCGAGTCCGCGGCGTACATGCGTCCCTCGTTCTGGCCCACGACGCACGACATCCTCACGCCGTACATGCAGTACGGCGGGCCGAACGCGTGGAAGCTGCGCGCCGCGCTGGCCGCGACGCTGTCGCCGACGTACGGCATCTACGCCGGCTACGAGCTGGTGGAGAACGTCGCACGCCCCGGCGCCGAGGAGCAGCTGGACAACGAGAAGTACCAGTACAAGGACCGGCACTGGGCCGATTTCGAGCCCGGGGGTCCACGCGAGGGCCAGTCGCTCGCGCCGTACCTGACGCGGCTCAACGAGATCCGCCGCGAGCATCCGGCGTTCGGGTGGCTGCGCAACATCACCTTCCACGCCGTGGACGACCCGCAGCTGCTGGTCTTCTCCAAGCGTCGCGGCGACGACGTCATGATCGTCGTGGCCGACTGTGACCCGCACGCCACCCGCGAGTCGACCGTTCACCTGGATATGGAGGCGCTCGGCCTCCCGGCAGGCAGCTGGTTCGCGGCGCACGAATGCTTCACCGGTGCGACCTGGCACTGGGGCGAGCACAACTACGTCCGACTCGGCCCCGAGGGCGAGCCGGTGCACATCATCCACGTGAGGAGCGCCTGACCAGTGAGTCCGCAGCAGTTCAACCTCCATCAGCCGGGGTTGCGCCACGATCCGCACTGGTACCGCAAGGCCGTCTTCTACGAGGTGCTCGTGCGCGCCTTCGGCGACTCCACCGGCAGCGGTTCGGGCGACTTCAGCGGTCTGATCAACCGGCTCGACTACCTGCAGTGGCTGGGGGTCGACTGCCTGTGGCTGCCGCCGTTCTACGCGTCCCCGCTGCGCGACGGCGGTTACGACATCGCCGACTACAAGCAGGTGCTGCCGGAGTTCGGGACGCTGCCGGAGTTCATCGAGTTGGTCTCCCAGGCGCACGCCCGAGGCATCCGGATCGTGACCGACCTGGTGATGAACCACACCAGCGACCAGCACCCGTGGTTCCAGGCCTCCCGCAGCGACCCCGAGGGCCCGTTCGGCGACTACTACACGTGGTCGGACACGGATGAGAAGTACGCCGACGCGCGGATCATCTTCGTCGACACCGAGGTCTCCAACTGGACCTTCGACCCGGTCCGCCGGCAGTTCTTCTGGCACCGCTTCTTCTCCCACCAGCCGGACCTCAACTTCGAGAACCCGGCCGTGAAGGAGGAGATGTTCGACATCGTCCGCTTCTGGATGGATCTCGGCATCGACGGTTTCCGGCTGGACGCCGTGCCCTACCTGTTCATCGAGGAGGGGCACAACGGCGAGAACCACCCCCGGACGCACGAGTACCTGGCCGACCTGCGCGAGATGGTCGACACCGAGTACCCCGGGCGGGTGCTGCTGGCCGAGGCCAACCAGATGCCGCACGAGGTGGTCGACTACTTCGGCACCGAGGAACGCCCCGAGTGCCACATGTGCTTCCACTTCCCCGTCATGCCGCGGCTGTACTACGCGCTGCGTGAGGAGAAGGCCACCTCGATCGTGAAGGTGCTGGAGGAGACGCCCGCGATCCCGCCGGGCACCCAGTGGGGCACCTTCCTGCGCAACCACGACGAGCTGACGCTGGAGATGGTGACGCCGGAGGAGCGCTCGGCGATGTACGGCTGGTACGCCCCGGACACCCGGATGCGCGCCAACATCGGCATCCGCCGCCGGCTCTCCACGCTGTTGGACAACAGTCGCGCCGAGATCGAGCTGATCCACGCGCTGCTGCTGTCGCTGCCCGGATCGCCGTGCCTCTACTACGGCGACGAGATCGGAATGGGCGACAACATCTGGCTCGAGGACCGCGACGCCGTCCGCACGCCGATGCAGTGGTCGCCGGACCGCAACGCCGGCTTCGGCACGTCCGACCCCGGCAAGCTCTACCTGCCGGTCATCTCCAGCCTCGTCTACCACTACAACAACGTGAACGTGGAGACCGCGATGGGCAGCTCGTCCTCGCTGCTGCACTGGGTTCGCGAGATGCTGGCGATCCGGTCGCGCTACCCGGTCTTCGGGCTCGGCGACTTCACCATCTGCGAGTCGGACAACGACGCGGTGCTCACCTTCACCCGCTGCGTGAGCGACGAGGACGCGCAGGAGAACGAGCTGGAGGTGCGCAACGTGCTCTGCGTCAGCAACCTGTCCAGTCGTCCGCAGGCAGTCACCGTCAAGGCCGGCGAGCGGTTCGCGGGCGCGCGGATGCGCGACCTGTTCGGCGGCAGCTGGTTCCCGCCGCTCGACGAGACCGGCACCACCACGCTGACGCTCGGCTCGCGGGACTTCTTCTGGCTGCGCATCCAGGGCGCCGACGACTGACCCGTTTCGGAGTGAAACGCGCCGCACCCGCTCGTGGTGGCGCACGCCAGTGAGCGGGCGCGGGCGGGTGTACTCGGACGGCCTCGACGCGGTTGCCGGGTCGGCCGGCCCTCCGTTGCAGGAAAGTGGCCGTTCGGCCTGTTTCCCACCTACCGGCGTACGCGCGGCACAGGTAAGTGACCGCACCGCCGACAACCCGCGAGGGCGCACCGAGCAGCGACCACCGTCTGCAGCGTCCCCGTCCAAGCCGCCTGAGAACCCACATCGAGCAGCGGCACCCGGGGCTGCGGACCGCGCGACCCGAGCAAGCGGGGTCGTCCGCAGTCCCAGCATTCCGTCACCGACTCGCGTGCGCCGGGCACCGGTGAAATAGTCGCGAGTATGGCCATCGTGTACGAAACGACACTGCAGCCCTCCAAACTCGACCTGATCGCCGGATGGATCGGCGGGCAGCGCTGGTACACCGGCAAGGCACACACCCCGAAGCTCGAGCGCCTCGGCTTCTACCGCTTCGACGACCCCGAGGGCGAGGTCGGCATCGAGGTGATGGTGCTCGCCGACACGGGCGGCGCGGGCGAGCCTGTCGTCTACCAGGTCCCGGTGACCTGGCACGCCGAGCCGGTCGCCGAGCTGGAGCACGCGCTCATCGGCGTCACCGAGCACGGCACCCTCGGCACGCGCTACGGGTACGACGGGTGTCACGACCCGGTGTGCGCGGCCGCGCTGCTGGAGTGCATCGTCACCGGTGGCGCCCAGGCGTCGCTGGAGATCCACGCGAGCGACGGCGCCGTGCGGCACGAGCAGGGGTCGATCCGCGTGCAGGGCAGCGGCAGCCGCGAAGTCGCCATGCCGCAAATCGTCCGCAGCCGGGTGCTGACCGGTGAACAGTCGAACACCTCCGTGATCTACGAGGTGACCGACGCCGACGGTGCGTCGAAGTCGTTCATCCTCAAGGTGTTCCGGGTGTTGCACGACGGCGAGAACCCCGATGTCGTCCTGCAGTCGGCGCTGTCGCGGGCGGACAGCTCGCAGGTGCCCACGATGCTGGGCGCGATCCAGGCCACCTGGCCCGGCGTCGACGGCCGGCAGGAGCAGGGTCACGTCGCGTTCGCCCAGGAGTTCCTACCGGGCGTGCAGGACGCCTGGCGCGAGGCGACCGCCGCGGCCGTGGCCGACGCCGACTTCACCCGTCAAGCGCGGGAGCTCGGCGCCGCGACGGCCTCCGTGCACACCGCGCTCGCCACGGCGTTCGGCGTCACCGACCCGAGCGTCGCCGATGTCGCCCGCGTCACCGACGGCATGCGGGACAGGTTCTCCCAGGCCTGCGATCGGGCGTCGGAGCTCGGCGCCCACATCGACCGCTTCCGCGACCTGATCGCCGCGGCCAGGGAGGCGAGATGGCCCGCGCTGCAACGCATCCACGGCGACTACCACCTCGGTCAGGTGTTGGACGTCCACGATCGCGGCTGGGTGCTGCTGGACTTCGAGGGCGAGCCGCTGCGCCCGCTGGCCGAGCGCAACGAGCCGGACTCTCCGCTGCGGGACGTCGCCGGGATGCTGCGGTCCTTCGACTACGCCGCCGGGTCCGCCGAGCGTGAGACCAGCGAGGACCGCCGCGCCTGGGCGCAGGCCACGCGGGACGCGTTCGTGCAGGGGTACGTCGCCGCAGGCGGACTGGACCTCGCGGCGTACGGCCCGATCCTCGACGCGTTCGAGATCGACAAGGCCAGCTACGAGGTCGAGTACGAGGCACGCAACCGGCCGTCCTGGCTGGCCATCCCGACCACCGCGATCCTTCGGCTCCTCGCCGACGAAAGGCAGGCCGCCGTGCCCAGCACCGCCGCGATCCTCCCGCCCCCGTCCGTGGACGTCCACGAGGCCGACGCCCTGCTGATGGGCGTGCACGGCGACCCGCACAGCGTCCTCGGCGGTCAGACCGACGCCCGCGGCCCGTTCGTCCGGGCGCTGCGTCCCTTCGCGGAGACGGTGCAGGTGCTGCTCGAGGATGGCACCCGCGTGCCGTTGACCCATGAGTACGAAGGCATCTGGACCGGTCGCCTGCCCGTCGCGCAGCTGCCGGACTACCGGCTAATCACGACGTACGAGGACGGCTACGAGCACGTCCAGGACGATCCCTACCGCTTCCTGCCAACGCTCGGGGACATCGACCTCTTCCTCATCGGCGAGGGCCGCCACGAGCAGTTGTGGACCGTGCTCGGCGCCCACATCCGCTCCTACGACGGCCCGCTCGGCCAGGTGACCGGCACGTCGTTCGCCGTCTGGGCACCGAACGCCAAGGGCGTGCGCGTCATCGGCGACTTCAACTTCTGGAACGGCGAGGCGCACGGCATGCGCCAGCTCGGCAACTCCGGGGTGTGGGAGCTGTTCGTGCCGGGTGTCGGCGCGGGCACGAGTTACAAGTTCAAGGTCTGCTGCGCCGACCGGGTGTGGCGTGACCGCGCCGACCCGATGGCGCGCGCCGCGGAGACGGCCCCGGCGACCGCGTCCGTGGTGACGCAGACGGCGTACGAATGGGGCGACGAGCAGTGGCTGGCCGGCCGCGGCTCGGTCGACCCGCACACCCGGCCGATGAGCGTCTACGAGGTGCACCTGGGCTCCTGGCGGCAGGGGCTCAGCTACGCCGAGATGGCCGAGGACCTGGTCAACTACGTGCGCGACCTGGGCTTCACGCACGTGGAGTTCATGCCGGTCATGGAGCACCCCTACCCGCCGAGCTGGGGCTATCACGTGACGGGCTACTACGCCCCGAACTCACGGATGGGCACCCCCGACGACTTCCGCCACCTGGTCGACAAGCTGCACCAGGCCGGCATCGGCGTCATCCTCGACTGGGTGCCCGGGCACTTCGCGACCGACGAGTGGGCGCTGGCGAAGTTCGACGGCACGGCGCTCTATGAGCACCCCGACCCGCGCAAGGGCTGGCACAAGGAATGGGGCTCCTACGTCTTCGATTTCGGCCGCCCGCACGTGCGCAACTTCCTCTTCGCCAACGCGCTCTACTGGCTCGAGGAGTTCCACGCCGACGGCCTGCGGGTAGACGGCGTCGCCTCGATGCTCTACTTGGACTACTCGCGCGACGAGGGCGAGTGGATCCCGAACATCTACGGCGGCCGGGAGAACCTCGACGCGGTCAAGCTGCTGCAGGAGACCAACGCCACGGCGTACCGACGCAACCCCGGCACCGTGATGATCGCCGAGGAGTCGACGTCCTGGCCGGGTGTCACCCAGCCCACCAGCGCCGACGGGCTCGGCTTCGGCTTCAAATGGAACATGGGCTGGATGCACGACTCGCTGGACTACATGTCCAACCCGCCCATCTACCGCAAGTACCACCACGGCGAGATGACCTTCGCGCTCGTCTACGCGTGGAGCGAGCAGTTCGTACTGCCCATCAGCCACGATGAGGTCGTGCACGGCAAGGGCTCGCTGCTGCGGAAGATGCCCGGCGACCGCTGGGAGCAGCTGGCCAACCTGCGCGCGTACGTCGCGAACATGTGGTCCCACCCGGGCAAGCAGCTGCTCTTCATGGGCCAGGAGTTCGCGCAGGAGGCCGAGTGGGCCGACGGCCGCAGCCTGGACTGGTGGCTGCTCGACCAGCCCGCGCACTGGGGTGTGCACGCCATGGTCAAGGACCTCAACCGGTTGTACGCCGCGCACCCCGCGCTGTGGGAGCTGGACAACGAGCCACGCGGCTTCGGCTGGATCGACGCCGATGACGGTGACCGGAACACGTTCTCCTACCTGCGGTTCGGCAAGTCCATCGACGACGTCGTGGCGGTCGTGGCGAACTTCAGCGGCGCCGAGCACACCGGCGTACGCATCGGCCTGCCGCACGAGGGCACCTGGGCCGAGGTGCTCAACACCGACGCCGCGGGGTACGGCGGCGGCGGCCGCGGCAATCTCGGCAGCGTGACCGCCGAGCCGGTCCCGATGCACGGCCAGCCCTTCTCGGCCGTCATGACGCTGCCACCCCTGGCGGCTTTGTGGTTCGTGCCGGAGCATGACCTCACGTCCGATTCCGCACCTGCACCGACGCAGCAAGGAGCATGAGATGGCACCGTCCCGCGCAGGGCAGCCGGCACAGCCCTCGGACCTGGTGGACGTCGCCCACCTGGTCACCGCCTACTACGCGGATGTGCCCGACCCGGACAACCTCGACCAGCAGGTCGTCTTCGGCACGTCGGGTCACCGCGGCTCCTCACTGAACTCCGCGTTCAACGAAGCGCACATCCTCGCCACGACGCAGGCCATCGTGGACTACCGCCGCGACCAGGGGTACGACGGGCCGCTCTTCATCGGCCGGGACACCCACGGGCTGTCCGAGCCGGCGTGGGTCACCGCGCTCGAGGTGCTCGCCGCGAACGACGTGACGGTCCTGGTCGACAGCAAGGACTCGGTGACACCCACCCCTGCGGTGTCACACGCCATCCTGCGCGCCAACGGCGGGCGCACGACCGGCAGCGGACTGGCCGACGGCATCGTCGTCACGCCGTCGCACAACCCGCCGAGCGACGGAGGTTTCAAATACAACCCGCCGCACGGTGGACCCGCCGACAGCGACGCCACCAAGGTGATCGCGGCGGCCGCGAACGCCTACCTCAAGGCGGAGCTGGACGAAGTACGGCGGGTGCCGTTCGCCAAGGCGCGGGCCGCGGCGTCGGCGTACGACTTCCTCGGCACCTATGTCGACGACCTGCCGAACGTGGTGGACCTGAAGGCGATCAAGGACGCCGGCGTGCGGATCGGAGCGGACCCGCTCGGCGGGGCGTCGGTCTACTACTGGGGCGAGATCGGCGAGCGGCACGGCCTGGATCTCACCGTCGTCAACCCGCTGGTGGACCCGACGTGGCGCTTCATGACGCTGGACTGGGACGAGAAGATCCGGATGGACTGCTCCTCCCCCTCGGCGATGGCCTCGCTGATCGCCCAGAAGGACAAGTACGACATCGCGACCGGCAACGACGCCGACTCCGACCGGCACGGCATCGTCACGCCCGACGCGGGCCTGATGAACCCCAACCACTACCTCGCGGTCGCGATCCAGTATCTCTACGGCGGCGCCCGTCCGAAGTGGTCCAGCGACCGCGTCGGTAAGACGCTGGTGTCGTCCTCGATGATCGACCGGGTCGTGGAGTCCATCGGCGCCACCCTGTGGGAGGTACCGGTCGGGTTCAAGTGGTTCGTGCCCGGACTGCTCGACGGGAGTGTCGGTTTCGGCGGCGAGGAGTCTGCGGGCGCGTCGTTCCTGCGCTTCGACGGCACCGCGTGGACCACCGACAAGGACGGGCTCCTGCTGGCGCTCCTGGCCTCGGAGATCCAGGCCACGACCGGGAAATCGCCGAGCATGCACTACGCCGAGCTGTCCGAGAAGTTCGGTGCACCGGCGTACGCCCGGGTCGACGCACCGGCGAACCGCGAGCAGAAGGCCAAGCTGGGCGCCCTCAGCGGCTCGGACGTCAGCGCGGACTCGCTCGCGGGAGAGCCCATCACGGCCAAACTGACGGAGGCGCCCGGCAACGACGCGGCGATCGGCGGGCTGAAGGTGACGACGCAGGGCGCCTGGTTCGCCGCGCGACCGTCCGGCACCGAGGACGTCTACAAGATCTACGCCGAGTCCTTCAAGGGTGCCGATCACCTCAAGCAGGTGCAGGACGAGGCGCGGGAGATCGTCGGGGCAGCCCTCGGCGCCTGAGTGGCATACCTATCCATCGAGTGCACCCCGTAGAGGTATGCCAATCGACGCATAGGCATGCCACTCGACGGGGTCAGCCGATCTCGTGTGTGCGGTACTCCCGCATCGCCCGCAGCAGGACGCAGGCCCAGGTGCGGAACGGGCGCCAGGCGAGCGACACCTCGTCGAGCACGGCGTCGTCGCCGTAGCGTTCGGCGATCTCAGCATGCAGGCGGCTCTCGTTGGCGGGCACCGCATCGGGCACGTTGGCCCCGCGCAGCACGACGAGCTCCGCCGCGAACGGGCCGATCCCCTTGATCTGCTGCACCCGTTGCTCTGCCTCCTGCGGGTCCACCGACCTCAGCGTCGCGGTGTCGAGCCGTCCCTCGATCGCGGCGTCCGCCACGGCCCGCAGGAACTCGTTCTTCCTCCCCGGGAGGTCGAGATCGGCGCGCCGCAGCCTCTCCGGGCTGGGAAAGGCGCCCTCGTCGCCGTAGTCCTCGATGATCCCCGCTCGCAACCGGGCGGCCTGGACGATCCGGATCCGCTGGGAGAGCACCGCCCACGCCGCCGCTTCGTACGGCGAATGGAATCCGCAGGGCCGCAACCCGGGAAGCTCGCGTTGGGCGTCGGCGATCACCGCGTCGCGCTTCCCGACCTCGGGCCAACCCTCGGCGTCGACGTCCAGCGACAGGAACCGCGTCACCTGCGCGGCGGCGGCCTCGAGGTCGCCGTCGCCGCGGACCTGCACGACCGCGGACGAGTCACGCTGAGTCACCTCGGCGCTCGCCCAGGACCAGTCGGCCTCGACCCGGAACACCGTCGACAGCGCATCCGAAGCCTGTGCGGCCAACGCCGCCGGGGCGAACCCCTCCCAGAAGCGCCGACTGGTCGCGAGCGACCACGGGCCGCGCACCTCGTACTCCGTGCTCAGAGTCCTCATGGGCTCACCACCTCCTGCCACGTTCCTAGCACCGGCGTGTGACAGCCGCGCCGCCGTCCGAGGCCCTGACAGAATCGCGCCATGCCCGCGTTGCCCGACTCACCCGACATCCCTGCGGCGCCGGACGGCCCCGGCCGCCTCTTCGTGATCACCGGCGCCCCGGCCTCCGGGAAGTCCACCGTCGGGCGGGCGTTGGCGGAGGCCCTCACGAAATCGATCTTCGTGGACGGCGAGGTGATGGCCGACATGGTCGCCGCCGGCCGGACGCCGATGACCGCAGAGCCGACCATCGGAGCGCTCGAGCAGCTGTTCACCCGCTACGCCGGCGCGCTGACCCTGGCGGACGTCTACTGCGCCAACGGTTTCGACACCGTGATCGCGGACAACATGGTCGGTGATTACCTCGAGGACTTCCTCGATCTGGCCGACACCGGACCGTTGCACCTCATCGTGCTGCACCCGTCGGTGGACGCCGTCCACGAGCGCGAGCTGGCACGCGGCGTCAACGCGTACGGGGACGGGTCGGCGACCGAGAACGTCTGGAACGAGGTCGAGTTCAACACCAAGCGCGTCGGGCTGTTGATCGACAACTCGACTCTCACGCCCGCCCAGGTGGTCGTCCGCATCCTGCGCAACCTCGACGAGGCGACGGTCGCCCCTCCGGACTGACCGTCAACCGCTGTGCTGGGCGATGTTCAGCACGTTGCCGTCCGGCGCCCGCACGAAGAACCGTCGGATGCCCCACGCCTCCTGACTCAGGTCGTGGACGATCTCATACCCCCGCCGTCTCGCCTCGGCGTACGCCTCATCGACGTCGTCCACCTTCACGGAGACGACCGGCGGCACGGGCGCGGTCGCGTCCCGCGTGAGCAGCTGCAGGCCGGCGCCCGTCTGAGGATCGGTGTGCCTCGTCACCCACGACAGGCCGAGCGACTCCTCGCTCAGCCCCAGGTATCCGGCGTAGAAGTCCCGTGCTGCCTCCAGATCGGGCACGCGCAGGTCGGCGATGATCGATTCCACCCGCATGTGACGACACCTCACGGTTGCGATGAGAGCTGGTGCTCGCACGCTACGCCGACGACTCGCCCCCGTCAGCCCGCCAGCGCCGTCTCGTCACGCGCCCACAGCCCGGTCAGGCCGCGGAAGTGGGCCAGGAACCGTTCGTGCTCGTGCGGCGGATAGGTCGAGCGGACGGTGTCGACCAGGATCGCGTCGAACGACGGCGAGGTCACCCACTCCAGCACCATCTCGTCCACGTGCGGCAGCGCCGTCCCTGCGAACTCCCGATACTTCTCCACCTCGAAGTAGTCGTCCGAGAGCCGTTGGTAGTCAGCCAGTTTCGCGTCGTACGACGCGTCGGTGTCGGCGATGTAGAACCACGGACCGGTGTCCACCTGGGTCCGGGCGCGGCGGCCGCTGACCGCGCAGTAGACCGACCACTTCAGCAGCGACTTCATCGCCCAGGGGAAGTAGTAGTGCAGCGAGGTGACCGCGACGTCGGGGCAGGCGTTCGCGTAGTCGATCGGATAGACGACGCCGTCCTTGACGAGCATCTCGCAGCTGTTGAACTCCCACCGGAAGAACGCGTTGACCGTCTGCGCGATCGTGCGCGTCTCGGCACCGACCGACGGACTGAGGAAGTCGTGCGACACGGCGTACCGCTCGTGCATAGGCTGGTCCGGGCGGAAGTTCATCACCATCGTCTCCGGTCCGATGGTGAGCGCCCTTGCGAACACCTCGAATCCGTCGACCGCGGCCTGCAGGTGCATCAGCATCTCGCCGGACTCGTCGTACGAGCGGTGTAGCTCGGCCTCGTCGCGGACCATCGACACGCCTCGCCACGCGCCGCCGTCGAACGGCTTCATGAACATCGGGTAGCCCACGTCCCGCGCGACCGCGGCCAGGTCGAACGGCGCGTTGTACCGGCCCGAGGTGTAGGCCCACCGCACGTTGTCCAGGGGATTCTTGTACGGCACGAGCACCGTCTCGGGGACGTGCATCCCGAGGCGCATCAACGCGCAGTACGCCGAGTGCTTCTCCATCGACTGGAAGGTGAACGGGCTGTTGAGCAGATAGACGTCGTCCATCAGCGCGACCTTCTTCAGCCACTCCCGCGGGTGGTAGTACCAGTGCGCCAGCCGGTCGATGACCAGGTCGGTCCGCGGCGTGGAGCGCAGGTTGAACGGCTCAATGGTCAGGCGCTCGGCGCGTACGTCGTGTGTCTCCCCGCCGTAGCGCACCGGCCCCATCCGGTGCACCAGCTCCTCGAACGCCCGCGGCCAGTCCTCCTCGGCGCCCAACAGCAACCCGATCAGATGCTCGCTCATCGACCCACCCGCATGCCCATGCAGCTCACCGTATGCCGCGCCCGGTCCTCACGGCGCGCGAACGGCGTTCAGCCCCAGACGCTCTCCAGCAGGCGCGGCAGCGCCGGATCCAGCGCCGCGCGCCACGCCGGGTAGTCGTGGCCGCCCTCGACCTCCGTCAGCCGCGTCGAGACGCCCGCCTGCCGAAGCGCTGTCGCGGTCAGCCGGTTGTTGGGCAGGTTCTCCTCCTCGCGCCCGCAGGTCAGCGTGACCTCGAACCGACGCCCGGGCGCGGGCCTCCAGGCGGACAGGCCCGCGACGGCGTCGGCCACCCGATCGAAGCGCACAAGGTCGATCTCCCGGCCCTGCGTCTGCTCGGCGAACAGCTGCCGGTCCGTCTCCGGCGTGAAGAAGGAACCGGACTGGGCGAACACGGCACCGACCCGCTCGTCGGCCATGCCCACGAGCAGCGAGGTGAGTCCCCCGAGGCTGGCGCCCATCACCGCGACCGAAGACGCCACGGCGTGCTGCTCCTGCAGCGCGGTCAGACCCGTCGAGAAGCTGCGGAGATAGCGCGGTGAGGCGGTGTACCACTGGGTGCGGCGTCGGACATCGGCCAGCACCAACCGCATCGGCGGCAGATCGCCCCGCCCGACGCGACGCGCGGCCCAGTCGACCAGCCCGCCCTCCACGTCGTACGCCGGACCGTCGTGCACCCACAGCAGCGGCGCCTCGGCGTCGTCCGCGAGGTCGGCGGGGCGGCACACCTCGACGGGTAGAGGTCCCTCGAACGCGCTGGGCAGCTCGTGGCGCGTACGCCGCCAGTCCATCCGCCGCTGCTCAGTACAGGGCGGACATCAGCGCAGTACGAGCCTTCTTCACCCGCGGGTCGGACGGCCCGACGACGTCGAAGAGCCCGATCAGGTGCTGGCGGGCGGCGTTGCGCTCGTCGCCGGAGGTGACCCGCACCAGGTCGACCAGCCGCACGAACGCGTCCTCGACGTGGCCGCCCAGGACGTCCAGGTCGGCGACGACGGTCTGCTTCTCGACGTCGGTGGGTGCCGCTGCTGCGGCCGCCCGGGCCTCCTGCAGGTCCACGCCGTCGGTGCGCTGCAGCAGCCGCACCTGGCCCAGTCCGAGCACGGCCTCCTCGTCCTGCGGGTCCGCTGCGATGGCCTGTTCGTACGCCCTGACCGCTGCCGCGTAGTCACCGGATTCGATGGCTGCGTAGGCCTGTTCGTGCAACGGGGAGATCTCGGGCTCGGCCGGCCGCTCGCCGTCCGCCGCCGGTGCGTCGCCGACTGGCACGCGCCCGGTGACACCGTTCGCAGCTGCGGCCTCGAGCACCTTGTCGAAGACGCCGCGCACGGCGTCGACCGGCTGGTCGCCGGCGTAGAGCGGCAGCGGCTGGCCCTTGACGAGCGCGAGCACCATCGGGACCTGCTGCACCTGCAACGCCTGCCGGATCTGCATCGCGACGTCGATGTCCGCCGACGCGAGCACCAGCCGCCCGGCGTACTCCCGCACGACGCCGACCAGCGTGTCGATGTGCTCGCGGCTGGCGGGGCGGGCACCGGAGTAGAGCGCGAAGATGACCGGCACGTCCATCGACTGCTGCACGGCGTCGCCGAAGGTGACGTCGTCGACCTCACGGACCAACGAGTCCTCGCCGGGGCCCGCTGGTGCGCCACCGGCGGCACCGGAGGCCCGAGAGCCGGCAGCAGGTCTGGCCGGCTTCTTGGCCAGTCCGGACAGGTCGATGGCGCCGCGCAACGACGCAGGGGTGATCGGCTGGTCGCTCATGGGCCCATTCTGTCGTGTCCCCGTCGGGACCGGTCGGCGTGGTCAGTAGAACACCGTCGAGCGGAGGGGGTCAGAAGCGCGCGGGCTCCCGGTAGACGCCCCACACGTCGCGCAGGGCGTCGCAGATCTCGCCCATCGTCGCCTCGACCCGCACTGCGGCCAGCATCGGCTCGATGAGGTTGTCGCTGCCCTTCGCGGCGGCGACCATCCGCGCCAGCGCCGCGTCGACGGCGACCCCGTCGCGGGCTGCCTTGCGGGCGCCGAGCGCCCGGACCTGCTCGACCTCCACCTCGTGCGAGACCCGCATGATCTCCAGGTCACCCGCGAGCGACTCGGTGTGGCAGTTGACTCCGACCACCCGCTTCTCGCCCTTCTCCAGCGCCACTTGGTACTGGAAGGCCGCCTCGGCGATCTCGGACATGAACCAGCCGTCCTCGATACCGCGCAGCAGGCCGGAGGTGATCGGGCCGATCTCGTGCTGCACCGCGCCGGAGGCGTCCCGCTCCCGGCCGAGCTCCCCCATCTCCCGGATCTTGTCGAAGATCGCCTCCGCCTCGGCCTCGAGCCGATCGGTGAGCGCCTCCACGTAGTAGGAGCCGCCGAGCGGGTCGGCCACGTTGACCACGCCCGTCTCCTCCATGAGCACCTGCTGGGTACGCAGCGCCACCTCGGCCGACTGGTCGCTGGGCAGCGCCAGCGTCTCGTCGAGCGCGTTGGTGTGCAGCGAGTTCGTGCCGCCCAGCACGGCCGCCAGCGCCTCGACCGCGGTGCGCACGACGTTGTTGGTCGGCTGCTGCGCGGTCAGGGAGACCCCGGCGGTCTGGGTGTGGAAACGCAGCCACTGCGCCTTGTCGGTCTTCGCGCCGTACTCGTCGCGCAGCCAGCGCGCCCAGATCCGGCGGGCGGCTCGGAACTTCGCGATCTCCTCGAAGAAGTCGATGTGGCTGTCGAAGAAGAAAGACAGCCCGGGCGCGAAGACGTCGACGTCCATGCCCCGCGACAGGCCCAGCTCGACGTAGCCGAAGCCGTCGGCCAACGTGTACGCCAGCTCCTGCGCGGCCGTCGAACCGGCCTCCCGGATGTGGTAGCCGGAGACCGAGAGCGGTTTGTACGCGGGGATGTTCGCGCTCGTGTACTCCATCAGGTCGCCGATCAGGCGCAGATGCGGCTCGGGCGCGAACAGCCACTCCTTCTGGGCGATGTACTCCTTGAAGATGTCGGTCTGCAGAGTGCCGTTGAGCTTCGTGATGTCCACACCCTGACGCTCGGCCGCGACCAGGTACATGCAGAACGCCGGCACCGCGGGGCCGCTGATCGTCATCGACGTCGTGACGTCACCGAGTGGGATGTCCGCGAAGAGGGTCTCCATGTCGGCGGCCGAGTCGATCGCGACGCCGCAGTGGCCGACCTCGCCGAGCGCGAGTCCGTCGTCGGAGTCGCGGCCCATGAGGGTCGGCATGTCGAACGCGACGGAGAGCCCGCCGCCTCCGCGCTCGAGGATCATCTTGTAGCGCTCGTTGGTCTGCACCGCGTTGCCGAAGCCCGCGAACTGCCGGATCGTCCAGGGACGGCCCCGGTATCCGGTCGCGTACAAGCCCCGGGTGAAAGGGAATTCACCCGGCCAGCCGATGCCGTCCGGCGCCTCCCCTTCGGGCGGCCCGTAGACGGGGTCGACCTGCACTCCGGACAAGGTGGTGAAGTCCGCGTCACGCACCAGGCCCTTGGTCTCGGCGGCGGCGAAGCGGTCCTGCCAGCGGCGGTGGCCCTGGCTCGACTCGCGGTGGTTTTCCATGTGAGCCAGATTACGTCGAGCCGGGTGCTACTCCCTCGTACCGGTCCCACGCCACGCGCCCCGGTGTTGTCCGTTTGGATTTGTATTTCTCCGTTTATGTTGACATCAACCTGCGTGAGCCACTACACATACCTCTGTGACCGAACACACACGGGAGAGCACCCCCACCCTCTACGCCGCCGAACGGCAGGCCCTGATCCTGCGATCGGCGCAGGCGCACGGCCGCGTCGAGGTCGCCGCCGTCGCGGCCGAGCTCGACGTCACGCCTGAGACGGTGCGGCGTGACCTGACCGTCCTGGAGCGCCGCGGCAGGGTGCGCCGGGTGCACGGCGGCGCCATCCCGGTCGAGCGCCTCGACATCGAGCCGACGGTAGCCGCACGCATCGAGGCCAACGCGCAGGAGAAGGAGCGCATCGCCCGCGCGGCGGTCGAGTTCCTGCCCGCCGAGGGCACCGTGATCATCGACGGCGGTACGACGACCGCGCGGCTCGCGGAGTTCTTCCCCCGCGACCGGGAGCTGACCGTCGTGACGACGTCCCTGCCCGTCGCCAGCACCCTGGCCGCCTTCCCCGGGGTCTCGCTGCACCTGGTCGGCGGCTACCTACGCGGTCGCACGCTGACCGCCGTCGGCGACTGGACCACCGCGGCCCTGGCCGGCATCTACGCCGACGTCGCCTTCCTCGGCACGAACGGGCTGAGCCTCGAACACGGTTTGAGCACCCCCGACCAGCGCGAGGCCGCCGCGAAGCGCGCGATGATCGCCTCCGCCAAGGAACGCGTCGTCCTCATGGACGCCGACAAGTACGGCCAGGCGCACTTCTCCCGGTTCGCCGACCTCGACGAGATCGACACGGTCATCACCGACGATTCGCTGAGAGCCGAGGACGCCCGCTCCATCCAGCAGCTCGGTCCGCAGGTGGTGCGCGCATGATCGTCACCCTCACCCCCAACCCGTCGCTGGACCGCACGCTGGTGCTCGACCGGCTGGTCCGTGGCGAGGTCAACCGGGCACTGGAGAGTCGCCTGGAGCCGGGCGGCAAGGGCGTCAACGTCACCCGCGCGCTGGTCGCGAACGGATCCACGAGCATCGCCGTCTTCCCCTGTGGCGGGAACAACGGCCGCCTCATGGAGCTGCTCATCGCCGAGGAGCGGGTCACGGCCCGGGTGGTGCCCGTCGGCGGACCGATCCGGGTCAACACCGCGATCGTGGAGCCCGACGGCACCACCACCAAGGTCAACGAACCCGGCAGCCGCTTCAGCGAGGCCGAGACCGCCGCCGTCCTGGACCAGACCGCTTCCCTGCTCTCCCACGCGACGTGGCTCGCGGTGTGCGGATCGCTCGCTCCCGGCATGCCCGCGCACTTCCCGGCGCACGCCGTGCGACTGGCCCGCGATGCCGGCGTGCGGTGCGCGGTCGACGCCTCGGGCGCAGCCCTGGAATCCGGCGTCAGCGCCGGCCCGGACCTGATCAAACCGAACCGCACCGAGCTCGCCGAGCTGGTCGGCCGCCCACTGGACCGGCTCGCCGACGTACGCGCCGCGGCCGCCGAACTGGTGCGCGGCGGAGTGGGAGCCGTGGTGGTCAGCCTCGGACGTGACGGTGCGCTGGCCGTCGACGCCGACACCGTGGCCCTCGCGACGGCCACCACAAGCCGCCCCAAATCAACTGTGGGAGCGGGAGATTCGCTCTTGGCCGGAATGCTCTTCACCCTCGAGCGCTCCGGCACGCTCGCCGACGCACTGGCCACCGGCGTCACCTGGGGCACCGCGGCGGTGCAGCTTCCCGGCACCCAGGTGCCGCGCCCGAACGACCTCGCGGGCATCACCCCGCAGATGACGTACGCGCCCGACGAGGACCTCGCCCTCGCGGACTGATCGACCGAACACCCATCCGGCGGCCGGTCCGGCCCGTCGCACAGCAGCCCCACGAAAGGAACAACCGATGTCCATCATCACCACCGACCAGGTCGTCCTCGACCTGAGCGCGACGGACCGCCACGAGGCGACCCGCACCCTCGCGCAGACCCTCGTCGCCAGCGGGCGGGTGACCGACCTGGAACAGTTCCTGGCCGACGTGCGCAAGCGCGAGGAGCAGATGGCGACCGGCCTGCCCGGCGGCATCGGCATCCCCCACGCCCGCAGCGCCGCGGTGACCGAGCCTTCGCTCGTCTTCGGACGCACCACCGGCATCGACTGGGGCGCCGAGGACGGGCCCGCCACCCTCATCTTCCTCATCGCCGCACCCGAGGGCGGAGGCGATGACCACCTGAAGATCCTCGCCGCCCTCGCCCGGAAGCTCATGCGCCGGGAGTTCCGTGAATCGCTCGCCCAGGCCGCCGACCCGGCTGCCGTCGTGGACCTCGTCAACAAGGAAGTAGTCGGATCATGAAGTTCGTTGGTGTCACCTCGTGTCCCACCGGCATCGCGCATACCTACATGGCTGCCGAGGCCCTCGAGCAGGCCGCCCGGGACGCCGGCCACGAGATGGAGGTGGAGACCCAGGGCTCCGCCGGGTCCTCGCCGCTCAAGACCGAGACGATCGCGTCCGCGGACGCGGTGATCTTCGCCCACGACCTCGAGGTCAAGGACAAGTCCCGCTTCGCCGGAAAGCCCACGGTCGACGTCGGGGTGAAGAAGGCCATCTCCGATGCCCCGGGACTCATCGCGCAGGCGGTGCAGCTCGCCGAGGAGCGTGCGGCGAACCCACAGGCGGCGGCCGCTGCAGGTGCGGCGGGCGCCGGCGCGGGTGCTCTCGTCACCAAGGTCGACCAGAACGCCTCGGTCGGCACCCGGATCAGGCAGTGGCTGATGACCGGGGTGAGCTACATGATCCCGTTCGTCGCTGCGGGCGGCATCCTCATCGCGCTGTCCTTCATGCTCGCGCAGGTCGCGGGCGGTAAGAAGGGCGCGATCGGCGTCACCAACTACAGCCTCACCGACGCCGCGGGGCTCGCGAAGTCCTACAACCTGATGACCCACTTCGACCCCACCAGCGGGATGAACTGGGCCGGGCTGCTCTTCGTCGTCGGCGCCGCGTCGTTCGGCTTCCTCGTGCCGATCCTGTCCGGCTTCATCGCGTTCGGCATCGCCGACCGCCCGGGCATCGCGCCCGGCATCGTGGGCGGCTCCATCGCCGCGACCATGGGCACCGGGTTCCTCGGCGGCATCGCGACCGGATTCATCGGCGGGTTCATCGCGCTCTTCGTGAGCCGGTGGAAGGTGCCGAAGGGCGTCCGCGGCGTCATGCCCGTCGTCGTCATCCCGCTGATCTCCACGCTGCTGACCGGCGCGATCATGATCATCATCCTGGGACGGCCGTTGAAGTGGCTGACCGATCACCTGACCGACGGGCTCAACAACCTCGGCACCAACGGCGCCGGTCTGGTGCTACTCGGTGTGGTGCTCGGCCTGATGATGGGCTTCGACCTGGGCGGCCCGGTCAACAAGGTGGCCTACACCTTCGCGACCACCGGCCTGGCGACCGTCGCGGCCAGCAACGGCGATGCCCCGCAGCTGCGGATCATGGCCGCCGTGATGGCAGCCGGTATGACGCCCCCGCTCGGCATGGCTCTCGCCACCACGGTGCGCAAGCGGCTCTTCACCCCGGCCGAGCAGGAGAACGGGCGGGCGGCCTGGCTGCTCGGCGCGTCGTTCATCAGCGAGGGTGCGATCCCGTTCGCCGCGGCCGACCCGTGGCGGGTCATCGTGTCCTCGATGGTCGGCTCCGGCGCGACCGGCGGCCTGGTGATCCTGTTCAACAACACCCTGCGCGCTCCGCACGGCGGCATCTGGGTGGCGCCGCTGATCGGCAACCCGTTCACCTACGTGCTCGCGGTCGTCATCGGCACCCTCATCACCGCGGCGGTCGTCGTCGGGCTGAAGTCGATGCGCTCCACCGCCAGCACGCAGGCCACGGCTGCCGCCGACCAGCTCGTCGCAGCCTGAGCGTCGTCCGACCACCCATCACCAGCAACCAGAAGGAACCCGACATGGCAACCCGATCCCGTACGGCGACCATCGCCTCCAGCGTGGGACTGCACGCGCGACCCGCGGCGCTCTTCGTGCAGGCGGCCGGCGCCACCGGTGCCGACGTGACGATCGCCCGCCCCGGTGAGGAGCCGGTCGATGCGACCAGCATCCTCGGGGTGATGGCGCTCGGCGCCAAGCATGGTGAGGACGTGGAGCTCACGGTCACGGGCGACGACCCGGACGCAGCGCTCGACTCCCTGGTGGACCTGCTGTCGCAGGACCTGGACGCGGCCCACTGAGATGCGCATCTTGAGCGGTGTGCCGGTCAGCCCGGGCTCGGCGGTCGGACCGGTGGTGCAGGTCAGTCCTGCGCTCACCGCGCCCGCCAACGAGCCGGCGCCCCAGGGACCCGAGGAGGCGGCGGCCTCGATCACCGCGGTCGAGCGGGCCTTCGAGGACGTCGCGGTGGGTCTCGAGCGTCGCGCCGAGGACGCCCCCGGCGCGGCCAAGGAGATCCTCGGCGCGGCCGCGCTCATGGCCCGCGACCGGGCACTGCTCAAGGCGGTCAGCAAGAGGATCACCGACGGCTGCGGCCCGACCCGCGCGGTCGAGGCCAGCGTCGCGGAGTACTGCGCGATGTTCCAGGCAGCGGGCGGTTACCTCGCCGAGCGGGTCACCGACCTGTGCGACGTGCGCGACCGCGTCGTGGCGCGGCTGCTCGGCGAGCCGGAGCCGGGCATCCCGGCGCTGCACGGCCCGTGCGTGCTGGTGGCCCGCGATCTGGCACCCGCCGAGACGGCCACGCTCGACGCGACTCTGGTGCGGGGCATCGTCACCGAGGCGGGCGGTCGCAACAGCCACACCGCGATCCTGGCCGCCGGCCTCGGCATCCCCGCGGCCGTGCAGGTCGCGGGCGCCACCGCCCTGGAGGTCGGGACGATCGTCGCGGTCGACGGCGACAGCGGGGTGGTCACGGTCGAACCGGACCAGGCCACCCAGGACACCATGCAGCGCAAGGCGTTCGCCCGTCGTACGGCGCTGCAGGCGGCTTCCGGACCCGGCCGCACCAAGGACGGTCACCCCGTCGCGCTACTGGTCAACATCGGCACCGCGCAGGACGCGATCAGCGCCGGGCCGATGGACGTCGAGGGGGTGGGCCTCTTCCGCACCGAGGTGCTCTTCCTCGGCAAGCAGAGCGCCCCGACCGTGGAGGAGCAGACGCAGATCTACCGCTCGGTCTTCGCGGCGTTCGGCACCCGGCGGGTCGTCGTACGCACCCTGGACGCGGGCGCCGACAAACCGCTGGCCTTCGCCGATCTGGGCGAGGAGGAGAACCCGGCGCTCGGTCGCCGCGGGCTGCGGATGGGCCAGGCGATCCCCGACCTGCTGGACCACCAGCTCGAGGCGCTCGGCGCTGCCGCTCAGGGCACGTCCGCCGAGGTCAAGGTGATGGCACCCATGGTCGCCACCGTCGACGAGGCGCAGTGGTTCGCCGAGCGGGTCCGCGCCCACGGCCTGCCCTCGGCAGGCGTGATGATCGAGATCCCCGCGGCGGCGCTGCGGTCACGCGACGTGCTCGACGTGGTCGACTTCGGCTCCCTCGGCACCAACGACCTGGCGCAGTACACGATGGCCGCCGACCGGATGCAGGGCGCGCTGTCGGATCTGCTGGACCCCTGGCAGCCCGCGGTGCTCGACGTCATCGATGCGGCCTGCGTCGGTGCCCGCGCCGTCGGAAAGCCGATGGGAGTGTGCGGGGAGTCCGGCGGCGACCCGTTGATGGCGCTCGTGCTCGCCGGCCTCGGTGTCACCAGCCTGTCGATGGCCCCCGGCAAGGTCGACCTGGTGCGCTACGCGCTGTCGCTGCACGACCTGGCGACCTGCGAGCGCCTCGCTGCCGTCGCCCGCGCGGCACGGACCGCCGGCGACGGCCGCGCCGCGGTCCTACGGGAGGTCGACCCCGCGCTGCGCGACGTGCTGTGATCCGCCCCGCCTAGGCTGCCGTTCGTGAAGGACAAGCAGGCCCGCCGGGCGGCGATGGAACGACGTTGGGAGCTGCGCTCCTGCGGTCGACACGGCCACCTCACCTACGCGCCGGACGAGAGCGGGCTCGCGAGTCGCCTACGGGCCGACAGCGCCCAAGGCGAGGCGTGGCGCTGCCTGCGGTGCGGCGACTACGCGCTCGGGCCGGCCACCGCGTCCGGACCGGCCGATGACGCGCCGGTCCCGTTGCGCGGCAAGGCGCTGCGCGACGCGTTCATCATCCGGTTGCTCGCGATCGAACGTCTGCTCCGCGGGGTGTTCCTGATCGCGGCGGCGTACGTCGTCTGGCGGTTCGTCGGGGCCAAGGACTCGGTGCAGCGCGTCTTCGACAAGGACCTGCCGGCCGTGCGCGACCTGTCCCGGCGTACCGGCATCGACTTCGCCGACGCGGCGCCCACCCGCCTGCTGCAGCGGGCGCTGGATGCCGGGCACGGCACGTTGGTGCTGCTGGCCGCGGGGGTGCTCGCCTACGGACTGCTGGAGATGCTCGAGGCCTACGGCCTGTGGATCATGAAGCGCTGGGGCGAGTACGTCGCCGTCGTCGGCACGGCGGTCTTCCTGCCGCTGGAGATCTACGAACTCACCGAGAAGGTGAGCGCGCTCAAGATCGCGGCATTCCTGATCAACCTCGCGGCCGTCGCGTGGCTGATCTGGAGCAAGCACCTCTTCGGGGTGCGCGGCGGACGCGCGGCCTTCGAGAAGGAGCGCGAGAGCACGTCACTGCTCGAGGTCGAACGCACGGCCGCCCAGGTCTGAGAGTGGCTGTCAGTCCATGTCCGGCGAATCCACCGACGCCGCGCGCATCCGGGAACGAGTGCGCGCGGCGTCGGAGGAGTCAGCTCGGGTTGTAGCCGACCGTTCCGACGGTCAGCTGGTGCACCGTCGCGCCGGCGCATCCGGTGATGCCGGAGCGGGACAGGAAGATGGCCTGGGTGCTGCCCGGGGGGTAGATGCGGAAGCCGCGCGCGGCCGTCGGCCGGCACTGACCCGAGGAGTAGTTGCCGGCGTCGGCGACCTGCACGATGAACGTCGTGGCGGCGCCTTCGGCCAGGGTCACCGTCCTCGACGTGCCGGCCGGGTTGCGGTCCGCGGAGTGGCCGAGCTGCACGCCGTTCGCGCCCACCAGGCTCACACCGGGATATCCGTCCAGCGTGCAGGTCGCGTGCCCGTCGTTGCGCAGCCTGACCGTGTAGTACGCCGACCCCGCAGCGCCGTCCACCCCGCTGACGCTCGTGCCGAGCGAGGTCGCGAGGCACCGACTCCCCGCTGCACTGCCGCCGGATCCGCTGGCGCTGGTCTCCGCGGCGGTCGATGAGCCGGACGAGGAACCGGCCGACGACGTGCTCGAAGACGAGGAACCGGCCGACGAACTGCCGGATCCAGGGGTGGACGCGCTGGTGGACGGCGCGGACGAGGTAGTGCTGCTGACGGACGCCGGAGCGGTCGTCGACGACGAACCGGCGGAGTTCGAACTGCCACAGGCGGCCAGCAGTGCCAACGGGCTGATGAGAGCGGCGGCGGAGAGCGCTCGGCGAGTTGTGTTCATACGGTGAAGACGACGATGGGGCTCATGAGGTTGGCACCGGCTCCAGGACCGGCCGTTCGCCGTTGACGGTGTCGAGATAGGCGTGCACGAGAGGTACGGCGGCGGCGCCCTCTCCGCTGGCCGACGCGACCCGTTTCATCGACCCGGCGCGGATGTCGCCGGCGGCGAAGACGCCGGGCACCGTGGTCTCCAGCGACGCCGGGGGCAGCCCGTCGACCCAGGTGTGCTGCGGGGTGTCACGGCCGGTCACGACGAAGCCGGCACGGTCGCGGACGACGTCGTCCGGCAGCCAGTCGCAACACGGCTTGGCACCCAGCAGCAGGAACAGCCCGTGAGAGGAGACCTTCTCCTCACCCCCGGTGTTCTTGTCGCGCAGCGTGATCCAGTCCAATCGGCCGGCGCCGCCGGCATCGATCACCTCGCTGCAGGCGCGCACCGCGATGCGCGGGTTTCCCGCGATCTCACGCGTCAGGTAGTCCGACATCGTCTCGGACAGGTCCGGGCGGCGGATCACGATGGTCACCGAGCGGGCCCACCGTGCCAGGTGCACGGCCGCCTGCCCCGCCGAGTTGCCGCCGCCCACGATGTGCACGTCCTTGCCTTCGCACCCGCGAGCCGCGGAGGTCGCAGCTCCGTAGTGCACCCCGAGCCCGACGAAGTCCTCGACCGCCTGGACGCCGTGTCGGCGGTAGGAGACCCCGGTCGCCACCAGCAGGGCTCGCGCCTGCACGGTCGTGTCGTCGAGGGTGAGGGTGTGCACACCACTGGGGCCGTCGGCCAGCTCGGCGGCGTGCACCGGTCGGGCGGAGTAGATGTGCGCTCCGAACCGATTGGCCTGACTGCGGGCCCGCTGCGCGAGGCGCATCCCGGAGATCCCGCGGGGGAAGCCGAGATAGTTGCGGATCATCGAGCTGCTTCCGGCCTGCCCTCCGACGGCATCCGCGTCGAGCATGATCGTGCTGAGGCCCTCGGACGCGCCGTACACCGCCGCGGCCAGCCCCGCGGGACCGGCACCGACGATCGCGAGGTCGTAGACGCGCCCGGCCTCCGGTTCGCGGCCCATGCTGAAGAGCGCGCCGATCTCGCCGATGCTCGGCGCGTTCATCACCCCGCCGAGCGGGGAGACGACCAGCGGGTACGTCGGCTCGGCGCCGTTCAGCCCGGCCAGCGCATCCCGCCCGACGTCGCTGTCGGGCTTGTAGACACGGAACGGGACGCCGAGGCGCTCCAGGAAGTCGCAGATCTGCGACTTCAGCGGTGAGATGCCGTCGCTGACGATCTGCACCGACTCCACGACGGGCACATCGGAGGTCCAGCCCCAGTCCGAGAGCAGCTCGGTGACCGCGGTGTGGAACTCCTCGTCGCGCACGCCACGCGGCACGGTCAGAGAGGTGTCGATCCGCCCGGCGAGCTGCGCCTCGCGCACGACCTCCATCGCCGACCTGAACTCCTCCCACGCCAGCACGATGACCCGCTTGGCGGCGGAGCTGATGGCGTGCACGCAGTCCAGGGCGACCAGGCCGGCGGCGTCCGGCAGTTCCATCTGCGCTGCGACCAGGGCGATCGGGACGTCCTGTGAGTGGAGCATCTGGGTCGTCGCGATCGCGGCGGCCAGCCCGTCGGCGTACTCGATGCGGTAGTCGACCTCGTAGCGACGGAACTCCCGGGTGAGGGCGTCACGCTGCGCGGTGCCGATCAACAGGATCGCGGGTGTGCGGATCGTCATACCGAAAGTCTAGGAGCGCCGCCAAGCCCCACCCTCGGGTCCGGCGTCAGAGTGCGTCGACCAGCTCGTCCGCCGCGGCGTACGGGTCGATCTTCCCGGCCACGACCCGCGCGGCCAGCTCGTTCAGGTTGTCGTCCCGACGCGGATCGGTCATCCGCAGTCGCAGCGTCTGCAGCGCGATCGCGGCGATCTCACCCTCGGCGCGCGCGTTCCTGCGCTCGCGCAGCACGTCGTGTTCGACGAGCCAGGCGTGATGCTTGTCGAGCGCGGCGACCACGTCGTCGCGGCCCTCTCCGCGCTCGGCGACCAGCTTCTCCACCGGCGGGCGCCAGGCGCCGGCCTCCGCCCGCTCCCCCAGGCTGATCATCGCCCGCAGGTCGCGCACCGTCGTGTTGACGCCGTCGCGATCCGCCTTGTTGACCACGAAGACGTCGCCGATCTCCAGGATGCCGGCCTTGGCGGCCTGGATGCCGTCGCCCATGCCGGGCGCGAGCAGGACGATGGTCGTATCGGCGAGGGCGGCGATCTCGACCTCGCTCTGCCCGACGCCGACCGTCTCCACGAGGATCACGTCGCACCCGGCGGCATCCAGCACCCGCAGCGCCTGCGGGGCGGCGAACGACAGGCCTCCGAGGTGTCCCCGGCTGGCCATCGAGCGGGTGTAGACGTGCGGGTCGAGCGCATGGTCCAGCAGGCGGATCCGGTCACCGAGCAGCGCACCGCCGGAGAACGGCGAGCTGGGGTCGACCGCGAGGACGCCGACCCGCAGACCCCGCTCCCGGAACGCCGCGACCAGCGTGTTGGTGGTCGTCGACTTGCCCACCCCGGGGCTGCCGGTGAGGCCGATGACCCACGCGGAGCCGGTGTGCGGAGCGAGCGCCGCCATGACCTCGCGCAGAGCGGGGTCGGCGTTCTCGACGAGGGTGATCAGCCGGGCAACCGCCCGCGCCGAACCGTCGCGGGCCGCAGTCACCAGGGCCGGTACGTCGACCGGTCGCGAGCGCATCCGTGAGATTCCTTGCGCCGAGGTGGTGTTCAGGACTTCGGGACGCGCACGATCAGTGCGTCGCCCTGGCCACCGCCACCGCACAGAGCGGCCGCACCGACACCGCCGCCACGCCGCTTCAACTCCAGCGCGAGGTGCAGCGCGATGCGCGCACCCGACATACCGATCGGGTGGCCCATCGCGATGGCGCCGCCGTTGACGTTGACCTTCTCCGGGTCCAGACCGAGCTGCTTGGTCGAGGCCAGCCCGACGGCTGCGAAGGCCTCGTTGATCTCGACCAGGTCGAGGTCGGTCGGCGCGATGCCGGCCTTGGCGCAGGCCGCGGCGATCGCGTTGGCCGGCTGGGACTGCAGGCTCGAATCGGGGCCGGCGACGACAGCGTGCTCGCCGACCTCGGCGAGTGGGGTGACACCGAGCTCGGCGGCCTTGGCCGCGCTCATCACGACGACCGCGCACGCCCCGTCGGAGATCGGGGACGCGGAGCCGGCGGTGATGGTGCCGTCCTTGCGGAACGCCGGGCGCAGCTTCGCGAGGGATTCCACCGTGGTGTCGGGGCGGATGCCCTCGTCGTCGCGGAACTCGATCGGGTCGCCCTTGCGCTGCGGGATGAGCACGCTGACGACCTCGTCGTCGAAGAGGCCGTTCTTCCAGGCCTGAGCCGCGCGCTGGTGGCTACGAGCCCCGAACGTGTCCTGCTCCTCGCGGCTGAACGCCTGGTCGGCCTTGTTGGCGTCCTCGGTGAGACCGCCCATGGCCTGGTCGGTGAAGGCGTCCCACAGGCCGTCGTGCGCCATGTGGTCGCGCATGGTGACGTCGCCGTACTTGAACCCGCCGCGGCTCTTCTCCAGCAGGTGGGGCGCCTGCGACATCGACTCCTGGCCACCGGCCACCACCACGTCGAACTCGCCGGCGCGGATCAGCTGGGCGGCGAGCGCGATGGCGTCGACGCCGGACAGGCAGACCTTGTTGATGGTGAGGGCGGGCACCGTCATCGGGATGCCGCCCTTGACCGCGGCCTGGCGAGCGGGGATCTGTCCCGCGCCGGCGGTCAGCACCTGGCCCATGATCACGTAGTCGACCTGGTCGCCGCTGACGCCGGCCTTGTCGAGGGCGCCCTTGATGGCGAATCCGCCGAGATCGGCTGCGGACAGGTCCTTCAGACCCCCCATCAGCTTGCCCATCGGCGTACGGGATCCGGCGACGAGGACGGGGGTGCGATCGGTCGCGCTGTCGGTCATCAGGGGTCTGCTCCAACGAGTTGCGGGCGGGGGCGAACGGTCCCGGGATCTTCCGGGTGACGGGTTTCACTTTAGCCTTGCCGGTATGCCGAGCCTGCCGACCCATCTCTTCACCGCCATCGACCACGTGGGCGTCGCCGTGCCCGACCTGGACGCCGCGATCGACTTCTACCAGGCGACCTTCGGCATGCGGCTCACCCACCGCGAGACCAACGACGAGCAGGGGGTCCACGAGGCGATGCTGCGCGCGGGCAGCGAGGACGGCACGCAGATCCAGCTGCTCGCCCCGGCGTCCCCGGAGTCGGCGATCGCGAAGTTCCTGGACCGCTCCGGCCCCGGTGTGCAGCAGGTCGCCTACCGGGTCGTCGACGTCGAGGCCGTCAGCGCCACCCTGCGCGACCGCGGGATGCGGCTGCTGTACGACGAGCCGCGGCGCGGCACCGCGGGCAGCAGCGTCAACTTCGTGCACCCCAAGGACGCCGGCGGCGTGCTGGTCGAGCTGGTGCAGCCCGCCGGCTGACGGACCCGGAACCGCCGCCGGCGATCGATCGTTGGCCGGTCAATCATGGACTTCCTCACCAGCCCGGACCTCTGGGTCGCCTTCCTGACCCTCTTCGCGCTCGAGCTCGTGCTCGGCATCGACAACGTCGTCTTCATCTCGATCCTCACAGGTCGCCTGCCGAGGTCCCAGCAGCAGCGGGCGCGGATCATCGGACTCGCCCTGGCGCTGGTGCTGCGCATCGGGTTGCTGGCCGTCGCATCCTGGATCGTGGGATTGACGGCACCGATCTTCTCGATCGGCGACGCCCAGGCACTGGAGTTCTCCGGCCGTGACCTGATCCTGCTGGCCGGTGGCCTCTTCCTGGTCTACAAGGCCGTCACCGAGATCCACGACAAGATCGAGGGCGCCGGCGAGGCCCACCTGGCGACCGGGGTGACGTCCACGATGGGCAAGGTGATCGTGCAGATCCTGCTCATCGACGCGGTCTTCTCCCTGGACTCGGTGATCACCGCCGTCGGGATGGTCGACCAGCTGTCGATCATGATCGCCGCCGTGGTGCTGTCGATCGGCCTGATGATGGTGCTGGCGGGGCGCATCAGCGACTTCGTGAACGCGCACCCGACCGTCAAGATGCTGGCGCTCAGCTTCCTGGTGCTGATCGGGTCGACGCTGATCGCGGAGGGCTTCGACGTGCATCTGTCCAAGTCCGCGATCTACGGCCCCATCGCGTTCGCCATCGCCGTCGAGGCGCTCAACCTCGCCTACCGCAAGAAGCACGAGGCCGGCCGCACGATGTAGGCCACTGCCCGTGGGGTCGTTGCGCGCCCTATAGAGCGCGCGGCGACTCCACTCCCGTAACGGTCAGCGCCAGGAGCCGCGGGGTGGGCGGCGGTCCCGGGCCTTCCAGCAGCCCGTGTGCCAGTGCCGCCGGTCGCTCACGTCGCCGAGGCCGTCGTCCGGCCACACCACGACGTGCGCGAGGGAGGCCGGCAGCTGCTGACTGCAGCCGGGGCAGGTGTAGACCCGGCCGTTGGCGTTGGCCCGAACCGGGCGCACCATCCATGCGCCGCCGGCGTACTGCTCGCGGCGCACGCCCGACTCCAGCACCCGCGAGATGTCGGGTGCCGGGCCGGGAGTACGACGGGGTGGCCGCCTGCGCCGCGGCATCGGCTCAGCCGTGCAGCGGCTGGCCGGCGGCGGTAGCCTCGCGCAGCAGCGGCGAAGGGGTCAATCCCACCTCGCCCGTCTCGTCCCGCATCGTGGTGAGGACTGCGGCGACCTGCGCCGGACCGATCCGGTCGATCATCGCCAGCGGGCCCTCGGGGTAACCGCATCCGGCGGTCATCGCGGTGTCGATGTCGGCGGCGGTGGCGTAGCCGGAGTCCAGCATCCGCACCGCGTCGTTGAGGTGCGGGTAGAGCAGGGCGTCGACGACTCCCCCTGCACGCAACCGGCCGCCGACCACGACGAAGCCGGCAGCGGACAACGTCGCGCGCAACGTCGCGACCTGCGGGGCACCCGTCGAGCGCAGGACCTCGGCGAGGCGCCCACCCTTGGTCGCCGGGTGCACGCGAAGGGCCACCACGGTGACGCCGCCGGAGGCGGCCGGCGTCGCCGCAGCACCGCCCGGCGACGCGACGGCCAGCGTCGCGCCGGAGTCCATCGTGGCCAGCAGTTCGGCGACCCAGTCGGGGCTGGTGTCGCTGGCGAGGATCACGACGTCGACCCCGGCGAGCGAGTCGCGGGCGCCGGCGGTGCTCACCCACTCCACCGAGGAGGCGCCTCCGCCGCCGATCTGCCCGGCGAGGTCGGACGCCGCTGCGGACTCGCCGACCACGACCACTTGTGCCGCGGGCTTCACGTCGTCCGGCGCTGCGGCGGGTGTCACGGTGCCGGAGCCGGCCTTCTCATAGTCGTAGAAGCCGGAGCCGGTCTTGCGTCCGAGCCGCCCGGCGGCGACCAGTTGCTGCAGCAGGGCGGGCGGTGCCGCCGACGGGTCGTGCGTGGCGGCGTAGAGCACGTCGCAGACCTCCTTGACCACGTCGAGTCCGATCAGGTCGGACAGCGTCAGCGGCCCCATCGGGAAGCCGACACCGACACGCCCGGCGTCGTCCAGGTCCTCACGGCTGATATGCCCGGTCTCGTACGTGCGGATCGCGCGTGCCAGGTAGGTGATCAGGAGCGCGTTGGCGACGAAGCCCGCGCGGTCGCGTACGACGACGGGTTTCTTGCCCAGCCGCTCGGCCAGATCGCGGACGCGCTCGACCACGGCGTCGTCGCTCAGCACGGTGGTGATGACCTCGACGAGCTTCAGCACGGGCGCGGGGTTGAAGAAGTGCATGCCAACGACTCGCTCGGGACGCGCTGTGGCGGCCGCGATCTCGGTGAGCGACAGGCTGGAGGTATTGGACGCGAGGACGGTGTCCGGGCGCACCACGCCGTCCAGCTTGGTGAGGATCGCGGTCTTGATGTCGAGCCGCTCGGGGACGGCTTCGATGACCAGGTCGCAGTCGGCGAGCGCGTCGTACTCGGCGGTCCACGTGACCCTGTCGAGGATCTCCTGCTGCGCGCTCTCCGCCAGCCGGCCGCGCGAGACGGCCCGGCCGGTCGAGGACTCCAGGAAGCCGCGTCCGCGGTCGGCGAGCTCCTGGCTGCCGTCGACGCCGACGACACGCAATCCCGCGCGAGCGAAGACCTCAACGATGCCGGCTCCCATGGTGCCCAGTCCGATAACCCCTACCTGCGCGATCTCGCCCGTCATGCGCGCAGTCTCCCAGACCGCCCACTGCGGTTAGGCTGCCGGTCGTGCGCGTCGTCATCGCCCGCTGCAGCGTGGATTACACCGGAAGACTGACCGCCCATCTGCCTCTGGCAACCCGGCTGCTCATGGTCAAGGCCGACGGTTCGGTGCTGGTGCACAGCGACGGTGGTTCCTACAAACCGCTCAACTGGATGTCCCCGCCCTGCGCGATGGCGCAGGTGGAGCCCACCGAGGACGAGCGCGAGACCGGCGTGGTGATGACCTGGTCGGTGCAGCACGCCAAGTCCGAGGACCGCCTGCGCGTGCTGATCCACGAGGTGCTGCACGACTCCTCTCACGACCTGGGGATCGACCCGGGCCTGGTCAAGGACGGCGTCGAGGCGCAGCTGCAGGCACTGCTCGCCGAGCACATCCACACCCTCGGCGACGGCTACTCCCTGGTGCGCCGCGAATACCCCACGGCCATCGGCCCGGTGGACATCGTGTGTCGCGACGCGGGCGGCGCCACGGTCGCCGTCGAGATCAAACGCCGCGGCGACATCGACGGGGTCGAGCAGCTCACCCGTTACCTGGAGCTGCTGAACCGCGACCCGCACCTGCACCCGGTGAGCGGGGTGTTCGCCGCCCAGCAGATCAAGCCTCAGGCGCGCGTACTCGCGCAGGATCGCGGAATTCGTTGCGTCACTTTGGATTACGACGCGCTGCGTGGCATCGACGACGCGACCACCCGGCTCTTCTGACCGTATGACGAGCATCGCGGTCGCCGCTCCCAGCAGGCTGGCGACCGATGCGGCGCTCGCCGTCGCACACGCCGGAGGAAGCGCCGTGGACGCCGCGATCGCCGCGGTGATGGTGGCCTACGTGACCGAGCCGGGCATCGTCAGCGCGCTCGGCGGTGCGTTCGTCAACGTCTGGGCCGCCGACGGCTCCCCTGTCGTGATCGACGGCAACTGCGAGATGCCGGGGCACGGCCTTCCCCGAGAACGCTTCGGCGAGGGGCTGCGGGAGATGTCGCTGAACTACGCCGGCGGCATCACCGTCTACGGCGGCGCCGGATCCGCTGCCACTCCGGGATCGTTCGCGGCCTTCGCACTGGCACGGGAGCGGTTCGGTCAGGCCTCCCTGGCGGATGTGCTCGCACCCGCGGTCGCCGCTGCACGCGACGGGTTCGAGCTCGGCTCGCGGCCGGCAGCTATCTGCAGTTGGTCGGCGACCCGCTCTACGCCTTCGACCCGGTGACGCGCGAGGCACACTTCCAGGACGGGGCGCCGCTCGGCCCGGGCGACACGATGACCAACTCCGACCTCGCGGACACCCTCGAAACGATCGGCCGGCGGGGATTCTCGACGCTGTACGACGGCGACCTGGCCGACGCGGTCGCCGAGCACGTCCAGCGCGAGGGCGGTCTGCTGACCAGGGCCGACCTCGCGGCGTACACCGCGACGGCCCGCCCCGCGAACCGCACCCGCCTCGGCCGCTGGGACATCGCCACCAACCCGCCCCCGTCCATCGGCGGTCCGGTGCTCACCACCATGCTGCGGATGCTGGCCGAGACCGGCACCGACCCCGCTGCGCTGATCGACGTACAGACCCGGGTGCTGCGCTACCGGGAGGCGCACCTGGACACCGCCGTCGACCTGGCGGCCGCCGGCACCGCACTGCTGAACGGTGCCACCGACGATGCGCGCGCCGCCCTGTCGACCAGCGGTGACACCGTGCAGGTGTCCGTGGTCGACGCGACCGGCACCGCGTGCGCGATCACCTCGTCGGCCGGATACTCCTCCGGCGTCACGGTGCCCGGCACCGGACTCGTCCTGAACAACTGCCTGGGCGAGCCGGAGCTGAACCGTCTCGGACTGCACGCCCTGCCGCCCGGCACCCGCATCGCCTCCAACATGGCGCCGACCACGGCGCGCAGCGACGACGGGGGTCTGCTCGCCATCGGCAGTCCGGGCGCCGACCGGATCACCTCGGCGCTCATGCAGGTGATGGGGCGCTACTGCCTGGCCGACGCCGACCTGCAGGAGGGCATCGACGCACCGCGGCTGCACGTGCAGCTCGTCGGCGACCGCGAGGTCGTGCAGCACGAGCCCGACCCCGCCATCGAGGCGGCTCTGGTCGGTCGGGATGCCGTGGCGCACCCGCCCCGCGCCATGTACTTCGGCGGGGTGGGGGCGGCGTACCGCTCGGGTGACGGGACGCTCTTCGCGGCGGCCGATCCACGCCGCGCGGCGGCGACCGCCGTCGGCTGACCGCCCACCCCGGCGCAGGTAACGCCGACAGCCACCGGTCGGCCTGTGGCTCTCGGACCTACCTGTGCCACCGTCGGCAGCGCAGCGGCACCGAGCCCTGAGAGGATCGGGCCATGGTCATCCTCAGCAGGATCTACACCCGCACCGGCGACGACGGCAGCACCTCGCTCGGCGACTTCAGCCGCACCGGCAAGAACGATCCGCGCCTGGTCGCGTTCGCCGACGTCGACGAGGCCAACTCCTGCATCGGCGTGGCGGTCGCGGCGGGTGAGCTGCGCGCGGACCTCACCACGATGCTGCGTCGCATCCAGAACGACCTCTTCGACGTGGGCGCCGACCTGTGTACGCCGCTCGTGGCCGACCCGGAGCACCCGCCGTTGCGCGTTCAGGCAGCCTGGGTCGATGAGCTGGAGGCCGACTGCGACCGGCTCAACGAGGAGCTGGAGACGCTGCGCTCCTTCATCCTGCCCGGCGGATCGGTCGGAGCAGCCCACCTGCACCTCGCGCGCACCGTCGCCCGGCGCGCCGAACGCTCCACCTGGGCCGCGATCGCCGAGTACGGCGACGGCGAGGCTCCCGCGGGCACCGGCGAGCCCGGCGGGGTCAACCCGCTCACCGCGCGCTACCTCAACCGCCTCTCGGACCTGCTCTTCCTCGCCGCCCGCACCGCTAATCTCGACCACGGCGGCGACGTGCAGTGGAAGCCCGGCGGCGGTCGCTGACCATCCAGCCGAGTGGCATACGAATGTTTCGGGTGCACCCCGCAGGAGTGCGCCACTGGACACACATGTATGACACTCGACGGAGGCGGATCAGTCGAGGACGGCCCAGCCGTGCGGGTCGACGGTGAGGCGGTCGCCGGCACCGGACGCCGAACCCGCTTGCAGCGACAGCCCGTCCGCGTCGACCCCGTAGCCGTCGTCGCTCAGGTTGAGCGCGATGCGCAGTCGTTCGCCACCGTCGCCGCTCACGTCGTAGACCATCGTCGCGTTGGCGAGTTCGACCACCGAGGTGTGTGCGGTGTGCAGCCACGGATGGCGCCGGCGCAGCCCGATCAGCTCCTGGTGCAGCCGCAGCGTGGGCTCCCCCAACGGTGACAGCTCGTCCGGGTCCGGGGGAAGTGACGGGCGGATCTCGTCGTCGCCCCCGACGCGCTCCTGCTTCACGCCGCGGAACGCCTGCTCGTCGCCGTAGTAGATGCTCGGTGTGCCACCTACGGTCAGCAGGACGACCACGGCATGCGCGACGTGACGCTCGTCGGTGATCTGGCTGGCGATGCGGGTGACGTCGTGGTTGCCGACGAAGGTCAGCGGCACGAAGGCGTCGAGGAAGTCGTCGTGCCGCTGCAGCGCGGCGGCCAGCTCGAAGAGGTTGCCGTCGTGCATCGAGCTCCAGATGGCCTTCCACAGCTCGTACTGGGTGAGCGAGTCCATCCCGGACTCGCTCACGATGCCCGCGTAGTCGCCGTGGATCACCTCCCCCACGATGTACGCGTCGGGGTGGCTCTCCCTCACGGCGGGCAGCACCCGCGACCAGAAGGCGGGCGGCACCGCGTACGCCGCGTCCAGCCGCCAGCCGTCCGCACCGCGGTCCAGCCAGTGCCGCATCACGTCGGTCACCATCTCGACGACGGCCGACGAGGAGTGGTCCAGGGCGACCAGCTGGGAGTGGCCCTCGAAGTCGTCGTACTCCGGCGGGCCGTCCGTGCCGGAGGGCCAGCGCAGCCGAAACCACCCGGCGTACGCCGAGTCGGCGCCGTGGGCGAGCACGTCCTGGAAGGCGGGGTGCTCGCGCCCGACGTGGTTGAAGACCCCGTCCAGCAGCACCCGCACGCCGCGTGCGTGTGCCGCCTGCACGAGGGCGTCGAAGTCCGCGTCGGTGCCGAGCCGGTCGTCGATCCGCCGGTAGTCGATGGTGTCGTAGCCGTGCGTACTCGAGGCGAACACCGGTCCCAGAGCCATCCCGGATGCCCCGAGGGAGACCGCGTAGTCGAGCCAGTCGCCGATCCGCGTGAGCGCCGGTGTCGGCGACCGGGACGCCCCGGTCGTGTCGGCGCCGGCCACCCCGAGGGGGTAGACCTGCCACCAGACGACGTGCTGCACCCAGTCGGGCTCGGTCACTCTCACGCGACGTCGGCGTGGATGCCGGGCGGCGCCGACTCCGACCAGGAGCGCAACGCCGTGTAGTCGGCGTTGTTCATCGCGATCTCGAAGGTCCGGTCGTCGATGCGACAGGTGACCCGCACCGGATCGGTCAGCACCATCGAGGAGCTCTTGGGGGCGGGCCGCGGCGGACCCAGCTCGAGATCACCGCGCCGCCATACCTGCGAAGGGCGCACCGACATGCTGCGCATGCCGTACCAGCGCACGCTCGAGGCCGACACCTGAGCCTGGCCGAGGCGGAAGTGCGGGCCCTTCTGCACCGCCACCAGGTATGCCGTGTGACCGCGCCCGATCGATCGGTTGCGCAGCACGAACGCGACGACTGCCGCCGCGATCAGGGCCAGCAGGACACCCAGACCGAACGCGACCAGCTCACTGGAGTGCAGGAAGCTCTTGCTCACGGGACCGGGCGCCCTGCTCTACCGATACGCCGTCAGCTCAGAAGTCGGAGGCGTCGACGGTCTCGGCGACGACCGTCACCTTGTCGTTGTCGACCGAGACGAAACCACCGTCGATCTTGGCGACCCGACGCTGACCGTCGGCGGGGTCGATGCGCACCTCGCCGTCGACGAGCACCGACAGCAGCGGTGCGTGGCCGGGCAGGATTCCGAGCTCACCCTCGGTGGTGCGGGCGCTCACCCCGTTCGCCTCGCCCTCCCAGACCAGACGGTCGGCGGCGACAAGTTGGACGTCGAGTGGGGCCACGGTGCTACTCCTTGTGGTGAATCAGAAACAGAACCGATGCGGATACGCGCGAAGCTGCTTATCAGGCGCGGAGCGACTGTCAAGCAACTTCGTACGTACCGCACTAGGTCGGGCGCCGGGATGCGGGGTGTCGCACGGCGCCGGCCGGGTCTGTCGGACCCGCCAAGCCTACCGGGTACCCGCCGGATTCCAGTCGGCCTGTCCCCGGGCCGGCGCCCCCGGGCGGATACCATCGCCGGGTGCCGATCCCAGTGACCACCGTGCTCGGCAAGGTCGTCCGTCGCGCAGCCCTCGCGCGCGGTGGAGGCTCGGCCTTCCCCGGCCTCTTCGTCGAGCGTCTCGACCCGTCGTACGTCCGCCGCGTGCTCGCCACCCTGCCCCGCGGGGTGGTCGTCGTCAGCGGCACCAACGGCAAGACCACCACCACCAAGATCGTGGTGGACCTGCTGGAATCGCAAGGCCTTCGGGTCTTCACCAACCGCACCGGCAGCAACTTCGTCCGCGGCGTCGCGGCGGCCCTGCTCGGCGCGGTCGACGTCCGCGGTCACCTGCCGGCCGACATCGCGGTGCTGGAGCTCGACGAGGCGCACGCGGTGCACTTCGTCAAGGAGATCGCACCGCGTTACTGCCTGCTGCTCAACGTGATGCGTGACCAGCTCGACCGGTTCGGTGAGATCGATCACACCGCCCGGATGCTGCAGTCGATCGCCCGCGCCACGACCGAGGCCGTCGTGGTCAACCGCGACGACCCCCGACTCGGTGCGCAGGTCTTCGCCGAGGGCATCACCGGCCCGACGCTGCGCAGCTACGGCACGAGCGCCGCGCTGTCCGCGAGCTTCCCCTCCGACGACAACCTGTACGGCGGCTCGGAGGGCGCGCCCCACCCGGCCCCCGCGACCTACGTCGACGACACCCAGCTGGACTCCTTCGAGGGCGACCGGGCGGACATCTCCTACGCGGGCGGCAGTCACAGCGCGCACCTGATGCTGACCGGCGTCTACAACGTGCTCAACGCGACGGCCGCCATCGCGCTCACGCGGGCGGTCCTCGGCGGCGACCTGCGCGAGCCGCAGATGTTGGAGGCGCTGTCGAAGGTGCGCCCGGCGTTCGGCCGCGGGGAGACCCTGCAGATCGACGGGCAGACCTGCGCGATGGTGCTGGTGAAGAACCCGGCGGGATTCCGGCTCGCGCTCTCGTCGTACGACCCGGCCGACACCGCGACCATGATCGCGATCAACGACAACTACGCCGACGGACGCGACATGAGCTGGCTCTGGGATGTCGACTTCGCGTCGTTGCGCGCGGGCGGGGTCACCACGGTCGCCGGCGTGCGCGCGTACGACATGGCGCTGCGCCTGCAGTACGACGACGTGCCGGTCGGGGTGGTGACGCCCGATCCGGAGCGCGCGGTCGAGGAGTTCCTGCGCTCGACAACGGGGCAGGACAAGCGTATCTACTGCACCTACACGGCCATGCTGGCCATCCGAAAGGTGCTCGGCACCAAGGGCGCTCTGGACAAGGTGGTCGCGTGATGAGCAGGCCGGTCCGCATCCTGCAGCTCTACCCGCGGGACATGAACATCTACGGCGACTGGGGCAACACCCTGGTGCTGAAGCAGCGCCTGGCCTGGCACGGGTACGACCCGGAGGTGCTGGACTACAACCCCGGCGACGCCTTCCCGGACGACGTCGACCTCATCGTCGGCGGCGGCGGGCAGGACAGCGGGCAGATCGTCATCGTGGACGACCTGCAGAAGATCGGCCCGCGCCTGCACGATCTGGCCGAGGCCGATGTGCCGATGCTCGTGGTGTGCGGGCTCTACCAGCTCTTCGGCCACCACTTCGACACTGCCGTCGGGCGGCGGCTGCCCGGCATCGGTCTCCTCGACGTGCACACCGTCGGCGGCACCACCCGTCTCATCGGCAACATCACCACCCGCCACCCCGATGTCGGCGAACTCGTGGGCTACGAGAACCACAGCGGCAAGACCTACCTCGGTGCGGGCGCCCAGCCGCTCGCGACCGTCGTACAGGGCGCGGGAAACAACGGCGAGGACGGCACCGAGGGCGCGCGGCACCGCAACGTGCTCGGCACGTACCTGCACGGGTCGGTGCTCCCGAAGAACCCGCGGCTCGCGGACCGGCTGCTCGCACAAGCCGTCGGCAACCGTCACGGCGAGTTCTCCCCCGGCCTGGTCGACGACCGCTACGCCGACGAGGCCCGCCGCGTGGCCATGTCACGCCCTCGCTGACGACCCCGTGACGCTCAGCCTGCTCGGTGCGCTCGCTGCGGCGATCGCGTACGGCGCCGCGACCATCCTGCAGGCGATCGGCGTACGTCGGCTCTCCGCACTGCCGTCCGACCCGGGGTGGCGCGCCCGCGTGCCGGGTGCCTCGATGTACTTCTGGGGGTTGCTGCTCGACGGCCTGGGTTTCGTCTTCTCCGCCGCCGCGCTGCGGACCCTGCCGCTGTTCCTGGTCGAGTCGGCGGTGGCCTCATCGGTGGCCTTCACCGCGGTGCTCGCCGTGCTCTTCCTCGGAGTCCGCTTGCGCGGCAGGGAGATCGGCGCGCTGGTCGGGGTGGTGCTCGGTCTTGCGTTCCTGGCGGTGAGTGCTCACGAGGGGCCGGCCAAGCACGTCGGTCATCTCGCCGGGTGGATGCTGCTGGCGGCCGCGGCGGTGGTCGCGGCGGTGATCGCTACGGGCTGGTGGGCGGTACGCGACGCCGGGTCGTCGGCGCTCACGCTGGCCGCGGCGGCCGGCGCCGGCTTCGGGATGGTGGGCGTGGCAGCGCGCATCCTGTTCATCCCCCACGACTGGTGGCGGCTGCTCGGCGAAGTGACGTTCTGGGCACTCGTCGCGCACGGCGTGCTCGCCACCGTCTGTTACGGGCTCGCGCTCGACCGCGGCCGTACAACCACGGTGGCCGCCGTCACCTTCGCCATCGAGACCGTGCTGCCGGCCGCGATCGGGCTCGCCTTCCTGGGCGACGACGTACGCCGGCACCTGGCGATCGTCGCGGTGCTCGGGTTCGCGGTCACCCTCGGCAGTTGCGTCGCGCTGGCTAGCCGCGCCGAGCCCGACCCCGGCTGACCGGCCCGCCCCCGCCCATCGCGCGTCGACGGGGTGTGCCGATGTGCGTCCTCGGCGGACAGTCTGCGTCGGTGCCCCCGGTTTGCGTTGGTGGCCAGTGCTGCAGCTCTGGTCACAGACGCAGAAACCCCCACCTCGACCCCGTACGCGGCGCGGCCTACACAGACCCGAACGCCGGAACGGCCACCCGGGTGTGCCGGGTGGCCGTTCTGGATGAAACGGGTGGGACCGAAGCGATCAGTCGCCCTGCTCGTGCAGTTCCTTCGCGCGGCGCTCGACGTCCTCGAGGCCACCGCACATGAAGAACGCCTGCTCGGGAGTGTCGTCGTAGTCGCCGTCGGCGATCTTGGTGAAGCCCTCGATCGTCTCCGAGAGCGGCACGGTCGAACCCTCGATGCCGGTGAACTGCTTGGCGACGTAGGTGTTCTGGGACAGGAAGCGCTGGATCCGGCGGGCCCGGTTGACCAGCACCTTGTCCTCTTCAGACAACTCGTCGATACCGAGGATCGCGATGATGTCCTGCAGTTCGCGGTTGCGCTGCAGGATCCCCTTGATCCGGACGGCCGTGTCGTAGTGGTCCTGCTCGATGTAGCGCGGGTCCAGGATGCGCGAGCTGGAGCTCAACGGGTCCACCGCGGGGTAGATGCCCATCGAGGCGATGTCACGCGAGAGCTCGGTCGTGGCGTCCAGGTGCGCGAACGTCGTGGCGGGCGCCGGGTCGGTGTAGTCGTCGGCCGGCACGTAGATCGCCTGCATGGAGGTGATCGAGTGGCCGCGGGTGGAGGTGATGCGCTCCTGCAGCACACCCATCTCGTCGGCCAGCGTCGGCTGGTAACCCACCGCGGACGGCATCCGGCCGAGCAGCGTGGAGACCTCGGAACCGGCCTGGGTGAACCGGAAGATGTTGTCGATGAAGAGCAGCACGTCTTGGTTCTGCTCGTCGCGGAAGTACTCCGCCATCGTCAGCGCCGACAGGGCCACGCGCAGACGCGTGCCCGGCGGCTCGTCCATCTGGCCGAAGACGAGGGCGGTCTGGCCGAGCACGCCGGCCTCCTCCATCTCGACCATCAGGTCGTTGCCCTCACGGGTGCGCTCACCGACACCGGCGAACACCGAGACACCACCGTGGTCGCGGGCGACGCGGGCGATCATCTCCTGGATCAGCACGGTCTTGCCGACACCGGCGCCACCGAAGAGGCCGATCTTCCCGCCCTGCACGTACGGCGTGAGCAGGTCGATGACCTTGATGCCGGTCTCGAACATCTGGGTCTTGGACTCCAGCTGGTCGAACGCCGGCGAGCGGCGGTGGATGCCCCAGCGCTCCTTGATGTCGAGCGTCTCGCCGTCCTTGAGGTTCAGGCAGTCACCGGTGGCGTTGAAGACCTTGCCGAGGGTGACGTCGCCGACGGGCACGCTGATCGGGCCGCCGGTGTCCTGCACCGGGGCGCCGCGCACGACGCCGTCGGTCGGCTGCAACGAGATCGCGCGGACCATGTTGTCGCCGATGTGCTGCGCGACCTCGAGGTTGACGTGGGTCTTGCCCTCGCCCTCGATGTTCTCGCCGGTGAGGTCGACCTCGAGGGTCAGCAGGTTGTAGATCTCGGGCATCGAGTCGACCGAGAACTCCACGTCGACGACGGGTCCGATGACGCGGGCGATCCGGCCGACGCCGCCCGCCTCGCGGGCGGTCTGGTCCTTCTCTGGGGTGGCAACTGTGCTCATGTTCAGTCCTTCGTCGTAGCCGGGTCAGCTGGCGTCTTCGAGCGCGCTGGCCCCGCCAACGATCTCGCTGATCTCTTGGGTGATCTCCGCCTGGCGCGCCTGATTGGCGAGGCGGGAGTAGGTCTTGATGAGTTCCTCGGCGTTGTCGGTCGCGGACTTCATCGCGCGCTGGCGGGCGGCCAGCTCGGAGGCGGCCGACTGCAGCAGCGCGTTGAAGATGCGTGCCGTGACGTACTTCGGCAGCAACGCGTCGAGAACCTGTTCGGGGCTGGGCTCGAACTCGTACAGCGGCGCGACGGCATCCGCCTGACCATCGCCATCGACGTCGTCGGAGTCGCTGATCTCCAGCGGCAGCAGTCGCAGCACCACCGGCTCCTGCACGACCATGTTCTGGAAGCGCGTGTAGACCAGGTGCACCTCGTCGATGCCGCCGTTCTCGGCTCCCTTGCGGAAGTCCTCCACGACGCGCTCGCCGATCTCGCGGGCCACCTCGAAGGTGGGGCTGTCGGAGAAGCCCTCCCAGGTCTTGGTCGCCTCACGACGGCGGAACCGGTAGTAGCCGATCGCCTTGCGGCCGAGCAGGTACGGGGAGACCTGCTTGCCCTCGTTCGTGAGCTTCTCCACGAGCTCGGCGCTCTTCTTCAGCGCGTTCACCGAGTATGCGCCCGCGAGACCGCGGTCGCTGGTGAAGATGACGACGCCCGCGTTCTTGGGGTCGTCCCGCTCGGTGGTGAGCACGTGGTCGGTGTTGGAGTGGGTCGCCACGGCCGAGCACGCACGGGTCAGTGCCAGCGCGTACGGGGTCGACTTGTTGACGGCCTGACGCGCTTTGACCACCCGGGACGCCGCGATGAGCTCCATCGCGCGGGTGATCTTCTTGGTGGACTGCACCGAGCGGATGCGCTGTCGGTAGACCCGCATTTGCCCTGCCATGAGTGCCCTTCCGTTGTGGTGATCGAGAACGAGAGTGGGGATGCCCCGGTACGCGCGTACCGGGGCGCCCGCTCAGTCCTGCTTGCTCTTCTGCCGGGCGATCTTCGCCTGGTCGACCTCGTTGCTGTCGATCTCGTCGTGCGACTCGGCGCCGGGGCCGGAGTCGCCCTTCTTGGCGGTGGGCTCGAACTGCTGCTTGAACTTCTTGACGGCCGACTCCAGCGCGCTGCGGCTGTCGTCGTCGAACTTCTGCGTCTCGCGGATCGAGTCCAGGGTGCCCTTGTCCTCGCGGCGCAGGTACTCCAGGAACTCCCGCTCGAAGCGGCCGATGTCCTCCGGCTCGATGTCGTCGATCTGACCGGTCGTGCCGGCCCAGATGCTGACGACCTGGTCCTCCAGGGGGTACGGCGCGTTCTGCGGCTGGCGGAAGAGCTGCATGAGCCGCTCACCGCGGGCCAGCTGACGGCGCGAGGCAGCGTCCAGGTCGGAGGCGAACATCGCGAAGGCCTGCATCTCGCGGTACTGCGCGAGGTCGACCTTGATCGAACCGGTGACGGCCTTGAGGGCCTTGGTCATGGCCGCGCCACCGACGCGGGAGACGGACACACCGACGTCCACGGCGGGACGCTGGTTGGAGTTGAACAGGTCGGCCTGCAGGTAGATCTGACCGTCGGTGATCGAGATGACGTTGGTCGGGATGTACGCCGAGACGTCACCGGCCTTGGTCTCGATGATCGGCAGACCGGTCATCGACCCGGCGCCCAGCTCGTCGGACAGCTTGGCGCAACGCTCCAGCAGACGGCTGTGCAGGTAGAACACGTCGCCGGGGTAGGCCTCGCGGCCCGGCGGGCGACGCAGCAGCAGCGACACGGCGCGGTAGGCCTCGGCCTGCTTGGACAGGTCGTCGAAGACGATGAGGACGTGCTTGCCGTCGTACATCCAGTGCTGGCCGATGGCCGAGCCGGTGTACGGCGCGAGGTACTTGAAGCCGGCCGGCTCACCCGCGGAGGCGTTGACGATGGTCGTGTACTCCATCGCTCCGGCCTCCTCCAGGGCGCCGCGGACCTCGGCGACGGTGGAGTTCTTCTGGCCGATGGCGACGTAGATGCAGCGGACCTGCTTCTCCGGGTCGCCGGACTCCCAGTTGGCCTTCTGGTTGATGATCGTGTCGGTCGCGATCGCGGTCTTGCCGGTCTTGCGGTCGCCGATGATCAGCTGACGCTGGCCGCGGCCGATCGGGGTCATCGCGTCGATGGCCTTGATACCGGTCATGAGCGGCTGGTGCACCGACTTGCGCTGCACGACGGTCGGCGCCTGCAGCTCCAGGGCGCGGCGCGCGTCGGGCTTGATGTCGCCCAGACCGTCGATGGGGTGACCGAGCGGGTCGATGACCCGACCGAGGAACGCGTCGCCGACGGGCACGGAGAGCACCTCGCCGGTCCGCTTGACCTCCTGGCCCTCCTCGATGCCGTCGAACTCGCCGAGGACGACGACGCCGATCTCGTGCACGTCGAGGTTCAAGGCCAGACCCAGGGTGCCGTCCTCGAAGCGGAGCAGCTCGTTGGTCATGGCCGAGGGAAGGCCCTCCACGTGGGCGATGCCGTCGCTGGCGTCGCTCACCCGGCCGACCTCTTCGCGCGCGGCGGCGCCGGGCTCGTAGGAGGAGACGTATCCCTCCAGGGCGTCCCGGATCTCGTCTGCGCGGATCGAGAGCTCCGTCATCTTCTTCTCCTTCGTGTCGGCCGCTGCGGCCGGTCAAGCATGGGCTGTCGGTTCAAGGTGACCGGCGTACGCCGGCCTGCGTGCATCAGCTCGACATCAACCGTCGGGCTTCGTCCAGTCGATTCGCGAGGCTGCCGTCGATGACCTCGTCACCGACCTGCACCCGGACGCCGCCGACGACCTGCGGGTCGACGATGACGTTGACCTGCACCTCGCGGCGGTAGATCTGCGTCAGCGCACGCGCCAGCCGCTCCCGGTGGTCCTCGTCGAGGGGGTGGGCGACGAACGCGGTGGCGGTCAGCTGCTCGCGCAGCCGTGCCGCCGTCGCGACGTAGGAGTCCAGCACCCGCTCGTAACGCCGGCCACGGGGATGGTCGGCGGCCTGGCGCGCCAGCAGCTCGGTCTCGGGTGCGACCTTGCCGTCGAGCAGGGTGCGCACGAGGCCGCTCTTGTCCTCGCCGCTGCGCTGCGAATCGGTCATCGCGTCGCGCAGCTCGGGGTTGCCCGCCACGATCCGCTCGAAGCGGAAGAGCTCGTCCTCGACCTGGTCGATCCGTCCCGCGCGGTCGGCGCCGGTCAGGACCGCCTCGACGGCGAGTCCGTCCGCGGCGTCGGCCAGATCGCGCTCGGCAGCCCACCGCGTGTTCGCGAGGGCCCGGACGACGGCGAGGGTCTGGTCGCCCACCTTGCCGCCGAAGAGACGGTCGGCGAGACCGGCCTTGGCGTCATCCGTCGCCGACGGGTCGGCGAGCGCACGCCGCAGCGAGGCGCTGCTGTCGAGCACCGAGGTCACAGCGAAGAGCTGCTCACCGACGGCGCCCGCGTCGGCCCCGTCCGAGAGCTGCTCGCGCAGCGTGCCCCGTACGGCAACGTACGACGCCCGCGAACTGCCATCCATCAGTTGCCCGCCTCGGCGTCCGACGTGCCGGTGGACCCGACCTTCTCCGGCCTGACGTCGCCGGACTCCAGGTCCGCCAGGAAGCGGTCGACGATCCCGCGGCGACGGGTCTCGTCGTCGAGGGACTCACCGACGATGCGGCTGGCGAGGTTGGTCGAGATGGTCCCGACCTCGTTGCGCAACTGCACCGACGCCTGCTGACGCTCGGCCTCGGTCTGCTTGTGCGCAGAGGCCACGATCCGCTCGGCCTCCGTGCCTGCCTGCTCCCGGGCCTCGGCGATGATCGTCGCGCCCTGCGCCTTGGCCTCTTCGCGGATGCGCGAGGCCTCCGCACGAGCGTGCGTCAGCTGCTCCTCGTACTTCTCCTTGGCAGCGGCGGCCTGGGCCTGCGCTTCCTCGGCCTGTGCCATCCCGCCCTCGATCGCGGCGGTGCGCTCGTCGTACATCTGCTCCAGACGCGGCACGACGAACTTGGCGTAGAGGGCGTAGATGACCGCGAACGCGATGATCCCGATGATCAACTCCGCATAGTGCGGAATGATCACGTGACCGGCTTCGGCCCATGGGCTCTCCGCAGTGACCTGCGTTGGTATGTGCACGGCTTAGTCCTTCTGTCCGCGGGTCGGGCTTGATTGACGTACGTCGAGGTGTTCGTCCAGATCAGGTGAAGACGAAGCCGAAGACCAGACCGAGCAGGGCGAGCGCCTCGGCCAGTGCGAAGCCGATGAAGGCGATGGTCTGCAGCTGACCGCGGACCTCCGGCTGACGGGCGACACCGTTGATGTATGCCGCGAAGATCAGGCCGATGCCGATCCCGGGGCCGATCGCGGAGAGGCCGTAGCCGACGATCGAGAGACTGCCCTTCATTGTGTTTCCTTTCGTTGGCGAGTCGACTCGGATGTCGACACGTCGGACGTATGAGAAGTCTGGTGCTGCCTCAGTGCTCTTCGGCCAGTGCGCCGGCGATGTAGATGGCCGCCAGCATGGTGAAGATGAAGGCCTGCAGGAATTCGATGACCAGCTCGAAGAGCGTCATCACGATGGTGAAGAGGAAGGACACCACGCCGGCGCCCCGGATGCCGATGTTGCCTCCGTGCAGCAGCATGTACTCCCCGCCGACGGTGAACACCAGCAGCAGCAGGTGACCGGCCAGCATGTTGCCGAAGAGTCGCAGAGCGAGAGTCAGGGGTCGGGTGATGAAGAACGTCACCAGTTCCAGGATGTAGACGAACCAGCCGATCCACCCGGGGATTCCCGGCGGCATGATCGACTTCAGGTAGGGCCATACACCGCCCTTCGCACGGACACCCACCACGTGGTAGCAGACATAGACGATGAGTGCGGCCACGATCGGGAATGCGATGCGGCTGAACGTCGGGAACTGCACGAACGGGATGATTCCCGCCAGATTGTTGACCAGGATGACGGTGAAGAGAGTGAACAGCAGAGGCAGGAAGCGCCGGAAGTCCTTGCTGCCGATGACGTCGCGACCGATGGTGTCGCGCACGAACCCGTAGACCAGTTCAGCCTTGAACTGCCGCTTGCTCGGGACGACCTCCAGCTTGCGGCTGACGGCGACGAAGAACCAGCCGAGCAGGCCCACCGAGAGGAGGAGGACCAGGGCGGGGCGGGTGAAAGCGAACGCGCCGTTGCCGACGAGCGGCTGCCAGAGGTCGGCGACGCCGGGAGCCTTGAACCCGCCGTCTGCGACGACCGCTGCGTGGGGGGCGGCCGCGGCAGCGAGTGTCGCGCTCACAGGGTCTCCTTCGTCGTCATGGATTCAGCAACTGTCCAGCTTGTGGTGCCACCTTCTGATGCGATTGACAGCACGCACCGTGGTGGCGGTGGACGGTGGTGGCTCACGGACGCGCCTTTCAGCGCGAAATCCGGCGCCCAGACTACCCGACCCCGTCGACCGTCATTCACGTCACTTCACCACCGGCGGACGGCGGGTCGTAGACCGGTCGGCGGCTGCGCACGAATCCCAGCACCTGGAAGATCTGCCATACCAGGACGACCACCACGACGCCGATCATCGTCGGCAGGGCTTGCAGATCGAGCACTGTGGTCGCGGCCAGCATGACCAGGAGCACGAGGATCAACTGGCCGAAGAAGACGGCCATCGCCGCGGCCATCAGGGCCACCGCGTTCACGTCGATGACCTTACGCATCACCAGCAGACCGGCTGCGAAGAAGATCAGGGCCAGGGCGGCCCCGAAAGCTGCGGACAGACCGGCTCGGCCACCGGCCACGATCCATGCCACGACGGCGGTCACGACGCCTGCCCCGAGGCTGGGCAGGAACGCCGTCCTCAGCATGGTGTCGAAGGGTGACGGCTGGGCCCGCTGGGCTGGCGCCGGTGCGGAGTCAGGCGACGGCTGAGAAGGCGGGGAGGGCTGAGAAGGCACTGAGTCCGTCATTGGGCTCGCTCTCCTGCCGGATCGTGGGCGTCCGCATCGGTCTCCCGGGGCGTCACGCGAAGGGGCAAAATAGCCGTTCGGCTACTTTGTGAAAACTATCACAAGCTCCTGCCGCGCTTCCACCTCGGGAGCCAACGGGTCAGTCCCGCGCTGATCGCGATGAGGACGACGAGGGCCGACAACGCCCACGCCGTCGACACGTACGTGAACATCAGCACCCCCAGTGCGAGCGAGGCCGACCAGAGGTAGAGCAGCAGCACGGCGCGGCGGTGGGAGTGGCCGATGTCGAGCATCTTGTGGTGCAGGTGCCCGCGGTCCGGCTTCCAGAACCGCAGTCCCCGTCGGCGCACCGCGAGGATCACATCCAGGACCGGCAGGGCGAGGATCGCCACCGGGAGGGCGATCGGCACCCAGAACGCCGCCGACTGCGACTTCACCTGACTGGGCTGCAGGGCCCCGGTGAACGTGATGGTCGAGGCCGACAGCAGCAGCCCGAGCAGCAAGGCACCGGCATCCCCCATGAAGAGGCGCGCCGGGAAGAAGTTGTGCGGCAGGAAGCCGAGGCAGCACCCCGCCGTCACCGCCGAGACGAAGGCCGAGGCGCTGAAGACGCTGTCGGAGGGGTTCAGGTAGACGTGCGCGACTTGATAGGCCCACAGGAAGAACGCGACCGCTGCGATGGCCACGAATCCCGCGGCCAACCCGTCCAGCCCGTCGGCGAAGTTCACCGCGTTGGTCATCGCGATGACGATCACGAAGGTGAGCAGGATGAGGATCGGCTGCGGCAGGATCGTGTAGGAATCGCCGGTCGGCAGCGCGGACAGCTGCACGCCTCCGAACGCCATCACCCCCGCGGCGATCAGCTGCCCGGCGAACTTGGTCAACGGGTCCAGCTCGCGGAAGTCGTCGATGGCACCCACCGCGGTGATGAACGCGGCCGCGATGAGGACGGCCACCACCTGATGGTTCGCGCCGTGCAGAAGGCTCGACGCGTGGCGCAGCCGACTCGCGATGAGCACCGCGGCCGCGAAACCGAGGAGCATCCCGACCCCGCCGAGTCGCGGGATCGGCACCGAGTGCACATCACGCCCGCGCACCGGGGTGACGGCGCCGAACCGCACCGCCAGCCAGCGGATCGCCGGTGTCGTCAGGTAGGTGACGACCCCGGCGATGACCGCGACGAGCAGGTATTCACGCACTGGGAGACGGGGCTGGTCCGGCCGAAGCCCTAGGCCGGCCGGGGATACGCCGGGAAGCGGCCCACGAGGTCGGTGACCTCGGCGCGGACGTCCTTGGCGACCGGGTGGTCGGGGTCACCGTCGGTCTGGGTGATGGCCCGGTGGATCAGGTCGGCGATCTGCACCATCTCGGAGGTGCCCATCCCCTGCGTCGTGACGCTGGGGCTGCCGACGCGGATGCCGGAGGCGACGTTGGGCTTCTGCGGGTCGAACGGGATCGCGTTCTTGTTGAGCACGATGCCGGCGGCGTCCGCCCGCTCCTCCGCCTGCGCACCGGTCACCTGCACGCCCTGCAGATCGTGCAGGGACAGGTGGGTGTCGGTGCCGCCGGTGGTGGGACGGATCTCCTTCTCCCCCAGCGACGTCGCCAACTGCTGCGCGTTCTCGATGACCTGGCGGGCGTACGCGGCGTACTCAGGCGTCGCGCACTCCTTGAAGTTGACCGCCTTGGCCGCGATCGTGTGCATCTGCGGCCCGCCCTGCATCATCGGGAAGACGGCCTTGTCCAGCTTCGCCGCGTGCTCGGCCTTGCAGACGAGCGCACCGGAGCGCGGACCGCGCAGCACCTTGTGGGTGGTGAAGGTGACCACGTCGGCGTACGGGACGGGCGAAGGGATCGCCTTTCCGGCGACCAGGCCGATGAAGTGCGCGGCGTCGACCCAGAAGATCGCGCCGATCTCGTCGGCCAGGTTGCGGAAGAACTTAAAGTCGATGAGCCGCGGGATGGCCGATCCACCGGCGAGGATCACCTTGGGCCGGTGCTCCTTGGCGAGCGCCTCGACCTCGGCGTAGTCGATGTTCTCCGACTCCTTCTCCACGCCGTAGCCGACGGCGTTGAACCACTTGCCGGAGAAGCTGACCTTCGTGCCGTGCGTGAGGTGCCCGCCCATCGGCAGCGACATGCCGAGGATGGTCTCGCCGGGCTTGAGGAACGCGCCGTAGACGGCCTGGTTGGCGCTCGCGCCGGAGTGGGCCTGGACGTTGGCGTGCTCGGCGTCGAACAGGCTCTTGCACCGCTCGATCGCCAGGTTCTCGGCCTTGTCGACCTCCGAGCACCCGCCGTAGTAGCGGCGGCCGGGGTAGCCCTCGGCGTACTTGTTGGACAGTGTCGAGCCCAGCGCGGTGAGCACCGCGGGGCTGGACATGTTCTCGCTGGCGATCAGCTGCAGGCCGCTGCGCAGCCGGTCCAGCTCGGACAGCAGCACCCCCGAGATCTCGGGGTCGAACGCGGCGAGGGCGTCGAAATCGGAGCCGTAGAAGGGCGTGGGCGAAGCGGTCATCGGGTCACCTTAGGCGTCGGACGTTGGAGTGGAACGGGTGCCGTCGGTGTGGTCCGAGGGCGGGGCGGGTAGGTCGGGCGAGGGCACCTCGGCGGACGGCGCACCGTCCTGCGGGAGGTCGCTCGCAGGCAACGTGCCGTCCTGCGGCGGCACGAACACGGGGTCGATACCGGCGTCCACATCGCCGTCGGGCGTGCCTTCGGGCTCGGTCTGCGACAGATCGAGCGGCTCGGGTCCGTCCTGATCGTCGGCGGGCGCTTTGGAGAGGCTGACCCCGTTCCCGGTGGAGGGCTCGATCAGCTCCACACCCGCCAGCACTTCGCGCAGCGCATCGGTGCCGATCGCGCCGGCCCGCAGCAGCACCGGGTCGGGCTTCGTGCAGTCCAGGATGGTCGAGGGTTCGGCGCCGCTGCGCTCACCGCCGTCGAGGTAGACCTCCACAGAGGGGCCGAGGGCGAATCCGGCCTCGGTGATCGTGGTCGCGGTCGGCTTGCCGGTCCGGTTGGCGGAGCTGACCGCCATCGGGCCCACCCGTTCGAGCAGCGCCAAGGCGACCTCGTCGTCGGGCATCCGCAACCCGACGGTGCCGTTGTTGTCGCCGAGGTCCCAGGCCAGCGAGGGCTGCGCGCGCAGGATCAGCGTGAGTCCGCCGGGCCAGAAGCGCTCCATGAGCCGTCGCGCGTACGACGGCACCGACATCGCCAGTCCGTCGACCGTCGGGAGCCCCGGCACGAGCACCGGCGGGGGCATCTCGCGGCCTCGGCCCTTGGCGTCGAGCAGCTTCTGCACCGCCGAGGGATTGAACGCGTCGGCGCCGATGCCGTAGACCGTGTCCGTCGGGAGGACGACGCACTCACCCAGGTCGAGTGCGGACTTCGCAGCGTCGAGACCGTCCTCCCGGGTCTGCGGATTCGCGCAGTCGAAGACGGGGCTCAACGAGGGACTCCTGCAGGTGTGGGCCGGGTGGGAGGCTCCAGGCTAATGGTCGGCGCTGGGCTCGACTACGTCCGCCACAACCCTTCATCCATCGCGCGTTGCAACATCGCACGGTGCGCCGCCGGGTCCAGACCCCTCGCCGCCGGCCAGTCCTCGTCGTAGTAGGTCGCGCTGTAGCGCTCGCCGCCGTCGCAGAGCAACGTGACGATGCTGCCGGTCTCCCCCCGCGCCTTCATCTCGCATGCCAGCTCGAGCACCCCGACCAGGTTCGTGCCGGTGGACCCGCCCGCGAACAGGCCGGTGCGCTCGCGCAACAGGTGAACGGCCGCGATCGAGGCGGCGTCCGGCACCTGGATCATCCGATCCACGATCTGCGGCTGGAACGACGGCTCGACGCGCGGGCGCCCGATGCCCTCGATCCGCGAACCCCGGCCGGTGACGTAGGAGGCGTCGCGGTCCACCCAGCCCCCGAAGAACGCGGAGCCCTCCGGGTCGACGACGCACAGCCGGGTCGGGATGCCCTGGTAGCGCAGATAGCGTCCGATCGTCGCGCTGGTGCCTCCGGTACCAGCGCCCACGACGATCCACGCCGGCTGCGGATGCCGCTCCAGCCGCATCTGATCGAAGATGGATTCGGCGATGTTGTTATTGCCGCGCCAGTCGGTCGCCCGTTCGGCGTAGGTGAACTGGTCGAGATAGTGCCCGCCGCACTCCCGCGCGATCTGCTCCGCGGCCGCATAGACGGCGCCGGCGTCGTCCACGAAGTGGCAGCGGCCGCCGTACCGCTCGATGAGCACGATCTTCTCGGCACTGGTCGAGCGCGGCATGACGGCCACGAAGGGCAGGCCCAGCAACTGCGCGAAGTACGCCTCGCTGACCGCGGTCGAACCGCTCGACGCCTCCACGACGGTCGACCCCTCGCGGATCCACCCGTTGCAGAGGGCGTAGAGGAAGAGGCTGCGCGCCAGGCGGTGTTTGAGACTTCCGGTCGGGTGGGTCGACTCGTCCTTGAAGTAGACGTCGATCCCGTCGAAACCGGCCAGGCGCAACGGGATCAGGTGAGTGTCGGCCGACCTGTTGGCGTCTGCTGCGACTTTGCGTACGGCGTCCGCGACCCAGGACCGCTCCTTCGGACAGCCGTGCTGCGGCTGGGTGATGGACATGCCGCAGGAGTCTAGGAGAGGGAAACTGCCCGCCGCCGACCGCCGACGTCGCCCAACAGGCCGTTATCCATCTCGCCCGGGACCGCGCGAACCTGCGACGGCGGAGGAGGCCCTACACCGCTCGTTCGGCATCGTGCATCGTGCCCGCCACACGGAAGCCGAACTGCCTGTTGAGTGCCAGCATCGGGGCGTTGGACTGCGACGTCCAGGTCTGGACGTAGTGCGCCCCGGCTGCGGTGTCGGCCGTGATCCGCTCGAGCTGGTGCAGGTTCGCGGCCTTCAGCGACCGGCCGACTCCCTTGCCCCGGGCCGCCCGGTCGACCAGCGTCGAGTCCTGCACCACGATCGCCGGCTCGTCGGCGTCGAGGAACATCTCGGTGAAACCCACCGGGCGGTCCCGCAGCAGCGCCATGCTGCGCAGCACGATCCAGCCCCGCTCGATCATCCGGCCCTCGTCCCGCGCATCCGCTCGACGTCGATCCGGGTGTCGCTCCGGGTCAGGTCCCCGACCGGGTGGTCCTCCTGCATCTGCTGCTTGAGGGCCGCCCACTCAAGCTCGTACCGCTGCGGGCACGCGCCGACCCACGACTGCACGCGTACCTCTGCGGAGGGTGGATCGACCTCCCCGTGACCGTCCCACGGCAGGTCGAGCAGCAGCCTGTCCTCGACGTTGCCGACCTGGAAGCCCTGGTCGCGCAGGAACCGTCCGGACCGCGTCGCCTCGAGGGCCTGCGCGCCGGGCACGTGCACCTCCGTCTGCAGGGTGGAGTGACCGCGCTCCTTAGCGAACTGCAGCGCGTACGAGGCAAGGTCACGACCGATGCCTCGTCCCTGGGCTTCCGGGGCGACGGCCAGCTCGACCTGGACGGGCTCGGCCGGGTCGCCCACGGCCGAGACCAGCTCCAGGGCGCCGACGAGCCGCGGGCCGTCGAGGGCGGCGTACCTGGAGCGGGTTCTACGCGGGTGCGGGTGCTCGGCCGAGTAGAGCTGGTGCGCCAGCGAGATCCACCACATCGGCCCCTGCCCCTGCGTGTACGCGGCCCGCAGGACCTCGTGCCACTGGCGCAGAATGGGGGACGACGGGTCCACTGCCACGATCCGGGGCTCGCTCATGGGGTCATCCTCCGACAGCGTCGTCCGCCTCCGCGAGCATGCCCCGGACGAGGGACTCGGCCATCCATCGCAGCACCTCCTCCTCCCGGCGCGGCCCGAGGCCGTCGACGTCGCGCAACACCACCATCGACTCCCATCCGATCACGACCGTGAGCGCCGCGACGAGACGCTCGTACTGCTCCTGCGTGAGCCGGTGCCGCATCGGTTGGACGGCGGCTTGCACCCATTCCAGGCGCCGGTACCCGCGGCGAGCGGCGCCCTCGGCAGCATCAGGGTGATCCGCGGCCGGCGCGTCCACCGTCAGCCGGATGATCTTGCGCCCCAACGGAAGCGTGCTCTCTGCGGTCCGCACCAGGTCGCGCACCAGCGAATCGACGCGGGCCGGCGCGTCGTCATCGTCGCAGAGCGCGGTCTGCACCTCGCCTGCGCTGAGCGCTCCGACCGTGGCGTCCAGCAGCAACTGGTCGAGGGTCGGGAAGTACAGGTAGACCGTGCGTCGGGACACGTCCGCGGCGGCCGCGATCTCGTCCACGGAGGGCGTGCCGCCCCCGGTGATGAGCGCGGTCGTCGCCTCCAGGATCGCCGCACGGGTGCGCCGACGTTGTGCGGCGCGCCCGCCCGACGCGGGCTCGGCGGATCGGTCCGACATCGTGCGTTGACGGGAACTCACCCTCGGAGTATACCTATATGCACTCATTGCACACACGTGCATCTAACGAGAGGCTGATCATGGTCCACTTCCTCAACTGCTTCGAGGTGCCGGCGTCGCGCGACGAGGAGTTCCTGTCGCTGTGGCGTGAGGTCAACGCGTACATGGCACGCAAGCCCGGGTACGTCAGCCACCGGCTGCACCGCGCGCTTGCCGACGACGCACGCTTCCGCTTCATCAACACCGCCGAGTGGGAGAGCCCGCGGGCGTGTCAGGAGGCACACGACGACGGTTTCCGGGCGCTTGTGGGCAAGCCGCAGTGGAGGGCGTTCCGCTCCACTCCCGGGCTCTTCGAGATCGTGCACGAGGGCTCGGCCGAGCTGATCTCCTGAGCGGGACGCCGGCTGTCAGCCGGCGACGTACTCCGCGAGGTGCTCACCGGTGAGGGTGGACCGGGTGCCGACCAGAGCGGCCGGCGTGCCCTCGAAGACGACCCGGCCGCCGTCGTGGCCGGCGCCGGGCCCCAGATCCACGATCCAGTCCGCGTGCGCCATGACGGCCTGATGGTGCTCGACCACGACCACCGTCTTGCCCGAGTCGACCAGCCGGTCCAGTAGCTGGAGCAGACGCTCGACATCGGCCAGGTGCAGCCCGGCAGTCGGCTCGTCGAGCACGAAGACGCCGCCCTTCTCGCCCAGGTGGGTCGCGAGCTTCAGCCGCTGCCGCTCGCCGCCCGACAGAGTGGGCAGAGGCTGCCCGATGGTGAGGTACCCGAGCCCCACGTCCACCAGCCGTTCGAGGATCGTGTGCGCGGCCGGGACGGCGGCGTCGCCCTCCCCGAAGAACCGCTCGGCGTCGGTCACCGACATCTCCAGCACTTCGCTGATGTCGCGGCCACCGAGTCGGTACTCCTGCACCGCCGTCTGGAAGCGCCGGCCCTCGCACACCTCGCACGTCGTGGCCACTCCGGCCATGATCGCCAGATCGGTGTAGATCACGCCGGCTCCCTTGCACGCCGGGCACGCACCGTCGGAGTTCGAGCTGAAGAGAGCGGGTTTCACGCCATTGGCCTTCGCGAAGGCCTTGCGGATCGGGTCCAGCAGGCCGGTGTACGTCGCCGGGTTGCTGCGCCGTGAACCCTTGATCGGGCTCTGGTCGATCGTCACGACACCGTCCTGGCCCGCGAGCGCGGCGGTGACCAGGGAGCTCTTGCCGGATCCGGCGACGCCGGTGAGGGCGACCAGCACACCGAGCGGGACGTCCACGTCGACGTCCTGCAGGTTGTGCAGGTCTGCTCCTCGCACTTCCAGCGCGCCCGTCGCAGCGCGTACCTGCTCCTTCATGCTCGCACGGTCCTGCAGGTGACGACCGGTGGCGGTGTCGGCCTTTCGCAGCTGCGCGACGGTGCCTTCGAAGCGGACCTCGCCACCCGCCGTACCCGCTCCCGGGCCGAGATCGACGACGTGGTCGGCGATCTGGATGGTCTCGGGCTTGTGCTCCACGACCAGCACGGTGTTGCCCTTGTCCCGCAGCCGGAGCAGCAGCTCGTTCATCCGTTGGATGTCGTGCGGGTGCAGCCCGATGGTCGGTTCGTCGAAGACGTAGGTGACGTCGGTGAGCGAGGACCCGAGATGGCGCACCATCTTCACGCGCTGCGCCTCGCCGCCGGACAGGGTGCCCGACGGGCGGTCGAGGCTGAGGTAGCCGAGACCGATCTCGACGAAGGAGTCCAGCGACTCCCCCAGCGACTGCAGCAGCGGAGCGACGGTCGGCTCGTCCAGGCCGCGCACCCACTCCGCGAGATCGCTGATCTGCATGGCCGACGCTTCGGCGATGTTGAGCCCGCCGACGGTGCTGGCCAGGACCTCCTCGGTGAGCCGGGTCCCGCCGCAGTCGGGGCAGGTGGAGAAGGTGACCACCCGCTCCACGAACGCGCGGATGTGCGGCTGCAGGGTGTCGATGTCCTTGGCCAGGAAGGACCTTCGGATCTTCGGGATGATCCCCTCGTAGGTCAGGTTGATCCCGTCGACCTCGATCCGGGTGGCCTCCTTGTAAAGGAGTGCGTCCAGCTCCCTCTTGGTGAACTTCTCGATCGGCTTGTCGGGGTCGAAGAAGCCGCAGCCGCGGAAGATCCGGCCGTACCAGCCGTCCATGCTGTAACCCGGGATGACGAGGGCGCCCTCGTTGAGCGAGCGGTCCGCGTCGTACAGCTGGGTCAGGTCGAAATCGGTCACCGATCCTCGGCCCTCGCACCGCGGACACATGCCGCCGGTGACGCTGAAGCTGCGCCGCTCCTTGGTCGTGCGGCCGCCCCGCTCCATGGTCACCGCCCCGGCGCCGCTCATCGAGGCCACGTTGAAGGAGAACGCCTGGGGCGAGCCGACGTACGGCGTGCCGACCCGACTGAAGAGCACCCGCAACATCGCGTTGACGTCCGTCGCGGTGCCCACCGTGGACCGCGCGTCGGCACCCATCCGCTCCTGCCCCACCACGATCGCCGTCGTGAGGCCGTCGAGCACGTCGACGTCGGGGCGCGCCAGCGTGGGCATGAAGCCCCGCACGAACGCGCTGTAGGTCTCGTTGATCAAACGCTGGGAGTCGGCGGCGATCGTCCCGAAGACCAGCGAGCTCTTCCCCGAGCCCGACACCCCTGTGAAGACCGTCAGCCGGCGTTTGGGGATCTGCACGCTGACGTCCTTCAGGTTGTTCACCCGGGCGCCCCGCACCGTGATCAGGTCGTGCTGGTCGGCGGCATGCGGTGTCGAGGACGGCGCCGGCGTGCGCCGTCGCCCCGAGGCCGTGCTCATCGTGTCTCCCTCTGCCGGCGCGTTCTCCGCACCGACCGCTCAGTGGACCTCGTTCATCCGGATCAGGTTGCCGGACGGGTCCCGGAACGCAGCGTCGCGCACACCGTACGGCTGCTCGATCGGCTCCTGCACGACCTCGGCGCCCGCCGCCTGGAGACGATCGAAGGTCTCGTCCAGATTCGGCGTGGCCAGCGTGATGATCGCGAAAGTGCCCTTGGCCATCATCTCGGTGATGGTGCGGCGCTCCTCGTCGGTGACACCGGGGTCGGCGCCCGGCGGGAAGAGCACGATGGACGTGCCGGGCTGACCGGCGGGCCCGACCGTGATCCAGTGCATCCCGTTGTAGCCGACGTCGTTCCGGACCTCGAAACCGAGGACGTCCCGATAGAAGGTGAGCGTCGCGGCCGGATCCGTCTGGGGCAGGAAGGCGTTGTGAATGGTGATGTCCATGGCGCTCACGCTAGATCCGCCGCCGCGAGACGGGCTTCTCGATTCCTGACCGGTCTGGTCACCTGTTTCACCACACACGACGGGATGCCCGACGTCGCGGACGCCACCTCACGGCGGTAGGTGCTGGGCGGCACACCGACCAACTCGGCGAACCGGCTGCTGAAGGTGCCGAGAGAGGAGCAACCGACCGCGAAGCAGACGTCGGTGACGCTGAGGTCGCCGCGGCGCAGCAGCGCCATCGCACGCTCGATCCGCCGGGTCATCAGATAGGCGTACGGCGACTCGCCGTACGCCGTGCGGAACTCGCGGCTGAGGTGGCCGGCCGACATGTGCACCCCGCGCGCGAGCGCCTCGACGTCCAGGGGCTGGGCGTACTCCCGGTCCATCCGGTCCCGGACCCGGCGCAGCAGGATCAGCGTGCGCAGTTGCGCCTGCGTATCGGGGCTGTCGTTCATCTGCGCGATCGTGCCACGCCGATCTGGTGCGCGCTCGCCGTCATGGGGCTCACCGGCCGGTCCGCGCCGATTCGCACGTGGTGGCGAGCTGGTCGATCGACTCCTGCAGGTACTCCGGCGGCCAGGGGGGCATCCGACCGAAGTCCTTGCGGGTCTGGGCAGAGGTGTCGCCCCAGTCGTAGGTGAGGGTGACCCGGGTGCCCTCGCCCTCGGGAACGAGGTCGTAGCGCCACTCCCAGCCGCCGAGGTGCAGCTCGCCGTCGCGGACGCTGCCCGGTCTCCAGGCGATGAGCCGCGGCGGCTCGAACGCCGTGACCATGTTGTCGATCCGATAGTCGCCGCCGACCCGCTCCAGGTACATGTTCATCGTGAAGACCTGCCCCGCGTGCGTGATGGGGTCGGTCTGCTCGGGTTCGCGGACCCATCTCCAGGGCGCGGGGTCGGTCTCCTGGTGCCGTGTCGGATGGGCCAGCACGTCGAAGACGGCTGCTGGTGGTGCGTCGACGAACCGGGTGACGCTCAGTTGCTCGGCAGTGCCATCGACCATGAGATCTCCTGTGCCAGAACGCATTGAGGGATGAGGTCCGCCGCAGGCATCCTCCGGAAGAGACGCGGGCGGCCGGCCGGTCGCGATGTGGACACCGTACACATCACCCGGGGCTCGCACCAGAGCGAACCGACCGCCGCGTGGCTAGGCTCACAGCACGGGCGCGCCGGACCGGGTGTACCTGCGGGGACGGGAGTACGTGATGGCCGGTGACCAGAAGATCGCGCCGCGGCAGGGGGTGTTGCGCCGCAAGCCGATCGTCAGTCACGAGGAGGCCGGCGGGCTGGAGCGCTCGATCGGTCTGTGGCAGCTCACCGCCATCGGGATCGGCGCCATCATCGGAGCCGGCATCTTCTCCCTGGCCGGGACGGTCGCCAACGGGGTCGCCGGCCCGGCGGTCAGCATCTCCTTCATCATCGCGGGCGTCGCCTCCGCGTGCGCCGCCCTCTCCTACGCCGAGTTCGGCGGGCTGATCCCGGCGGCCGGGTCGGCGTACACCTACGGGTACGCCGTGCTGGGCGAGCTCGTCGGCTGGCTCATCGGGTGGGACCTGCTCCTGGAGTACACGGCCATCGTGGCCGTGGTTGCCATCGGCATCTCGGGCTACTTCTCGTTCCTGCTGAACGACTTCGGCGCCCACCTTCCCGTCTGGATGCTGGGCGCGCCCGGCACCGGATCGGGCCATAAGGTCGACCTCTTCGCGATGATCCTGTGCCTACTCATCGCGGTGCTGCTCAACCGCGGCATCCGATCCAGCGCGCGCGCCGAGTCCGTCCTGGTCGTCGTCAAGGTGGCCATCGTCATCGCGGTGGTCGTCGTCGGCGCGTTCTACATCAAGGGCGGCAACCTGCACCCCTACTTCCCGTACGGCTTCGGCGGCGCAGTGACCGGTGCTGCCACAGTGTTCTTCGCTGTGTTCGGGTACGACGCGATGAGCACCGCCGCGGAGGAGTCCAAGGACGCCACGCGGATCCTGCCGAAGGCGATCATGCTCTCGCTGGCGATCTCGATGGTGCTCTACCTGCTGGCGTGCACGGTGCTCACCGGCATGCAGAAGTACGACAAGATCAGCACCACCAGCGGATTCGCCACAGCGTTCAAGTCCGTCGGGCTCGACCGGTTCGCCGACGTGGTCGCGATCGGCGCCATCATCGGCATCCTCACCGTGCTCTTCGGCTTCATGCTCGGCGCTTCCCGGGTGTTCTTCGCGATCAGCCGCGACGGGCTGCTCCCCGGGTGGTTCGCCAAGACCAACCGCTTCCACGCACCGCACCGGCCGACCTGGATCATCGGCGTGGTGTCGGCCGCCATCGCCGGTTTCGTCCCCATCGGCGACGCAGCCGAGCTGACCAACATCGGCATCCTGCTCGCGTTCATCGTGGTGTCCGCCGCCGTGATCGTCCTGCACTACCGCTCGCCGGACCTGCCCCGCACCTTCAAGACACCGGGCATGCCGGTCACCCCGTTGATCGGCATCGCGTTCTCGATCTGGCTGATCAGCAAGCTGGAGCCGGTCACCTGGCTGCGGTTCGTGGTGTGGGCGCTGCTCGGCATCATCATCTACGCGTTCTACGGCTACAAGCACAGCAAGGTCGGCGAGGGTGTCGCCGTACAGACCGAGGACGGCTGAGGGGACCGGTGCAGCTCGTCGACGAGAGCTACGACGGTCCCGCGCTGCGGGAGATCGTGAACGGCGCAACGGAGGCGGTGCGACTGGTCCGTTGCGATCTGCGGGAGATCGACCTGCGGGGTGTCGACCTCACCGAGGTGCATTTCGAGGAGTGTGTGCTGGACAACGCCGACCTGCGCGGTGCTGCTCTGGGGGGTGCGTCGTTCAGCGGATGTCGCCTGATGGGCGTCGACTTCGAGGGCGTCGGTGGCTTCGGGTTCACGATCAGTCGCTCGAACGCGTTCGCAGCCAACCTGATCCGTGCACCGCTGGCTCATGCGGACGTGTCCGGGACGAGGTTCACCGAAGCCATCCTGCGCGGCGCCGATCTGCGGTCGTGCATCTTCGACGGGTGTGACCTGAGCGGCGCGGACCTGGCCGAGGCGCAGCTGGAGCACGCCGACCTGCGGGGTGCCGGCCTGGGCCCGTGCGACCTCGACCGGATGCGCGCCCTGCGCGGCGCGATCATCACCACCACGCAGGCGGCGGCCATCGTCCGTGATCTCGCGGGTGCCACCGTCCTCTGAGACCGAACGGGCGGGGGTTCGCGCGCCGGGGTGCGCGGTGCGCAGTTTGCGTCTGCGGCCAGTGCTGCAGCCCTGGCCGCAGACGCAGAACCCCCACACGACCTCGGAGCGAGCGGTCAGCGGGACCTGCGCAGCCTGCTCACGACCGCAGCCGGGCGCTGCATCGTGGTGGCCCGGCCGTGCATCACGGTGATCAGCTGGGCGAACGTCGAGTCCTGCTTCGCGGTGCGGTCGAAGGTGGTCAGGAGCATCACCGGCTTCATCCGCCGCGACGCGATCGCCTTGGCGTAGGTGAACTCGCGCAGCCCGTCCGGGCCGTGGATGCGACCGAAGCCGGAGTCACCGACGCCGCCGAAGGGCAGCGAGGGGATGGCGGCGAATGAGATGACGTCGTTCACGGCCGTCATCCCGCAGCGGAGACGACGCGCGATCTCCGTGCCGTGCGCCTTGGAGAAGACGGTCGAGCCGAGGCCGTAACGGGTGGCGTTCGCCAGCCGCACCGCCTCGTCCATGGAGGCCACCTTCTTGACGGTGATGGTCGGACCGAAGGTCTCGTCCGTGTTCGCGGGGCGGTCCTCCGGTACGTCGACCAGCACGGTCGGCTGCACGAACCGGTCGCCGACCGCGCCCTCCCCACCGACCAGCGCTCGACCACCGGACGCGAGTGCGTCGTCGATGTGCCCGCGGATGAGGTCCAGCTGCTTGGGCAGCGTGGCCGGGCCGTAGTGGGCACCGGGGCCGCCGCCGGGGTGCACGTTCTGGGCGCGAGCCACGAGGGCGTCGACGAAGGAGTCGTACACCCGCTCGTGCACGTAGACCCGCTCCACGCCGATGCAGGTCTGGCCGGCGTTGGAGAACGCACCCCACGCGGCAGCGTCCGCGGCGGAGGCCACGTCCGCGTCCTCGTCCACCAGCAGAGCGTCCTTGCCTCCGGCCTCGACGATCACCGGGGTGAGGGTCTGCGCGCAGGCGGCCATCACCTTCTTGCCGGTCTCGGTCGAACCGGTGAAGGCCAGCTTGTCGACACCGGCGGTGCACAGGGCGGCGCCGGTCTCGCCGAGACCGGTCACCACCTGCAGCAGCGCGCGGTCCGGCACGACCTCGCGCAGCGACGCGGCCAGCCACTCGCCCACGCCCGGGGTCAGCTCGCTGGGCTTGAAGACGACGCAGTTGCCGGCTGCGAGCGCGTACGCGATGGACCCCATGGGGGTGAAGACCGGGTAGTTCCACGGCCCGATCACGCCGATGACACCGAGCGGCCGGTGCTCGACGACGGCCGACTGGTTGGCCATCAACAGGCCGGCGAAGGACTTGGTCGGGCCCAGGACCTTGCGCGCGTGCCCGGCCGCCCACGCCAGGTGATCGACCGTCAGGCCGATCTCCAACTGCGCGTCGGCGTGCGGCTTGCCGGTCTCGTCGTGCACCACGGCCGCGAGCTCGCCCATCCGCCGGGCGATGACCCCGCGCCACTTGCCGAGGATCTCCCGGCGGCCGTCGAATCCCAGCTCGTCCCACCATGCGGCGTCGGCACGGGCGCGACGTACGGCTTCGCGGACCGTCGCCTCGTCGTCGATCGCGTGGACGCCGACCACGTCGCCGGTGGCCGGGTTCAGCGATTCGAAGGTGCGCGGCTCCTGTTCGGCGGCGTCGGTCGCGGTGTCTGCCATGGCTGTGCTCATCGGTTCACTCCTGCATCGGCGAGGCGGTGGGACGGGTTCGAGGCGCGGCCGCGGAGCAGGTCCGCGGCGCGCTCGGCGATCATGATGGTCGGGGCGTTGGTGTTGCCGCGGGGCACCTCGGGCATGACCGAGGCGTCCACGACGCGCACGCCGGTCAGCCCGTGCACGCGCAGTTCGGCGTCGACGACGGCGTCGGGATGTTCGCCCATCGCGCAGGTGCCGACCGGGTGGTAGAGCGTCTGGGTCTCCCGACGGATGTGCGCCTCGAGCTGTTCCGTGCTCGGCGCGGCCGTGTCGGGCATGAACGGCGTATCCAGGTACGTCGCGAGCGGACCGGAGTTCGCGACGTCCAGCAGCCGTTCGCACCCCGCGAGCATCGCGTCGAGGTCGCGCTGGTCGTCGTAATACGCCGGGTCGATGCTCGGATGCCACGACGGGTCGGCCGACCGGAGCCGCAGCTGCCCGCGGCTGGCGACGCTCACCAGCGTCGTACCGATCGAGACCTTGCGCGACCCGGACTCGTGGGCAGCGTTGTCCCAGAAGCCCGTCGGGGTGAAGTGCACCTGCAGATCCGGCGCCGCCAGCCCCTCCCGGCTGTGGAAGAAGGCTCCGGCCTGGGCGACGTTGGACGTCAGCGGCCCCCGGCCCAGCGCCTTGGCCTTCAGGATGTTCGGCAGCGTGTTGAACTCCAGCAGATCCGTGGTGCCCTTGGTCTCCCAGATCAGCGGCACGAACGGGTGGTCGTGCAGGTTGGCCCCCACCCCGGGCAGATCGTGGCGCACGTCGACGCCGGTCTCCCGCAGGTGCCCGCCCGGTCCGATCCCGGACAGCATCAGCAGCTGCGGTGAATTGATCGCCCCGGCGCACAGGAGCACCTCAGCATCGACCCGCGCCGTGCGCCGCTCCCCCAGGTGCTCGAACGTCACTCCGACCGCGCGATCCCCGTCCAGCTCGATACGCTCCACCATCGCGCCCGTGATGACCTCGAGATTGGTGCGGCCGCGGGCGGGCTCCAGGTACGCACGTTCGGTGGACCAGCGACGGCCGCCCTTGCAGGTCACCTGGTAAAAACCGGCACCCTCCTGGCGGGCACCGTTGAAGTCGTCGTTCGCGCCCATTCCTGAGGCGACGGCGGAGGCGATCCACGCGTCGTTCAGTTCGTGGTCGTAGCGCCGGTCCTCCACGTACAGCGGGCCGTCCTGCCCGTGGAACGGGTCGCCGAGCCGCGAATTGTGCTCTGCGCGCTTGAAGTACGGCAGAACGTCGTCATACCCCCAGCCGGTGGCGCCGTGCGCGTCACGCCAGGTGTCGTAGTCGACTCGGTTGCCGCGGATGTAGATCATCGCGTTCATCGACGAACAGCCGCCGAGCGCCTTCATCCGCGGCCAGTACGTCGGTCGCGCGTCCAACTGCTTCTGCCCGGTCGTGTGGTAGTTCCAGTCCCACCGCGTCCGGAAGAGGGAGGGAAATCCGGCCGGGATGCTGATCTCGTCGGCGTCCGCCTCTCCACCGGCCTCGATCAGGAGCACGGTCGTGCCCGGGTCCTCCGTCAGCCGGGCGGCGAGCACGCACCCCGCGCTCCCGCCGCCGATGACGACGTAGTCGTAGGTGTCGTGCATGAAGCCTCCTGGCCACGATGACGAGCGAACCGCGGCCGGAATGACGCCGACCGGGTTGTGACCGACCTCACCCTACGCGTCAGTAGCCTTCCTCGACACCGGTGGCGCGAACCCCGTCCGCCGCCGGGGTTCGCCCCTCAACCGACCGCGAGGTCCGTGAGTGGCCGGTGAGGAGCGTCCGCGGCGAGCCGCCCGTCGGTGCGTGCTTGAGCAGACGCGGTGTGGCATCGTCCTCTGCGCTGACGTAGACGTTCGAGGCGCCGTCGACCTGCAGGTCACCGAGACGCGGGTTGTACGTCGTGGTGAATCCCGTCGCGAGCACCGCCGTCGGAGTCCCGCCGCCTGCGGGATAGCGCCCGATCTGCTGCACCTGCGAATACCCCGGGGCGCAGTGGGTGTGGGAACCGAAGCAACTCCCCGTCACGGCGCGGTAGAAGCTGCCCTCGGGGCCACTCCGGGCACGTCGAAGTGGTCGGCGTCGCCGATGAACGTCGGGGTCGTCGAGCCGGCAGCAAGCCGTACTCAGTAGTCGAAATACGTTTCCCCGGTGGCGTTCTCCTCGATGTACACCACCCCCTGGGCTCCTGCAGCGATCTTCTCGATCGCGGTGCTGTTGAGGACGACGGAGCGCGACGTCGAGTGCGTTCCGGAGGCGGGGTAGCTGACGATCGTCGTCGACGAATGACCGATGGCCGTGATCTGCGAGACGTTCCCCGCCCGGTCGGCGGTGAACTCCCAAGCCGCCCTCGCCACCACCGTGCGTGCGCCCGAGCGCGCGATCCTGGCGATCTGCGGACTCGGCGTGCTGTGCTCGACGAACACATCGCCCCTGCCGTCCATGGCGAGCCCGGTCGGCCCTGTGAGATCCGCCGGGGACCCGACGCGTCCCGACCCCGATGGGGCGCTGCGCCCCGCGACCATCATTTCTGGATTACCGGCGAACGGCGTGTTTTGCCCGATACGACCTGTGCTGCAAGCAACGAGGAACGCGCCGCTACGCGCGCCGTATCTCACCGACGACGCGCACTCACCGCACGGGGAAGTGCCGTGAGGTCGCGATGGTCGGCGACGTCGTCCCAGAGGCCCTGGGTCGACAGGCGGGCGGGTAGCGAATGCCCCTGCGAAGATGCGTGTTCCATCACCAGGAGACCGCCCGGCCGCAGCAGTTGAGCCGCCCGCGCCGCCACCTGGAACGGGATCCGTAAACCGTCCTCACTGCCGCCGTAGAGCGCGATCTGCGGGTCGTGGTCGCGCACCTCGGGGTCGATCGGCACCATCCCAACGGGGATGTACGGCGGGTTGCTGAGCACCACGTCGACCTGTCCGTCGAGCTCGGGGAACGCCGTGAGCGCGTCCTCGCATCGGATCCGCACGTCCAGCCCGAGCCGGTCGCGATTGGCCTGCGCCCATGCGCACGCGTCCGGCGAGAGCTCGGCGGCGTACACCGCCGCGGCCGGATGCTCGTCCTTCACCGCGAGCGCGAGCGCACCGGACCCGGCGCACAGGTCGACGACGACCGGGGCGGCGATCGAGCGCAGGGTGGGCGCCACGAGGTCGACGAGCATCTCGGTCTCCGGCCGCGGCACGAAGACCCCCGGCCCCACAGCGAGCTCAAGGTGCCGGAACGCCGCGCGTCCCGTGAGGTGCTGCAGCGGCACCCTCGTGGCACGCTCGTCGATCAGTGCCGAGAACCGCTGCAGCACAACGCCGTCGGGCATCCGGCCCAGCACCTCGGCGCGGCGTACCTCCGCGACGTCCGTGGACCAGGCATGCGCGAGCAGCGCGATCGCGTCGGTGTCCGGCGACCCGACTCCGGCGTGGGAGAGCCGCAGCGACGCATCGCGCAGCAGCAGGCGAAGCTCGTTCATCAGTCGCGGTCGGCGACCGCTGCCATCCGCGCGGACTCGTCGGCCTCGACCGCCGAGGCGACCACCGCGCCGAGGTCGCCGTCGAGCACGGCGTCCAGGTTGTAGGACTTGTAGCCGGTGCGGTGGTCCGCGATCCGGTTCTCCGGGAAGTTGTAGGTGCGGATGCGCTCACTGCGGTCGACCGTGCGCACCTGGCTCTTGCGCGCGGCGGACGCCTCGGCGTCCCGCTCGTCCTGACGGATCTGCCGCAGTCGGGCCTTGAGCACCCGCAGCGCCGACTCCTTGTTCTGCAGCTGGCTCTTCTCGTTCTGGCACGAGACGACGACGCCGGTCGGCAGGTGGGTGATGCGGACCGCCGAGTCGGTGGTGTTGACGCTCTGCCCGCCCGGACCGGAGCTGCGGTAGACGTCGACCTTCAGGTCGTTCGGTCCGAACTCGATCTCGTCGTCGTCACCGTCGTCGACGTCCGGCATCACCAGGACGCCCGCCGCCGAGGTGTGGATGCGCCCCTGGCTCTCGGTGACCGGGACGCGCTGTACGCGGTGCACACCGCCCTCGTACTTGAGCAGCGCCCACGGCGCGGTGCCCGGGTCCATGGTGCCCTTGGCGCGCACCTGCAGCCGGGCGTCCTTGTACCCGCCGAGGTCGGACTCGGTGGCGTCGACCAGGTCGGCGCGCCACCCGGCACGCTCGGCGTACCGCAGGTACATCCGCACCAGATCGCCTGCGAACAGCGCCGACTCCTCACCGCCCTCACCGGCCTTGACCTCGAGGATCACGTCACGGTCGTCGTCCTCGTCGCGCGGCAGGAGCAGCTTGCGCAGCGCGTCCTGGGCGCCGTCGAAGCGCGCCTGCAGGGACGGCACCTCGGCCGCGAACGACTCGTCCTCCTGCGCCAGCTCGCGCGCGGCACCGAGATCGTCGCCGGCAGCGAGCCAGGCGCGGTACGCGGCGACGGTCGGAGCCAGCGCGGCATACCTCTTGTTGAGCTTGCGCATGGCCGTGGGGTCGGCATGGATCGCCGGATCGGCGAGCCGGGCCTCGAGGTCGGCGTACTCCTGCGCGACGGCGGCGGCGGATTCCAACACGGCGAACTCCTTCGAGACGGTCGGTCAGGTGTCACGGGACACAAACAACGCGCCGGCCCCACCTGGAGAGGTGGAGCCGGCGCGTCGGAGGAGCTACTTGGCTTCGGCCTTCTTGCCGTAGCGCTCCTGGAAGCGGGCCACGCGGCCACCGGTGTCCAGAATGCGCTGCTTGCCCGTGTAGAACGGGTGGCACTGCGAGCAGGTCTCCGCAGTGATGGTGCCGCCCTCGGCGGTGCTGCGGGTCTCGAACGTCGCGCCACAGGTGCAGGTGACGGTCGTGGGACCGTACGCGGGGTGGATGTCCTTCTTCACGGGTTTTCTCCTAGCTGTCGATTGCCTCCGGGTCGCTCGCACGATGTGCGCGACGCGTGAACCGGTGGCCAGCGGGCCATTCTGCCAGAACCTCTGACCTCTTCCTAAACGATGCCGTGGCAGGTGCTATTCCTCGGCGTCACGGGCCGTCGGAAGCGGCCTTCGGGGGGCCGTCCGTAGGCGCGGTCATTCTACTACCCGTGGGTATCGAGTACGGGTGCCGGTTGTGCGCCGCACCCCCCTTAGGGGTGCTCCTGTACCCATGACCACTGCCACTTCACCGCCGGAACATGCCCTGCGCAGGGACCACGAGGCGCCGCTGACCCCACCCGTGCGGCACTTCCTGCGCAAGATGACGGTGGCCACCGGCGGTGGGATGTTCATCGACGGTTTCGTCTTCGCGACCTTCGCCGCGGCCATGGCGGGCCGCGCCCACGACGAGCTGCACGTCACGGGCCACTGGGACTCCTGGATCTCCGCATCGGTGCTCATCGGCACCTTCTTCGGCGGCCTGATCATCGGCTACATCACCGACAAGATCGGCCGCAAGCCAATGTTCACCTTCGACCTGATCCTCTTCAGCAGCTGCGCCTTCGCGCTCTTCTTCGTGCAATCGGCCTGGCAGGTCTTCGTACTCGGTGTCGTGATGGGAGTCGCCGTCGGCGGCGACTACGCGATCGGGTCCCCGCTGCTCGGAGAGTTCTCCCAGAAGAAGGACCGGGGCAACTACCTCGGCCTGCTGGAGATCAGCTGGAACGTCGGCTACGTGATCGCCTACATCATCGGCTACGCCATCAACTCCTACTGGCCAGGCGGCTGGCGACTGATCCTCGGCGCCAGCGTCGTGCCCGCGGTCATCTGCCTCTTCATCCGCCACGGCCTGCCGGAGTCGCCGCGCTGGCTGATGAGCAAGGGTCGTGACACCGAGGCGAAGCGGATCTACCGCAAGGAGCTGCAGGTCCGCGACGTCGGCGACCTCAGCGAGGAGGAGCCGCAGGAGACCAACTACCGGCTGCTCTTCTCCAAGGAGTACATCCGTCGCACCCTCTTCGTGTCGATGTCCTGGAGCGCCATCGTGATGCCTTACTTCGCGCTGACCTTCTTCGGTCCGACGATCCTGAAGTCGCTCGGCCTTCGCGACGCTCTCTTCGGCGCGCTGCTCGGGACGATCGTGGCGTTGATCGGCGCGACCATCTCCTGGAAGTACATCGACCGGGTCGGTCGTCGCCCCATCACGATCATCCCGATGTTCGTCTGCGCGGTCTTCCTCTTCCTCGCCGCGCTCAACTCCCAACTGCCGCTCGTCTTCGGTGTCGTCGCCTACTTCGGCTACCTGTTCTCCTACGGGATCATGAGCATCACCACGGGCATCTACCCCTCGGAGGTGTTCCCGAGCTCGGTCCGCGCCTCCGGGCTGGGCGTCGCCAGCTCCACCAGCCGGGTCGCCGCGGCGATCGGGACGTTCATGCTCCCGATCGTCAACGACGACTTCGGCACACCCACCGTGCTCGTCATCCTGGGCGTCGTCTCCCTGGGCGGCGGGATCATCTCCTACATGTGGGCGCCGGAGACCAACGGTCAGTCGCTGACCGAGAGTTCGCACCGCGACCTGACGCACCGCAAGGCCGTACCGGTCGTCCCCACGGCGGCCTGATAAACGCGAACGCCGCCCCACCGAATCGGTGGGGCGACGTTTCGTCGTTCCCGCCGCCGGATGTCAGCGGATCACCGGCGTATGCACCAGAGATCCGCTGACAACGGCGGGGTGAGAGGTCAGTCCTCGTCGTCGAGCTTGATCGAGCTGGTCTGCTGCACCTGCATCAGGAACTCGGTGTTGCTCCTGGTCTTCTTCAACCGGTCGAGCAGCAACTCGATGCCCTGCTGGGGGTCGAGCGCGGCGAGCACGCGACGCAGCTTCCACATGATCTTCAGCTCGTCGGACGCGAGGAGGATCTCCTCGCGGCGGGTGCTGGAGGCGTTGAGGTCGACCGCGGGGAAGATCCGGCGCTCGGAGAGCATCCGGGACAGCCGCAGCTCCATGTTGCCGGTGCCCTTGAACTCCTCGAAGATGACCTCGTCCATCTTGGACCCGGTCTCGATGAGCGCCGTGGCGAGGATGGTCAGCGAGCCGCCGAACTCGATATTGCGCGCCGCACCGAAGAACTTCTTCGGCGGGTAGAGCGCGGCACTGTCCACACCACCGGACAGGATGCGCCCGCTCGCCGGTGCGGCGAGGTTGTAGGCGCGTCCCAGCTTCGTGATGGAGTCCAGCAGGACGACGACGTCCAGGCCCTGCTCGACCAGCCGCTTCGCGCGCTCGATGGCGAGCTCGGCGACCTGGGTGTGGTCGGTGGCGGGCCGGTCGAAGGTCGAGGCGATGACCTCGCCCTTCACGGCGCGCTGCATGTCGGTGACCTCTTCGGGCCGCTCGTCGACCAGCACCACCATGAGGTGGACCTCGGGGTTGTTGACCGTGATGGCGTTGGCCACGGCCTGCATGATCATCGTCTTACCGGCCTTGGCCGGCGCCACGAAGAGACCACGCTGGCCCTTACCGATCGGTGCGACGAGGTCGATGATCCGGGTGGACAGGATGTTCGACTCGGTCTCCAGGCGCAGACGCTCCTGGGGGTAGAGCGGCGTCAGCTTGCCGAATTCGACCCGCTCGCGCGCCTTCTCGGGCGTCATGCCGTTCACGGTGTCGAGACGGACCAGCGCGTTGAACTTCTGACGCGCCGGCAGCTGCTCGCCCTCACGCAGCGCCCGGACCGCGCCGGTGATGGCGTCGCCCTTACGCATGCCGCTCTTCTTGACCATGTTGATCGGCACGTAGACGTCGCTCTGCCCCGGCAGGTAGCCGGTGGTGCGCACGAACGCGTAGTTGTCGAGCAGGTCGAGGATGCCGGCCACGGGCACGAGGACGTCGTCCTCGCGCACCTGGGTGTCCACGTCGCCGAAGTCGTCGGCGCCACGGCCGCGCTTGCGGTCGCGACCGCGCTGACGACGACGGCCGCCCCGCTCGTCGTTCCAGTCGTCGCCGCCACGGCCACCGGCGTTGTTCTGGTTGCCCTGGTTGCCCTGCCCCTGGTTGCTACGGCTCTGGCCGGCGTTGCCCTGACCGCGGTTGCCGCGGTCCTGCTGGGTGTTGCCGCCCTGGCGGCCGCCACGGTTGTCGTTGCCGCGGTCGTTGCCGCCGCGGTTCTCGTTGCCCCGGTCGCTCCGGTTGTCCTGCTGGGCGTTGCCGCCCTGGCGACCGTCACGGTTGTCGTTGCCGCGGCCGTCATCACCACGGTTGTCGTTGCCGCGGTTCTCGGTTCGTTCGTTCGAGCCCTGCTGGTCACGCTGGTCACGACGGTCGTTGCCGGACTGCTCACCGGAGGAGCGGTCGCCCTCGTCACGGCGGGCGCGACGCGGCTCGTCGTCCTGGCGGGTCTGGACGGTCCGGCCGTTCCGCTGCGCGCGATCGGTGACATCGGGCGCCGTACGCGACTGCTCCGGTGCAGACGTCGCCTCGGGAGCACTGTCCTGCTCGGCGCGGGCAGGTGCCTGCACGGCCGGCGCGGGGGGCGCCGACTGGGGAGTGGTGGCGGGCGCTGTGACCCGGCCGCGCTCACGGCGCGGAGCGGTCGTGGCGGCTGCGGTGTTCCCCTGACCCCGCTCGCGGATGGCGGTCAACAGGTCGCTCTTGCGCATCTTGGACGTGCCGCTGATGCCCATGGTCGAGGCCAGTTGCTTCAACTCGTCCAGCTTCAGAGCGCTGAGCGAGCCGGTGGAACGAGGCGCGCCCTGCTCGGGCGCGGCAAGTTCGGTGGTGTCTGTCACGAAGGTTCCTTCCCCCTCGTCAGAAACCGGCTGAGCCGGTTATCAGATTGCGCGGCAAGCACTTTCGGCAGCCACGATTTTCCTTGCGGAGAGCCGCCCGAGGTAGCCCGGCGATGGGTTCTTCGCAATGGTGATGCACTCACAGGCCCGGACTTCGTCACGCGGCCTTGGGTGTGATGTGCAATGCAAACTTACACCGTCGTGCGGCTCAGAGCGAAAAAACGCGCAAGCCGCCCTCGGCTATTCCCGGGGTCGTCCTCGCCCAGCGGTCGTCCGCGAGCACCGCGGCGGCCCGGGTGCGGGTGGTGAGCACCAGCACGGACGGGCCTGCACCGGACACCACGGCGGCGTGCCCCTGCGCCCGCAGCGCGTCGACCAACTCCATGGTCGACGGATAGGAGGCACGGCGCGCCTCCTGGTGCAGCCAGTCCGCGGTCCCGGCGAGCAGCAGATCCGGCCGACGCGTCATGGCCTCGATCAACAGTGCTGCGCGCCCTGCGGTCTGCGCGGCGTCCCCGAGCGGGACGTCGGCCGGCAGCACCGAGCGCGCCCGTTCGGTCGAGAGCGTGGCGTCGGGGACGAAGAGCACCGGCTCGATGTCCGGGTGCACCGGCGGGCAGGTCGTCATCCACTGGTCCCCCGATCGCCACGAGACCGTCAGGCCGCCGTAGACACTCGCCGACGCGTTGTCCGGGTGACCCTCGAGGTCACCGGCGATGTCGCTGACCGTATGCCGGGCCGCGTCGTCCAGACGCGGGTCGACCAGGGCCAACGCCGCAGCGACTCCGGCCACGATGGCAGCGGCCGAGGACCCGAGCCCGCGAGAATGCGGAACACCGTTGTGGCAGTGCAGCTTCAGGCCCGTTGGGCTCGCGACTCCCAACCGCTCCCATGCGGTGCGCATCGAGCGCCACACCAGGTGTGTCTCGTCGTCGGGCACGACGCCGGCACCCTCGCCGTCCACGCTGATGTGCAGCCCCGAGGCCACGACCTCCGCCGTGACGACGTCTCCGAGGCCGAGCGCGAGGCCGATCGAATCGAAGCCGGGTCCCAGGTTGGCGGTGCTTGCCGGGACCTCGACGCGGACCTTACGGCCCAATGGGAACTGTTGTGCCATCTGCCGATTCAGCCTTCGAGCCGCAGGGCCGCGGCCGCAGAGACGGCGTCGACCGAGACCTTCGTGGGCTGGATGTCCGCGCCGTCGGCGGTCTTCAGGGCCCAGCTCGGATCCTTCAGGCCGTGCCCGGTGACGGTGCACACGACGGTGGCGCCGGCGGGCACCGCGCCCCGCTCGTGCATCAGCAGCAGACCTGCGACGCTCGCCGCGGATCCGGGCTCGACGAAGATGCCCTCCCGGCTGGACAGAAGGCGGTGGGCGGCCAGGATCTGCTCGTCCGTGACCATGTCGATGAGGCCGCCGGAGTCGTCGCGCGCCTGCTCGGCCTGCTTCCAGGACGCCGGGTTGCCGATCCGGATCGCCGTGGCGATGGTGTCCGGCTCGTCGATCGGGTGGCCCCTGACGATCGGCGCCGCGCCCGCGGCCTGGAATCCCCACATTGCCGGCGTACGAGTCGCGACCGCCGGTTCGCCTGTCAATCCTGCGTATTCGCGGTAGCCCTTCCAGTACGCCGTGATGTTTCCGGCGTTGCCCACCGGAAGACAGTGGATGTCCGGTGCATCGCCCAACACATCGACCACCTCGAACGCGGCCGTCTTCTGGCCCTCGATGCGGGCCGGGTTGACGGAATTGACCAACTCGACGGGATAGGACTCCGCCAGCTTGCGCGCGAGGGTGAGACAGTCGTCGAAATTGCCTGCCACCTGGAGCAACTCGGCTCCGTGGGCGATCGCCTGGCTCAGCTTGCCCATCGCGATCTTGCCGTCCGGGACCAGCACGCCGCACGTCATCCCGGCCTTGGTCGCGTACGCGGCGGCCGAGGCGCTGGTGTTGCCAGTGGAGGCGCAGATGACGGCCTTGGCGCCCGCCTTGGCGGCCATCGAGATCGCCGCGGTCATCCCGCGGTCCTTGAACGACCCGGTGGGGTTGAGTCCCTCGAACTTCACGTGGACCTGCGCGCCGACCAGCTCGCTCAGGTGCTCCGCCGGGATGAGCGGGGTCCCGCCCTCGCCGAGGGTGACGATCGGCGCGCCCGCCAGCATCGGCAACCGGTCGGCGTACTCGCGGATGACGCCCCTCCACAGATGTGCCACGTGGATCAGGCTCCTTCGACTCGCAGGACCGAGGCCACGGCTGTGACGTCGTCGTGCACCCGCAGCAGGTCGACCGTGCGCGCGAGCGCGGCGTCGGTGGCCTCGTGGGTGACCAGGTGCAGGGTGGCGCGACCGGTGTCGGACCGCGCGACGCCCTGGCGCATGCTCTCGATCGAAACACCCTCTGCCCCGAAGACATTCGCGACCTGCGCCAGCACGCCCGGTCGGTCGTCGACCTCCAGTCGGATGAAGTAGCGGGTCAGCGCGGAGCCGATGCTCTGGACCGGAAGGCCGGCGTACGCCGACTCCCCCGGGCCCCGACCCCCGCTCACCCGGTGCCGGGCGGCCTGCACGACATCCCCGAGCACGGCCGACGCCGTGGGGTCACCACCTGCACCCGGTCCGTAGAACATCAGCTCGCCCGCCAGCTCGGTCTGCACGAAGACGGCGTTGTAGGCCTCGCGGACCGAGGCCAGCGGGTGCGAACGGGGCATGAGCGCGGGGTGCACCCGCACGTTGAGGGCGGCGTCGCCGTCGGCATCGGTCACCCGCTCGCAGATGGCCAGCAGCTTGATGACGTGCCCGGTCATCCGGGCGGCGCGGATGTCCTCGGAGGTGATCGCCATGATCCCCTCGCAGTGCACCTCGCGGCTGGACACCCGGGTGTGGAAGGCGAGCGAGGCCAGGATCGCGGCCTTGGCGCGCGCGTCGTACCCCTCGACGTCGGCCGTCGGGTCGGTCTCCGCGTACCCCAGCTCCTGTGCCTCCCGCAGCACGTCGGCGAGCTCGGCGCCGGTGCGGTCCATCTTGTCGAGGATGAAGTTGGTGGTGCCGTTGACGATGCCGGTCACCCGGTGCACCGAATCGCCGGCGAGGGACACGTGCAACGGGCGCAACAGCGGGATCGCGCCGGCGACCGCGGCCTCGTAGTAGAAGTCGACACCGGAGCGCTCGGCGGCCTCGTACAACTCCGGGCCGTTCTCTCCCAGCAGCAGCTTGTTGGCGGTGATGACGCCGGCGCCGGACGACATCGCATGCAGGAGCAGCTCGCGGGCGGGCTCGAGCCCGCCCATCAACTCGATCACCAGATCGGCGCGCGCCACCAATCCCTTTGCGTCCGTCGTGAACTGGTCATGCGACAAACCGGACTCGGGCCGCGGCTTCTCGATGTCGCGCACTGCCGCGCCGATGATCTGCAGCGGCGCGCCGATGCGCGCCTCGAACTCGCCGGCCCGCTCCTGCAGCCGTCGCGCGACCGCCGAGCCCACCACTCCGCAGCCCAGCAGGGCCACCCGCACGGGTTCGCTCACGTCACTCCCCTTCCAGGGCCAACAGGTCGTCCATCGTCTCTCGCCGGAGCCACACGCCGACCTCGCCGTCGCGCAGTGCGAGGACGGGTGGGCGCGGCACGTGGTTGTACTGACTGGCGAGCGAGCGGCAGTACGCGCCGGTCGCAGGCACCGCGAGCAGGTCACCGGCGCGTACGTCGTCCGGCAGCCGCACGTCGCGGACCACGATGTCGCCGCTCTCGCAGTGCTTGCCGACGACCCGGGTCTGCGTCGTGGTGTCGCTGCCCGGCCGTCCGGCGAGCACGCAGGTGTACTCGGCGTCGTAGAGCACCGGCCGCGGGTTGTCGCTCATCCCACCGTCGACGGCGACGTAGGTGCGGACCAGGTCGTCGCTGACCCGGACGGGCTTGACGGTGCCGACCTCGTAGAGAGTGACGCCCGCGGGTCCGACGATCGCGCGCCCGGGCTCGATCGAGACGCGCGGCAGCGGCATACCTGCCTGCGCACACGCCTCCTGGACGATACCGGCGAGCTGGCCGGCCATCTCGCGGACGCTGAGCGGTTCGTCGCCCGGCAGGTAGGCGATGCCGAAGCCGCCCCCGAGATCGAGCTCCGGCAACTGGACGCCGTGCTCCGACGCGACCGCAAGCTGCAGCGAGATCAGGCGTCGGGCGGCCTCGCGGAAGCCGTCGGACTCGAAGATCTGACTGCCGATGTGGGAATGGAAACCGAGCAGCTGCAGGGCCTCCGGGGCGGCCAGCACCCGGCGTACGGCCTCACCCACCTGGCCGTCGGCGAGGCTGAAACCGAACTTCTGGTCCTCGTGCGCAGTGGCGATGTACTCGTGCGTGTGCGCCTCGACACCGGTCTTGACCCGCAGCATCACCCGCGCCACCACCGACCGCTCGCGCGCGGCGGCGGCGACCCGGTCGATCTCCTCGAACGAGTCGACGACGATGCGCCCGATCCCCGCGTCGAGCGCCTGCGCGATCTCCGCGGGCGACTTGTTGTTGCCGTGCAGTGCGATCTGCTCCCCCGGGACGCCCGCGCGCTGCGCCACGGTCAACTCGCCGCCGGAGCAGACGTCCAGCCGCAGGCCCTCCTCCTGCAGCAGGCGGGCCATGGCGGTGCACAGGAACGCCTTGCCCGCGTAATAGACGTCCACGCGGGTGCCGATGGCCTCGAAGGCGTCGGTGAACGCCTCGCGGAACGCGGCCGCCCGGCGCCGGATGTCGGGCTCGTCGAGCACGTACGCCGGCGTCCCCCACGCGCGAGCGATGTCGCGCAGGTCGTGACCGGCGATCCGGACGGCGCCGTCGTCGGTCAGGGAGGTGCCGGACGGGAAGACCCGGTCCAGCACCGCCTCGCGGGAGTCGTGCGCGCTGTTGTCAGACATGGCGGGGTAAAGGTACCGACCGGGCAGGCTCTCGGGCTCGGACGACCGCTGGGAGAGACGCGTCCGCGGTGGCGCGTGCCCGGCTGACCGGATGCCGCTTCGGGCCCCGCCCGGGCGCCGCTGCGAGCCGACCGGGTCGCGAGCGCGGATTGCGGACCGGTCGGCTCCGACTGGTACGGTGACGCCGCGCTGTGAAAGCGCTGCCCGCCCCCGTAGCTCAGGGGATAGAGCGTCGCCCTCCGGAGGCGAAAGCGCAGGTTCGAATCCTGCCGGGGGCACCCACGAAGAAGCACGAGACCGCAGGGAAACCTGCGGTCTCGTTCGCTTTCCGGCGGCCTCTTCGGCGGCGGGGTGCGCAGTGTGCGTCAGCGGCCAGGGCTGCCGCCCTGCCCGGCTTGACGCAAACCGTCAACGAGGTCGGTCCCGGACGCGCAGACCGTCGAAGACCAGGGCACTGACCTCGTCCGGCAGCGCCTGGGTGTGCGCGCGACTCGCCGGCCGGGTCCACTCGACCAGGGAGTTGACGAGTCCGAACATCAGCCGTGCGGTCACGGTGGGATCCAGATCCGCTCTCAGGTCGCCCGCGCGGACGGCGTCGCGCACAAGAGACGCGGCGTACCGGTCCAGAGCGCGGCGTCGTTGCAGCGCCGCGAGTTCGACCGGGCTGTTCCCACGCACCCGCAGCAGCAGAGTCACGTACGGCTGGTGGTCGAGCAGCAGCACGACGCTCTCGTGCACCAGATGCTCCAGACGTCGTACGGCGCTCACGTCCAGCTCGCGGGCGCCCTGTGTCACAGTCTCCAGACCGTCCAGCGCGCGGTCCAGCGCAAGACGCAGCAGCACCTCCTTGCTGGCGACGTGGTGGTAGATCGCGGACTTGGCGATCCCGAGTCGCTCGGACAGATCGCCCATGCTGGTCGCGTCGTAACCCCGCTCGTTGAAGACCTCCACCGCCACGGCGAGCAGGGAGTCCAGGTCGTACCCGGGCCGACCGCGCCGCGCGGTCCGGGGCATGGGCACCGACGCCTCGCGGGAGGTCATGCGCCCCGCTCCGGGGTCGCCATCCGGTGACTGCGCCCGCGGAACTCGGCGACGACCCGCTCACCGCAGCACACCGTCACGTCGTAGACACCCTGCCGACCGAAGCCGACCCGTCGGACCGCTTCGGCGACCAGCACCTCACCCGCACGTGCCGGCGACACGAAGACGATGTCGCCGGAGCTGGCGACGGTGACCGGGCCGGCCGCGTTGCACGCGCAGGCGAACGCCGTGTCGGCGACGCTGAAGATCATCCCGCCGTGCGCCATTCCGTGGCCGTTGACCATGTCGGGGCGCACCGTCATCCGGGTGGTCGCCCGCCCCTCGGTGCAGTCCACCAGCTCGATCCCCAGGGCCCGCGACGCCTCGTCCGCGGCCATCATGGCGTGCACGGCTCGCAGGTCCGCCATCTCGTCTCCTCGCAATTACCGACCGAACGATCGGTCACTCTCGGCAATCGAACCTAGTCCGTCGGTGCAACGGATACCGTCGGGCCGTGAGATCCGGACGCCACTCGACCGTCGTGCAGCGCACCGCGGTCGGGGCGGCCGCACGGTGGCTGCCGGCCGTCGTCTGTCTCGTGGCGTCGTACGCCGCAGCGCATACCCACATCCCACTGGGGCAGTCGCTGATCTACCTGGTCGCGACGATCTGGTCGGTCCTGATGCCCGGAGTCCTGGTGCTGCGCCTGTGCCGCGGGCAGGCGGACTCGCTGCTGGCCGAGCTGTCCGTCGGGTTCGTGGTGGGCATCATGGTGCAGCTCGTCGCGTGGGCTGCCTTCGTGTCCCTCGGCGTCGGTGCGTGGCTCGCGCTCTACCCGGTGCCGGTGGTGGCCGCGGCAGCACTGATCCCGCAGTGGCGAGCAAGGCTGCGCAGCGCGCCGTACGCCCGACGCGAGCCCTGGTGGGCGGCATGGTCGCTGGCGGCGTCGTACGTCGTGGCCGTCGGGCTGCTGGCGACCCGCACCTTCGCGACCAACCCGCTGCCACCGTCGAGAGTGCGCTGGTACCCCGACCTCTACTGGCACGTCGCGGTCGCCGCGTCCGCGCGCACCTCCGTGCCACCGGCCGTGCCGCAGGTGTCCGGGCAGACCCTCAAGTACCACTGGTTCTCCCACGCTCACATGGCCGCGGACTCCCTGGTCTCGCACGTCGACGTGCTGCTCGTCGCCAGCCGTCTGTGGTACCTCCCGGTGTACGCCGCGATCCTCGTGCTCACCTATCTGCTCGCCACCCGCCTGGCGCGCACCCCCAAGGCCGGCATCGTCGCCCTCATACTGCTCCTGGTGAACGCGGGCATCGACCCGTTGCGCTGGGTGAACGCCTTCGGCAGTGACGCCCTCGTCCCGCTGTCGCCGTCGGAGATCCTCGGGTTGCCCGTGCTGTTGGTCACCACCTGGTGGGTGATCGACATCGTGCGCGGCGCTCGTCCCACCCGTGCCGGCTGGGTGCTGCTCGGGCTCATGCTGCTCACCTGCGCCGGATCCAAGTCGTCCAATCTGCCGGTGCTCGCCTGTGGCCTGCTGCTGGTCGTGGCCGGGCAGCTCATCCGCCGGCTGCGCCGCAGACACGGGCCGACGGGGACGACTGACGCCGACGGGGCATTGCGCCCCACCCTGATCACGCTCGGTCTGTGCCTGGTCGTGATCGGCCTCACCGCGCCGTACCTCGCGGGCGGTAGCAACGTCTCCACGCTCAAGACGTTCGCGCTGTCGCGCAATCGGGCGGTCGCCCTCATCGATCCCGGCGGCCACCCCGGCGGGCCGTTGCTCTGGGGGCTGCTGGTCGCCCTCTCCGCCGTCACCCTGCTGCAGTTCGCCGCGCTGCTGGTGGCGGTGCCGCTGCGCGCCGACCCCGCCGTCGTCCTCATCGCCGGCATGCTCGTGGCCGGGTTCGCCGCGACCCAGCTCATCTACCATCCGAGCGATTCGGAGGTCTACTTCCTGCGCGGGGTGGTGCCGCTGTCGGAGGTGCTGATCGCGTGGGGTCTGGCCGTGGCCGTGCACCGCGCCCGGCCACCGCTGTGGGTGCTGGCCCTGAGCGCACTCGCCGGCGGCGCGCTGCTGGGCGTCGTACGCCGTTTCAGCGGGACGCATGTCCCTGGTGCGCACTCCGCGCTCACCGCCGCGTCGGTCGTCGTCGGGGTCTGCGTGCTGCTCCTGCTGGCGGGGCTGGTGGCGTGGCACCGGGGCGGGCCCCTGGTGCGCGCCGTGCTGGCCGCCCTCCTGGTCGGGGCCGTCGTGATCCCGGCCGCCGTGCCCTTCGCTCAGACCGGTCTCAGTCACTCGACCGTCGACGAGCCGTCCAACCTGTTGACCAGTGGTGACATCGCGGGCACGACCTGGCTGCGCACACACACTCCCGAGACGACGCTGATCGCGACCAACGTGCACTGCCGCGCCGGCATGACGCACCACATCTGCGACGCACGGGCGCTGTGGGTGACCGGCCTGGGCCTCCGCCGGGCGTTTGTCGAGTCGTGGGGCTACACCGATCAGGCGTACGCGACGGCGAAGCATCCGCATCCCGGCGAGAAGGGCGTCTTCTACTGGAGCGCCTCCTTCTACGACCAGCCGAGACTCCGGCTGAACGACGCCGCGTTCAACGCGCCGACGGCGTACGACCTGCGCTACCTCTACGACCACGGGGTGCGCTACCTCTTCGGCAGTACCCGGGCGAGCGCGGTCTCGCCCGAACTGGCGAACCTCGCCCAGCAGGTCTTCCACCAGGGCGACGTGACGATCTACCGACTTCAGCGGCCGTGAGGCGCACCAGAGCGGACCGAGGGACGCCGCGGGTGGCGTAGGTCACGCACTCGGGGTAAATTACTGAACGACCGGTCGGTAATTCCGACAGCGTCTCGACACCAGGGAGTACGGCGTGACGACGACCCTTCCCGCCCCGCAGGCGGACGATCTGCAGCACGACTTCGACGCGACCATCTCCGACGACCGGCGGATCGAACCGCGCGACTGGATGCCGGACGCCTACCGCAAGACGATGATCCGGCAGATCGCCCAGCACGCGCACTCGGAGATCATCGGAATGCAGCCGGAGGGAAACTGGATCACCCGGGCGCCCTCACTGCGGCGCAAGGCCGTGCTGCTCGCGAAGGTGCAGGACGAGGCCGGGCACGGGATGTACCTCTACAGCGCCGCCGAGACCCTCGGGGCCGATCGGGCCGACATGACCGGCAAGCTCGTCACCGGCCGCCAGAAGTACTCCTCGATCTTCAACTACCCCACGCTGACCTACGCCGACGTGGGAGTGATCGGCTGGCTCGTCGACGGCGCCGCGATCTGCAACCAGGTGCCGTTGTGCCGGGCGTCCTACGGTCCGTACGCCCGGGCCATGGTGCGCATCTGCAAGGAGGAGTCCTTCCACCAGCGGCAGGGCTACGAGCTACTGCTCACGATGATGCGCGGCTCGGACACGCAGCGCGCGATGGTGCAGGAGGCGACGAACCGCTTCTGGTGGCCGTCGCTGATGATGTTCGGCCCGCCCGACCACCGCTCCCCCAACACCGAGCAGTCGATGCAGTGGGGCATCAAGCGGCACACCAACGACGAGCTGCGCCAGCGCTTCGTCGACATGACCGTCCCGCAGGCCGCCAAGCTCGGTGTCACGCTGCCCGACCCCGACCTGCGCTGGAACGAGGAGCGCGGCCGACACGACTTCGGCGAGATCGACTGGTCGGAGTTCGACGCCGTGCTGAAGGGCGACGGCCCGTGCAACACCCGGCGGGTGCAGCACCGTCGCGCCGCGCAGGAGGACGGCGAGTGGGTGCGGGACGCGGCGACCGCGTACGCCGCCAAGACCGCGGCCCGGCGGGCCGAGAAGAAGGTCGCCTCATGAGCGAGTACACCGCCGAGGGCGGTCATGGAGCCGTGCCCACCCAAGGTGTCCCGACCGAGCCGACGCCGAGTGCCGTGCGGTCGGACTGGCCTCTCTACGAGGTCTTCCTGCGCGGCAAACGCGGGTTGAACCACGTGCACGTCGGCTCGCTACACGCTGCGGACGCCGACATGGCGCTGCACCACGCGCGCGACCTCTACACCCGCCGCAACGAGGGCGTCAGCATCTGGGTGGTGGCGTCCGCCGACATCACGGCGTCCAGCCCCGCCGAGAAGGACCCGTTCTTCGCACCGTCGGGCGACAAGGTCTACCGCCACCCGACCTTCTACGACATCCCGGCCGACGTGCCGCACATGTGACGAGGCTGTGATGACCGACCACCTCTACGACGCGCTCGCCGACGTCCACACCGGTGACGAACGCTGGGCGTTCGGCACGGGGTTCACCGACGCCCTCGAGGGCATCGACACGACCGTGCCCTCCGATCTGGACGCCGACGCGCTGGCGGCGTACTGCCTGATGCTCGGAGACGACGCGCTGGTCCTGTCCCACCGGCTGCAGCAGTGGGTCACCCGGCTGCCGGAGCTGGAGGAGGAGACCGCTGTCGCCAACATCGCGCTCGACCTGCTCGGCCAGGCGCGGATGCTGGTGGCCCGCGCGGGCACGATCCTCGGCCGCAGCGAGGACGAGCTGGCCTACTTCCGCGACGCGCAGGACTTCCGCAACGTGCGGCTCGTCGAGCCGGTCGACGACGACTTCGCCCAGCTCGTCATCCGACTGATGGTCTTCAGCACCTGGCGTCTTGCCCTCTTCGAGCAGGTGCAGCGCGTCGCCGATCCGGTGCTGGCCGCGATCGCCGCCAAGGGCATCAAGGAGCTGCGCTACCACCGCGATTACGCCGCCGGTTGGGTCGTGCGACTCGGCGACGGCACCGCGGTGTCGCACCACAAGGCCGTGGCGGCCGTCGAGCGGCTGTGGCCGCTGGTGCCGGAGCTGTGGCGGCACTGCGCACCCCAGTCGGTGTTGGGCGTCGAGCCCCCCGAGGCGGCGGTGCTCGAGGTGCTGTCCGGGGTCTTCCGGACCGCGACCCTCGACATCCCCGCGGGCGCGCACGTCCTGGGCGCAGTCGACGGTCGCACGGGCCGCGACGGCATGCACACCGAGGCGCTCGGATACCTGCTGGCGGAGCTGCAGAGCGTCGCGCGGGCCGACCCGGAGGCGACGTGGTGACCGCGAAGGCGGACACCCTCCGCGGTGCCGCGTGGGACGCGGCCGCGCAGACCCCGGACCCCGAGCTTCCGATGCTGACCCTGGCCGACCTGGGCATCCTGCGCGACGTGCAGGAGTTCCACGACCACGTCGTCGCCACGATCACCCCGACCTACTCCGGATGCCCCGCGATGCGCGAGATCGGCCTCGACGTACGCCGTCGCCTCGAGGCCGCGGGGTACGAGAACGTCAAGGTGGCAACACAACTCGCGCCCGCGTGGACCAGCGACTGGATCACCGAGGCAGGCCGGGAGAAGCTGCAGGCTGCAGGAATCGCGCCGCCCAGCGCGGCGCGCACGGGCACCGGCCCGGTGCCGGTGACGCTCGGGCTCCCCGCCAGCGCGCCGTGCCCGCTCTGCGGCTCGTCGGACACGTCGCACACCGCCTCATTCGGTGCGACAGCATGCCGCTCGCTGCATCGTTGTCACACCTGCGGCGAACCCTTCGAAGCAGTGAAGGCGATATGAGGACCGACTTCCACACGCTCACCGTGCAACATGTCGAGCAACTGACCGACGACTCGACGGCACTCACGTTCGCGGTGCCGCCGTCACTCGCCGACGACTTCCGATTCGCGCCCGGCCAGAGCCTCACGGTGCGCCGCGGCGACGAGCGTCGCTCCTACTCCATCTGCGCCGCCCGCGGTGAGGCGCCGCGGATCGGCGTGCGCGAGGTCGCGGGCGGTGCCGTCAGCAGCTGGCTCGTGCACGACGTACGCGCTGGCGACAGCCTCGAAGTGCAAGCACCCACAGGCCGATTCGTGCCCGACCTCACGACGCCCGCGCGTCATGTGCTCATCGCGGCCGGCTCCGGCATCACTCCGATGATGTCGATCGCGCGGTCGGTGCTGGAAGCGGACGACACCTCGACCGTGACTCTGCTCTACGGCAACCGGCAGACCGACTCGGTGATGTTCGCCGACGAGATCGCCGACTGCAAGGACGCCCACCCCACCCGGATGCAGATCGTGCACGTGCTCTCGCGCGAACCGCAGGAGGTCGAGCTCTTCGGCGGCCGGATCGACGTCGAACGTCTCGCGGCCGTCCTCACCGGCACGGTGGACGTGCCGTCGGTGGACCACTGGTGGCTGTGCGGCCCGCTGGGGATGGTGGAGGCGGCGTACGACGTCCTCACCGGTCGCGACGTGCCGCGCGAGCGCATCCACCGCGAGCTCTTCTGGGTCGGCGACGTGCCGCCGGTCGAGGCGACCCACACCGACGCCGCGCCGGTCGACGGTGCGCAGGCGACCATCGTGCTCGAGGGCCGCAGCAGTCTCGTGACCGTGCCGACCGACACCCCCGTGCTCGACGCGGGGCAGAAGGTGCGCCCCGACCTGCCGTTTGCCTGCAAGGGCGGCGTGTGCGGCACGTGTCGCGCCAAGGTCACCGACGGCTCGGTGCGGATGCTGCGCAACTACGCGCTCGAGCCCGAGGAGGTCGACGCCGGATATGTGTTGACCTGTCAGGCGATTCCCACCAGTGACCGGTTGACGGTCGACTACGACGGCTGAGGAGTCGCGATGGATCGAACGCCTGCCCGGGACACGCTCGACCCCATCGAACGCGCGGGCGTCGATGAGTTGCGAGCACTGCAACTGAACCGGCTGCAGTGGTCGGTGCGCCACGCCTACGACAACGTCCCGCACTACCGCGCGGCGTTCGAGGCGGCCGGCGCGCACCCGGACGACGTACGCGACCTGTCCGACCTCGCGCGGCTGCCCTTCACCACCAAGGCCGACCTGCGCGACAACTACCCGTTCGGCATGTTCGCGGTGCCGCGCGAGCAGGTCTCGCGGGTGCACGCCTCGTCCGGGACGACGGGTCGACCCACCGTCGTCGGGTACACCGCCGAGGACATCGCGACCTGGTCGGGTCTGATGGCGCGCTCCATCCGCGCGGGCGGCGGGCGGCCCGGCGACATCATCCACGTGGCATACGGGTACGGCCTGTTCACCGGCGGGCTGGGCGCGCATTACGGCGCGGAGGCCCTCGGCGCGACCGTCGTGCCGGTGTCCGGGGGTATGACGCAGCGTCAGGTGACGCTGATCCGCGACTTCCGCCCCGACGTGATCATGGTGACACCCAGTTACATGCTGGTGATCGCCGACGAGATGGAGCGCCAGGGCATCGACCCGCGCGAATCCTCCTTGAAGGTAGGCATATTCGGCGCCGAGCCGTGGACGCAGCAGATGCGGGAGGAGCTCGAGCGCCGGGTGGGCATCGACGCCGTCGACATCTACGGCCTCTCGGAGCTGATGGGTCCCGGCGTCGCGATGGAGTGCGTGGAGACCAAGGACGGGCTGCACCTGTGGGAGGACCACTTCTATCCCGAGATCGTCGACCCGATCACCGATGAGGTGCTCCCCGACGGGCAGGTGGGCGAGCTCGTCATCACCTCGCTCACCAAGCAGGCGATGCCGATCATGCGCTACCGCACCCGTGACCTGACCCGGTTGCTGCCCGGCACCGCGCGCCCGATGCGACGTATCGAGAAGATCACCGGCCGCTCCGACGACCTGATGATCGTGCGCGGGGTCAACCTCTTCCCCACCCAGATCGAGGAGCTGGTGCTCGCGACGCCCGCGCTCACCCCGCACTTCCAGTGCGTCCTCACCCGCCCCGAGCGGATGGACGAACTCGTCGTACGCGTGGAGCGGCAGGTCGATGCTCCGGCCGACCAGGCGGCGGTGGCGGGTGCACAGCTGAGGTCCCAGATCAAGGAGCGGATCGGGGTCAGCGTGCGCGTCGAGGTGGTCGACCCCGACACCATCGAGCGCTCGGTGGGCAAGATGCGCCGCATCGTCGACTCCCGCTGACCCGGCTCGAACCCGCCGATCGGCTGATGAACGGTCGGTTTGCGGTTCGGGTGGCGGTTTCAGGCGGCCAGGATGAGAAGGCTGCACTCGCCTCGCACTGCTCACGTGGATTGTCGGCGCCGCGGTCACTTTCCTGCGCCCGCGTCACCCGCCGACGTGAGAAATCGGCGCCACGGCCACTTTCCTGCACCCGCAGACCCGGCCCCAGCGCGACCCGCGATCAAGGCCGCTCGAGAAGCCGCACGCCGCGAACCCCGCACCCCGCGAACCGGCACCCGGCGAGAGGATCGAGGTCAGCGGCGGCCGGCCGGGCGGCGCTGGGTCGCGTCATCGACCTCGCCGACCAGCTCCTCCAGCACGTCCTCCAGGAACACCACCCCGGTCGCGGTGCCGGCGTCGTCGACCACCCGTGCCACGTGGCTGCCGCTGCGCTGCATAGTGAGCAGCACGTCCTCGACCTCGTCCTGACGGCGCACCGTCGCGAGGCGGCGGATCCGCTTGGGAGGCACCGGCTCGTCGTACGCCTCGTCGCGCGCGTAGAGCACGTCCTTCAGGTGCAGGTAGCCCGCGATCACCCCCGTGCGGTCGAGCACTGGGTAACGGGAGAAGCCGCGCGTGGCGACCAGTCGCTCCAGCTGCGCCGGGGTGATGCCCACCGACACCGTCTCCAGTTGATCGAGCGGTACGGCGACATCGGCCGCCACCCGATCGCTGAACTCCAGGGCGCCCTGCACTCGCTGCTGCTGCTGCGACTCCAGCAGCCCCTCACGGTGCGACTCCTGGACGATCAGCTGCACCTCCTCGGCGGAGAACGTCGAGGTCATCTCGTCCTTGGGCTCGATGCCGAAGCGCCGCACGATGAACTTCGACACCGACTCCACCGCCCGGATGACCGGCCCCAGCACCCGGGTCACGGCCAGCAGGGCCGGCGCGAGCACGAGGGCGGCGCGGTCCGGCCCCGCGATCGCCAGGTTCTTCGGCACCATCTCGCCCAGCACCACGTGCAGATAGGCCACGATCAGCAGCGCGAGGACGAGCGCGACGATCTCGGCCCCGGCGTCCGGGATGCCCACCGACTCCAGCGGCCCCGCGATCAGATGGTGCACCGCACCCTCGGCGACGGCACCCAGCAGTACCGAGCACACCGTGATCCCGAGCTGGGCGCAGGCGAGCAGTGAAGAGACCTGTTCCAACGCCTGCAGACTCGCGCGGGCCCGTTTGGAGCCAGCGGCGGCCATCGGCTCCAGCTGCGAGCGCCGCGCCGCCATGACCGAGAACTCGGCGCCCACGAAGAAGGCGTTGCCGAGCAGGAAGAGCAGGGACAGCCAGAGGTTCACGGCGCGACCTCGTCGTCCTCGGGCAGCACCGGGGAGAGCCGCAGGCGGTCCACCCGCCGGCCGTCCATGGAGACGACGCGCACCGACCAGCCGGGCAGCTGCACCTCATCGCCCACGACCGGCACGCGCCCGACGCGAGCCATCACGAAACCGCCCATGGTCTCGTACGACGGCCCGTCCGGCACGTCGGCGCCGATCCGTTCGTGCACCTCGTCCGGGCGCCACAGACCGGGCACGGTCCATGACCCGTCCGGCAGCAGCCGGCTGGGATCGCTGACCCGGTCGTGCTCGTCGCTGACCTCGCCGACGATCTCCTCGATGACGTCCTCGAGCGTCACGACTCCGCTGGTCCCGCCGTACTCGTCGACCACGATCGCCAGCTGGAAACCGCTCGCGCGCAACAACAGCAGCAGCGGGTCCAGCGTGATCGTCTCGGGCACGAGCACCGGCTCGATCATCAGCGCCGTCACGGGCACGTCGTCGCGGCGTTCGGGCGGCACCGCAATGGCCTTCTTCACGTGCACGACGCCGTCGACGTCGTCCCAGTCGTGGCCGAGCACCGGGAAGCGGGAGTGGCCCGTCGTCCGTGCCAGCTCCACGACGTCCCCGGCGGACGCCGTCCGGGACACCGACGCACAGCGCACCCGCGGACTCATCACGTCGGCGGCCACCCGCTCCCCGAAGTCGAGCGACCGGGTGAGCAGACGGGCCGTGCCCTCCTCCAGCACCCCGGCCTCGGCCGAGCGCCGCACCATCGAGGACAGCTCCTGAGGGGTACGCGCCGCGCTCAGCTCCTCCTGCGGCTGCACACCCACCGCTCGCAGGAGCGCGTTGGCCGAACCGTTGAGCAGGATGATCAAGGGGCGCACGACGAGCGCGAAGGCCCGCACCGGACGGGCGACCACCTTGGCCACCCGCAGCGGTTCGGAGAAACCGAGGAACTGCGGCACCAGCTCGCCGACGATCATCGAGAAGAGCGTGGCGATGATCAGCGCGAGGATGGCCGAGACAGCACCCGCGCCATCGCCGTCGACGCCCACCGCGCGCAGCGGCGTCCGCAGCAGCTCCCCCAGGGACGGCTCCACGATGAAGCCCAGCACCAGGGTGGTGATCGTGATGCCCACCTGGGCGGCCGACAGCTGGGTCGACAGCTGCCGCAACGAGCCGAGCACGACCCGCGCGCCCGTGTCGCCCTCGTCGATGGCCCGCTGCACGGTCGGGCGATCGAGCGCCACCAGGGAGAATTCGGCGGCGACGAAGAGCGAGGTGCCGAGGGTCAGCACCACGCCGGCGAATACCAGGAGCCACTCGGTCATCGCCACCATCTTCCACGAAGAACGCGTTCCGGCGCGCCGATGACCATGCGTGCGGCCGATACCCGATGATGGCGGCAGGTCCGCCGTGCCCGAATCGGCGCGCGGACGGACGGCGACGCGCGGCGTACGAGAGCCGGTCGCGGCGCCGGATCGGGAACGACGCACGTTGCAACGAAGGGGAGATCGACTGTGTCAGCCAGTTCCGTACGACCGCGTGCCGCCGGGAGCGAACCCGGCGCACCGGTGCAGATCAGCAACCTCACCAAGACGTTCGGCAGCTTCAAGGCCGTCGACGACCTCAGCTTCTCGGTCGAGCCGGGCCGGATCACCGGCTTCCTCGGCCCGAACGGCGCAGGCAAGACCACCACTCTGCGGATGACCCTGGGGCTCATCACCCCCACGGCGGGCACCGCGACGATCGGCGGGCGCAAGTACGCCGACCTGCCCCACCCGCTGCACACGGTGGGCGCCGCCCTCGAGGCCACCAACTTCCACCCCGGCCGCAGCGGGCGGGATCACCTGCGGGTCATCGCCGCCGCCGGCGGGTTCACCGACCACCGCGTCGACGAGATGCTGGAGCTGGTGGGCATCCCGGCCGCCGCGAAGAAGCGTGCCGGCGGCTACTCGATGGGCATGCGGCAGCGCCTCGGACTGGCCGCGGCACTCCTGGGCGACCCGCAGGTCCTGATCCTCGACGAACCCGCGAACGGCCTGGACCCGGAGGGCATCCGGTGGTTGCGCGGCTTCCTGCGCCACCTGGCGGGAGAGGGCAAGACGGTGCTCATCTCCAGTCACATGCTGAGCGAGGTCGAGCAGACCGTCGACGACGTGGTGATCATCGCCAACGGCAGGTTCGTGCGGCAGGGCACCATCGGTGAGTTGCGCGGGCAGGCCCGGGTCGTCGTACGCACGCCGAACGGCGAGCGTCTCACCGAGGCGTTGCGCCGGGCCGGGCTGCAGGTCGAGGCGCTGCCCGAGGGTCGGTATTCCGTGTCGACCGACGACCTGATCCAGGTGGGCGACGCGGCGTTCTCCGCCGGAGTGCCCGTGCACGAACTGCGCGCCGAGCGCGCCGACCTGGAGGACCTGTTCTTCCAGCTGACCGAGAACACCAATCGCAACCTGGGCCCCGGTTCGGACGGCAGTACGCCGCCGAACGACCCGCGAGCAGCAGAGGAAGGTGCCCTCTGATGGGCGGCGCGATCAAGGCCGAGGTCCGCAAGATCTTCACCACGCGCCTGTGGTGGGGGCTGCTGATCGGCGACGTCGTCCTCGGTGCGCTGATCTCGTTCGCGTGGGCCTTCCAGATCGGCTCTGACTCCGCGAAGCAGAGCAGCGACCGGCAGACCCATCTGCTCGCGACCGCGAACCCCGACTCCATCGCGTCGGTCTACTCGGCCGGCTTCATCACCTCGATCGCGCAGCTGTTCCCGCTGGCGCTCGGGGTCATCCTGATCACCTCGGAGTTCCGCCACAAGACGTGGACCGCCACAGTGCTCGCTCAGCCGAAGCGCTGGCCGATCACCGTGTCCAAGATCGTCTCGATCGTCGTGGTGGGAATTGTCTACGGCGTCGTCTACGACATCGCCTCGGTCATCGGCGGGGCCATCACGCTGAAGAGCTTCCGCAGCTCGGGACTGTTCCTCACCAGTAGCCAGGTGCTGCAGACGCTGGCGCTGATGCTGCTGATCTTCACCGTCTGGACCTTGCTGGGCTTCGGCTTCGGGATGCTGATCCGCAATCAGATCGCCGCGGTCTTCATCGCCGTCGGGCTGGCGTTCATCGGCAACATCCTCTTCAACGTGCTGTTCGACCTCGCGCACTGGCACTGGGCGCCGAAGTTCCTGCCCGGCAATCTCACGAGCTCGATCCTCAACCCGGGCTTCAACGACTCCAACTCGTTCAACTGGTGGGCCGGCGCGCTCGTCCTCACGGCCTACGGCCTGGTGCTGGCCCTCGTCGGCAGCGGCATCAACCAGCGCAAGGACGTGCTCTGAGCGACCCGCATCGCTGCGCGATCAGGCGAGGGTGACCGCCGGCCACACCTTGTAACACAAGGTGTGGACACGCCGACGGCTCGTCCTCGCCCCGCGTTAGGCTGGAGCCGTTGTCGTTTCCACCCCTGACGGACGCTCGCTGCCCGCCGCACACCCCTGAAAGAGGCGCATTCCGCGTGTCATCCCAGTCTCCCGACCCGCTCGCGACGTTCGGACCGAACGAGTGGCTGGTGGACGATCTATACCAGCAGTACCTGAAGGACAAGAACTCCGTCGACAAGGCGTGGTGGAGCTTCTTCGCCGACTACCGGCCCGACGGGGGCGGACCCGCCTCCGGTGGACAGAGCGAGGGCTCGACCTCCAACGGTGCGTCCGCGAACGGAGCGTCCAACGGTTCTCCCGCGAAGACCTCGGCGTCGCGAGCGCCGTCCGGTGCCAGTGCGTCCGGCACGCCCGCGGCCGTCGGCAAGGACGCCCCCCGCACGCCCGCGGCAGGTCCCGGCGGGCCCGCCGGAGCGGGTGACGGTGGCGACGCCGCCGCGAAGCCCGCCGCGGACGCCGACCAGGCGCCGACCCCCGCCAAGGACGTCGCCGCCGAGCGGTCCAAGGCACGCGCCAAGGCACCCTCGCGCGACCCGAAGCCCGACGGCCGCCCCGACGCCGACCACACCGCGAACGGCCACCAGGCCCACGGCTCGCCGGACCCGAGCGAGGCCGAGCTGTCCAACACCCAGCCGATCGCGCGCGACACCGTCAACGACACGGTGCCCGAGGCCGAGCCCGTGCAGGACACCCGCACCCCGTTGCGCGGGGTGTCCGCACGCATCGTCACCAACATGGAGGCGAGCCTCGACGTCCCGACGGCCACCAGCGTCCGCGCCGTCCCCGCCAAGCTGCTCATCGACAACCGCACGGTCGTCAACAACCACCTGGCTCGCAGCCGGGGCGGCAAGGTCAGCTTCACCCACCTGCTGGGGTGGGCGATCGTCGAGGCGCTGCACGTCGTACCCGAGATGAACAACGCGCTCGGTGAGGACGAGAAGGGCAAACCGGTCCTGGTGCAGCCCGGGCACGTCAACTTCGGCCTGGCGATCGACCTGAAGAAGGACGACGGCAGCCGCACCCTCGTCGTACCCTCCATCAAGGGCGCCGAGGCGATGAACTTCGCACAGTTCTGGAGCGCGTACGAGGAGATGGTGCGCAAGGCGCGTACCGGCGCCCTCACCCTCGAGGACTACGCCGGCACCACCATCAGCCTCACCAACCCGGGCGGCATCGGCACGGTGCACTCGGTGCCGCGGCTGATGAAGGGCGCGGGCGCGATCATCGGCGCAGGTGCGCTGGACTACCCCGCCGAGTGGTCGGGCGCGAGCCTGGACACGCTCAACAAGAACGCCGTCAGCAAGATCATGACGCTCACCTCCACCTACGACCACCGCGTCATCCAGGGCGCCGTCTCCGGTGAGTTCCTGCGCGTCGTGAGCGAGCTGCTGCTCGGCGAGAACGACTTCTACGACGAGATCTTCGCCGCGCTGAAAGTGCCGTACGAGCCGATCCGCTGGGTCCGCGACATCGACACCAGTCACGACGACGACATCAACAAGACCGCCCGGGTGCAGGAGCTGATCCACGCCTACCGGGTGCGCGGCCACCTGATGGCCGACACCGACCCGCTGGAGTACAAGCAGCGCCGGCACTCCGACCTCGACGTCACCACGCACGGTCTGACGCTGTGGGACCTGGACCGCACCTTCCCCACCGGGGGCTTCGGCGGTGCGCCGTTCCTGAAGCTGCGCAAGATCCTGGGCGTCCTGCGCGACTCCTACTGCCGCAGCATCGGCATCGAGTACATGCACATCCAGGACCCCGAGCAGCGGCGCTGGATCCAGGACCGGGTCGAGGTCGGCTACCAGAAGGCCACCACCGACGAACAGTTGCGGATCCTGCGGCGCCTCAACGCCGCCGAGGCGTTCGAGACCTTCCTGCAGACCAAGTACGTCGGCCAGAAGCGCTTCAGCCTGGAGGGCGGCGAGTCGGCCATCGCGATGATGGACCGGATCCTGTCGCACGCCGCCGACGACGACCTCGACGAGGTCTGCATCGGGATGCCGCACCGCGGCCGGCTCAACGTGCTGGCCAACATCGCCGGCAAGTCCTACGCGCAGATCTTCGCCGAGTTCGAGGGCACCCAGGACCCCAAGTCGGTCCAGGGCTCCGGCGACGTGAAGTACCACCTGGGCACCGAGGGTGAGTTCACCTCCGACACCGGTCGCAAGATCGACGTCTACCTCGCCGCCAACCCCTCTCACCTGGAGGCGGTCGACCCGGTGCTGGAGGGCATTGCCCGCGCCAAGCAGGACCGGGTCAACCTGGCCGGCTCGGCCTACACCGTGCTGCCGATCCTGATGCACGGCGACGCGGCGTTCGCCGGGCAGGGCGTGGTCGCCGAGACCCTCAACCTGTCCCAGCTGCGCGGTTACCGCACGGGCGGCACGATCCACCTGGTCGTCAACAACCAGGTCGGTTTCACCACGGCCCCGAGCAGCTCGCGCAGCTCGACGTACAGCACCGACGTCGCCCGGATGGTGCAGGCGCCGATCTTCCACGTCAACGGCGACGACCCCGAAGCCTGCGTGCAGGTCGCGGAGCTCGCCTACGACTACCGGCAGGCGTTCCACAAGGACGTCGTCATCGACATGATCTGCTACCGCCGCCGCGGTCACAACGAGGGTGACGACCCCTCGATGACCCAACCGCTGATGTACCACCTCATCGAGGCCAAGCGCAGCGTCCGCAAGCTCTACACCGAGGCGCTGGTCGGTCGCGGCGACATCACGCTGGAACACGCCGAGGAGGCGCTGCGCGACTACCAGAAGCAGCTGGAGCGGGCGTTCACCGAGACGAAGGCCGCCAAGCAGGCCGCGTCGCAGAGCGCCCCCGAGGCGCCGAGCCGCAGCTCCGCCGGCACCGATGCCGAGGGCCACGGCGGCCTGGAGCGTCCGTCCGCGCAGGAGGAGGACGACACCCGCGAGGACCGCAGCGGTTACGGCACCTCGGTCAGCGAGTCGACCCTGCTGAAGATCGGCGACACCTGGGTCAACCCGCCTGAGGGCTTCACCGTCCACCCGAAGCTGCAGAAGCTGATGCAGAAGCGTGCCGACATGGTGCGCAACGGCGGGATCGACTGGGCCATGGGCGAACTCGCGGCGTTCGGGTCGCTGCTGATGGAGGGTGTGCCCGTCCGGCTGGCCGGCCAGGACACCCGCCGCGGCACGTTCACCCAGCGGCACGCCGTCCTCGTCGACAAGCAGAACGGCAACGAGTGGACCCCGCTGCGCTACCTGTCCGACGACCAGGCGTGGCTGTGGATCTACGACTCGCTCCTGTCGGAGTTCGCGGCCATGGGCTTCGAGTACGGCTACTCGGTGGAGCGGCCCGACGCCCTCGTGTTGTGGGAGGCCCAGTTCGGCGACTTCGCCAACGGCGCCCAGACGATCATCGATGAGTTCATCAGCTCCTCGGAGCAGAAGTGGACCCAGCGCAGCTCCGTCGTGCTGCTGCTGCCGCACGGCTACGAGGGCCAGGGTCCCGACCACTCCTCGGCGCGGATCGAACGGTTCCTCACGCTGTTCGCCGAGGACAACATGACGATCGCCTACCCGTCCACGCCCGCGTCGTACTTCCACCTGCTGCGTCGACAGGCGTTCGCCCGGCCGCGTCGCCCGCTGGTCGTCTTCACCCCGAAGCAGCTGCTGCGCCTCAAGGCCGCCGTCTCCGAGCCCGCCGACCTGACGACCGGCGGCTTCCGACCCGTGATCACCGACGGCAAGAAGCTCGATGGCGAGAAGGTGACCCGGGTGCTGCTCGCGTCGGCACGGATCGTCTACGACCTGGAGGCCGAGCGCGAACGCCGGGGCGATGACACCACCGCGATCGTGCGCGTGGAGCAGCTGGCGCCGATCCCCGCCAAGGAGATGGCCGAGGCCGTCGCGGCGTACCCGAACGCCGAGCTGGTCTGGGTGCAGGACGAGCCGAAGAACCAGGGCGCATGGCCGTTCATGGCGCTCAACCTGCCCGAGCAGCTTGCCGAACTCGACGAACACCGCGGTCTGCGGGTGGTGAGCCGCAAGGCCTCGGCCTCGCCGGCCTCCGGCTCCAGCAAGCGGCACCAGGCTCAGCTGGCCGAGCTGCTCTCCGGTTCGTTCGACCGCTGATCGCCCCGTGACCCTGGCCCCCGACGGTCCCACACCCGAGCTGCCGGACCGATGGTCCGCGCGTCCGCCCGCCGAGGCGGACGTCGCGGCCCTGGTGGGACTGCGGGCGAGTGAGCAGCAGGCCGCACGCGGCGAGTCGCACGTCGACGAGGACGCCGTGCGGGCCGAGGCCATCGGGCCCGGTTCGTGGACCCGCCGTCAGCTGGTCGTCACCGATCACGACGACGTCGTCCGGGGCTGGGCCTCGGTGCACGACCGGGCCGCCGGGCGCACCAACATCGCAGTGTTCGTCGACCGGTCATTTCCAGAGGATGTGTCGGATTCTGTTGCGGGGCAGTTGTACTCGTGGTGCACGGCAGTGGCGGCCGAGGTCGCCTCGGAGCGCGGCGAAGCGCGCACCCAACTCGACGCCGGGGTGTACGACGGCGACGCGGCACAGACCCGGTGGCTGACCGCCGCGGGCCTGACCTGCACGCGCATCTGGCTGCAGATGTCGCGGCCGGTGACCCCCGACGAGGGTGAGCCGGGCGCGTTCCCGCCGCTGCGCCCAGGGGTCGTCGTACGCCGCGTCGCCGAGCACGCCGACGGCACACCGGTCGGCGCCGAGCTGCGCGCCGTGCACCAGATCCTGGAGGAGTCCTTCGAGGACCACTTCAACTCCTACCGGGAGTCCTTCGGGGAGTTCGTACAACGGCTCCGGGAGGACCCCGGACACCGCTGGGACCACTGGTGGATCGCGACGGTCGACATCGACGGCACCCCCACCCCGGGTGGGGCGCTGGTCGGCACCGTCCTCCCGCCGGACGACTCCGGGATCGACGGCAGCTACATCGACTACATCGGGGTGCACCGGCGTGCCCGCGGACGCGGTGTGGCCAAGGGCCTGCTGCACGCGGTGATCGCCGATGCGGCCTCCCGCGGCCGCAACCGGGTCGACCTCGAGGTCGACGCCGACTCCCCCACCCAGGCCGACGGTCTCTACCTCGCGATGGGGTGGGTGACCAAGTACCGCACCCAGTCCTGGCACCGCGACATCGACGCGTAAGGCCCGCAGGCCGGCTGACCGTCGCGCGCGGGTCGCTGGCGGCCGGCGGCCCGCTCCCGGGATAACCTGCGCACTGTGTATTTCACCGACCGCGGCATCGAGGAGCTGGCCTCCCGACGCGGCGAAGACGAGGTGAGTCTGGCGTGGGTCGCGGACCAGCTCCAGGCCTTCGTCGACGTACACCCCGAGTTCGAAACAGCAGTAGACCGGCTCGCGACCTGGCTCGCGCGCCTCGACGACGATGAGTGAGGCCGACGTGACCTACCCGACGCAGGGCAGTGAACCCCACTTCAACCCCAGTGCCGAGTTCCAGGTCGCCGAGGGGATCCGGGCCATCGGGCTGTGCTTCGTGGGCGACTCCTACGTGGCCGGGATCGGCGACCCCAAGGCGCTCGGCTGGGTGTCGCGGGTCATCGCGCGTACGCCGCAGCCGGGGGTCGAGCTCGCGACGTACAACCTCGGCATCCGCGGACAGAGCTCCACCGACGTGCTCGCCCGCTGGCAGCGCGAGTGCGAGCCGCGCTGGTCCCAGAGCAACGAGCGCCGCCTGGTGCTCGGGCTGGGGCTGCACGACGTGCTGTCGCAGATGAGCACGGCCCGCTCGCGGCTCAACCTCGCCAACATCCTGGACGACGCCTCCTCCGGCGCCATCGCGACGTTCGTGGTCGGCCCGCCCCCCACCCTCGACGCCGAGCTGAACGCGCGCCTCGAGGTTCTCGTCGATGCCCAGGCCGACGTCTGCTCGCGTCGCGGCGTCACCTACGTCGACTGCTTCCGTCCGCTGCTCGGTCACGACCAGTGGATGTCCGACCTGTCGGCCGGCGACGGCTGGCACCCCGGCCAGGCCGGGTACGGCCTGATCGCCTGGCTCGTGCTGCACGCGGGCTGGCAGTCCTGGTTGCAGCTCGACTGAACCTCGCCACCTGACCGAAAGTCTGGGGTCGTTGCGCGCTCCATAGAGCGCGCGACGACCCCCGACTTCGTATCGAGGTGGTTCAGACGGTGAGCACCAGCTTGCCGAACGCCGTGCCGCCGATCATCTCGGCGAACGCGTCGCGGGCCTGATCCAGCGGGCGCACCGAGTCGATGGCGGGCTCGATGCCGCGGCTGGTCATGAAGGACAGCAGCTGGGTGAGCTCGGCGCGGGTGCCCATGGTGGAGCCCTGCACGCGCATCTGCTGGAAGAAGATCCGGGTCAGCTCGGCATTGTCCGGCTGCGGGCCGGACGTCGTACCGGCGATCACCAGCGTGCCGCCGGGCTTGAGCGACTTCACCGAGTGCGACCAGGTCGCCTTGCCCACCGTCTCCAGGACGGCGTCGGCCTTGCGCGGCAGCCGCTCGCCGCTGCCGAACGCGGCCTCGGCGCCGAGCTGCACAGCCCGCTCGCCGCGCTTCTCGTCGCGGCTGGTCACCCACATCCGCAGGCCGGCTGCGGAGCCCAGCTGCACGGCGGCACTGGCGACTCCCCCGCCCGCGCCCTGCACCAGCACCGTGTCGCCGGGGCGAACACCCGCCTGCACGAACAGCATCCGGTACGCGGTGAGCCAGCTGGTGGAGATGCACGCGGCGTGCTCGATAGGCATCCCGTCCGGGACCGGTACGGCGTTCGCGGCCGGGATCCGCACCCGTTCGGCAAGGGTGCCGGGGTACAGCTCGGACAGCAGGGAACGCTTGGGGTCGAGGGTCTCGTCGCCGGCCCAGCCCTCGCTCGGGATCACCGAGTGGATGACGACCCGGGTGCCGTCCTTCGTGGTGCCGGCTCCGTCACAGCCGAGGATCATCGGCAGCCGCTCCTGCGGCAGTCCGACGCCGCGCAGGGAGAAGACGTCGTGGTGGTTGAGCGCGGCGGCCTGCAGGTCGATGTCGATCCAGTCCGCGGGCGTGGCCCCGGGCTCGATGTCACCGACTTCCAGGGCGTTGATCGGGTCGGAGGAATCCTGACGGGCGGCGTACGCAGCAAGCATGGTGCCGACCCTACGACGAGAGGCCCTGTCGCACCGGCCGGGTGCGATCGCCGAGCCTCAGCCGCGGGGGTCTGCGACGCGGGTCAGGAACAGAGGCGTGTGGGTGGCCGTATCGGCGACCAGGAAGAGGAACGGCCGGTTCAGGTCCACGTGGGTGTCGGCCATCTGCGCGGACATGGCGAACACACCGCCGGTGGCCGCAGCGGCCTTCGTGCCGTTCTCGTCGACGGAGATGTCCACCTTCTGGACGATCTCGCTGACGTGCGCCCCGCCGAACCCCGGGTAGTCGCCGTCGGGCCGGAACCCTTCTCGGGCCAGCACCGGGAGGAGCTGGTTGGTCTGGGCCAGGTGGAACTTCGGCATCGTGACGGTGGCCGCGTCGTGCGCGTCCGGTCGAAGAAGCGTGGTGAGGGTCGTGCTGTCGGGCACGGCGCAGGGCTTCTCGGCTGCCGGCGGCAGCAGGGCGAACGCGGTGAGCTTGCCGTGCAGGTAGGGCAGCTCCACCGACCGCCAGCCGTCCGCCGAGGCGCTCGAGAGGACGCGCCCGACCGCGGTCTTCAACGTAGGCACCGTGACGTGTCGGCCGTCCGCCGTGGTGAACGCCCCTGGCACAGCCGGCTCGAACGGATCCTCCCATTGGGCCTTGAGGTAGATCGCGTTCGTCAGCACCGCGACCGTCGTGCTGTCGAGCGGCTGGCCGAACAGTCGGGGGATCAACCCGTGCGTGTCACCGGCGACGAGGTGGTTGATGGCGTCGGTCGATTCCCTCGGGCGGCCGAGGAAGTCGAGCGTTCGCAGCTGTGCGCCGTACGCCGTCCGTAGGTCGTCGAGCGTTGCCTGCTGCGGCGTGGTCCCGCTCTGGGTGAAGAGGCGGTTGGCGGTGCTCAGCCCCGCAAGCATGTGCAACTGGGAGGTCCGCTCATGCTCGGCGGCGATGACCGCCGGACCGTACGCCGGCTGGTGCAGCAGCGTGGACAGTGCCGTGCGGGTCGCCCCGGCGGCGCCGGTCCGCATCATCCCGAGCGTCTGTGCCGCGCTCGCGGGTGACAGCACCGCGTTCGCCGTCGGGGCGGCTGCGCACGCGTCCTGTAACAGTCGGAGCCCGAAGGCCCGGTCGGCCGTCCCCAGATCCGCGGGGCTCACCGCGCTCGGGTGCAGCGCTTCCAGGCGCCCCTTGAACTCCCTTCCCGCATAGCCCTGCTTCCCGGCCGGAGGTATCGGACCCGGCGCGCCACAGCCGGCGAGCGACAGCGCGCACCCCACGCTCACGGCCAGGAGCGTCCTGCGCACGGTGGTCATGTTCCGAAGACGTCCTGCGGGCGGGATCGGTTGGCGCGGCGCTGTGGACCGGGTCCCGCGGTGGGTTCGGATCTGGTATCGCACGCCATGGATCGACCGTTAGGCCTACAGCTCGAAGTGGCGCCACGGCGGATGGGACGTTCAGGTCCCATGTCCGGACGCAAGCCAGCCACCGGACTCCGGGGTGCGCGAGCCGCGACGACCGTTGCCCTCGGCGCCGCCGCGCAGAGCACGCGGTGCGTTCCCGAGCATGCCGGACCGGCCGTACGTCGACGAGCGGGGATGAGCTCAGAAGGCGCCGTCGCGGGTCAGCACCGCTTTGACGGTCTTGACCAGCAGCAGGCAGTCCCCGACCAGCGTCCAGTTCTCCACGTAGTAGAGGTCCTTGCGGATGCTGTCCTCCCAGCTGAGGTTGGACCGCCCGCCGACCTGCCACGGACCGGTGATGCCCGGTTTGACGTTGAGTCGCCGGTGCGCGTTGTCCCGGTAGACGCTCACCTCCCGGGTGAGTGCCGGGCGCGGGCCGACCATCGACATGTTCCCGGCGAAGACGTCCAGCAGCTGCGGGAGTTCGTCCAGGGAGTACGCGCGCAGAGCCCGGCCCACGCGGGTCACTCTCGGGTCCTGGCGCATCTTGAACAACGGGTGCGCCAGCCCCGCGTCCGGAGCGAGCCCGTCCAGCCGGGACTCGGCGTCCACGACCATGGAGCGGAACTTGGTCATCGCGAACGTCTCGCCGTTGACGCCCACCCGGTCCTGGCGGAACAGGACCGGCCCGTGGTCGTCCAGCTTGATCAGCAGCGCGATGACGGCGAAGAGCGGCGAGGTCACGACCAGGAGCAAACCCGAGACCACGACGTCGAAGATTCGCTTGAGCAGGTAGCGGCCCCCGTCGTACCGCGGCGCCTCCACGCTCATCAAGGGCAGCCCCTCGACGGGCGTGCGGTGGATGCGCGGTCCGGCGACGTCGGTCATCCGGTTGGCGAGCACCATTCCGATGCCGGTGCGCTCGAGGGACCAGCCCAGCTCGCGCAGATAGGTGTCGGAGACCTGGGCGTGGCCGGCGATGATGATCGCGCTGACGTCGTGGGCCAGAGCAGTGGCCAGGGCGTTGTCGACAGCGCCGGCATCCGGCACCAGATTGCCGTCCCGCAGCTCGAAGGTGCCCGCACGGTCCGCGCCGGTGACGACGCCGGAGATGACGAAACCCGCCTCCGGCGTTCGGCCGATCCGGTCGGCGACGTAGCGGACCTCCTGTGGCGCGCCCACCACCAGCACCGTGTCCATGCACCGGCCGGCGTCGCGCGAGTGCACCAACCACACGCGGATCGCGAAACGGCCCAGGATCAGCAGGGCGACGCCGAGGGGGAACGCGATGGCGATATAGCCGCGAGCGAACTGCAGCCGCAGCGCCAACGCCACCATCGCCAGCACGCCGAAGATGAAGAACGAGGATCGCACGACGCGCAGATACGCCTCGTTGCCGATGGTCGCGTGCTCGGGGCGGTAACTCTGGGTGAAGGCCAGCGCCGCCATCCAGGCGCAGAGCAGGGAGATCGCCACGGTGAGGTAGGTGGCGTGACTGGTGCCGGAGAGGGCCTGAGTCCCGTTACCGAAGCGCAGCAGCTTCGCGGAGACCAGGGCGACGGCGATCGCCAGGGCGTCGACGCCCACGGCGGTCACGACGAAGCGCGGACGCCATCGAGAGGTCTCGACGAACACCGGTTCCTTGACCGGGTGCCCTTCGGCGATCTCGAGTCGTGCGGACACCCCGCCCCTTTCACGCCACAGCAGATTAGGCGCACAACTGGTGCAACCTGTACCAATTTAGCAACCTTCGACAGGCAGAAGTCGGCTGCGAGCCGGCCCAATTCCGCCTGATTACCCGGGCCCTAGGCGAGCAGTTCGGGCAGCGCCTCACGCAGGGCGTCGGCCCAGTCCCGCACCGGCGCGACGCCGTGCTCGGTCAGCCGCCCGGTGCCCAGGACGGAGTACGCCGGACGCGGTGCCGGACGCACGAACTGGTCGCTGCCGACCGCCTGCACCCGCTCCGGATCCCACCCGGCCTCCTCGAAGACGGCGCGTGCCAGCCCCCACCAGGTGGTCTCACCGGCGCCGACCCCGTGCCAGTAGCCGCCGGGAACGCCGGCGTCCACCAGACGCACCACCAGGTCGGCGAGGTCGACCGTCCAGGTCGGCTGGCCGCGCTGATCGTCCACCACAGTCAGCGTGTCGCGCTCCCCGGCGAGCCGGGCCATCGTGGCGACGAAGTTGCCGCCGCCGGCGCCGTACAGCCACGCGGTGCGCACCACCAGCGCGTCGGGGTGCAGCGAGCGCACAGCCCACTCGCCGGCGCACTTGGTGCGCCCGTACGCCGACCGCGGACGTTGCGTCGTGTCCTCGGCGTACGGGGTGGTGGCGGTGCCGTCGAAGACGTAGTCGGTGGAGATCTGCACGAGCCGTACGCCGCGCTGGGCACAGGCGCGGGCGACATTGGCCGCACCCGTCGCGTTGATCGAGAACGCCTGAGCCTCATGGGTTTCCGCGTCATCGACCGCGGTCCAGGCCGCGCAGTTGACCACGACATCGACCTCGCCGACGGCATCCTGCACCGCTTGTGCGTCGGTGATGTCCAGGTCGGCCGACCCGGTCGCCAGCACCTGGTCGCCGGAACGCTCCACGACCCGTGCCAGGTCCTGCCCGAGCATGCCGCGGCCACCGGTCAGGAGCCACCGGCTCATGAAGCGCCCCCGCCGACGCCGTCCTGTGGCACGGCCACCTCGCCGGCCGCGGCGTACCCGGCCTCCGTCGCCGCCTTCGCGGGGCGCCACCAGTCCTCGTTGTCGCGGTACCAGTCGATCGTCGCGGCCAGTCCCGCCCGGAAGTCGCCGTAGCGCGGCATCCAGCCGAGCTCGGTGCGCAGCCGGGTGGAGTCGATCGCGTAGCGGCGGTCGTGACCCGGCCGGTCGGTCACGTGCTCGAAGTCGTCGCCCGGGCGGCCCATCAGGTCCAGCAGGGTGCGCACCACCGTGAGGTTGTCGGCCTCCCCGTCGGCGCCGATCAGGTAGGTCGCGCCCATCTCGCCCCGCTCGACGATCGTCCACACCGCGTCGTTGTGGTCGTCGACGTGGATCCAGTCGCGCACGTTCATCCCGTCGCCGTAGAGCCGCGGGCGCCCGCCGTCGAGCAACGTGGTGATCTGGCGCGGGATGAACTTCTCCACGTGCTGGCGCGGGCCGTAGTTGTTCGAGCAGTTCGACAGGGTCGCGCGGACGCCGAAGGAGCGCACCCACGCACGGACGAGCAGGTCGCTGGCGCCCTTGGTGGACGAATAGGGGCTTGAGGGGTTGTACGCGGTCGCCTCGGTGAAGCGGTGCGGGTCGTCCAGCGCCAGGTCGCCGTAGACCTCGTCGGTGGAGATGTGGTGGTAGCGCACGTCGTGTCGCCGGACCGCCTCCAGCAGCGTGTAGGTGCCGACGACGTTGGTCTGCACGAAGGGCCAGGGCTCGCGCAGCGAGTTGTCGTTGTGCGACTCGGCCGCGAAGTGCACGACGAGGTCGGCGTCGGCGACCAGCCGGTCGACCAGGTCGGCGTCGGCGACATCGCCGCGCACCAGGGTCGCGCCGGTGCCGGTGAGCGACTGCTCGTGCCCGGCGTACGTCATCGCGTCGAGCACCGTGACCTGCGCGTCGGGGCGGGTCCGCCGCGTCAGGTGGACGAAGTTGCTACCGATGAAACCGGCCCCGCCCGTCACCAGGACACGCACTCGACAACCTCCGCTCGGGGCGCGCCCGTTAGTGTCTGCGCCCATGAAGGGGATCATTCTGGCAGGTGGATCGGGCACACGGTTGCACCCGATCACCCGGGCGATCAGCAAGCAGCTGATGCCGATCTACGACAAGCCCATGGTCTATTACCCCCTGGCGACGCTGATGATGGCCGGCGTCCGGGATGTCCTCATCATCACCACCCCCCACGACTCCGAGCAGTTCTCCCGGTTGCTCGGTGACGGCTCGCAGTGGGGGATCTCCCTCACGTACGCCGTGCAGCCGCGCCCCGAGGGTCTGGCCCAGGCGTTCGTGATCGGCGCGGACTTCATCGCCGGCGACAGCGTCGCCCTCGTGCTCGGGGACAACATCTTCTTCGGCTCCGGACTCGGCCGACGGCTGCGCGACCAGGCCGACCCCGACGGGGCGCGGATCTTCGCCTACCACGTGCCGGACCCCTCGGCGTACGGCGTGGTGGAGTTCGACGCCGACGGCCTCGTGCTGTCGATCGAGGAGAAGCCGAAGGTCCCCAAGTCGCGCTACATCGTGCCGGGGCTCTACTTCTACGACAACGACGTGGTCGAGATCGCGAGAGGGCTGCGCCCGAGCGCGCGCGGGGAGCTGGAGATCACCACGATCAACGAGGCCTACCTGCGGGCCGGGAAGCTCACGGTCACGACGCTGCCGCGCGGGACCGCCTGGTTCGACACCGGCACCTTCGAGGCGATGATGTCCGCCGCACAGTTTGTGCACGCCGTGGAGGCGCAGCAGGGCCTGAAGATCGGCTGCGTCGAGGAGATCGCCTGGCGCGCCGGCTGGATCGGCGATGAGGAACTGATGCGGCTCGGCGACGGGCTCACCAAGAGCGGGTACGGCGAGTACCTCACCGCGCTCGTAGAGGAAGGCGTCTGATGCAGATCGAACCGCTGGCCATCGTGGGTGCGTACGTCGTGACCCCGCGCCAGTTCCCCGACGACCGCGGCGTGTTCCTCGAGGGATACCGCGGCGACCTGCTGGCCGAGCACCTCGGCCATGAGCCGCGGGTGCTGCAGACCAACATCTCGGTGTCCTCACGCGGGACGGTGCGCGGCATTCACTTCGCCGACGTGCCCCCGGGCCAGGCCAAGTACGTCACGGCGTTGCACGGGTCGTTCCTCGACTTCGTGGTCGACATCCGGGTGGGTTCGCCGACCTTCGGGCGATGGGAGTCGATCCTGCTCGACACCGTCGACCGGCGCGCGGTCTACCTGTCCGAGGGCCTCGGGCACGCGCTGATCGCCCTGGAGGACGACAGCACCGCGTGCTACCTGTGCTCCGCGGCGTACAACCCGAGCGGCGAGCACGGCATCCACCCGCTCGACCCGGCGCTCGGGCTGGAGGTGCCGGACGGGATCGAGCCGTTGCTGTCGCCGAAGGACGAGGCGGCGCCCACGCTGGCCGAGGCTGAGAAGGCCGGCCTGCTCCCGTCGTACGACGCGTGCCTGACGCACCTTCGGACACTCACCGACCGCTGATCACGGGAGCCGTCCGGGTCACGGGGTGGTCACGACCCGCCCTGGGCGATGGAGCCGACGGGCCGGGTGATGCCAGGATGTCGCCCTGGACCTGGCATGTCGCCATCGGATCCCACTCATGTTCCAGGAGACACAGATGACTCTGCTTCGCCACGCGACCACCACCAAGGTCGCAGCCCTCGGCTCCATCACAGCCCTCGGATGCCTCGCCCTCACCGGCTGCGGCTCGAACTCGCTGGGTGGTTCCAGCTCCAGCTCCACCTCCGCGTCGGGCTCGTCCAGCACGACGCCCGCCGGGTCGAGCACCGCCACGCTGGACAGCGCGCTCGCCGCGAAGGTCCCGGCCGCGATCAAGGCCAAGGGCACGCTCACGATCGGCTCCGACGCGTCGTACGCGCCGAACGAGTTCCTCGGCTCCGACGGCAAGACCGTGCAGGGCATGGACGTCGACCTCTTCAACGCCGTGGCGACCACGCTGGGGCTGAAGACCAACTTCCAGAACGCGAGCTTCGACACCATCATCCTGGGCGTCAACTCCGGCAAGTACGACGTGGGCGTCTCCTCCTTCACCATCAACGCCGACCGCGAGAAGCAGGTCGACATGGTGAGCTACTTCAGCGCCGGCACCCAGTGGGCCGTGAAGAAGGGCAACCCGAAGAAGGTCGACATCGACAACGCCTGCGGGCTGACCGTCGGCGTGCAGAAGGGCACCGTGGAGATCGACGATCTGACTGCGCGCAGCAAGAAGTGCACCTCCTCCGGGAAGAAGCCGATCACCCAGATCGTCGAGGAGCAGCAGTCCAAGGTCACCGCCGACCTCATCTCGGGCAAGGTCGACGCGATGAGCGCCGACTCCCCCATCACCCTCTACGCGATCAAGCAGACCGGCGGCCAGCTGCAGACCGCGGGCGCGCTCTACGGCACCGCGCCGTACGGCATCGTCGTGCCCAAGAAGGAGTCCGCCCTCGCGACCGCGTTCAGCGAGGCGCTGCAGGCCCTCGACAAGAGCGGCGTCTACAAGAACATCCTGGCCAAGTGGGGCAACACCAGCGGCGCCGTCACCAGCTTCGCCGTCAATCCCAGTGTCAGTTGAGACCAGTGACCGGCCGGGCAGGATCGACGCCCGGCCGGTCCGGCATCCCGGCCGCTACGTAGCGATCGTCGTCATCGCCGTGATCGTGGCGATGATGGTGAGCTCGGTGGTGACCAACTCCCGCTGGGACTGGTCGTTCGCACTGCAGATCATGAAGTACAAGCCAGTCATCAACGGGCTCTGGCGCGGCACGATCGTCGGGACCGTCGGCGCGATGATCATCGGTGTCGTGCTCGGCATCGTGCTCGCGATCATGCGGCTGTCCGACAATCCGGTGCTGCGCGGCGTCGCAGCCGTCTACGTCTGGTTCTTCAGGTCCATCCCGCGACTGGTGCTCCTGGTGATGTTCGGCACCGGCCTCGGTTACCTCTACCCCTCGCTCAGCCTTGGGGTTCCGTTCGCCGAACAGCTGGGCCACTTCATCGGCCTCAGCTCGGATGCGACCACGGTGGGCCACATCAACGTGGCGCACCTGTCCAACCAGATCATCATCGGCATCCTCGGTCTCGGCCTGTCCGAAGCCGCGTACATGGCGGAGATCGCCCGCGCCGGAATCCAGTCGGTCGACCAGGGTCAGCGTGAAGCCGCACAGGCGCTCGGGATGTCCTCCGGCAAGAGCATGCGCCGCATCGTTCTCCCACAGGCCATGCGGGTCATCGTGCCGCCGACCGGCAACGAGACTCTTGCGATGGTGAAGGACACGTCCTTGCTGTCCGCGATCCCGATCACCGCCGAGCTGTTCTTCCAGACAGAACAGATCGGCAGTAACACCTACAAGATCATGCCGGCGATCATGGCGGCGGTACTTTGGTACCTCATCATCTGCTCGATCCTGGCGGTGGTGCAGAGCTTCCTGGAGCGCAAGTTCGGCCGGGGTATCGGCACCCAGCGCGCCGAGGGCGGCCTCCGAGCGCGCATGCTCGGCTTGGCCGGAGGAGGTCCCCGATGACGACGACCGACGCGCACAGCGACAAGCCGATCGTACGAGCCCTCAACGTCACCAAGGCTTTCCACAGCAACGAGGTGCTCAAGGGCATCGACCTCGACGTGCACGAAGGCCAGGTCGTCTGCCTGCTCGGGCCCTCCGGCTCGGGCAAGACGACGTTCCTGCGGTGCATCAACCAGCTGGAGACGATCGACGGCGGCCGCATCTGGGTCGACGGCGACCTCATGGGCTACGACGACCGCGAGGGGCAGCTGCACCGCCTCACCGAGAAGCGGATCGCCGAGCAGCGCCGTGAGATCGGGATGGTCTTCCAGCGCTTCAACCTCTTCCCGCACAAGACCGCGGTGGAGAACGTCATGGAGGCGCCCATCCATGTGAAGGGCGTGGACAAGAAGACCGCCCGCGCCGAGGCGCTCGCTCTGCTCGAGCGGGTGGGCCTGGGCGATCACTGCGACCACTTCCCGGCGCAGCTGTCCGGCGGGCAGCAGCAGCGGGTCGCCATCGCCCGCGCGTTGGCGATGAAGCCGAAGCTCATGCTCTTCGACGAGCCGACGTCCGCCCTGGACCCGGAGCTGGTCGGCGAGGTGCTGGCGGTCATGCGCGAACTGGCCCGCGACGGGATGACCATGGTCGTGGTGACGCACGAGATGGCCTTCGCCCGCGGCGTCGCCGACAAGGTGGTCTTCATGGACGCCGGCGTGGTGGTGGAGTCCGGCAACCCACGTGACGTCATCGACCACCCGCAGCACGAGCGCACGAAGTCCTTCCTCAGCCGGGTGCACGCCGAGGAGGAGCACCGCGTGGAGGCCGTCACCGCCCTGGTCGGGCTCGAGGGCTCGGCCGGCAGCGACTCGACGAGCGCCGGGCGCCCCACCCCCGACGACGCGTCCGGACGTTCGGGCGCATCCCCCACCGAGGTCGACTGACACCGATCATGCGCGGCCTGCCGCGGATCGGGGTGGCCGTCGTCCGCGGCCGCTCCATGGAGCCGACGTACGCCGAGGGCGACCGCTTGCTGGTCGCCTACGGCGTACGCCCGGCTCCCGGTCGGGCCCATGTCATCCGGCTGCCCGACGGCCCGGACGGCCCGCGACCGATCGCCGTCAAGTGGCTGACCCGGCGCGAAGGCGACGGCTGGTGGGCCGAGCGGGACAACCCCGCCGAGGGGATCGACTCCTGGCTGGTCGGTGCCATCCCTGAGCACGACGTGCTGGCAAGGGTGCTGCTGCGCCTGCCTCGGTCGCTCAGAGCACGCTGACCGCACGAGTCGCGCTCGACGCTCCGTCGATGCGACCACGTCGCAGCAGCTGGAGCCCTTGGCCCGCCCCCCGTGCCCGGCCGTAGGGTGGTTGCATCTGCACCCGGCCGCGCGTCACCGCGCGGCGACCGATGAGAGGGATGACTTGATGCTCCGCCGTTTCCTTGCCCCCACGATCGAGGTCAGCGCACACTGCGACCTGCCGTGTGGCGTGTACGACCCCGCCCAGGCCCGTATCGAGGCCCAGTCCGTCAAGGCCATCTGCGAGAAGGTCGCCGACAACGACGACCCCGACTTCCGCATTCGCGCCGCGATCATCAAGGAGCAGCGCTCCGAGCTGGTCAAGCACCACCTGTGGGTGCTGTGGACCGACTACTTCAAGCCGCCGCACTTCGAGAAGTTCCCCCAGCTGCACACCCTCGTCAACGAAGCCACCAAGCTGGCCGGTGGTGGCGGAGGCACGAAGGCGACGTTCGATGTCGCCAAGGCCGACGAGCTGCTGGGCAAGATCGACGAGATCGCCGCGATCTTCGCGGAGACCAAGAAGTCCTAGCTCCACCTCTCACGACGACCCTCGTTCGGTTTCCGCCCTGCGAGTGTCCGCAGATCCGTGTGGACGGGTACACGAATCTGCGGACACTCGCGGATCGACCGGCCGCGGGCGGCGATGCGGCGTACGCGAGGATGGCCGGTATGACGACCCCGCACCCCGCGCTCGCCGGTGTCGACCAGGCGCTGCAGTCCCTCGCCGACGTCGGATACCTCGCCTCGGACGAGATCGCCACGACCGTCTATCTTGCCGAAGCCCTCGGCAAGCCCCTGCTGGTCGAGGGCCCTGCCGGGGTCGGCAAGACCGAGCTGGCCAAGGCCGTCAGCCGCGCGATCGGCGCCGACCTGATCCGGCTGCAGTGCTACGAGGGCGTCGACGAGGCCCGGGCGCTCTACGAGTGGAACCACGCGGCGCAGCTGCTGCGGATCACCGCCGAGCGCGACAGCCACGAACACGCCTGGCAGGACGTCAAATCCGACATCTTCGGCGAGGAGTTCCTGCTGCCGCGGCCCCTGCTCGCCGCGATCCGCAGCGAGGAGCGGGTCGTGCTACTCATCGACGAGCTGGACAAGGCCGACGAGGAGATGGAGGGGCTCCTGCTGGAGATCCTGTCCGACTTCCAGGTGACGGTGCCCGAGCTGGGCACGGTGACCGCACGCCACCGGCCGTTCGTCGTCCTGACCTCCAACGCCACCCGCGAACTGTCCGAGGCGCTGCGGCGCCGGTGCCTCTTCCTGCACATCGACTATCCCGATCCTCAGTTGGAGGCCCGCATCGTCGGGCTGCAGGCGCCGGGCCTGGACGACACGCTGACGCAGACCCTGGTGCGCATCGTCGGCGCCCTGCGCGCCGGGTCGTTGCGCAAACCGCCGTCGGTCGCCGAGACCCTCGACTGGGCGCACACCCTCGTGGCACTCGGCACGAAGGAGCTCGACCCGGCGCTGGTTCGCAGCACCCTCGGGGTCATCCTCAAGCACCAGGACGACATCCGCGTCGCCACCAGCACGCTGGACCTGGACCGTGCCCTCGACGGCTGAGAGCGCGCTCGGTGACCGGCTGGTCGAGCTGACCACCTCGCTGCGCGACCACGGGATCCGGGTCGGTACGAGCGAGGTCGCGGACGCCGCCCGGATCGCCACCGCCCTCGGTCTGGACGACCGCACCCGGCTGCGCGGCGGCGTGGCCGCGGCGATGCTGCGTCGCGCCGGCGACCGGGAGGTCTTCGACCGGCTCTTCGATCTCTACTTCCCGGCCGCCCCGGGCCGGCGCACGGTGGCGCGGGCCGCGTCGGTCGACGAGCTGCGCGACCAGCTGGTGCAGGCTCTGGCGGACAACGACGCGAAAGTGCTCGAAGACCTCGCAGCCGCCGCAGTCGATCTGCTCGGTGAAGTCGCGAACGGCGATGAACAGCAGGGGTATTCGTCGGCGCAGACCATCTCCCGACTGCAGCCGCAGCGCGCGATCGCCGCCGCGCAGCAGCAGTCACGCGGGGCCCGCGGTGAACACAGTGGGAGTAGTCAGGGTGGCGAGCAGCTGTCGGACCGGTTCGACCGCGAGGAGATGCGCGCCCGCGTCGCGGCCTTCCGCCGCCGCATCGAGGCCGAGGCGCTGCGTCGCAACACCCAGGTGCGATCGCGTGAGCGGGTGGCGCGGTTCGGGGTCGGCAGCGGCATCGAGCAGCGCGACTTCCTGAGCGCCGGCACGAAGGACCTCGACGAGCTGCGCCGCCACATCGACCCCCTGGCGCGCAAGCTCGCAGCCCGGATGTCCGCGCGGCGGGCCGCCGGGCGGGGCGAGATCGACGTACGGCGGACGCTGCGACGTTCGATGTCCACCGGCGGCGTGCCCATCGATCCGGCGTACCGGGAGCGGCGCCGACACCGGCCGGATCTCATCGTGCTCGCCGACCTGTCCGGCTCGGTCGGCGCCTTCTCCACCTTCACCATGCTGCTGATGCAGGCCCTGCACGCGCAGTTCCGGAAGGTGCGCGCCTACGGGTTCGTGAGCAGCACCGCCGAGATCACCGATGTGCTGAAGGACGCCGAACCCGGTGCGCCGCTGGGCATCTGGGCCCGTCGTACGCGGGAGTTCACCGCTCACGGCACGAGCAGCAGCTACGGCACGGCGTTCCGCGGCTTCGTGCGCAGCGAGTGGGAGAGCATCGGTCCACGCAGCACGGTGCTCATCCTCGGCGACGCCCGGACCAACTACGGGGACCCCGGGGTCGCGCACGTCGCGGCCATCGCCGCCCGCGCGCGGCACGTCGCCTGGCTCAACCCTGAACCCGCACGGATGTGGGACACCGGCGATTCGGTCGCGGCGGCGTACGGCGCTGTCGTCGACATGCACGAGTGCCGCAATCTGGACCAGCTACGCGCCTTCGTCGCCCGGGTTCTCCCCGTCTGAGGTGTTCCGCCAGCCGTGCTGACGCACTGCCCTGCCGACAGCCCGATCAGTAGGTGATGGTGACCGAGCCGTTAGTGGCCGTGGTGTTCGCCGCGGCGTTGTTAGCGTTAGTAATAGTGGTGCCGGAGACACCAGCACCGCCGACGTAGTTGCTGCCACCGGCGCCGGCTCCACCGAAGAGCGCATAGCTCGTCCCCGTGATGACCGCACCCGCGCCGCCACCGCCCCCGGCATAACCGCCTCCACCACCGCCACCGCAGATGTTCGTCGTGCCGGCGTTGGTCTGAGCCGGGACATAGGCGCCTGCGCCGCCGTTGCCTCCGTTGTTACCGCCGGTCGCGTTGTTTCCGCCGGCTCCTCCGACGTACCGGGTTGTCACAGTGCCGGTGCCACCATTGCCGGCAGTGCCTCCGGTCGCGCTGGTCGTGGCGCCACCGCCGACCGAGGTGTATTGGGAGTTGTCGCTGGTCAGAGTGACCGTCGTCGTGCCACCGGCAGTCCCGGTATTACCACCGAGACCAGTCGTTCCGGTGTACCCGGTAAGTGAATATGCGCCCGCACCGCCACCGCCGCCGGCCGCGACCAGGACGACGTTCGCAGAGGTGAGTATCGCGCTGCCACCGCCGCCGCCTCGACCTCGGTCATTGGTGCCCAGAGCTGTGGAAGACGAGCCGCCGTTGCCGTACCCGGCCCCACCGACCCCCAGGGCGGCACCAGCTGCACCGACGACGACCGTCAGGGTCGTTGCGGTCGTACCGGCGAGCGCAAGTGTGCCCGTGATGGAGGCACCGGAACCGCCGGCGACCGTGGTCGAACTCGCGCCACCCGCGCCGACGACCGTGAACGTCGCGGACTTGTTGCCTGCGGGGATGGTGTAGGTGGTGCTGCCCGGGGTCGTGAACTGTCTTGTCACGGGCGGGCTCGCGGCCATCGCTGGAGCCGCAGCCCCCACGGCGATCACGGGCACCGTCCAGATGAGACCACCTGCGACAGCCCGACGGGATGGTCCGCGATGAACGCCGGCCCCCGACTTGTCCACGATCGTTCCTTCCACAGCTCTCAGGAGTTCCCCGGTCGAACGGTCATGGCCAACGCAAGCGTGTCACAGCTATCCCGCAATCAGCTATTCCAGTGCGAATCAGACATCATTCGTCACACCGCTGACGCCGGATTGCATCGCAGGGGTGTGCGGTGGATCACCCTCGCCCGCACCGGTGGTCGGGAGTTGGCTATCACCGTCGGGGGCAGGGACGACATCGAGGGGCGGGGAAATACCGTCACCTTCCGACGGCTTCCCCACCCCTCGGTGGCCTGGTGCCGCGGTCGGTCAGTTGAACTCGGCGGGGTCGGGGCCGACCCGACCACCCTGGTCCAGCCGCGCGATCGTGCTCATGTCATCGGCGTCCAGCTCGAAGCCGAAGATGTCGAAGTTCTCCTTGATCCGCGACGGCGTCACCGACTTGGGGATGACGACGTTGCCGATCTGGATGTGCCAGCGCAGGATCGCCTGAGCGGGCGAGACCCCCTTGGTGTCGGCGATCTTGCCGATGGTCGCGTCCTTCAGCAGCTCGCCGCCCTGGGCCAGCGGGCTCCACGCCTCGGTCACGATGTCATGGGTCGCGTGGAAGTCACGCAACTCCTGCTGCTGCAGGAGCGGGTGCAGCTCCACCTGATTGATGGCGGGGTACTCCCCCAGCTCGTCGTACACACGCTGCAAGTGCTCGATGTTGAAGTTGCAGACGCCGGCGACCTTGATGCGGCCGTCGTCGCGCAGCTTCAGCAGCGCGCGGAACGTGTCGACGTAGGTGTCGTGCTTCGGGGTCGGCCAGTGGATCAGGTAGAGATCCGGCTCGGAGCCGAGCTTGGCGACGGAGGCGTCGAACGCCTTCAGCGTCTTGTCGTAGCCCTGGTCGTCGTTCCAGACCTTGGTGGTCAGGAAGATCTCGTCGCGGGGAACGTCGGTCGCGGCGAGCGCGCGGCCCACGCCGTCCTCGTTGCCGTAGATGCGCGCGGTGTCGATCGAACGGTAGCCCACCTCGAGCGCCGACGCGATGGCGGGCGGAGTGTCCTTGTCGTCCACCTGGAAGACGCCGAACCCCAGCTGCGGGATCGGGGTGGTGCCGGTAGCGGCGCGCAGGGCGACCTCGGGAACTGCAGTGCTGGTTGTGTCCGTCATGTGTGGTCCAACCGCGTGCCCCGGCTCTGTATGCCCGCGCGTCTCATCACCCGGACGACCCGGGTGTGCCTCATCCCACTAGAGTCCCGGACCATGGCTGCTGTCGAGAAGGTGCTGATCGCCAACCGGGGGGAAATCGCCGTCCGCATCGCGCGCGCGTGCAAGGACGAGGGCATCGCGTCGGTCGCGGTGTACGCCGATCCGGACCGTGACGCGTTGCACGTGCAGGTCGCCGACGAGGCACATGCCCTCGGTGGCGCGACTCCCGGTGAGTCCTATCTGGTGCAGGAGAAGCTGCTCGAGGTCGCGCGTACGTCGGGCGCCGACTCCGTCCATCCCGGCTACGGCTTCCTCGCCGAGAACGCCCACTTCGCCCAGGCCGTCATCGACGCCGGGCTGACTTGGATCGGCCCGTCGCCGCAGGCCATCGACTCCCTGGGCGACAAGGTGAAGGCGCGCCACATCGCGACCGCCGCAGGCGCGCCCCTCGTGCCCGGAACGAAGGAGCCCGTCAACGACGCCGACGAGATCGTCGCCTTCGCGCAGGAGCACGGCCTGCCGATCGCCATCAAGGCGGCGTACGGCGGTGGCGGGCGCGGCCTGAAGGTCGCCCGCACCATCGAGGAGATCCCCTCGCTCTTCGAGTCAGCGGTGCGCGAGGCCGTCTCGGCGTTCGGGCGCGGCGAGTGCTTCGTCGAACGGTTCCTGGACAAGCCGCGGCACGTGGAGACCCAGTGCCTGGCCGACGCGCACGGCAACGTCGTGGTCGTCTCGACCCGTGACTGCTCGCTGCAGCGCCGCAACCAGAAGCTCGTGGAGGAGGCGCCCGCGCCCTACCTCACCGACGAGCAGCACGCGGAACTGCTGCGTGCGTCCAAGGACATCCTGCGCGCTGCCGGCTACCAGGGGGCGGGCACCTGCGAGTTCCTCGTGGGGCAGGACGGCGTCATCAGCTTCCTGGAGGTCAACACCCGCCTGCAGGTCGAGCACCCGGTCTCCGAGGAGGTCACCGGCGTCGACCTGGTCCGCGAACAGTTCCGACTCGCCCGCGGCGAGGAGCTGGGGTACGACGACCCGGAGCCGCGCGCCCACTCCTTCGAGTTCCGGATCAACGGCGAGGACGCCGGTCGCGGCTTCCTGCCCGCGCCGGGCACCGTGTCCCGCTTCGAGGCGCCGAGCGGTCCGGGCGTCCGGGTCGACTCCGGCGTGACGAGCGGCGACGTCATCGGCGGCGCCTTCGACTCGATGCTCGCCAAGCTCATCGTCACCGGCGCGACGCGGCAGCAGGCGCTCGAGCGCTCCCGCCGCGCGCTGGAGGAGATGGTCGTCGAGGGCATGCCGACCGTGCTGCCCTTCCACCGCAAGGTCGTCAGCGACCCCGCGTTCGCGCCCGAGGGCGACACGCCGTTCACCGTGCACACCCGGTGGATCGAGACCGAGTTCGACAACGACATCCCGGCGTACGACGGCCCAGCCGCCGAAGCGACCGAGACGGCCCCGCGCCAGCAGCTCGTCATCGAAATCGGCGGCAAGCGCGTCGAGGTCTCGCTGCCGGGCGACCTGCAGCTGGGTGGCGGCGGCGGCGCTGCCCCAGGGCGGGCGAAGGCGCCCAAGCGCAGCCGTTCCGGCGGCGGTGGCGCTGCCGCGGGTGGCGATGCGCTCACCGCGCCCATGCAGGGCACCATCGTCAAGGTGGTCGCCTCCGACGGCGACACCGTCGCGACCGGCGACACGGTCGTGGTGATCGAGGCCATGAAGATGGAGCAGCCGATCACCGCGCACAAAGACGGCACCATCTCCGGCCTCACGGCCGAGATCGGCCAGACGGTCACGTCCGGCGCGGTGCTGGCCCAGATCACCGACTGACAGCCTCTCGCCCGCGCGTAGGCGCCATGCAGGAAAGTGACCGCAGCGCCGACAATCCACCTCCGCGCGTGCTCGCGGCGCAGGAAAGTGACCGCAGCGCCGACAACCCACGCCCGGGCAGGCGGGGCAACGGCCGCAGCGCTCGTCGAAGCCGCATGAGAACCGCCACTCGCAGCGGCAAGCCGGCAGGGGCGAAGACGGGCGCAGGGACGCAAACGGTGCAGAGGCGAGACAGCCTCAGGCGAGGCTGGAGACCACCAGGGTGAGCGTGTCGCGCAGGTAGGTCTTGCGGTCCCGCGCCGACAGCGGCAGGGACGCCACCGCGACACCCTCGACGCTGGCCACGATGCCCTGCGCCCGCCGCCGGGGGTCGGACTTGCCCGATCGCTGCACCAACTCCTCCACGACGCCGACCAGCCCGTCGCGCCAGGCCCCGGACGCCGACCGCAGGGAGGGCGTGCGCACCGATTCCAGGTAGAGCTCGGTCATCGTGATCAGCAGATCGGGACGACCCGACCAGCGCACCACCAGTTCGACCGTTGCCTCGATGGCCGGCGCGGGGTCGCCGTTGGACTCCGGCAGCGCCTCACCCATCCGGCGTACGTCGTCGGTCAACCGCTGGGCCACGAACGCAGTCAGCGCCGTCAGCAGTGCGAGCCGGGTGCGGAAGTAGACCGAGCAGGTGCCCTCGGGCAGGTCGGCCTCCCGGTCGACGGCACGGTGGGTCAGGCCCCGCAGGCCGCCGCGGCCGACGACGGTGATCGCGGACTCCAGCAGGTGGGCCTGCCGCGCCGCCGTCCCCTCGGGGCGCCTGCTCTTCCTGGACACGCCCGCAGCCTCTCACGTCCGTCCATCGCCCCTGTGAGGCAGCACACAGGGGCCGCGCTTGCGGCGATTCCACTACAGGCGTAGTGTCAAGGACATGAGCACTACAGACGTAGTGATCAATAAGATCGAGACAGAGGCAGACTCATGAACGTTATGAACATCGACCAGTTCTTCACCGGCACGATGATCATCGTCGCCGTCGCTCTCGTGGCCCTCATCGCCTGCGTCGGCACCTGGACCGTGCAGTTCTTCGCACGCAACCGCCAGCAGCGCGTCGCACAGCACAAGCCGCTGGTGACCTACTACCGCGGCCTGGCACTCGGCCACTGAGCCCCCTTACTTCACCGCAACGGCGCACGTCCCACGACGGGACGTGCGCCGTTCGCATGCCCGGGCGTCGATCTGCGCCGTACGCCGAGATGTCCCTTCGGGAGGGTCAGTCAGCGGCAGACCCTCCGAAACCGACATCTCGAGGAGGGGCGGAGGTCAGGATCAGTAGTCGAGCGAGTGCAGCCGGCGCGCGGCCTCGGTGATCGACCCGGTCATCGAGGGGTAGACCGAGAACGTCGAGGACACCTGGTCGACCGTGAGCCTGTTCTGCACGGCCAGCCCGATGGGGAAGATCAGCTCCGACGCCTGCGGGGCCACCACGACCCCGCCGATGATGGTGTTGCTGCCGGGCCGGACCAGCAGCTTCACGAAACCGTCCCGGATGTTGCGCATCTTGGCGCGCGGGTTGGTCGAGAGCGGCAGCGTCACCAGCTTGGCCTCGACGCGACCCTCGTCGACATCGGCCTGTGAGTAGCCGACCGTGGCGATCTCGGGGTCGGTGAAGATGTTGGCGCACACGCCGCGCAGGTTCAGCGGAGCCACCGCGTCGCCGAGGGCGTGCGCCATCGCGAGGCGCCCCTGCATGGCCGCGACGGAGGCCAGCGGCAGCACTCCCGTGCAGTCGCCGGCGGCGTACACGCCGGACGCCGAGGTCCGCGAGACGCGGTCGACCACGATGTGGCCGGACTCGGTCATCTCGACCCCGGCATCCTCCAGGCCGATGCCGCGCGTCTGCGGGATCGACCCGACGGCGAGGAGCACGTGCGAGCCTTCGACCGTGCGACCGTCCTCGAGCGTGACGAGGACGCCCTCGTCGGTGCGTTCGGCCGACTTGGCCCGGGACCGGTTGAGCACCTGCATCCCACGGCGACGGAAGACGTTCTCGATGACGAGGGCGGCATCGGCGTCCTCACCGGGCAGCACCCGGTCGCGTGAGGACACCAGCGTGACCGCGCACCCCAGCCCGAGATAGGCGTGCGCGAGTTCGGCGCCGGTGACTCCCGAACCCACCACGATCAGGTGCTCGGGCAGCTCCTTGAGGTCGTAGATCTGCTGCCAGGTGAGGATCCGATCGCCGTCCGGCTGCGCCGCCGGCATCGTGCGGGGTCGGGTGCCGACGGCGATCAGGGTGACGTCGGCGGAGATCTCCTCGACGCCGTCCTCGCTTTCGACCGTGACCTTCCCCGGTGCGCTGACCCGGCCGGCGCCGCGGCAGACCCGCACCCCGGTGCCCTCGACCTGGGCGCGGATGTCGTGGCTCTGCGCCTGCGCGAGCGCCAGGATGCGCTCGTTGACCTGGATGAGGTGGGCCTCGGCGTGCTGGTCCTCACCGGCACCCTCGAAACCGACGCCGAGGCGTCCAGCGGAGGCGAAACGCGACATGAAGTCGGAGGTGGCGATGAGCGCCTTGCTGGGCACGCAGTCGGTGAGGACGGCGGCGCCGCCCATCGCCTCGTTCTCGATGACCGTGACGGAGGCACCGGCCGCGGCGGCCACTAGTGCCGACTCGTAGCCCCCTGGTCCTCCGCCGATGATGGCCACGGTTCTCTGACGCGTCACGGGTTCATTTCACCACGCGGGACCTCGCTAGCCTGTGCCGGTGACGATCGCAGCCGACCTCGCAGACCCCGCCACCGACCCGTTCGAGGTCGCCCGCAGCGCTGCGGAGGTGATCGCCGAGGCCACCGGGAGCCCGCACCACGACGTCGCGCTGGTGCTCGGATCCGGGTGGGGCGAGACCGCCGACCGCATCGGCGAGACGCTCGCCACCGTCGCGAACACCGACGTGCCGGGCTTCACCGCGGCGGCCGTCAGCGGTCACACGGGCACGATCCGATCGGTCCGGATCGGCGAGACCGACCGGCGCGCACTGGTCTTCGGCACCCGCACCCACTTCTACGAGGGGCGCGGGGTGCGCGCGGTGGTGCACGGGGTACGGACGGCGGCTGCGGTGGGCTGTACGACGATCGTCCTCACCAACGGGTGCGGCGGGTTGCGGCGTGAGTGGGCGCCCGGCACCCCGGTGCTGATCTCGGACCACATCAACCTCACCGCGACCTCCCCGATCGAGGGCGCCAACTTCGTCGACCTCACCGACCTCTACTCCGCCCGGCTGCGCGAGCTGGCCCGCACCGTCGACCCCTCGCTCGACGAGGGCGTCTACGCGCAGTTCCGCGGGCCGCACTACGAGACGCCGGCCGAGGTGCGGATGGCCGGCGTCCTCGGCGCGCAGCTGGTCGGCATGTCGACCACTCTCGAGGCGATCGCGGCGCGCCAGGCCGGGCTCGACGTGCTGGGCATCAGCCTGGTCACCAACGCCGCGGCCGGCGTGAGCGATCAGCCGCTCTCCCATGCCGAGGTGCTGGAGGCCGGACAGGCCGCCGCGGCACGGTGCGGGGCGCTGCTCGCCGACGTCGTACGGGCGATGTGATGACCGCCCTCGAGGATCAGGCCCGCGCCTGGATCGCCGACGATCCCGACCCGCAGACCCGCGCCGAGTTGGAGCAAGTGCTGGCTGACGTCCGGTCCGGCGACGCCGACGCCGTGGCCGACCTGGACGACCGGTTCTCCGGGCTGCTCCAGTTCGGCACCGCCGGCCTGCGCGGCGCGCTGGGTGCCGGGCCGGCCCGGATGAACCGCGTCGTGGTGCTGCGAGCGGCAGCCGGCCTCACGGCGTACCTGCAGGAGGAGCGCGGCGCACCGGACGTGACCGTGGTGATCGGGTACGACGCCCGCCACAACTCCGACGTCTTCGCCCGGGACACCGCCGCGGTGGTCGTGGCGGCTGGGGGCCACGCGATGGTGCTGCCGCGTCCGCTGCCGACACCGGTGCTGGCGTTCGCGATCCGCGACCTCGGCGCGGACGCCGGCGTCATGGTCACCGCGAGCCACAACCCGCCGCAGGACAACGGCTACAAGGTCTACCTCGGCGACGGCAGCCAGATCGTGTCGCCGGTCGACGAGCAGATCGCCGACGCCATCACGGCGGTGCCCGACGCCGCGTCCGTGCCCCAGGCGCAGGACGGCTGGCAGACCCTCGACGACGGGATCGTGGCGGACTACCTCGACTCCGTATCCCGCGTCGTCACGCCCGGCGGCCCGCGCGCATTGCGGATCGTGCACACCGCGCTGCACGGCGTGGGGTCGCAGGTGGCACGAGATGCGTTGGCGCGCGTGGGTTTCCATGACGTTTACTCGGTCGCCGAGCAGGAGTCGCCCGACCCGGAATTCCCGACGGTGGCGTTCCCCAACCCCGAGGAGCCCGGCGCGATCGACCTCGCGCTCGACCTGGCCCGCGAGGTCGATGCGGACCTGGTCATCGCCAACGATCCCGACGCCGACCGGTGCGCCGTCGCGGTGGCCGACTCCGACGGATGGCGGATGCTGCGCGGCGACGAGGTCGGCGCGCTGCTCGGCGACCATCTGCTGCGCCGGGACTGGCCGGCCGACGCGGTGATGGCCAACTCGATCGTCTCCTCGCGGCTGCTCGCCGCCATGTGCGCGGCGCACGGCGTGCGGCACGAGCAGACGCTGACCGGGTTCAAGTGGATCAGCCGCGTGCCGGGCCTGGTCTACGGCTACGAGGAAGCTCTCGGTTACTGCGTCGACCCGACCCAGGTGCGCGACAAGGACGGCGTCAGCGCGGCTCTGCTGATGGCGGAGTACGCTGCGTCGCTCGCCGGCCGCGGCGCCACCCTGCTGGACGCGCTCGACGACCTCGCCGCGACGTACGGCCACCACCTGACCGACAGCTTCTCGGTGCGGGTGCAGGACCTCGCGCTGATCGGCGACGTCATGGCGCGGCTGCGCGCGACCACGCCGAGCAGCGTCGGCGGCCAACGCGTCGTGTCCGTCGAGGATCTGGCGCGCGGTGACCGCGGCCTGCCGCCCACGGAGGGGCTGCGCTACCTGCTCGACGACGACACGCGAGTGATCGTGCGGCCGAGCGGCACCGAACCCAAGCTGAAGGTCTACCTGGAGGCGATCGACGCCGACCGGGTGAGCGGCGAGAGCAGGCTCGCGGCCATCCGTGCGGAGATGGAGCGCCTGACCGCCCCGGCGTGACGCGTCAGCCCAGGAGGCCGACGACGATCAGGACGACGGCCGCCCCGAGGGCGGCGATCCCCCACCAGGCGGGCTGCACGCGTACGCCGGTGTCTCCAGTGGGCTGCGGGGCCGACGCGGCCTTCATCTCATCGATGCTGGCGGCGACCGCGGCCGCCGACTGCGCGCGCTCGGGACCATTGAGATAGGCACCGACGTCGATCGGCTGCTTGCGCTCGGCACGCGACCTGAAGTTGCCCATCCCCAGGCCGATCCGCTGTGCCCTCGGGACCCGGCGGCGCTGAGTGGTGATGGCCCACGATCCGTACCCCGCGCCGCCCGTGGTGACCACCTTCAGATTCCACCGGGACTGCGTGGACTCCACGGCAGCCCAGGGGATCTGCACATCACGCACCAGGTTGTGGATCACGACCGCCTGCTCGGTGAGAACGACGCACGGGCGCACGAAGAGCACCCACGCGAGCAGCGCCACCGCGATCGGCCACGCGATGTCGACCGCGTGCAGCCGGTGCATCGACCAAAGGCCGAAAACCAGGATCACGGCGCAGATCACGATCGTGACGATGCCGAGCACCATGGCCCCGGACTGCCGGAAGAGTCGGCGCTGATCTGTGGCGTCGGGGGTATGAGCCAGTCGGGACGGCATGGCGCTGACGGTACGCTGCGTCGGTGTCAGCAACCACTGCAACGTCGCAGGCGAGGGACCTCCTCGGGGTGTCCGCGCTGTCCAACCGATCGCTGCGCACCTGGCTGCACGGCCTGCCGCCGGTGGACCAGGTAGGGGCCGAGGCACGCGCTGCGGCCCTGGGCACGCGGTCGATCAAGACCACCAGCAAGGCGTGGGCGATCGACACGGCGATCTCAATGATCGACCTCACCACGCTGGAGGGGTCCGACACTCCCGGCAAGGTGCGCAACCTGTGCGCCAAGGCCCTCCTCCCCGACCGCGCCGACCCGTCGACTCCGCGGGTTGCGGCGATCTGCGTCTACAACGACATGGTGGGCGTCGCGCGTGAGGCGCTCGGCGACAGCGGCATCAACGTGGCCGCGGTGAGCACCGCCTTCCCGTCCGGCCGCGCCTCCCTGCCCGTCAAGCTCCTGGACACCCAGGACGCCGTCGCCGCCGGTGCCGACGAGATCGACATGGTCATCGACCGCGGCGCGTTCCTGTCCGGCGACTACCGCACCGTCTTCGACCAGATCGCCGCCGTGAAGGAGGTCTGCCGGAGCAACCCGGACCGGGCCGACGCGCACCTCAAGGTGATCCTCGAGACCGGCGAGCTCGCGACGTACGACAACGTGCGCCGCGCCTCATGGCTGGCGATGCTCGCCGGCGCCGACTTCATCAAGACCTCCACCGGCAAGATCTCGCCCGCGGCGACCCTGCCGGTCGTCCTGATCATGCTGGAGGCCGTCCGCGACTGGCGCGCGCTCACCGGCGCGATGGTCGGGGTGAAGCCCGCGGGCGGCATCCGCACCACCAAGGACGCCGTGAAGCACCTGGTCACCGTCAACGAGACCGCGGGACCGGACTGGCTCACGCCCCAGTGGTTCCGGTTCGGCGCGTCGAGTCTGCTGACCGACCTGCTGTTGCAGCGCCAGAAACTGCGCACCGGTGCCTACTCCGGATCCGACTACGTCACCGAGGACTGAGAGACATGCCAACGGGTTTCGAATACGCCCCGGCGCCCGAGTCGCGGGCGGTCGTCGACATCGCCTCCTCCTACGGGCTCTTCGTCGGCGGCGAGTTCGTCGACCCGGCCGACGGCGCATCGTTCAAGACCGTCAACCCGGCCACGGGTGAGCGGCTGAGCGACGTCGCCGAGGCCGGCGCGGCCGACGTCGATGCCGCCGTACGCGCTGCCCGGAGGGCCTACACCCGGGTGTGGGGACCGATGTCGGGTGCCGAGCGCGGCAAGTACCTCTTCCGGATCGCGCGGATCCTGCAGGAGCGGGCCCGCGAGTTCGCGGTGCTGGAGACCCTCGACAACGGCAAGCCGATCAAGGAGTCGCGCGACGTCGACATCCCTCTGGCGGCGGCGCACTTCTTCTACCACGCGGGCTGGGCCGACAAACTGGAGTATGCCGGACTCACCACCAGTGCGCGCCCGGCACCGCTGGGTGTCATCGGCCAGGTCATCCCCTGGAACTTCCCGCTGCTGATGCTGGCGTGGAAGATCGCGCCCGCGCTCGCGACCGGCAACACCGTCGTGCTCAAGCCCGCCGAGACCACTCCACTGACCGCGCTGCTCTTCGCGCAGGTGTGCCAGCAGGCCGACCTGCCCGCCGGGGTGGTCAACATCGTGACCGGCGCCGGCGCGACCGGCCAGGCGCTCACCGAGCACCCGGACGTCGACAAGATCGCCTTCACCGGCTCCACCGACGTCGGCAAGCAGATCGCGCGCACCATCGCCGGCACCCGCAAGCGCCTCACCCTGGAGCTGGGCGGCAAGGGCGCCAACATCGTCTACGACGACGCCGCGATCGACCAGGCCGTCGAGGGCATCGTCAGCGGCATCTACTTCAACCAGGGCCACGTGTGCTGCGCCGGGTCCCGGCTGCTGGTGCAGGAGTCGGTGGCCGACGACGTCGTACGCCGCCTGCAGCGCCGCCTCGGCACGTTGCGGGTCGGTGACCCGATGGACAAGAACACCGACGTCGGCGCCATCAACTCCGCCGAGCAGCTGGCCCGCATCACCGCGCTCGTCGAGGCCGGTGAGGCCGAGGGCGCGACCCGCTGGAGCGCGCCGTGCGAGCTGCCTGACCGCGGCTACTGGTTCGCGCCGACGATCTTCACCGACGTGTCGCAGGCCCACCGGGTCGCGCAGGAGGAGATCTTCGGGCCGGTGCTGTCGGTGCTCACCTTCCGCACCCCGGCCGAGGCGGTCGCCAAGGCCAACAACACGCCGTACGGGCTGTCGGCCGGCATCTGGTCCGACAAGGGGTCGCGGGTGCTCTGGACCGCCGACCGGCTGCGGGCCGGGGTGGTGTGGGCCAACTCGTTCAACAAGTTCGACCCGACGTCGCCGTTCGGCGGTTACAAGGAGAGCGGCTACGGCCGCGAGGCCGGGAGACACGGCCTGGAGGCCTATGTCGCGGCGGGGAGTGAGGACTGATGGCTCGGGTGGACGTGCGTAAGACCTACAAGCTCTACATCGGCGGCAAGTTCCCGCGCAGTGAGTCCGGGCGTTCGTACGCCGTTGTCTCCCAGGGCCGTTCGCAGTCCTTCCTGGCCAACGCCGCGCAGGGCTCCCGCAAGGACGTGCGCGATGCCGTGGTCGCGGCGCGGGGCGCCTTCGCCGGCTGGTCGGGCGCGACCGCGTACAACCGCGGGCAGGTGCTCTACCGGGTGGCCGAGGTGCTGGAGGGCCGGCGCGACCAGTTCGTGGCCGACGTCATCGCCAGCGAGGGCGTGACCCGCCCCCGGGCGGAGCGTCTGGTGGACGCCGCCATCGACCGTTGGGTCTGGTACGCCGGGTGGCCGGACAAGCTGGCCCAGGTACTCGGCAATCTCAACCCGGTGGCCGGCCCCTACTTCAACCTCTCCGCTCCTGAGCCGACCGGAGTCGTCGGCATCCTTGCACCGCAACGCAGTTCGCTGCTCGGACTGATCAGCGTGATCGCACCGGCGGTCGTGTCGGGCAACACCGTGGTGGTGCTCACCAGCGAGGAGCGCCCGCTGCCGGCCGTGACCCTCTCGGAGGTGCTCGCCACCTCCGACGTGCCCGGCGGCGTGGTCAACATCGTCACCGGCCGCACCGCGGAGCTGGCTCCCTGGCTGGCGTCCCACCACGACGTGAACGCCGTCGACCTGACGGGCGCAGCGGACGCCGACGGCGTCGCGTGGGCCGATCTCGAGGCCTCGGCCGCCGACACGGTGAAGCGCGTGCTGCGCCCCGCAGGCGACGGGCCGGACGCCGTGGAGCCGGACTTCGCGCCCACTCCCAGCCTGCGTCGGATGCGGGCGTTCCTCGAGACCAAGACCGTCTGGCACCCCAAGGGCACCTGAGTGGTCCTCGCAGGCCTTATGGTTCGGCCATGAGTGACGGATGGGTGAGCCCGTCGGGGGGTCCGAACGGCACCGGCGAGCAGCCGGCGTACGGGACGCAGGCGCCCCCGCAGCAGCACACCGGCGAGCGACCGCCCCCGCAGTACGGCGCGTACGGACCCGTCCCGCCGGCGGGGCCGCCTCAGGGCCCGCCGCTGAGCGGCGGGCCGCAGTACGGAGGGCCGCAGTTCCGTCCGATGGCCCCCAAACCGGGTGTCGTGCCGCTGCGCCCGCTCACCCTCGGTGACATCTTCGGCGGCGCGTTCGCCACCATCCGCGGCAACCCCGCCGCAACCCTCGGTCTTGCGCTCATCGTGCATCTGATCGTGGCGGTGCCGACCCTGGTCATCACGCTCCTGCTGAAGCGCGTGGTCTTCCCGCACGGCCTGGACCTGTCGTCCAACAGCGACGCAGGAGGGTCCAACCCCGATCTGCTCAAGATCGATCTCATCGCCCCGGCGGCACAGATCTTCACCTACATCGGCAGCATCGTGCTCGCCGGGATGCTCATCGTCGTCGTCTCCGACGCCGTGCTCGGTCGGCGAATCAGCATGCGCGAGACATGGACCCGGATCCGCCCTCGACTGTGGCCACTGCTCGGACTCACCCTGCTGCTCGCCGTCCTGGGGCTGGTCGTCGTCGCCGTCGCCGTCGGCATCGTCGTCCTGGCGGCCCTGACCGTCGGCACCGTGCTCGCGGTGATCCTGGGCGTCCTGCTGGGCATCGGGCTGGTGGTCGGCGCCATCCTCCTCAGCGTCCGGCTCATGATGGCGAGCCCGGCCCTGGTGCTGGAAGGCATCGGTCCGGTGCCCGCGATCAAGCGGTCGTGGGCCTTGACACGCCCGTCGTTCTGGCGACTGTTCGGCATCTCGATCCTGGCGTCGCTCGTCGCGGGAGTCGTGAGCTCGGTCGTCGGAGTGCCGGGATCGTTGCTCAACCTCGGCGGTTATTCGACCGACGGGGTCGCCAGCGTGCTGCTGCTCATCGGCGGGCAGCTGTGGAGCGCCGTCGTGACCGCGGCTGTCGCGCCGTTCGTCACCGGCACCACCGGGTTGCTCTACATCGATCAACGGATGCGCAAGGAGGGCCTGGACGTGACCCTCATGTCCGCGGCCGCCTCCCGCGACGATGCACCTCGCTGACGCCACTCCCCTCACACCCGGCGTCGAGCAGGGCCGCGAGCTGCTGCGCCGCGAACTGTCCAAGAGCGAGTACCAGCAGCACAAGAGTCTGCTGCAGTCCGTGTACGACTGGATCGCCTCCCGGATCGACGACCTCCTCTCCGGGAGCACCGGCACGCTGCCCTCGATCGCCTGGCTGATCGGACTGCTGCTGGTGATCCTGGTCGTCACGCTCGCCGTCACCGGCCTGCGCCGCGGCCGGGTGCGCGCGCGCCGCCAGCCCGACGACGCGGTGCTCGGAGACCCCAGCACCTCGGCAGAGGAGCTGCGGGCCCGTGCGAACGCCGCCGAGCGTGCCGGTGACCTCGACTCGGCCACTCTCGACTGGTTCCGCGCGATCGCCGTACGCGGCGTGGAGCGTGCGCTGGTCGACCCGGCCCCCGGTCTGACGGCCGATGAGATCGCCAGGGTGGTCGGTGAGAGATTCCCCGCATCGAGCACCGGGCTGTCCGATGCCGCAACGGTCTTCGACGCCGTGCTCTACGGCGGCAGGACCGCCGACGCGGCGGATTGCGCCCGAGTGCGCGATCTGGACAGCCTGCTGGAGCGCACGCGCCCCGAGCCCCTTCGCACCGGTCAGCTCGCATGACGCGCGGTCGCCTGCTCCTTGCGTCTCTGATGCTCGCCCTGGTCGCCGTCGCGGTCGTCGCGGTGCTCACCGCGGGTCATCGCAGCCAGCCGCTCGACCCCGGATCGCCCGCGCCGGACGGTGCCCGCGCGGTCGCGCAGGTGCTGCGCTCGCAGGGGGTTTCCGTGCAGGTCACCCACACCGCGGCCGGGCTGGCGCAGCAGTCCGCAGGAGCGGACTCGACCGTCGTCGTCACCCGCGCCGGGTTGCTCGGTCGGGCTTCGCTGCAGCGCATCGCACGTGAGTCGGCGTCGGCCGGCGCCCTCGTGGTGATCGCCCCGCCGGCATCAGTGCTGGCGGATCTGGGCCTGCCCATCCGCGAGGTGCCCGGAGAGGGCAGCGTCAACGTGACGCAATTACGGTGCAGCGCAGCCCCGTTCGCTGGTCTCGTGTTCGACGGCGGAGTGGGCACCCGCTCCTACACCTCGACAGCCGGCACCGGATGCGTCCGAATCGAGGACGGCGGCGACGCCATCCGCACGCTGCCGGCCGTGGCCGGCGTACGACCCGCCGTCATCGTCGTCGGGTCGGCCAAGATCCTGCGCAACGACGGGGTGCTGTCCGCCGACGACGCCGCGATCGCCCTGCGCGCCTTGGGCTCTCATCCGCGAGTGATCTGGGTGGCCGCCGACGACGCGCATGCGGACGCCTCTGCCGCCGGCACGGGTGGCCCGTCACCCTGGCCGCGCTGGCTCGGACCCGGCATCTGGCTGGCCGCCGCGTGCGTCGTGCTGCTGATGCTGTGGCGCGGACGGCGCCTCGGCCGGCTGGTCAGCGAGCCGCTGCCGGTTGTCGTACCCGCCGTCGAGACCACCCGCAGCCGGGGTCAGCTCTACCGCCGAGCCCGCGACACCGCTCGTACGGCCGAGGTGTTGCGGATCGCGTCCCGCCACCGGCTCGCCCACTACCTCGGGCTGTCACCCACCACCCCGCCGGCCGAGCTCGTCCGGGAGACTGCGCAGGCCACCTCGCGCGACACCCGCGAGGTGCACGACGTGCTCGTCAGCGGCCCGGTCGACGACGAACAGCAGCTCATCCGCACCGCACAGCAACTTCAGGATCTCGAGAGACAGGTACACCGCCCATGACGCAATCCACGTCGCTGCACGCCGACGCCGACCGCGCACGCCAGGCGATGGTCGACGTCCGCACCGAGGTGAACAAGGCTGTGGTCGGACAGGATTCGGCGATCGGCGGCCTCGTGGTGGCGTTGCTCGCGGGCGGTCACGTGCTGCTCGAGGGCGTGCCCGGCGTCGCCAAGACGCTGCTCGTGCGTGCGCTGGCGCGGTCGCTGTCGGTGCAGACCAAGCGGGTGCAGTTCACCCCCGACCTGATGCCCGGCGACCTGACCGGATCCCTGGTCTACGACGGGAGCTCGTCGGACTTCGTCTTCCGGCCCGGCCCGGTCTTCACCAACCTGCTACTCGCGGACGAGATCAACCGCACGCCGCCGAAGACCCAGTCCGCGCTGCTGGAGGCGATGGAGGAGCGGCAGGTCTCGGTCGACGGCACGCCGCGTGCACTGCCCGCGCCGTTCATGGTCGCCGCCACCCAGAACCCGGTGGAGTACGAAGGCACCTACCCGCTGCCCGAGGCGCAGCTCGACCGGTTCCTGCTCAAGGTCGCCGTCGCGCTGCCCGACCGCCAGCAGGAGCTGATCGTCGTGCAGCGGCACGCCGAGGGCTTCGACCCGCGCGATCTGGAGGCGGCCGGCGTACGCCCCGTCGCGAGCGCTGAGGACATCGCCGCCGGTGCGCGCGCCGTACGCCGGGTGCGCGTCGCTCCCGAGGTCGCGGGCTACATCGTCGACATCGCCCGGGCGACCCGCACCTCCCCCTCGGTGGCGCTCGGCGTCAGCCCGCGTGGTGCGACCGCGTTGCTGGCCACGAGCCGTGCCTGGGCGTTCCTCGCCGGGCGCGATTTCGTGACCCCCGACGACGTGCAGACGATGACCCGGTCGACGCTGGCCCACCGCATCACTCTGCGCCCGGAGGCCGAGCTGGAGGGCGTGGGAGCGTCCGCCGTGCTCGACTCGGCCGCCGGCTCGGTCCCCGTCCCGCGCTGACCGATGGCGATCACCGGACGCGCCGTCCTGCTGGCCGCACTGGGCCTGATCTACGTCGCGGTGGTGCCGCGCGCGTCGTCGGTGCTGGTGTGGCTGGCGGTCGTGGCCGTGCTCGTGATCGTCGACGTGCTGCTCGCCGGGTCGCCGGCGGGGTTGCACCTGACCCGATCCCCCGGCGCGCAGGTCGTGCTCGGGGAGTCCACGTCGACCTCGCTGCTGGTCCGCAACGACGGCCGTCGGCAGGTGCGGGCACTGCTGCGGGACGCGTGGCAACCCTCCGCGGGAGCCGGTCCGGCCCGGCATACGGCATCCCTGCCTCCGGGTGAGAGTGTCCGGCTGACAACGGGGCTCACCCCGGTACGCCGCGGCGACCGGCTCGCGGACCGGACGACGGTGCGCTCCTACGGACCGCTGCGGCTGGCTGCCCGACAGCGCTCGATCGCCGTGCCCGGCACGGTGCGCGCACTGCCGGCGTTCCCCTCGCGACGGCACCTGCCGAGCCGACTGCGCGCGTTGCGCGAGATCGATGGACGCGCGGCGGTGCGGGTGCGCGGGCAGGGCACCGAGTTCGACTCGCTGCGCGACTACGTCGACGGGGACGACGTGCGCAGCCTGGACTGGCGCGCGACCGCCCGGCGACAGCACCTGGTGGTGCGCACCTGGCAGCCCGAGCGCGACCGGCGGGTGGTGATCCTGCTCGACACCTCGCGTACCAGCGCCGGCCGGGTGGGCGACACGACCCGGCTCGACCACAGCATGGACGCCGCGCTACTGCTCGCCGCGCTGGCATCGCGCGCGGGCGATCGGGTGCAGTTCCTGGCCGGTGACCGCATGATCAACTCCCGGGTAATCGGCGTCCACGACCGCGCTCAGCTGCTGCACCGGCTGGTGACCGCGATGACCCCGCTGGAGCCGGCGCTGGTCGAGGCGGACTGGTCCCGGCTCGCCGGGGCGGTCGACGGCCTGTCACGCCAGCGCGCCCTCGTCGTGCTCCTCACCTCCCTCGAACCCGCAGCGATCGAGGAGGGACTGCTGCCGGTGCTCCCGGCGCTCACCGCTCGGCACCGGGTCGTCGTCGCGTCGGTGACCGATCCGGTGCTGCGTGAGATGGCCTCGCAGCGACGGACGGCGTTCGAGACGTACGACGCGGCCGCGGCCGAGCGGACTCTCACCCTGCGCGAGCGGGCGGCGACCGCCCTCGGTCAGCTCGGTGTCACGGTGCTGGACGAGTCCCCCGACGACCTGCCCACCGCCCTGGTCGACCACTACCTGATGCTCAAGCGGCAGTCCCTCCTCTGACCCCTTCCCCCGGTTTTGGACATGCGCACCGGGGCAGATATGACCCGCTGTGCACGTCCACAACGCGAGAGGGTGGGTCGATGACCTCCGCCGTACGCCTGATCCGTTCGTCGACGTTGACCGACACCGTCGAATACGCCTACGCCGCAACCGCCCCGGCCGGATCCAGGTGGATCTTCCTCGCCGGGTCCTGCCCGCTGGACGACGAGGGCGGCGTGGTCGGGCGCGGCGATGTGGCGGCTCAGGCGCACCAGGTGATGCGCAACCTGCAGGTCGCCCTGGCCGACGCCGGCGCCGAGCTGAGGGACGTCGTCTCCACCCGCGTACTCGTCGCCTCCGCCGAGCGGTCCGACCTGGTCACCGCATGGCGGGTGGTGCGGGACGCGTTCGGCGAGCACGACCCGCCGAGCACCCTCCTCGGGGTGACCGTGCTCGGTTACCCCGACCAGCTGGTGGAGGTCGAGGCCATCGCCGCCGTCCTCTGACACCTCTTTTGGACATGCGCAACGGGGCATATGTGCCCCGTCGTGCATGTCCGAAAGCGGGGGTCAGCCGACCGTCGGAAGGGCCGCGCTGCGGTCGATCTCGGCCACGTCGCCGGTCTCACCGCCCAGGAAGGCCCGCCGGCCGACGATGAAGACGTAGAGGAGGAAGAGCACCTCCACGAGCACCCCGATCCCGATACGCGCCGCGGTCGGCAGCCCGGACGGCGTCACGAACGCCTCGATCACGCCGGTCACCAGGAGCACGACGATCAGGCCGAGCGCCAGCGTGATGACCGACCGTCCCTCCGCGGCCATCGCGTCGGGACGGGTGCGGTCACCCGGCTCGACCCATGACCAGAAGAGCTTCAGCCCGCCTGCTGCAGCCACGAACACCGCTGTCAGCTCGAGCATCCCGTGCGGCAGGATCAGCCCGAAGAAGAGTGAGAGCTTGCCGTGCGAGGCCATCAGGCCACCGATGATCCCGACGTTCAGCACGTTCTGGAACAGGAGGTAGATCACCGGCACGCCCAGCACGCCGACCGCGATGCACAGCGCTGCGACCCACACGTTGTTGGTCCAGACGCGGGTCGCGAAATCGGTGGCGGAGTACTGGGAGTAGTAGTCAGCGAAGTCGTGGTTGACCAGTTGATCGGCCTGCTTCCCGCTGATGAACGACGACTGCACGCCCGGGTGCTGCGCGACCCATACGCCGATGATGAACGCCACCGCCACGTCGACCACCAGCACGGTCAGCCACCACCGCCGCAGCCGGTAGAGCACCGCCGGGAAGGTGACCGCGAAGAACTGCGCGACGCCCGACCAGGTGCTGGTGCGCCCGCCCATCGAGCTGGCACGTGCGCGTGACAACAGGGCGGACAGGTACTGCACCAGGGCGGGATCGGCCGCCGCCGAACGGATCTGGGACAGGTGCGTCGCGGTGCGCTGATAGAGGTCGAGCAGTTCGTCGGCCTCCGCGGCGGTCAACCGACGCCGCGCCCCCAGGTCACGCAGGCGCTCCCACTCCGGGTGGTGGGCCGCGACGTACGCGTCCAGATCCATGGCGCAAAGGTACGCTGACCGACGTGACGGACCGGGGGAAACTCGCGGAGCCGCGCGCCCTGCGTGGCGCCGAGGCGGACACCATGGTCACGGGCGAGGCCGTCCTGATCGACATCCCGCCCGCGTCCCTGCCCATCCGCGTGGTCGCCCGCGTGATCGACACCGTCCTCTACCTGCTCCTGCTGATCGCGCTCCTCGTCGTGGTCCTCGCGCAGTCGTTCGACGCGAGCGCGGCCACCACCCAGACGCTCGCGCTGCTCAGCACCGTCGGCTGCCTCCTGGTCGTCCCCGTGGCGGTCGAGACCCTGACCCGCGGGCGATCGCTCGGCAAGCTGATCTGCCGGCTCCGCGTGGTGCGCGACGACGGTGGCCCGATCGTCTTCCGGCATGCGTTCGTGCGCGGACTGGTGGGCTTCGTGGAGCTCTTCATGGCGTACGGCGTGCCGGCCGTCATCGCGGCGGTCGCCACGACCCGCGTCAAGCGGCTCGGCGACCTCGCCGCCGGCACGTACGTCGTGCAGGAGGACGTGCGCCTGCGACTCGCGGCGCCGCCGGAGGTGCCGATGCGACTGGAGCGGTGGGCCCGGTCGACCGACATCTCGGCCCTGCCCGACGGCGCCGCCCTCGCGGTGCGTCAGTTCCTGCTGCGGCGGCGGACCCTCACGCCGGCGGCCCGCGCGCGGCTCGGCGCCGACCTCACGGCCGCGGTGCGCCCGAGCGTCGCGCCGCCACCGCCGCCCGGCACGTCCGACGAGGAGTTCCTGGCCGCCGTACTCGCCGAACGCCGTCGCCGCGACCAGCAGCGCCTCGCCCGCGACGCCAGGCAGCGCTCCCGCGTCGTACCGGTCGACGAGCTCACCGGCCGCTGAATCCCACGATCGCAGCCGGTCAGCGCGCCTCGTAGCCCGGCTTGATCTGCTCCTCGATGATCGCCAGCCGCTCGTCGAAGGGCAGGAACGCCGACTTCATGGCGTTGATCGTCACCCAGCGCAGGTCCTCCCGGTCCCACCCGGCGTCCTGCACCAGCAGCCACATCTCCCGCGACATCGACGTGTCGCTCATGAGCCGGTTGTCGGTGTTGACGGTGATCCGGAAGCGCAGGTCGCGCAGCTGCGTGATCGGGTGCGCTGCGACCGAGGTCGCGGCCCCCGTCTGCACGTTGGAGGACGGGCACAGCTCCAGCGGGATGCGGCGGTCTCGGACGTACGACGCGAGCCTCCCGAGCTGCACGCGGGACGTGCCGAGCCCCTCGATGTCGTCGACGATCCGAATGCCGTGGCCGAGCCGCTCAGCGCCGCACCACTGGATGGCCTCCCAGATGCTCGGCAGCCCGAACGCCTCACCGGCGTGGATGGTGAAGTGCGCGTCCTCGCGGCGCAGGTACTCGAACGCGTCGAGGTGCCGGGTGGGCGGGTTGCCCGCCTCCGCACCCGCGATGTCGAAACCAGCGACCTCATCGTCGCGGTATCGCACTGCCAGCTCTGCGATCTCGGTGCTCTTGGCGGCGTGCCGCATCGCGGTCAGCAGCGCCCTCGCTCGGATGGTGCGGCCCTGCTCCGCCGCGAGCGACTCCCCTTCGCGCAGACCGGCGTTCACGGCCTGCACCACGTCGTCCAGGCTCAGCCCCTGCTCGAGGTGCTGCTCGGGCGCGTAGCGGATCTCGGCGTAGACGACGCCGTCCGCGGCCAGGTCCTCGACGGCCTCACGCGCGACACGACGCAGCGCATCGGCCGTCTGCATGACGCCGACGGTGTGCGCGAACGTCTCCAGATAGCGCACCAGCGAGCCGGAGTCCGCGTTCTCCCGGAACCACTGCGCGAGCTGCGACGGGTCGCTGGTCGGCAACCCGTCGTAACCCGTCTCGTCCGCCAGCTGCGCCACCGTCGACGGCCGCACACCGCCGTCCAGATGGTCGTGCAGCAGCACCTTCGGAAGCCGGACGATCTCTTCGTAGGTCAGGGGTGCCTGGGTCTGCGACATCCGGTCACTGTACGGCGAGCGCCGGTGCTCTCAGGCGATCCGGTCGATCAGCAGCGGGAGTCGATCGGACACGTCCGCGTCGGCGATGTCGAACGCGGCCTCCAGCGACGTCAACGCCCGCTCGAATCGCTCCGGGGTGTCGGTGTGCAGTGTCAGCAGCGGCTCCCCCGCACGCACGGAGTCACCCGGTCGCGCATGCCACTGCACGCCGGCGCCGGCCTGCACGACGTCCTCCTTGCGCGCGCGCCCGGCACCGAGCCGCCAGGCCGCGACCCCCACCTGCAGCGCGTCGAGCCGGGTCAGCACCCCGTCGCGCGGTGCGGTGACGACGTCCTGCTCACGGGCGACGGGAAGCGTCGCCGATGGGTCACCTCCCTGCGCCGCGATCATCGCCCGCCACGCGTCCATCGCGCGTCCGTCGGCGAGGGCGTCCGCGGGATCGACGTCGCAAACGCCTGCGGCAGAGACCATCTCGCGTGCGAGCGCGAGGGTCAGCTCGCGTACGTCGGCGGGACCGCCTCCCGCGAGCACCTCGACGGACTCGGTCACCTCGAGCGCGTTCCCGGCGGTCAGACCAAGCGGCGTCGACATGTCGGTCAGCAGGGCGACGGTGCGGACACCCGCGTCCGTGCCGAGGCCGACCATGGTGGTGGCCAGTTCGCGCGCGTCGGCGACGTCCTTCATGAACGCGCCCGATCCGACCTTCACGTCGAGCACCAGCGCGCCCGTGCCCTCGGCGATCTTCTTGCTCATGATCGAGCTGGCGATGAGCGGGATCGCCTCGACGGTGGCGGTGACGTCGCGCAGCGCGTAGAGCTTCCTGTCGGCTGGCGCGAGACCGGCGCCGGCCGCGCAGATGACCGCACCGACCGAGTCCAGCTGGGACAGCATGGCCTCGTTCGTGAGGTCGGCGCGCCAGCCCGGGATCGACTCCAGCTTGTCCAACGTGCCGCCCGTGTGGCCGAGTCCGCGCCCGGACAGCTGCGGCACGGCGACACCGCACGCCGCGACCAACGGCGCCAGCGGAAGGGTGATCTTGTCGCCCACACCGCCGGTCGAGTGCTTGTCGGCGGTGGGGCGGGACAGCCCGGAGAAGTCCATCCGCTCTCCGGAGGCGATCATCGCCGCGGTCCAGCGGGCGATCTCGCGCCGCGTCATGCCGTTCAGCAGGATCGCCATCGCGAGCGCCGACATCTGCTCGTCGGCCACCACGCCGCGGGTGTAGGCGTCGATCACCCAGTCGATCTGGCCGTCGTCCAGCTCGTGGCGGTCGCGCTTGGCGCGGATGACATCGACGGCGTCGTGCGATTCAGGCATCCACCGATCCTGCCACGGCCTCGGGGGCGGACTCCCGCCCGCTCCGATCACTCGGGTGCGCAACCGCGTTCGGGCCCGAAACGTCCCGCCTCGCCCGTAAGCTCGCGGCACGCGCCCACGTCACGGGCGCGTCCATCATGTTCGAGGGGAACCCACCGATGTCGATCACGTCCACGCTCACCCGCACCGCCGCCACCGCGACGCTGCTCGCCCTCCCGCTCGGCCTCGCCGCCTGCGGCGGCAGCAGCGACAAGGTGAGCGTCAGCTCGTCCAGCAGCTCCAGCTCCTCGAGCAGCGCGTCGAGTGCGCCGAGCAGCACCACCTCCAGCTCCTCCAGCAGCGCGCCCGCCTCTACGACTCCGTCGAGCACGAGCGTCAGCTCCTCCGCTGCTGCCGGCGGCGGCAAGCCCACCAAGGCAGCAGCGACCGCCGGTCTCGCGAAGGGTCTGGAGCAGACAGCGCAGGGAGCCAAGCTCAAGCCGGCGGTCGTGCAGAAGATCTCCGCCTGCATCGTCGACAAGACCTACGACAAGGTCAGCGCCAGTGCGGTGAAGGCGTACGCCGCCGCGGACAAGAACGCCCGGCTCGACTCGAAGGACAACGCGATCTACCTGGCCGCGGCTGCCGCCTGTGGCAAGGAGCTCGGCCTGCGCAAGTAGCCGCCCCTGGGTGGCATACATATGTTTCCGGTGGCATACCTCTCCGGGCTGCACCCGAAAGACAGGCATGCCACTCGGCGGTGAGGGGCTAGAGGTTGTGGGCCCCGAAGGCCTGCGGCAGCATCTCGCTCATCGACCGGACGCCGAGCGGTGTCTGCAGCAGGCACTCGGGTCCGCCGTGCTCCCAGAGCAGCTGCCGGCAGCGCCCGCAGGGCATCAGCGCCTCGCCCGAGCGGTCCACGCACCAGACCGCCATCAGCCGGCCGCCGCCGGTGCGCGCGAGGTCGCCGACCATCCCGCACTCGGCGCACAGGCCGACGCCGTACGAGGCGTTCTCCACGTTGCAACCGGACACGATCCGGCCGTCCTCGACGAGCCCCGCGACCCCGACCGGGAAGTTGCTGTACGGCGCGTACGCGCGCTCCATCGCCTCGATGGCAGTGCGGTGCAACGACTTCCAGTCGACCTGGGCCTGCGCGTTGGTCATGCCGAACCCTTCACGTAGGGCTCGCCGTCGGCTGCGGGGGCCCGCACCCGCCCGACCAGACCGGCCACCGCGAAGATCGTGACGACGTACGGGAGCATGCTCAGCAGGTTGGAGTTGATCTGCAGCGGCGGGTTCACGAAGGACAGCACCGACTGCAGCGCGCCGGCGAAGCCGAAGAGCAGCGCCGCGCCGAGGGCTCCCCGCGGTGTCCAGCGGCCGAAGATCACCGCTGCCAGGGCGATGAAGCCCTGCCCGGAGGAGATGTTCTTGCTGAAGGACCCGACGTTGCCGATGGTGAGGAACGCCCCGGCGAGCCCGGCGACACAGCCGCCGAGCACGACATTCTGGTAGCGCAGCCGCAGCACGTTGATACCGACCGTGTCGGCCGCTTGCGGGTGTTCGCCGACAGCCCGGGTGCGCAGTCCCCAGCGGGTGCGGATGAGCGCCACGTCGATCACGATGACGATCGCGTACATGGCGTAGACGATGTAGTTCTGGTCGAAGAGCACCGGACCGACCACGGGAATGTCGCCCAACAGCGGGATCTTCGCGGGGTCGAAGAAGCTGGGGTTGTTGGTGCCATTGGAGTTGTTGGCCATGATCGCGTCGAAGAGGTAGCCGGTCAGGCCGAGCGCGAGCACGTTGAGCACGACGCCGAGAATCACCTGGTTGACCAGGAACTTGATCGCGAAGACGGCCAGCAGCAGACCGAGCAGGCCGCCGACGACGATCGCCGCGATGACCCCGGCGAACAGACCGGCGACCGTCCCGAGCAGCGCACCCGCGAAGGCGCCCGCCAGCATCTGACCCTCGATCGCGACGTTGATCACGCCGCTGCGCTCGCAGAGGATGCCGCCCATCGCGCCCAGGACGAGCGGGGTGGCGAGCAGGAGTCCCTGCTGCAGCAGGGAGGTGAACTGCACCGTCTTGCCGCCGGTGCCCGCCCACGCGAGGAACGCCAGCAGGAAGAGCACGCCGACGCCGCTGCCGACCCAGCGCATCGTCACCGGCGTGAAACCGCGCACCAGATGGTAGATCCCGGCCAGCACGATCAATGCTCCGACGACGAAGCAGAACGGCGCCTCGGCGAAGCTCAACGTCGGCACGTGCACCTGCGCGCCGCCGGCGTCGAAGCCGAACTTGGCGTCCTTCTGGGTGCCGGTCGTGCCGAGCACGAGCGCGGTGAAGAGACCGATCACCATCAGCGCGATCGCGACGACCGTGCGGCGGGTACGTGACGGTCCGACCCGCACCGTCTTGTGGTGGACGACGAGTTCCTCGTCGGTGACCGGCGCGCTCATCGGGACTCTCCTTTCGTCGGGGTCCCCGCGAAGTATCGGAGCGCAGCGGAGAACTTCGTGGGGTGACTCATCCGTTCCATCCCTTCGCGACCACGGCGGTCTGGCCGCCGCCACTGCGGCGTAGCCGGAAGATCAACCGCACCAGTCCGGGGGCGGCGATGAAGAGCACGATCAGTGCCTGCAGCACCTGCACCAGGTCCGACGGGGTGTTGGTGGAGGCCAGCAGCTGCACCGAACCGGCGCGCAGCGCGCCGAAGAGCATGCCCGCCCAGAAGGTGCCGATCGGCGATCCGCGGCCGAGCAGCGACACGGTGATCGCGTCGAACCCGACGCCTGCGTCGATGTCGCTGGTGACCTGCGGGGAGGTGCCGAGCACCTGGGCGCTGCCCGCGAGCCCGGCGAGGGCGCCGACGATCAGCATCACCACGATGTAGACGCTGGAGATGCTGATGCCCGCCGTACGCGCCGCGTCCTGATTGGCGCCCACGGTGCGCAGCCGGAAGCCGAAGGTGCTGCGGTTCAGCAGCCATGCCACTGCCACGGTCGCCGCGATCGCGACGAGGAACGCCACGTTCGCGCGCAGAGCCGACCCGAGGAGGTGGGGATACATCGCGTTGTGGCCCACGGCGGGCGAGATGGCCTGGTTGTACGGCTTGGCCTGGAATCCGTGCACCCCGAGGAGGTACTGGATCAGGCCGAGCGCCACGTAGTTGAGCATGATTGTGGTGATCACCTCGTGCGCCCCGGTCTTGGCCTTGAGTACGCCGGCCAGCCCGGCCCACAGCGCACCGCCGAGGATGCCGGCGAGCACCGCCACGATCACATGCAGCACCACGGGCAGGTGCCAGCTGAAGCCGACGTACCCGGCGAAGATCGCGGCGAGCAGGATCTGGCCCTGCGCGCCGATGTTGAACAGGCCCGCGCGGAAGGCCAGCGTCACCGACAGGCCGGCGAAGATCAGCGGCGTCGCGCTGACGATGGTCTCCGAGATCGGGCCGAAGATGGTGGTGGCGTTGCCGCTGGAGAGGCTGGAGGGGTTGAGGATCGACCCCTCGAAGATCGCGACGTACGCGCCGGACACCGCGTGCCACGCCGCGGAGATGGTGTCCATCGGAGCCGCGGTGAAGTAGCCCGCCGCGGTGCGGGTCGCCTGGTCCGACGCGATGATCAGGATCGACCCGATGACCACAGCGGCGAAGATCGCGAGGATCGTCAGGATCGCGGGGTGGTCGCTGCGGAAGATCTCGCGCAGTCGCCCCGCGCCGCCGTCCGGCGTCTGGTCGACCTTGCTGCTACCGCTCTCCGGGGTGCCCACCGCGGGCTCGCCCCCGGCCTTCTGCTCGCTCACGCGGACTCCTTCGTGTCGTGATCGCCGGTGTCGCCGTGCTGGCCACCCATGAGCAGGCCGAACTCCTGTGCGGACGCGGTCGGCGGCAGCTCCCCGACGATGGCGCCGCGGTACATGACCCCGATCCGGTCGGCGAGGCTCACCACCTCGTCCAGCTCCGTGGACACCAGCAGCACCGCGGCTCCGCGGTCGCGCTCGGCCACGATCCGTTTGTGCACGAACTCCATCGAGCCGACATCGACGCCGCGGGTCGGCTGCGACACCACGAAGAGGCGCAGCGGGCGCGACAGCTCGCGGGCCAGCACGACCTTCTGCTGGTTTCCACCGGACAGGGTCGAGGCGGTGGCGCCGGGCGACTCGGTCCGCACGTCGAACTCCTCGACGCGCGCGGCCGCGTTCTTGGCGATCTCCTTGTTGTTCAACTGGACCCGGCCGCCGAAGGGCGCCTGGTCATACATGTCGAGCACGAGGTTCTCGGCGATGCTGAAGCTGGAGACCAGCCCGTCGTGCGCGCGGTCCTCGGGCACGTACCCGACACCGGCGCGCAGGATGTCGTACGTCGTGTCGTCGGTGACGTCCTCGCCGTCGATGATCACGCGCCCGGACGCCGGCTCGATCAGCCCGACGATGGCCTCGGTGAGCTCGGTCTGGCCGTTGCCCTGCACGCCGGCGATCGCGTAGATCTCACCGCCGCGCACCGAGAAGGAGATGTCGTCGACGAGCACCTGGCCCGCCGCGTCGACCACCCGCAGCTTGTCCACGTCGAGGATGACGTCGCGCGGCTTGGCGGGTTCCTTATCGACCCTCAGCTGCACGGTGCGGCCGACCATCATGGCGGCCAGCTCGGCGGCCGTCGCGGTCGGTTGCGCGGTGCCGACGACCTTGCCGCGCCGGATGACGGTGATGGTGTCGGCGACCTCGCGCACCTCGCGCAGCTTGTGGCTGATGAAGACCAGGGAGGTGCCCTGCGCCTTGAGCGAGCGCATGACCTCCATCAGGTGGTCGGTCTCCTGCGGGGTGAGGACCGCCGTCGGTTCGTCGAGGATGAGCACCTTGGCCTCGCGGGCCAGTGCCTTGAGGATCTCCACCCGCTGCTGGATGCCGACCGGGAGGTCCTCGACCTTGGCGTCCGGGTCGACCTCCAGGTGGTGGCGGTCGGACAGCTCGCGCACGAGCTTGCGAGCGCGGCGCAGATCGAGGAAGCCGCCGCGGGAGGTCTGCTCGGCGCCGAGCATGATGTTCTCGGCCACGGTGAGCACCGGCACGAGCATGAAGTGCTGGTGCACCATGCCGATCCCGGCGGCCATCGCATCTCCCGGCCCCTTGAAGGTGACCGGTGCATCGTCCACCAGGATCGTGCCCTCGGTGGGCTCGTAGAGCCCGTAGAGCACGTTCATCAAGGTGCTCTTGCCGGCGCCGTTCTCGCCCAGCAGGGCGTGGATCTCCCCCGGCTGCACGACCAGATCGATCTGGTCGTTCGCGGTGAAGGTGCCAAATCTCTTGGTAATCCCCTGCAACTGCAGTTTCATCGTGAAGGCCCGCTCCGTTGGTCGTCGACGCTTCGCGCGAGGTTACCCGCCCCGCCGTCCGTCGTCGGTACGTCGGCTCGTGATCGGGTGGCCGCGCGGCGCGTTGGGACCGCTCCCGATCGTCATACGGAAGGCGGGGCGAGCCCGTCGGCCCGCCCCGCCCCTGCGATCACCGGTGTCAGCTGGTGGGCTGGCTCGGTGAGGTGATCTTGATCGATCCGGACACGATGCCGGCCTTGACCTTCGCCAGCTCCGCCTTCAACGTGGCCGACTCGCTGTTGTTGTTGTCGACCAGGCCGACGCCCCCGTTGGCGAGGGTGCCGATGTAGTTACCGGTCGGGTAGGTGCCGTCCGCGGAGGACTTCAGGTAGGCCTGCACACCGCCGCTCAGGTTCTTGGTGACGCTGCCGACCATGTACTTGCAGTACTGCGCGGCGCTCTCGCAGCCGTCGGTGTCGACCCACATGATCTTCAGCTTGCCGCCGGAGGCCTGTGCCGCCGCGCCCGCGCCCAGGCCGGATCCGCCCGCGACCGGGAAGATGATGTCAGCGCCGTTACTGGCCATCGACTGGCTGACCGACTTGCCCTTGTTCTGGTCGGTGAAGCTGTTGGAGAACGTGCCCTTCTTGGTCTTTTCGTCCCAGCCGAGCACCTGCACCGACTTCTTCATCTGCGTGTTGTAGTACTCCACGCCCTCCTGGAAGCCGTCCATGTAGATGGTCACCGGCGGGATGTTGAGCCCACCCCAGGTGCCGACCTTGCCGGTCTTGGTGAGACTGGCCGCGAGGTAACCGCCGAGGAAGCCGGCCTGCGCGGTGTTGTACTGAATGCCGTAGAAGTTGGCGCCCGTGCCCGGGGAGTCGACCTCGGCGAAGTGCACCTTCGGGTAGGCCTTGGCCGCAGACTTCACGTTGTCGGACATCAGGCCGCCGACGCCGATCACCGTGGCGCACCCGCCGGTGGCGAGCTTGGTGAGGTTCGGGGTGTAGTCCGCGCCGGAGTTGCTCGGGACGTACTTGATCGAGATGTTCGGGTTCGCGGCGTTGGCCGCCTTCATGCCGTCCCAGGACGACTGGTTGAAGGAGCGGTCGTCGACGCCACCGGTGTCCAGCACCATGCACGCGTTGATCTTCTTGCCGACGGCCTTCGCAGCCGCCGTGGAGCCGGAGCTGCTACTACCGCTTCCGCTCGATCCCGATCCGGGCTTGCTGCCACAGCCGGTCAGGGCCAGCGAGCCGAGTGCGGCAACCGCCGCGATCTTCATCACCGAACGCACAGACATCTCCTTGTAGGTGGGGGGCACATCGGCGCCGACTCACGCTGATGGCGCAGACGTCGGGCGGGGTGCGGACGCGCAAAGATTACCGGCGCGTTCGGGCAGGTCCGGCCGTGTCGGCGCGACCGTTATCAAACGGTTGCGCCACGGCGGCCGGCGAACGGTCGCGCCGACAGGCTCAGACGGCGGCGTCGGCCGCGGAGTCCGGCCGCAGCAGGCAGGTCGCGGCCAGCAGGGTGGCCCCCACGGAGATGGCGCGCTCGTCGACGACCAGGTCGCCCTGATGCAGCTCGTACGTCGGGCCGCCGGGTGTGCGGGTGCCGAGCCGGCCCATCGCACCCGGCGCGCGGGCCAGCATCCAGCTGAAGTCCTCGCCGCCCAGCGACTGTTTCGTCGGCACGACCGCGTCGGGCCCGACGGCCGCGCGGCAGGCCGAGGTGAGCAGCCCCACCGCTGTCGCGTCGTTGACCACGGGCGGCACGCCGCGGGTGTACTCCACCTCGGCGGTCACGCCGTACGGCGCCACGACCTCGTGCACCAGCGTCTGCACCAGGTCGCCGGCCTGCTCCCACGCGTCGATGTCGAGCATCCGCAGGGTGCCCACGCACTCGCCCATCGCGGGGATGACGTTGGCGGCGTTGCCGGCCACGACGGTGCCCCAAACGAGAGCGGCGCCGACCCGGGGGTCCAGCCGACGTGACAGCGCGGCCGGCACGTCGGTGACGACCTTGGCGAGCGCGTACGTCAGGTCACCGGTCAGGTGCGGCCGGCTGGTGTGCCCACCTCGCCCGGAGAGGCGCACCCGGATGGCGTCGCAGGCCGCGGTGATCGGGCCCACCTTGAGGCCGACGGTGCCCACGTCGATGCTCGGGTCGCAGTGCAGCGCGAAGACCTGGTCGACGTCGTCGAGGGCGTGCTCCTTGACGGCGGTGTGGGCTCCGCCCGGCACGACCTCCTCGGCGGGCTGGAAGACCAGCCGCACCGCCATGTCGCGCTCGATGAGCTCCTGCTCGAACCTCTTCAGCGTGAGCCCTGCGCCCAGCACGACGGTGGTGTGCACGTCGTGGCCGCAGGCGTGCGCGATGCCGTCGTTGGTCGATGAGAAGTCCAGGCCGGTGCGCTCGGCGATGGGCAGCGCGTCGAGGTCGGCACGCAGCGCGACCCGGTACGACGGGTCGGCGGCGCCGATCTCGGCCGTCAGCCCGGTGCCCTCGAAGGTGCGCGACTCGATACCGGCGGCGGCGAGCACCTCGAGGACGCGGGCCGTGGTGCGCACCTCGTTGAAGCCGAGCTCGGGGTCGGTGTGCAGTGCGCGCCTCGTGCGGACCAGCTCGGGCATGAGCTCCTGCACCGTCGCCGCGACCAGACCGGGCATGTCGAAGGCTGCGCTGTTACGGGTGGGAAGGCTGCTCACGATCAACCGATGTTAGTTGCTGCTGCTGATCGGGCCTGGTGCAGGTGGGGTGCGCGGGTGGTCTGTCGGCGCTGCGGCCACTTTCCTGCGCCCGTCCCGTTCGACCTGGTGGGCTAGTCGGCGTGCGCGGGCGTGGAGTAGGTGACGACCACCGGCAGACGGAGGGTGTGGGAGAGCTCCTGCGCGAGCTTCGTGCGCCCCGCCCGACCGGCCACCGGGTCCTTCAACCGCGTGTCGGACGACGCGACCGACAGGTATCGGCAGGTCTCGATACCGACGCTGACCAGTTGATAGCGCTTCCAGTCCGCGTCCGGCACCGCGTTCTCCGCGGCCTCCAGCCGCTTCATCGAGTACGGCACCTTGGTCAGCGCGACCGGCACCTCGGCCCACGTCGGGTGACCGGCGCGAGCACCCGCGACCAGTTTTCGGGCGAGTGCCAAGTCGGTCATCTCCACGCTCATGCCGTGCTGCGAGGGGTTCAACCGGACCAACCCGAACGTGCTCGCATAGTGCGCGCCACCGGTGGCCTGGATGGACTGGGCGAGATCGCTCGTCGCCTGGTCGTACGGCGGGGGGCTCGGCGACGAACTCCGCGCCGGCGCCGTGACGAAGGTGTACGGGGTCGGGGAGTACGACGGCGCACCTGATGCGCTCTGCGTACCGCATCCGGCGATCGCGGCCGCCGCCATCGCGAGCGCCACCATGACCGTGACCTGCCGTCCCGCACCGCGCATCGACGCCACCTCCCCGCGAGTGACGCTAGACCCCCGGTGCGCACCGCGGGTGCGATCGGCGCGGATCGTCATGGTTCGGCGCCGACGTCGACCACCAGGAACGGCGCCGGCCCGGCGTCCGCGCGGTCGGCGAAGATCTCGGTGGCGGTCGCGCGTACGTCGTCGGTCAGCCCGCGCGCGCCGGCCCAGACGACCAGCGTGCCGGGCAGCTGCTGCACGTCGGACAGCGAGTCCGCGAGCGCGTCCCAGTTGTGGCCGAACCAGTCGGGCAGGTCGAACGCCCGCGCGCACTCGCGCAGGAACGCCGCCCGGTCGCCCCACGCCTCGAGGTGCACCACGTGCCAGCCTGCGCGCACGCCCTCCTCGGCGGCCACGACGGGGCCGATCTCCAGGATCAGTGCGCCCGACGCCGTGGCGGCCATCGCCCGCGCGAGCGCCAGCCGCGCCACCGCCTCCGGTCCCTCGCTCCCGCCCGGCCGACGCGGCGCGTCGTTCACCGTTGCACCCGGCGGAAGGTGTCGTAGTGGTCGGCCGTGTAGTACGCCGTACCGTCCCGGCCGACCACGATGCGGCGCGGGCCGCGATCGCCCGACCCGGGGGTGACCACCGTGTACTCGTGGTAGTAGCCGCGAGGCTGGATCGGCAGGTCCCGGTTGCGGTTCTGGTAGACCGTGCCGTCCTGCCGGTAGGGATAGGGACCGCCCTTGTCCACGAGGGAGAGCGTGTGGCGCGCCCCGCCCGGCAGATCGGCGTACGCCACGGTGCCGAGTCCGGAGGTGTCCTTGCTGCTCGAGCTCGCCGGTTGCGTCACCGACAGGAGCGTGGTGCTGGGCGCACTGTGGGGTTTGCTCCCCGAGCTCTGGTGCGCGATCCAGCCGATGATCAGCGCGACGACCAACAGCCCGAGCACGAGAGGCACGAAGCGTCGGCGAATCGTGCCGAGAGACAACACGATCGGCGCCTAGAAGAACTCGCGGGGCACGTACATGCCCCACACGTCGCGCAGCGCGTTGCTGACCTCGCCGCCGGTCGCGCGGGCCGCGAGCGCCTCCTTCATGGGGATGAGCGCGTTGTCACTGCCCTGCACGGCGGCACGCAGCGCGTCGAGTGCCTTCTCGACGGCGCCGTTGTCGCGTTCCTTGCGCAGCGTCGCGAGCCGCTCGCACTGCTCGGCCTCGATCGCGGGGTCCACCCGCAGCGGCACGTACGCCTCGTCGTCCTTCGTGACGAACTTGTTGAGCCCGACGACCGTGCGTTCGCCGCTGTCGATCTGCAGCGCCGTGGCGTACGCCGTGCGCTCGATCTCCGACTTCTGGAAGCCCTCTTCGATCGCCTTCACCGCGCCGCCCTTGTCCTCCACCTGCTGGATGAGCGCGAGCGCGGCCTCCTCGACGTCGTCGGTCATCGACTCCACGACGTAGGAGCCGGCGAACGGGTCGACGGTCTTGGTCACGTCGGTCTCGTAGGCGATGACCTGCTGGGTACGCAGCGCGAGCCGGGCCGCCTTCGCGGTCGGCAGCGCGATGGCCTCGTCGTAGGAATTGGTGTGCAGCGACTGGGTGCCGCCGAGGACCGCGCCGAGCCCCTGCAGGGCGACGCGCACCATGTTGACCTCGGGCTGCTGGGCGGTCAGCTGCACGCCGGCGGTCTGGGTGTGGAAGCGCAGCATCAGCGACTTGGGGTTCTTGGCGCCGAACTCCTCGCGCATGATCCGCGCCCACATCCGGCGGGCCGCCCGGAACTTCGCGACCTCCTCCAGCAGGCTGGTGCGCGCGACGAAGAAGAACGAAAGCCGGGGTGCGAAGTCGTCGACATCGAGGCCCGCGGCGATGGCGGCGCGCACGTACTCCTTGGCGTTGGCCAGGGTGAACGCGACCTCCTGCACGGGCGTGGCCCCCGCCTCCGCCATGTGGTAACCGCTGATCGAGATGGTGTTCCAGCGCGGGATCTCGCGGTGGCAGTAGGCGAAGATGTCGCTGATCAGCCGCAGCGATTCCGCGGGCGGGTAGATGTAGGTGCCGCGGGCGATGTACTCCTTCAGCACGTCGTTCTGGATGGTGCCCGTCAACTGGCTGGCGGCGATGCCCTGCCGCTCGGCGGTGAGCTGGTAGAGCAGCAGCAGCGTGCTCGCAGGCGCGTTGATGGTCATGCTGGTGCTGACCTGGTCCAGCGGCAGCTCGTCGAAGAGCACCTGCATGTCGTCGATGCTGTCGATCGCCACGCCGACCTTGCCGACCTCGCCGTGCGACAGCTCGTGGTCGGAGTCGTAGCCCATCTGGGTCGGCAGGTCGAACGCCACCGACAGGCCGCCGGTGCCGTGCTCGACGAGCTCCTTGTAGCGGGCGTTCGACTCGCGTGCGGTGCCGAAACCGGCGTACTGGCGCATCGTCCACGGCCGCCCGGTGTACATGCTCGGGTAGACGCCGCGGGTGTAGGGGTACTCCCCCGGCGCTCCCAGCTTCGCCTGCGCCTCGAAGCCGGCGAGCGCGGACTCGTCGTAGACCGGCTCGATCGGAAGCTCAGATTCGCTGTTCGCCATGATGCCCCGAGGTTATCGGCTCGCCTCCCTCCCCCGGTTGTCCGCACTTTCGCGCACCCGTCCGCACGACGCTTGTCAGCACTTTCGTGGCGCCGACACCAGAGATCTGCTGACAACCGGACGTGCACCCCGTCGGTTGTCAGCGTTCTGGTGACGCCGACACCAGAGATCTGCTGACAACCGATTCACCCAGCCCACCCTCGGCTCGCGAGAGCTCGCTGCAGCTGCCGCATGAACGGCTCCGGATCGCACCTCAACTCGGCACCGAGCACCCGCAACACGACGTCGCCGCTCAGCTGCAGCTCGTTGTGCTTGCGGTGGTCCTGACGGGCCTGCGCCACCGTGAGGTGCTGGATGCCGTCGATCTCGACCACCACCCCGTACGCCGCGAACCGAGCGTCGGTGTAGAACACCCCGCTGGGTCGCTGCAGCCTGTCCTGTCTGCTCGGCCGCGGCAGTCCGTGCCTTCGACATAGCTGGGCGAAGTCGAGCTCCCCCAGCGCCTCGGCACCGCCCCCGATCTCCACTACTGCACCGGCGATGGCCTTCGAGCGGCGACGATGCTGGGGCAGGCGGCCCAACGAGGCATCCAGCTCCGCAGCGCCGACGATCCGTTGCTGCACGGCCATCGCGAGCACGGTGTACGCGGCCCGCTCCGTCACCGCCCAGGTCGCCGCGCGAAGAGCGGCGAGCGCGGGTCGCACCCGGCGGAGATCGACGGCCTGGACGTCATCCTCGTCGAAATCCCTCAGGTGATGGATCCGGACCGCCGCCGAGCGTTCGACGCGGGCACCGCGCGGCACCGACACGTGGATGGTGTCCTCGAATCCACTCAGACCCGCGCACCGCAACGCTGTCACGCCGTCGAGCGCCGCTCGCGGAGATGCGCTCGACAGTGCGAGCCGCCAGGTCGAGCGTTCGTTCATCGGTGCGCCGACGATGGTGATGGATCGACGTACGACCTCCCACCGTCCCGCGTCGATCTCGCGTTGCAAGCGGTGCGCATCCAGCCACGGCACGTCCCGCACGCGCACGATCCCGTCGCTCGCCCCGGCCAGCAGGTGCACCCGGCCGGCCGCGTCCACTCGCTCCTCACCCATGAGGGCGAGGTTGGCGAAAGCGGGCTCGACGTGGTACCCCCGAACGCTGAGGTGTGGACGACGCCTGCCGTGCTCGCGAGATGTGGACGACGGTTGTCAGCGGGAAAGTGACGCCGACACCACAAAGACGCTGACAACCACGGAACCGCTCATCGGTTGTCAGCGGGAAAGTGACGCGGACACCAAAGAAACGCTGACAATCGCGAGGCGGACACTCGCGCGGCGACGCGAGGAGAACGCGGCGGGTCAGCCCAGTGCGCGGTTGAGGTCGCGCACGAGCGACGGGCCGCTGTAGACGAACCCCGTGTAGACCTGCACCAGTGCCGCACCCGCGTCGATCAGGGCCTTCCCGTCGGTGACGGACATGACCCCGCCCACCCCGATGACCGGCAGCACGGAGTGCTCGGCGACGTAGCGCACGATCCTGCGGGTACGCCGGGTGAGCGGCGAGCCGGACAGGCCCCCTTCCTCGTCGACGAGCGCGAGGTCGGCGCCGCGCAGCCCGTCACGGCTGAGGGTGGTGTTGGTGGCGACGATGCCCGCGATGTCGGCGTGCCCGGCGACCTCGAGGATGTCGTCGATGGCCTCGTTCTTCAGGTCGGGGGCGATCTTGACGAAGATCGGCACCGGGTCGCCGGAGCGGGCCTGCGCGAGCTGGGTGGCCTCCTGCACCAGGGTGGCGAGCAGCTCACCGAGCGGTTCGCGACCCTGCAGACCCCGCAGGCCTGCCGTGTTGGGGCTGGACACGTTGACCGCGATGTAGTCGGCGAGGCCGTCCAACGTGCGCAGGCACATGAGGTAGTCGTGCACGGCGTCGTCGACCGGCGTCGACTTGTTCTTGCCGATGCTGACCCCGACGGGGATGGAGAGCGGGCCGACCGCGCGCAGCCGGGTCGCGAGGGCCTCGACGCCGTCGTTGTTGAAGCCCATTCGGTTGATGATCCCGGTGCTGTCGTAGACCCGGAAGAGGCGCGGCTTGTCGTTGCCGGGCTGCGCCAGCGGCGTCACGGTGCCCACCTCGATGTGGGAGAAACCGAGCGCCGACCACCCCTTCAACGCCAGCCCGTCCTTGTCGACGCCGGCCGCGAGGCCGACCTTGCCGGGGAAGGTGATGCCGGCGACGTTCACCGGTGCCGTAGGTACGGCGCACGCGCGGCGTACCAGATCGAGGACGCGCGGCCGCTCGGCGAGAGTCGAAAGCCGTTGCAGCGTCTTGTGATGCGCAGCTTCGGGGTCACCCTCCTCGCTGCGGAAGAGCACGGGCCGCAGCACGCGTGTGTAACCGGCTTCCATCGTCTTGGCGAGCAGGTCCACGCCCCGCAGCTTACGAAGTACGCCGGGTCGGCGCGAACGGCGCGCTCAGATCAGGTGCGCGCGCCCGTCGAGCCGCAGCTGCTCGACGAGTTTCTTCACGTCCTGCGCCCGGTCGCGGGTGGTGACGAGCACGGCGTCCATCGTGTCGACCACGACGACGTCCTTGATGCCGAGCGCGACGACGGTGCGGCCCGACCCCGGCGCGACCACCCCGGTGGCGTCCCTCATCACGACCAGCGACGACTCACCGAGCACCTTGACACCGGGCTCGTCCTGACGGTCCATCAGCAGCGTGGCCAGGGAGGCGAAGTCGCCGACGTCGTCCCAGCTGAACGTCGCGGGGATGACGGCGACCTGGCCGTCGACCGAGGCGGGCTCGGCGATGGCGTTGTCGATGGTGATCTTGGTCAGCCGCGGCCAGAGCTCGGAGAGCCGGAAGGGACGCGCCGCGATCGCGCGCAGATACTCCGCGAGCAGCGGCTGGTAGTGGGCGATCATGTCCATCAGCGACTTGGCCTGCACCACGAACATGCCAGCGTTCCACCAGTAGGCGCCGCTCTCGAAGTACTCCTCGGCGGTCGGTCCGTCGGGCTTCTCGACGAACGCGTCGACCTCACGGGCCCGCGGCGCGCCGTCGACGGGCAACTCCCCGCCCACCTTGATGTAACCGAATCCCGTTGCGGGGTGGTTGGGTTCGATGCCGATGGTGACCAGCTTGCCGGTCCGCGCGACGTGCACCGCCTCGGTGACGCACTCGCAGAACGCGACCACGTCGTTGATGACGTGGTCGGCCGCGAAGGAGCCGATGATCGCGGCGGGGTTGCGCTGCTCCAGGATCGCGGCGGCCAGTCCGATGGCCGGCAGCGACTCCCGTCTCGAGGGCTCGGTCAGGAGGTTGTCGAAGCCCAGGGTGGGCAGCTGCTCGCGTACGGCGTCCACGTGCGGTACGCCGGTGACCACCATGAACCGCTCCTCGCAGAGCGGGACGAGGCGGTCGACGGTGCCCTGCAGGAGGGACTGGCCGGATCCGGTGAGGTCGTGCAGGAACTTCGGCGACGACTCCCGCGAGAGCGGCCAGAGCCTCGTACCGGAACCGCCCGCAGGGATGATCGCCCAGAAATCGGGGATCGCCGTCGGCAGGAGGGATTCGGACATAGTGGAACGCTAACCGAAAGGTCAGCGCATCGGAGCCATCCGGCCTGCTGCTGGACACCTCGTCTGACGGGCGCCGCTCACCGACCGTCGACCGCTCTTCACCGGATGATCACCCGGCCCGGCACCACGCGTTCACCCGCGCGTCGTCAGGCGCCGCGACCGTCGACGACATGCGGGTCGCCATCGTCTCCGAATCGTTCCTGCCCACCCTCAACGGCGTCACGACCAGCGTGTGCCGCGTCGCCGACCACCTGTTGGACGGCGGGCACCAGGTCCTGATCGTCTGCCCCTCACCCGCCCCCACGTCGTACCGGGGAGCACGGGTGCACACCGTCCCCGGAGTCACGCTGCGCGACTTCCGGGTCGGTGTGCCGTTCCCCGACCTGTCGAAGGTCCTGGCCGACTTCCGGCCGGACGTGGTGCACGCGGCGTCGCCGTTCGCGCTCGGCGCCCGGGGCATCGCGGCGGCCCGCGACCTCGGCGTGCCCACCATCGCGGTCTTCCAGACCGACATGGCGACCTACCTGTCACAGCACGCCGGCACCGCCTCGAGCGCCGTGGAGCGCGTCGTCTGGCACTGGCTGCGTCGCGTGCATTCCCTCGCCGACCTCACGCTGGCGCCCAGCGCCACCTGCGCGGCGGACCTGGAACGGCACGGCATCCCGCGCGTCGCGCCCTGGGGTCGCGGAGTGGACACCGACCTCTTCCGCCCCCGCGAAGCCGCCGACACGGCGACCCACAAGCTGCGCCGCTCCCTCGCGCCGCAGGGACAGACGATCGTGGGGTACGTCGGTCGCCTGGCGCCCGAGAAGGAGGTGCACCGGCTCGTCGAGATCGCCGACCTGCCGGAGGTCGCGCTGGTCGTCGTCGGTGACGGGCCGGGCCGCGCCAAACTGGAGCGGCTGCTCCCCCGGGCGCGCTTCCTCGGCTACCGGCAGGGAGCCGAGCTGGCCCGGGCGTACGCCGCGTTCGACGTCTTCGTGCACACCGGCACCTGCGAGACGTTCGGGCAGACACTGCAGGAGGCCATGGCCTCCGGGTTGCCGGTCGTCGCACCGGCCAGGGGTGGGCCGCTGGACGTCATCCGCGCCGGCGTGCACGGCCGACACTTCGACCCCGACCGGCCGGGCGCGCTGCAGGAGGCGGTGCGCGGGGTGCTCGCGGACCCGCTCGGCCGCCGCCGGATGGGTGCGGCCGGTCGTCAGGACGCGCTGCAGCGAGGTTGGGCGCCGGTGGTCGATCAGCTGCTGTCCTACTACGGGCTGGTCACGCACCCGGCGTACGACCGGCGCGTCGCCATATGACAGCGCCCGGGTCGCAGGGACCCGGGCGCCGCACAGACCGGTCGCTCAGTGAGCGCCCTTCTTGGCCTTGCGGAAGTCCTTGTTGAGCTGGTTGATCACGTCGAGCGGGATCTCCTTGGGGCACGCCGCGGCGCACTCCCCGATGTTGGTGCAACCGCCGAAGCCCTCGGCGTCGTGCTGGTTGACCATGGAGACCACGCGCGAGTCGCGCTCCGGCTGACCCTGGGGCAGCTCGCCCAGGTGGGCGATCTTGGCGCCCATGAAGAGCATCCCGGACGCGTTCGGGCAGGCCGCCACGCATGCGCCGCAGCCGATGCAGGTCGCGGTGTCGAACGCGCGGTCGGCGTTGGCCTTGGGCACCGGCACCGAGTGCGCCTCGGGGGCGGCACCGGTGTTGACCGAGATGTAGCCGCCGGCCTGGATGATCCGGTCGAACGCCGATCGGTCGACCACCAGGTCGCGCAGCACCGGGAACGACGACGCGCGCCACGGCTCGACGGTGATCGTCTCGCCGTCGCTGAAGGAGCGCATGTGCAACTGGCAGGTGGTGGTGACCTCGGGGCCGTGCGCCATCCCGGAGATCATCAGTCCGCACTGCCCGCAGATGCCTTCGCGACAGTCAGAGTCAAAGGCGACGGGCTCCTCGCCCTTGCCGATGAGGTCCTCGTTCAGGACGTCGAGCATCTCCAGGAACGACATGTCGTCGGAGATGTCGCGCACGTCGTACGTCGCGAAGTCGCCGCTGTCGTCGGGCCCGGCCTGACGCCAGATCTTGAGGGTGAGATTCATGGTTACTTGTAGCTCCGTTGCTTCAACTCGATGAAGTTGTAGACCAGGTCCTCTTTGTGCAGCGTCGGCGTGAGGGCCACGTCGTCGCCGTCACGGTCGGCGCCGAACTCCCACGCCGCGACGTACGCGAAGTTGTCGTCGTCGCGCAGCGCCTCGCCGTCCTCGGTCTGGCTCTCGCTGCGGAAGTGACCGCCGCAGGACTCGCGCCGGTGCAGCGCGTCGATGCACATCAGCTCGCCGAGCTCGAGGAAGTCCACGACCCGGCCAGCCTTCTCCAGCGACTGGTTGAGCGTGTCGGCGCTGCCGAGCACGCGCACGTTGCGCCAGAACTCCGCCCGCAGCGAGCGGATGAGGTCGATGGCCTTGTTCAGCCCCTCCTCGCTGCGCTCCATGCCGCAGTACTCCCACATGATGTGGCCGAGCTCGCGGTGGAAGGAGTCGACCGAGCGCTCGCCGTTGATGGATAGCAGCTTCTCGATCCGCTCGGTGACCTCGTTGCGCGCCTCGACCACGGCCTCGTGCTGCTCGTCGACCTTCTCGAACGGGCCGGAGGCGAGGTAGTCGCGGATGGTGTTGGGCAGCACGAAGTACCCGTCGGCAAGGCACTGCATCAGCGAGGACGCGCCCAGCCGGTTGGCGCCGTGGTCGGAGAAGTTGGCCTCACCCGCGGCGAAGAGCCCTGGGATCGTGGTCTCCAGGTCGTAGTCGACCCACAGCCCGCCCATCGTGTAGTGCACCGCGGGGTAGATGCGCATCGGCACGTCGTACGGCGACTCACCGGTGATCCGCTGGTACATGTCGAAGAGGTTGCCGTACTTCGCGGCGACCTGATCGCGCGACAGCCGCTCCATGGCGTCGGCGAAGTCGAGGTAGACACCGCGGCGGAAGTCGCCCACCTTCGGGCCGACGCCGCGTCCGTCGTCGCACATCGCCTTGGCCTGGCGCGAGGCGATGTCTCGCGGGACCAGGTTGCCGAACGCCGGGTAGATGCGCTCCAGGTAGTAGTCGCGGTCCTCCTCGGGGATGTCCCGGGGGTCCTTGTCGCAGTCGTCGCGGTTCTTCGGCACCCAGATGCGGCCGTCGTTGCGCAGCGACTCGCTCATCAGGGTCAGCTTCGCCTGGTGCTCACCGGAGACCGGGATGCAGGTGGGGTGGATCTGCGTGTAGCAGGGGTTGCCGAAGAAGGCGCCCTTGCGGTGCGCGCGCCACGTCGCGGTGACGTTGCAGCCCATCGCGTTGGTCGACAGGAAGTAGACGTTGCCGTAGCCGCCGGAGGCGAGCACCACGGCGTCGGCCAGGTGGGTCTCGATCTCGCCGGTCACCATGTCGCGGGCGATGATGCCGCGGGCGCGGCCGTCGACCACGATCACCTCGAGCATCTCGTGACGGGTGAACGCCTCCACGGTGCCGGCGGTCACCTGCCGCTCCATGGCCTGGTACGCGCCGATCAGCAGCTGCTGACCGGTCTGGCCGCGGGCGTAGAAGGTGCGCGCGACCTGCACGCCGCCGAACGAGCGGTTGTCGAGCAGGCCGCCGTACTCGCGGGCGAACGGGACGCCCTGCGCGACGCACTGGTCGATGATCGCGGTGCTGACCTCGGCCAGGCGGTAGACGTTGGTCTCGCGGGAGCGGTAGTCGCCGCCCTTGACCGTGTCGTAGAAGAGCCGGTAGACGGAGTCGCCGTCGTCGTTGTAGTTCTTCGCGGCGTTGATGCCGCCCTGCGCGGCGATGGAGTGCGCCCGACGCGGGCTGTCCTGGTAACAGAAGGACTTCACGTGGTAGCCGGCCTCACCGAGCGTGGCGGCGGCGGCACCGCCGGCCAGCCCCGTCCCCACGATGATCACCGAGAGCTTGCGCCGGTTGGAGGGGTTGACGAGCTTGTTCTCGAACTTCGCCTCGGTCCAGCGGTTCTCGATCGGGCCGTCGGGACACTTGGTGTCCGCGATCGGCTCGCCCTCGCGGTAGAGGTCTTGGATCAGGTCAGACATCTGCGGCCCTCACTTGATGACGCCGAACAGGATGAACAGGGGCGGGACGATGAAGCCGACGGCGACGATCACGCCGATGGCCAGGCCCGCGAGCTTCCAGTACCGCCGGGCCGCGGGCGTGCTCGCGAGGCCCAGGGTCTGCGAGGCGCTCCAGACCCCGTGGTGCAGGTGCATGAGCAGCGCGGCCATCGCGACCAGGTAGATCAGCGTCATCCACCACGTGTTGAACGTGTGCACGACCAGCTCGAACGGGTCCTGCGTGACCGACGCGCTCTGGCCGCCGGAGCCGACGTTCACCTTGAAGAAGGTGAACTCGATCAGGTGCCAGATGATGAAGAGCAGCAGCGCGAGCCCGCCCCAGCGCATCCACTTGGACGAGAACGACTGCACGACGGTCTTCTTCACCGCGTAGCGCTGCGGCCGGGCGGCCTTCGAGCGCTTCCACAGGGTGACCGCGGCGTAGATGTGCAGCACCACGCTGACCCCCAGCACGATCTCCATGATCGTGAGGAAGCCGTGCCGCGGCAGCTCCGGAGTGCCCAACGTGCGCAGGCCCTCGGCGTACTCGTTGTAGGCGGCGTGCCCGGCGAAGAGCTTGAGGTTGCCGTACATGTGCGCGAGCACGTACAGCACGAAGATGATGCCCGTGACCGCCATGACGGTCTTCAGGTAGACGCTGCTGCCCGTCTTCCCCGTGCGCTTGGCGCGCTTCGCAGGGAGGGTTGAAATAGCCACAGCCTGGAGATTACTGCGCAGTTGCGCGCGCCCCGCGCTTAGGTGGGCCTCACCCGGCGGATGTGGCGTGCGACACAGGTTGTACGCCGCGAGCGTCGGTTGTCGGCGCTGCGGCCACTTTCCTGCGTCTGTCGTCCGCGGCCGGGTGGGTTGTCGGTGCTGCGGTCACTTTCCCGCAGAGACGGGCACCCCGCGGGCGGCAGGCGTCCCGGCGAAGGAGAAGTGGCGCACGGGACGCCACACCTCGTCCGCACCGTGCTCGTAGAGGTCGAAACCCTCGACCTGGAACCGCGCCTCAAACCCCGCCAATTCGTTGAACGCGCGGTCCAGACCCTCTTCGGGTACGTCGTGGGCGACCGTCACGTGCGGGTGGTAGGGGAAGAGCAGCGTGCGGGCGACCGGGCCGGAGCGCACCTGCGCCTCGATCTGCTCGCAGCTGCTGATGCCCTCGGCGACCGCCACGAAGACGACCTCGGAGGTCGGCCGGAAGGTGCCCGTGCCGCGCAGCGTCATTCGAAAGGGGCTGTGCTGCGCGGCGACCGAGGCCAGGTGATGCAACAGCGCGTCCCGGTCGGCCTCCTCCAGTTGCGTCGGCGGCATCAGCGTGACGTGCGGCGGCACGGCATCGGCGAGGTCGTCGCCCGCGCGGCGCCGGGCCTCCTGCAACTGGGCCGCCCACGGCTCGGGCACCGCGAAGGAGACTCCGATGGTCGGCATGCAGGTCAGGCCCGCGGGAGGAAGCCGACGGCGTCGTACGCGCGCTCGAGGACGACGGAAGCGACCTCGCGAGCGCGGTCGGCGCCCTTGCGCAGCACTGCGTCCAGCTCGGCAGGGTCCGCCAGCAGCTCATCGACACGTGTCTTGAACGGCCTTTGCAGCTCGGTGACGAGTGTGGCGACGTCGCCCTTGAGCGCGCCGTACCTGTTCTCACCGGCGTACTGCTCGACGAGCGCTTCGACGGACTCACCCGACAGTGCGGCGTGGATGCGCAGCAGGTTGGCGATGCCCGGCTTGGCCTCCGGATCGAAGCGCACCTCGTTGTCGGTGTCGGTGACCGCCGCCTTGAGCTTCTTCACGTTGGCCTTGGGCTCATCGAGCATCCACAGGCTGCCGTTCTGGTTCTCCGCCGACTTGCTCATCTTCGACGTCGGCTCGACCAGGCTCATGATCTTCGCCGTACCGGCCGGGATGTGCGCCTCGGGCACCACGAACGTCTCGCCGAAGCGGGCGTTGAAGCGCTGCGCGAGATTGCGGGTGAGCTCCAGGTGCTGGCGCTGGTCCTCGCCCACGGGCACCGCGGCGGTGTCGTAGAGCAGGATGTCGGCCGCCATCAGCATCGGGTAGGTGAAGAGCCCGACGTTGGCGGAGTCGGCGCCGCCTCGCACGGACTTGTCCTTGAACTGCGTCATGCGCGATGCCTCGCCGAAACCGGTGATGCAGTTGAGGATCCAGGCGAGCTGCGCGTGCTCGGGCACGTGCGACTGTACGAAGACGGTGGAGATCTCGGGGTCGATGCCGCCGGCGATGTACTGCGCCGCCGTGACCCGGGTACGCCGTCGCAGGTCCTCCGGCGAGACCTGCCCGCCGGTCAGGGCGTGCAGATCGACCACACAGAAGAACGCCTCGAAGTCGGCCTGCATGGCCACCCAGTTCACCTGCGCACCGAGGTAATTGCCCAGGTGGAGCGAATCGTGGGTGGGCTGCATCCCGGACAGGATGCGGGGCCGATGTGCTGGCGTAGCGGACATGGCCGTCATTGTGCCAAGACCGCTCACGCGTGGCACGTTCTGGGCGCTCGACTGCTCAGTACCGCGCTGTCCCACCGAGTACAGTCCGTTGGCAGATCGAGGCAGGGAGGGACCCACGATGCTTGCGCGGCAACGGCAGGAGGTCATCCTCACCACGGTCGAACGCGACGGGGGCGTGCGCGTGGCCGACCTGGTGACCGAGCTCCGGGTGAGCGACATGACCATCCGTCGCGACATCGAGGCGCTCGCCGAAAAGGGCCTGGTGCACAAGGTGCACGGCGGCGCGACGCTCGCCGACCGCAGCATCGACGAGCCCGGCTTCAGCGTGAAGTCGGAGATGAACCCGATCCAGAAGTCCGAGATCGCGCGCACCGCAGCCTCGCTCATCCCACCCGGTACGGCCGTCGCCGTCTCCGCCGGCACCACCGCGTACGCGGTGGCGGTCGAGCTGCGTGCCATCAAACGGCTCACGGTCGTCACGAACTCGCCCCGCGTCGCGGAGCTGCTCTACGACCCGACCCGCGACGACCAACTCGTGGTGCTCACCGGTGGTGTGCGTACGCCGTCGGACGCGCTCGCCGGTCCCGTCGCCAACGCGATGCTCGCGACCACGCACGTCGACACGCTGATCCTGGGCGTGCACGGCATCGACCTCGAGGCGGGCCTCACGACGCCGAATCTGCAGGAAGCACAGACTAATCGGGCGCTGATCAAGTCGGCGAAGAAGGTGCTGGTCGTCGCCGACCACAGCAAGTGGGGCGTCATCGGCCTGTCCACCATCGCGACCCTGGATCAGGTGGACACGCTGGTCACCGACGCGGAGCTCGACGAGGAAGCGCGGCGCGAACTGTCCGGGCACGACATCAACCTGATCGTGGCGCCCCGCTCCGACGACGACTGACGCTCCCGCCCTCCCCAGCCCGAGTGGCATACATATGTTTGCGGTGCACTCCTTACGAGTGCGCCGCTCGAGGGGTTTGTCTGCCACTCGAAAGGTCGGGCACTGGCCACTGCTGCGAGTGCCCCGTGCGCAGCCCTACTGCGCGCAGGCGTCGCAGCATCGGGGTCGCGTTCCACGCGTCGTCCCAGATCCACCGGACCACTGTGAGACCAAGTGCCCGGAGGCGGTCTTCGCGCTGTTTCTCACGCCAGAGGATCCCTGCCGCCAGCGCCGATGACTGCCTGTCGTCGACGCCGTACTTCGTCTTGCCGTCGAATTCGCCCACGACGCCGAGTTCCTTCCAGAACATGTCCACCCGCCCGATGAATCCCCGGTCGTCGCGGAACTCCACCTGCAGGCTCGGCCGCGGAAAGCCGGCCGTGTAGAGCTGCACCCGGCTCAGGGACTCCCCGGCCGATTCGCCTCCGATGTCGGCGAGCGCAAGTGCCAGCGCGGCGAGCTGCCGCCCCCTACCGCCGCGCGGCACAGCGCGAAGCTCGGCCCGGAGCTCGTCGTGCGACGCGAGTCCTCGCGTGAGGACGCTGTCCATCACGCTCACCCCGGAAGCGAGTGACTGCGCCCTCGCAATGTCCACCGCCGTACGCGCCGGGCTGGTCACGCACAGACCGTCGAGCTCGATGCCGTGTGGCAGGTTCTGGGTGCGTCGGCGAATCAACCCGGGTGACCTGCCGGTCCGACCATCAGCGACCAGCATTTCGACGGACGATTGCTGCTTGCCGACGGTGGGCAGACCCCAAGCCCGGGCCGCCGTGCAGTGGGAGAACAGGCGGCCCCGCTCGGCCGAGGCGGAGATTGCGTGCGCCAGTAGCAGCAGCTGCGCATTGGCCGACAGCTGCTCCCAGCCGTCGCGATCGACGTAAGCACCGCGACGGACACGCTGCAATCGGGCGGCGTTCGATTGCTGGTCCGCCGGGCCATCCCCGTCGGTAGCGACATTGCCCGGCCCTCCGGCCACCAGGGGGAGGGCTGCAGCGGCGTCAGCGTCGATCAGTTGGATGCGGCCCGAGGGGTACGGCCGGGCAGTGAAGGAGGGCTCGTCCATCCGGCACGGTGGCATGAACGAGCGATCGCCCGCAGGCGTCATCCACAGCCTCGTCGAGTGGCATACATATGTTTCGACTGGCGTACCTACATGTGGTGCACCCGATACATATCTATGCCACTCGACAGGAGCGCGTCAGTAGGTCGGCGAGAGCTGCCTGAACGCAGCCACGATCGGCGGCAGCACCTGCTCCACCTGTGAGGCCATCCGCGCGTACGCCTCGTGCCCCTGTCGGAACGGGTCGTCGATGCCGGAGTCGTCGACGTCACGCGCCTCGACCTCTCCCCGGCGCGACGAGGCCAGCGCCACCAACCCGGCGACCCCACTCACGCCGGAGGGCACGTCAGCGGCTCCCACCAGATCGCTGAAGTCGGCGAGAGCGAAGACGTAGCGCAGGCCGCGCGGGGCGGTGCGGACCACCTCGCTGCGGTGTTCCCGCGTCGCGGTCAGCACCAGATCAGCCTGCTCGACCATCGCGGGGGTGAGCTGACGCGCGACGAAACCCTCCGCGTCGACACCACCTTGGGTGAGGAGCTCGGCCGACTCCTCCGACATCGGCTCCCCCACGAGCGCCATCGTGCCCGCGCTGGAGACCTGGACGCCGAGGTCACCGATCGACGCGCGCAGCAGTCGCTCGATGTAGGGCGAGCGGCACACGTTGCCCGTGCACACGACCAGGACGGCGCCGACATCAGTCATGCCCCGCATCGTAAAGGTCGCGCGATGCGTCTATTCAGCTGGATCGAAAGTAAAGAATTCGTCAAGAAATGGTCCGCATAAGACAGATAAACAACGGGCTCTCCAGCGATCTGCCCGCCCTGCAAAAGAGACCATGCTCTAAGGCGTCTGAGTCCTCGAAACGGCTGTTAGCGTCTACCGCGTTCTACCCGCCAGGCTGCCCACTCAGCGACGGCCATCCTCCGTGAGAGGTCTGCCTTATGGTTACGCTTCCACCCCCTGACGACCGTCGTACGACGAGCCGACACCAAACGGTGCAAAGCGGATTCGCTAAGTGACGCAAGAGTAACCTAGCCCCGCTGCAGACTCACCATGGGGGAGAGTCACGCCGTCCGGCATCACGCAGCGCCGACAATCCGCCGTCGTTATGTCGCGTGAACGACCCATTCTCAAGCTTTAGTTCGGAAAGGTTTTCCGTGGATCTTCGGACCTATCTGCGAGTCCTGCGCAAACGGTGGAGAATCGTGGTCACCACCACGATCGTCATGGTCGTGCTCGCGTCGGCATACACGCTGGCGAGCACGAAGTCCTACCAATCCACTGTGCAGTTCTTCGTGTCGACCTCCGACTCGAGCGACTCGGCGCAGCTGGCCCAGGGCAGCACCTTCAGCCAGGCCCGCGTGACGTCCTACACCCAGCTCGTCACGGCCCCCGTGGTGCTGAACCCGGTCATCGAGCAGCTCAAGCTGCCGACGACGGCCGCCGATCTGGGCGCGAAGGTCTCGGCGACCGTGCCGCCCAACACCGTGCTGATCAACGTCGCGGTGACCAATACGAGTGCGTACCAGGCGCAGCGCATCGCGGCGGCGATCGCCCAGCAGTTCCCGAAGACCGTCGAGGGCATCGAGCGCGTCTCGGCAAAGTCGGCGAGCCCGGTCAAGGTGACCACCACCAAGTCGCCGATCATCGACCGCTCCCCCGTGAGCCCGCGGCCGGTGCGCAACGTGCTGCTCGGTGTCGTGCTCGGCCTGCTGCTCGGCATCGGCCTCGCCGTGCTGCGTCAGCTGCTCGACAACCGGGTCCGCACCAAGGAGGACGTCGAGGAGCTGGCCGACAACCTCACGGTCATCGGCACGATCCCCTTCGACTCCGACGCCGCCAAGCACCCGCTGCTCCTGGCGTCCGACACCCACTCCACCCGGTCGGAGTCCTTCCGGTCGCTGCGCACCAACCTGCGCTTCGTGGATGCCGCCCACCACCACCGGATCATCGTGATGACGTCGGCGTTGGCCGGCGAGGGCAAGACCACCACCACCGCCAATCTGGCGTTGACACTCGCGGAGAACGGCCTGAGCGTCTGCCTGATCGAGGGCGACCTGCGTCGTCCGCGTCTCCTGGACTATCTGGGCCTGGAGGGCGCCGTCGGTCTGACCGACGTCCTCATCGAGCAGGCGTCGCTGGCCGACGTGCTGCAGCCGTACGGCAAGCACCGCCTCTCGGTGCTCGGCGCCGGCCAGCTCCCGCCCAACCCGAGCGAGCTGCTCGGCTCCCCCGCCATGGGCGAGACGCTGCTTCGACTCAGCGAGCAGTTCGACTACGTCCTCATCGACGCGCCGCCGCTGCTGCCCGTCACCGACGCCGCCGTGCTCAGCACTCAGGCGAGCGGCTGCGTGCTGGTGGTCGGCAGCGGTCTGGTCACCCGTGACCAGCTCGGCGCGGCACTCGGGTCGCTGCAGGCCGTCAACGGCACCGTGCTCGGTGTGGCGCTCAACCGCGTCCCCCGCGCCAATCGCGTCGCCGGTTACTACGACTACTACACCTACCGGCCGAACCCGGGTGGCACGCGCACCGCCAGCCACGCCAAGTCCGAGCACGCATCGAGCCGGAAGTAAACGACACGACCATGGACCAGCACAGCGCGGAGGGGCAGGCCGCGCACCCCCTCGTCGTGGCACACGAGCCTGCGCCGCGTACGAAGCTGCCCCTGACCTCACGCAAGCGTGAGTGGCTGGTCCAGGCAACCTGGGCGTCGGCCGACGCCGGTGTCGTGATTCTGGCGACGTATGCCGCGACGTGGTTGCGTTACGACCTGCGCTTCAACCAGTTCCTGACGATGGCGATCGTGCAGTTCGCGATCGTGGCGGCTCTCGTGCACGTGCTCGCGGGCGTTGCGGCCGGTCCCTACCGGATCGGCCACCAGCGGGGCTCGTTCGAGGAGACCGCGGACATCGGTCTGACGATCGTCTTCGACGCCGCCGTGCTGATCCTGGTCGTCATGACCACCCCGCTGTTGCACGGGGCGCCGCGCAGCCTGGCGCTGCTGGTGCCGGCGCTGTCGCTGGTCGGCATGTTCACCCTGCGCTTCATCGTGCGCTCCTACCGATGGGGTCGCACGGTGGCGAGCGACAGCACCCAGAAGGTCATCGTCTTCGGTGCGGGCGAGGCGGGTCGGCGCCTCGTGCGCGACCTGCGGCGGGACAAGCACGCGACGTACGCGCCCGTCTGCCTGCTTGACGACGACCCGCGCAAACGGCATATCAAGATCGACGGAGTCACCGTGCGTGGCGGACGCGACCGGCTACGCGAGCTCGCTGAGGCAAGCGGTGCGACGTCCCTGGTCATCGCGATCCCATCGGCCGACACCGACCTGATCCGAGACCTGCGGGCGCTGGCTGCCGACGCCGGCCTCACGGTGTTGATCCTGCCCACGCTGAGCGAGCTCATGGGTCACACGCCCCGCAAGGCGGACCTGCGGCGGGTGAACCTGGAGGATCTGCTCGGTCGACGCCGGGTCGTGCTGGACGAGACGGCGATCGCCGAGTCGATCAACGGCAAGACGGTCCTCGTGACCGGCGCGGGCGGCTCGATCGGCTCGGAATTGGCACGCCAGATCTCGCGATTCGGCCCGAAGAAGCTGATCCTGCTCGACCGCGACGAGTCCGCGCTGCACGGCGTGCAGATGAGCATCACCGGCCGCGCCCTGCTGGATGACGGCACGCTGGCTCTGGCCGACATCCGCGACCTGGATGCCCTACGCGAGGTGTTCTCCCGCGAGCGCCCGCAGATGGTCTTCCACGCCGCGGCACTCAAGCACCTCACGCTGCTCGAGCAGTATCCGCTCGAGGGTTGGAAGACCAACGTGCTCGGCACGATGAACGTGCTGCAGGCCGCACACGAGATCCATGTCGAGACGTTCGTCAACATCTCGACCGACAAGGCCGCACGCCCGACCTGCGTCCTCGGCTACAGCAAGCGAATCGCCGAGCGGCTGACCGCGGACTTCGCCGAGCTGAGCACCGGGCGATATGTCAGCGTCCGGTTCGGCAACGTGCTGGGCTCGCGCGGATCGGTCATCACCGCGTTCACTGCGCAGATCGAGCGGGGCGGCCCGATCACGGTGACCCACCCCGATGTCGAGCGCTACTTCATGCTCATCCCCGAGGCGAGCCAGCTCGTCCTCCAAGCGTCCGCGATCGGTCGGGATGGTCACGTGATGGTGCTCGATATGGGCACACCGGTGAAGATCGCCGACGTCGCCCAGACCCTCATCGACCTCTCCGGCGAACGCCACATCGAGATCGTCTACACCGGCCTGCGTCAAGGCGAGAAGTTGAGCGAGGAGCTCTTCACGCCCGGTGAGGACATCCACCGCTCCGCCCACCCACTCATCGACTACGTCGACGCGCCGCCGCTGTCCACCTGCTCCGTCATCACCGCCGAACCCCAGGATGGTGCCGAGGCGGTGGCCCTCATGCGCTACGAGGCCACGCAACCCATCCACGTGAAGGAACAGGCGTGACGCGCATCCATCTCTCCAAGGCGGATGTGTCCGTCCTGGAGGAGACCCTCGTGCTGGAGGCGTTGCGCTCCGGCTGGGTCGCCCCCCTGGGTCCGATGGTCGACCGCTTCGAGGCCGAGGTCGCGCAGCGGGTGGGAGTCGAGCACGCCCTCGCGCTGTCCTCCGGCACGGCGGCACTGCACCTCGCGCTGCTGCACCACGGCGCGGGACCGGGCACCGTCGTCGTACTCCCCTCGATGACCTTCGCCGCGACGGCCAACGCGGTCCTCTACACCGGTGCGGAGCCCGTCTTCGTCGACTCCCGGCTGGACGACGCCAACCTCGACGTCGAGCTCACTCTGGAGGCGGTCGACGAGTTGGCCGCCCAGGGCCGAGAGGTCAGCTGCGTCCTGTCCGTGGATCTGTTCGGACGCAGCGCCGACTATCAGGCACTTATGCCAGCGCTCGCGCAGCGCGGCATCCCATTGGTCGAGGACGCTGCAGAGGCGCTGGGCGCGACCCACCGCGGCAAGGGCGCCGGGTCGTTCGGCACGGCCGCCGCGCTGTCCTTCAACGGCAACAAGATCATGACGACCTCCGGCGGCGGCATGCTGCTGAGCAACGACGGCGACCTGATCGATCGAGCCCGCTACCTGTCGACGCAGGCCCGCCAACCTGCCCCCTGGTACGAGCACACCGAAATGGGCTTCAACTACCGACTCTCCAACATCCTGGCCGCGATCGGCGTCGGTCAACTCTCGCGACTGGACGAGATGATCGGCCGGCGGCGGGCGCACCGCCAGCTGTACGCCGACGCCCTGGGCGCGCTGCCCGGAGTGCGCTTCCTGGGGCGCGGCGACGGCCTGTCGGACAGCGAGGACAACTGCTGGCTGACCTGCATGGTGCTCGCCCCGGACAGCCCCGTCAGTGCGAACGACGTCATCGCCGGCCTCGAGGCCGCCGATATCGAAGCCCGCCATCTCTGGAAGCCGATGCACATGCAGCCGCTCTACGCCAAGAGCCGCATGTTCGCCGGGGGCGTGTCCGAGTCGCTCTTCGCCTCGGGCATCACCCTGCCGAGCGGGTCGGCATTGACCAGCGCGGACATCGACCACGTCATCGATGTCACGTCGACTTTGATCCAGCAGTAATGCCCACCTCCGCTGTCGCGAAGCGGGCGTTCGATCTGGCGCTCGCTGTGCCCGCGCTCATTCTCACCGCGCCCCTTCAGGCCGTCGTCGCTGTCGCCGTACGACGGCGGCTGGGCAGCCCGGTGCTCTTCCGTCAGACCCGCCCGGGATTGCACGGGCGACCGTTCCAGATGCTGAAGTTCCGCAGCATGCTCGACGAGGACCCTGCGCTTGGGCTGGTCACGGACGCTGAGCGGCTCACGCCGTTCGGCGCGAAGCTGCGCGCGACCAGCTTGGACGAGCTGCCCGCCCTGTGGAACATCGTGCGCGGCGACATGTCGCTGGTCGGGCCCCGGCCGCTCTTGATGCGCTACCTCGACCGCTACTCCCCCGAGCAGGCCCGCCGTCATCATGTGAAGCCCGGCCTGACCGGCCTCGCGCAGGTCTCCGGCCGCAACGCGGTGGAGTGGGAGGAGCGTCTGCGGCTCGACGTGCATTATGTCGACAATCACTCGATTGCCGGTGACCTGCAACTGATATGGCGCACGATCCGCCCGGTGGTCGCCCGCGACGGAGTCGCCGAGGCCGGATCGGTCTCAATGTCAGAGTTCATGGGCAGCGAGGTCGCCCGATGATTCGCGACCTCGTGGTAGTCGGATGCGGTGGCTTCGGGCGCGAGGTGCTTGAGATCGTCGCGGCGATAAACCACGACAGGGCCGACTGGCGCATCGTCGGAGTGCTCGACGACGCCCCTTGCGACGCTGACCTGCGACTGCTCAAGGAGCGCGACGTCGACCACCTCGGTGGTGTGGGCGTCCTCGCCGAACTGCCGCCCACAACGTATGCGGTGCTCGGCATCGGATCGCCGGCCGCCCGCCGTGTCATCAGCTCACGTCACCCCGGTCGGCGGTGGGCAACGCTGGTGCACCCCGCGGCCACTCTGGGCTCCGATGTGACCGTCGCGCCAGGTGCCGTGATCGCGCCCGGCAGCCGCCTGAGCACCCACATCAGCGTGGGCGCCCACGTGCAGATCGACCAGAACGTCACGGTCGGCCACGACAGCCGGCTCGGCGACTTCTGCCGTCTCAACCCCCAGGCCTGCATCTCGGGAAGCGTCGACATCGGCGCCGGCGCGTACGTCGGGGCGAATGCCACCGTCCTGCAGGGCCTGCACGTCGGCGAGGGCAGCATCGTCGGCGCCGGAGCAGTCGTTGTGCGCGATGTGGATTCAGCACGAACCGTCAAAGGAGTCCCCGCACGATGAAGCAGGTCCTTGTCCTCAACCAGTTCGCGCTACCGCGCTCACAGGGCGGTGGGACTCGTCATATCGACCTCTTCAGCCGCCTCAAGGGCTGGGAGCCGAAGATCGTCGCGGGGGATCGCAACCACTACACGCAGGAGCAGTACGCCACGGACGACGGCAGGTTCCAGCTCGTGGGTGTGCCCACCCAGTCCGGCGGTGCGAAGGCACGCCTGCAGACCTGGCTCGTCTACTGCGGCAAGGCTGCCGTCGAGGGCATCAAATATCGTGACCTCGACGTGGTCTTCGCGTCGTCCCCGCATCTGCTCACACCGTTGACGGGCTGGGCGGTGGCTCGACTCAAAGGCGCAGCATTCGTGCTCGAGGTGCGCGACCTATGGCCAGAGTCCTTCGTCGCCGCGGATCTGCTGGAGCGTGACTCCCTTCTGCACAAGGCTCTGCAGTATCTCGAAGCCTTCCTCGTGTCACGCGCCGACGAGGTCGTCGTCGTGACCGATGGCTGGGAAGACCACCTGACCAGCATCGGAGCCGACCTCGACCATTACAACGTGATCCGTAACGGCACCGAGCCATCCGACTTCACCATCGAAGGCTTCGACCGGGAGGCAGAGCGAGCGAAGCTGGGCCTCGAACGGACCACCGCGGTATTCGCCGGTGCGCACGGCCCCAAGGACGGCATCGATCTCATCCTCGATGCGGCCAAGGAAGTCCCGGACATCGACTTCCTGCTCGTCGGGGACGGACCGATCAAGGTTGCGGCCATCGAACGTGGTCGAGTCGAAGGGATCACGAACGTGACCTTCCGCGACTCCGTGCCCAAGGATCAGCTCGCGAGACTTCTCCGGGCGTGCGACATCGGCATTCACGCGGTCACGCCCCTCCCGGTCTTCGAACTGGGGATGAGCCCGAACAAGTTGTTCGATTACCTCGCGGCCGGCCTGCCGATCGTCAGCAACGCCGGCGCTCCCGTGCGTCAGCTGATTGGTGAGTCCGAGGTCGGGTACGTCGGGCCGTCCGATTCCCTTCCGAAGGGCCTGAGGACAGCCATTGACGCTGACACCGCCACCAAGACCGCGTGGAAGGAGCGCGGCACAGACATCCTCGCTGCGCAGTTCAACCGGGCAGACGCCGCAGCACAACTCGAGACCGTCTTGAACCAAGCGGCCGACCGGAGCAGAAGATGACCGCTACGCGGGCCGTTCACCTCACGACAGCGCACCCCGTGCAAGACAACCGAATCCTGCATCGAGAGTGCCGCGCGCTCGCCCAGGCAGGTTTCGATATCACTTTGGCGGCTGTGGCGGACAGCGCAGAGCCCATTGGCGGCGTGAAGATCCACCCGCTGCCCAGGCACTCCGGTCGAGCACGCCGGATGGCCCGAGGACCGTTCGATGCCTACCGATCGCTGGCAGCGCTGCGCCCCGAGGTCGTGCACGGTCACGATCCTGAGCTGATTCCGGTCCTGGTCGCGTGGAAGCTTCGCCATCCCCGCACTACGGTCATCTTCGATGCGCACGAGGATCTGCCCAAACAGGTGGCGGGGAAGACCTATATCCCACGACGAATCCGCCCTTTGGCCGCGGCCGGGGCTCGTGGAGTCGAATTGCTGGCAGATAGGTTCCTCGACCACATCGTCGTGGCCACGCCGTCCATCCGAAGGAACTTCACCAGCTCGAAGACCATCCTCGTGCAGAACTTCCCATGGCTGGCCGACTTCCCCGCCCCGCAGCCGGCGGCGGTCACGGAGCGGCCCCGCCTTTGCTACATCGGCAGCATCTCACCGGAGCGTGGTGTGGCCGCGATGGTGGACGCTGTGAACCATTCGGAGCCCGCCGCCGAGCTGGTGATTGCTGGTAAGGCCACCGACCGCGCAAAGGCCATGCTCGACGAAGCCGGACCCAGGACTTCGTATCTTGGCGCGCTCCCCCCTGGCGAGATGCCTGCGCTGCTGGCCTCATGCTCCGTAGGGCTGGCGCTGCTCGATCCCCTCCCAAACTACCTGGAATCCCAAGCGACCAAGATCTTCGAGTACATGGCCGCCGCACGCCCGTTCGTAGCCTCGAACTTTCCGGCGTGGCGCGAGATGTTCGAGGAAATCGGCTGCGGGTTCCTAGTGGACCCCCACGACAAGGATGCCGTGAGGCACGCAGTCGACACGCTCTTGCAGAACCCGGCTCTCGCCATGGAGATGGGACTGCGAGGCCGTCGCGCTCTGGAAGCCGGGTTCACTTTCGATGGTGAAGCAGCACGGTTGACCACGACGCTGCAGAAGGACAGGCGCCGTGTTGCGGTGTGATCCTCGGTCCATGCGAGCCTTAGTGGGCGAGGCCGTCGGGGTCGGGCTGATGGTTAGGGTTCCGGCGTGACTGTCGTGCGCACTACCGTGAAGAGCTCGGTTCCGACCGCCCCTGCCACCGGCATCCGGGTGGGTGAGTTGTTGCCTATCGGTGCGTTGCTGCTTCTCGGGTTCGGCGGATACGTGAAGGGTTCGAAATATCTGCACTGGATGCCCGTTGACATCACGCTGCTAGGGGCTGTCCTCGTAGGGCTGCTCGTATTCGTCCGAACCCTGACTGGGCACGCCCGCAGGCCACACGGCTGGTTCCTGCTGATCTACACGGCTGGGGCGTTCGCGGTCGGATGGCCGGCGTCCCCGTGGCACCCGTACACGCAGACAAAGGTGTCGCAGCTATGCACCCTGGTCCCACTGTGCGTGCTTGGTGGAGCGATCCTCCTGGACACCCCTCAGGCCCGGCGACTCTGGTTGTGGGCGAATGTCGCGCTCGGCTTGCTCATCGCCGGCCTGGTTCACGTCGACCCATCCCTGTCGGCGGCCAGCGTGGGCCGTGCCGCGATCGACGGCGGCAACACAATCGGTACTGCCCGCGGCGTCGGGGCAGCATTCGTCGTGCTCGTCGTGGTTGCGCTGATGAATCGCACATATCGCGTATGGGCGTCCATCGTCGCCGTGCTCGTGGCGACTGTCCTCGTCGACGCGGCATCACGTGGGCCCGCCCTGGGTGCGGTGATTGCAATCATCGCGGGTGTCGCGTTCAGCGCGCGTGCGGGCCGGTCAGCGCAGCGCACGTTTGCCGCTGTCACTGCGGTTGTCGCTGCTGCTTACTTGCTTATCAAGCAGTCGACCACTCCACGACGGTTGACTGACTTCAACGACACATCGACCCAAGCTCGCCAGGTCCTCTGGGGCAGGACAGCCCGCTTAATTACTGACCACCCGCTGGGCGTTGGCTGGGGCAAGTTGTGGGATGCTATCCCATCAAACGAGGCGTTGTCGTCCGGATACACCCAGTACCCCCACAACCTCTTCTTAGAAGCGGGATCTGAAGCGGGGTGGCTGGCGCTCGTCATGGTGGTCGTTTTGGTGATTACGACCGTCCGATTGCAGCGGCAGAGGGCCACAGGGTGGGTGGAAGTCGCAATGTTCTGCCTGTTGCTGTTCCACCTCGTGAACGCACAGGTGTCGGGGGACATTACCGCCAATCGCGGCCTCTGGGTTGCGTTCGGTGCAGCCTTGGCGGCGTCCGCAGGAGACTCGAAACTTCGTGATGGCCGTGTGCGCCGCGCTTACGGCCATCTCCGGCAAGGCAAAAGACCCATCGAAATACGGGCTTAACCAGTGCCGAACTCTTGCGCCTCAGAGCGGACCATTAGCGGCGGACCTCATGCAACCAGGCAACTCAATTGCGAGTAGCCCGTATACCAAGCACTGGCCCGCCGAGTAGCACCAGATCGCCGACGTTATCGACGAACCAAGCAATGCGGGTGCGGCGAGTGACGCCAAGACGACGGCGAGCCGAGTGACATCCCATCGCAACAGCTTATTGCTGTGCCCACTGAGATTCATGAGTTGGGAGAATGGCGACACTGCGAATTGCGCCCACGCGCCCACCGAAAGAGCCGCCAAAATACCTCCGACCCCATCCCATTTGCTGCCCAAAACGACCGGACCGAGAATGGGGCCGAGAACAAGCGCCAATGCACATGGGATGGTGCCCAGAATTGCCTGATCCCGCATTCCTTTGAGCACCGTCATGCGAGCACGGCCGCGATCGCCACGTCGCAAGATTGCGCCAACCTGGCCGACGCTAGCGGTGGCCACGGCCTGGCTGACGAGGCTAAGCGGGCTGACCAGGACACGGACACCCATTGCGAGAATCCCAACCGCAGCGTGGCCGAAAAGAATTGAAGTCGCCAGCACGACGAGTTGGCTCGCGAGGCTGTTCACAAGAGCGCTGCTTCCCGCGACTGCGGCGGTTGCGCGGTGCCTTTTCCACACCGTCCTTGACTCACTGCCGCGAACAGAGGAAAAGGCCGGGCGGGCCCAGACCGCACGCGCTGCGAGGAATCCAAACAACAAGGAAGAAACGCCACTACGGGCGACGCCAAAGGCGGTCTGAACCACACCAAGGCCAGCACCTTGCAAGAAGTTCGCGATCCCCAGACGGCGATACTGACCTTCCCGGGTCAGCGCTGCCGACCCCACGAGCTGCAGGCTCGCCACAAGGACCAGCACCCCGGTAAGCGCCCACCACCAGCTTGTCTTGAAGAGCACAGATATGCCGATACCGACGACGGTCAGGAGTAGGCCCGCAACGATGCTCGCCAGCAGACTGAGCCGCAGGAGTGAACTGCCTTCCGCGTGATCAGGCACTTTCTGAGCGATAATTTCGAGCCGGAGCGTCGAGACTCCGACGAATACAGACGCGACCGCAGTAATCGTTGCGAAGAGACCGTAGTCCGCCGGGGAATAGAGGCGACTGATCACCGGGGTAAGGCCCAGCGAGACAGCGAAACCGGCCGCCGACCCTATGAAGACAGTGGCGGAAGCTCGTCGAACACTGGTCTCGGCTGGTGCTCCGAGCTCCAACTCATCCTGGGCCGCGACCGCACGCTCGATTTCACCCCCGGCCGACGTCACACCACGCTCCGCGGTGAAGCCGCTGCCACAAGCGCAGCACCAAGCAGATTAACTCCCGACGGATCGCCCTTCCGTGCCTGGTGCAACTGCGCCCGGGTTGCTTTGTCGAGGGCGCTCGACCCAGGAACGAGGGAGCCGGCCCACAGTCCGGCCGCGCTGCCATTGCACCCGTGAGCGCCGGGGGAAAGACTAGCGGCGAAGCATCCTGAACTCACCAGGCGACCGTATGTGTTGGCCAGGATCTTGATGGTGGAGTCGCTCACACCCGCATTGTTGGCCCGCCCAGCTACCAGAGCCATGACGTCGATAGCTCCGTGCTGGGTGTCCTCGGCGGCCTTCGTCGCGGGCATCGACGGGGTGAATTCAGAAACGTTCGAATCAGACGAGAAGCCGGAATAGCAGCTGCTCTTGGACCAGTAGTACGGCCAGATGACCCCTTCTTCACCGGGCACTGGGCGCATGTCACTGATGACAGTCTTAAACAGCTCGGCGGAGACCGAGGAGATCGTCGCGTCGCCGTAGGATCGGCCCACCCCGGATCCAAGGCGTGCGTAGGCCAGACTTTGATTGTGCGGAAGGGGTGTGCCATCCACGCGAGCCGGGGTTCCCCTGGGCATCACCATGCAGGTGTACCCATCGACGTTCTTGATCTGAGCCCGATGGTGCGCCCATGCCGCCGACGCGGCGGACCGATAGGCTTCGGCGTCACTCGTGTACGAACGCAGCTTTGCATTCTGCGAGACCGTGGTTGCGAACTCCATTAGCGGGGCTGCGATCATGCCCGTGTGAACTGCGAAAGACACCCGGGCAGGCGCCATCGTGTGCTCGGCTGCCGCGAGTTGGACCGAATCGGTCGAGGAACCGCGCATGTCGCGGCACGTGAGCCAAGCCGAGGTCGGCGAGAGAGCCCGCAGTCTCATGGGCGCGTAAGCAGGGTCGCCTCGGTGCGTGGACAACCCCTTGACGCGGTCCAACAACTGGCCGTTTCGCGCGTCAAAAACATAGAGGTCGAAATGACCGTCTGCATTCGGCTCGACCCGTAACCGCTGAGGTTGGGCGACCCCCGGGGCGGCTGAGCTCACGAGGAGACACGGTGCGCCCCCGTTGTCATTCAGCGTCGCCTGCAACACGGTGTACCGGTCAGCAACGCTCCAAACCGGGCCGGACTGACCGTCGAAGGCTACGTGACCAAGCTCCTGATCCCGAAGGCTCAGCACCCGGCGGGAAATGCGCACAAAATCATCTGCATACCGACGCTCACCTGTCACACGCACCATGGTCTGCAGCGCCTGAAGGATGTACGAAGTTTCCCATGGAAGTACCTGAGGCCCGGAATTCGGCCCCGGATACGCTGAATCAGGATGGGCTTTCCGCACAGCGGCCCAAGCATTGTCGAACACGTCGATGGCAGTCTCGGGTTTACGAGGTTCGCTGCTGCACCCGGCGGAAACGCCGGCGGCAATCACACCTGCCGCCCCGAGCACCATGAGTTCCCTTCGACGCATCGTCAAGGCGTTGCGTCGAGAAATACTGTGCGACTTTCCGCGGCTGACTCGATGCATGCTTGCGCGACCCGCACCGTCTCGAGTCCCTGCTGCAGGGTGACGATGTCCGCGTCCTTCCCGAGCACGGCGTCACGGAAGTTCTCGTGCTCGACGCGCAGCGGCTCGGGCTTGGCAATCGCATAGCGCACGATGTCCCCTTCTGAGACCCCGCGGAACCGGCTGATGTCGCTCCAGGTCGTTTCGACCTGACCGTTCGCGTAATAGGTCAGGTCGGCGGTCAGCGTATCGGCCACGAAGGTGCCCTTCTCCCCCGTGATGACAGTGGTGCGCTCTTTCAGCGGCGACAGCCAGTTCACGAGGTGGTTGGTGACGGTGCCCTTGGACAGCTGGCCGACGACGGCGACCAGATCCTCGTGCTCGCGGCCCGAGCGGTGCGCTGTGCGAGCCGACACCGAGGTGTAGGCCTGCTGCGTCACCCACGCGGTGAGGTCGATGTCGTGGGTCCCGAGGTCCATGACAACACCCACGTCGGCGATGCGCCCGGGGAACGGCCCCTGGCGCCGCGTCACCACCTGGAAGACCTCCCCCAGGTCGCCGGCTTCGATGCGGCTTCGCGCCGACTGCAGCGCGGGGTTGTAGCGCTCGATGTGGCCGACGCCGCCCAGGACACCGCGACTGTCGAATTCCTTCGCCAGCTGCTCCGCCGTCTCGAGGTTCTCCGCGAGCGGCTTCTCGATGAGTGCGTGCACCCCGGCTTCAGCCAGGGCAGTGCCCACGAGGAGGTGGTATGCCGTAGGCACCGCGACCATGCAGTAGTCGACACCCACCGCGATCAGCTCGTCGATGCCTGCCAGCACCTCGCGGCCGCCGGCGACGCCGAACTTGTCACCACCGGGGTCGGCCACGGCCACCAGATCGACACCATCGAGGCTGCCGAGCACCCGGGCGTGGTTGCGGCCCATCATGCCGAGTCCGATCAGGCCAGCGCGCAGATTCGCCATCTCAGGCACCTGCCTTGGCGAGCGCATTGACGGCGCCGACGATCCGGCCAAGGTCGTCTTCGGACAGTGACGGATGCACCGGCAACGAAAGGCATTCCGCAGCCGCCCTAGCTGTCTCTGGCAGCTCGACGTCCACCTGGAACGGGCGCAGCTCATGGTTCGGCACGGGGTAGAACATGCCCGATCCGATCTTGTACTCCTCGCGCAGCGCCTTGGCAAAACCGTCGCGGTCCTGCGGCACCCGGACCGTGTACTGGTGGTAGACGTGCACCGCACCGTCGGCCACCGGCGGCGGGGTGACTCCTTCGAGGTTCGCCGTCAGGTACGCCGCGTTCTCCTGCCGCTGCTTGGTCCAGCCGCCGACCTTCTTCAGCTGCTCGCGGCCGATCGCCGCGTGGATGTCGGTCATCCGGTTGTTCAGGCCGACGACCTCGTTGTGGTACTGCTGCGCCATCCCCTGGTTGCGGTAGAGCCGCAGCAGGCGCTCGGTCTCAGCATCGGCCGCGGTGACCATGCCGCCCTCCCCCGAGGTCATGTTCTTGGTCGGGTAGAGGGAGAACATCCCGAACTTCCCGAACGCGCCGACCGGAGTCCCGTTCAACGAGGCGCCGTGCGCCTGCGCCGCGTCCTCGAAGACCGCCAGACCGTGACGATCGGCGATCGCGAGCAGCTGCTCCATCTTGGCGGGGTGTCCATAGAGGTGGACCGGCATGATCGCGACGGTGCGCTCGGTGATCGCCGCTTCCACCGCCGCCGGGTCGAGGCAGAAGTCGTCCGCGCTGATGTCCGCGAAGACCGGAGTCGCACCGGTGAGCGCGACGGAGTTAGCGGTGGCTGCGAAGGTGAACGACGGCACGATCACCTCGTCACCCGCCTTCACCCCCGAGGACAGCAGACCCAGGTGCAGACCCGACGTCCCGGAGTTGACCGCGACGCACGCGCGGCCGAGCCCGAAGTGCTCGTCGAACTCCTCCTCGAAGGCCTTGACCTCTGGGCCCTGCGCGAGCATTCCGCTGCGCATGACCCGGTCGACGGCAGCGCGCTCCTCGTCGCCGATGATCGGCTTCGCCGGTGCGATGAATTCCGTCATGGTGCTGATGCCTCCGTCAGTTGGTCCTGATGTTCGAGATAGCGCTCCCCGGTCTCGGGGCAGCGCCAGATGTGGTCGTCGAGCTGCTCCAGCGGCACGCCGGCGCGCCCGACCCAGCGGATGCGCCGTGCGGGCACTCCCGCGACGAGGGCGAAGTCCGGCACGTCCTTGGTGACCACCGACCCCGCGGCGACCATCGCCCAGCGTCCGATCGTCACCGGCGCCACGCACACCGCTCGAGCGCCGATGGAGGAGCCGGTGCGGCACGTGACACCGACCGCCTCCCAGTCGTCGCCACGCTTCAATGTGCCGTCCGGGCTGATCGAGCGTGGGTAGTGGTCGTTGGTGAAAACGACTGCAGGACCGACGAATACGCCGTCCTCCAGGACGGCCGGCTCATAGACCAGCGCATAGTTCTGCAGCTTGCAGGAGTCGCCCATCCGCACGCCCGTGCCGACGTACGCCCCGCGGCCCACGATGCAGTTGGTGCCTAGGACGGCGTCTTCACGCACCTGCGCCAGGTGCCAGATCGACGAACCGTCCCCGATCCGGGCGCTGTCCGCGACGTCTGCCGTGTCGACGATCCTCGGGGCCGCGCTCATGCCGTCGTGGACGGCTGACCGACGACCAGGAAGGTCAAATCGAGGAACCTCGAGCGGTCCAGGATCCGGCGCCCATCGACGATCACCCGCGCGCCCGGCACCTGCTCGGGTGCCAGATCGGCGTACTCCGCGTGGTCCGCCTGCACGATCACAACGTCGACCTGGCGGCCGTACACGTAGGCGTCCCAACCGAACCGGGCGAGCTCATCGGCGGAGTACATCGGGTCGTGCACGGTGACCCGCGCGCCCGCCTCCCGCAGTGCGTCGACCGTCGCGAAGACGCCGGAGAACGCCGTCTCCTTCACCCCGCCGCGGTAGGACGCCCCGAGGACGACTGCGGACATCCCCTCGAGGGTGCCACCGGCCGCGCCCGTTGCCAGACCGACGGTGTACGCCGGCATTGCCGCGTTCGCTTCGCGGGCCGACCGCACGACGGTGGCGTCGGGGTCGTTCCAGAGGTAGAGCCTCGGGTAGACCGGGATGCAGTGTCCACCGACGGCGATTCCCGGCTGGTGGATGTGACTGTACGGCTGGGAGTTGCTGGCCTCGATGACCTGGTAGACGTCGATGCTGTTCGCGGCCGCGAACCGACCGAACTGGTTGGCCAGGCCGATGTTTACGTCGCGGTAGGTCGTCTCGGCGAGCTTGGCCATCTCGGCGGCCTCGGCCGAGCCGAGGTCCCACACGCCGTTGCCGCGTGCCAGGTCGGGTCGCTCATCGAACTGCAACACCTGCTCGTAGAACGAGGTCGCCGCCTTGGCGCCCTCCGGGCTCAGCCCGCCCACGAGCTTGGGATACTTGCGCAGGTCCGCGAAGACGCGACCGGTGAGCACGCGCTCGGGCGAGAAGACCAGGTGGAAGTCGCGTCCCTCAGTGAGGCCGGATCCCTTCTCCAGCATCGGCTTCCACCGTGAACGCGTGGTGCCGACCGGCAGGGTGGTCTCGTAGACGACGAGCGTGTCCGGCGTCAGGCCGCGGGCGATGTCCGCCGTGGCGGAGTCCATCCATCCGAAGTCCGGTCGAGCCTCGTCGTCGACGAAGAGGGGCACCACCACCACGACCGCGTCACTCGCGGCCACCGCGGCAGCGGTGTCAGCCGTCGCGCTCAGATTCCCGGCGCTGACCGTCTCGGCAAGGTAGTCCGCCAGGTGCGCCTCCCCCGGGAACGGCTCCGAACCGGCATTGACCTGATCGACGACCTGGGTGTTGACGTCGGCGCCGAAGACGCGATGGCCGCTTCGGGCGAACTGGACAGCGAGCGGCAGGCCGATCTTGCCCAGCCCGACAACTGCGATCTTCACAAGAACTGCTTTCATGGGCCCGTCAGAACGCATGAAGAGTAGACGGCGGGCGGGCGCCAAAAGCCCTTCAAGGGCTGGTCATCGCGTGGTCCAACCCAGATCTTTAACTGGACCAGAAGCTTACGACCCGGTAACTTCCTAGCTTTCCTCTCACGGCGCGCCAACGAGTGTGACGCGGGTCTCAGGTCGCCTTGAGTGCGCCCTCGACGGCCTCCGCGATCGCCCGGTATCCGTCAGCGTTCGGGTAGACCCCACCGGAGCTCAACAGGCCGGCCTTGCCGCTCAGTGGCGAGCCCACGTCGACGTACTGGCCGCCCACCTGCCGCACCGCGCTGCGCACCTCGGCGCCGAGGGCGGTGAGGGGAGCGGGGTAGGAGCCGGAGTCCCAGAACGGTGAGACAGCGAGTATCCGCGCCTTCGGCAGGTCCCGCCGCAGCTGCTGGAAGATCTTGGGGATGTTGGTGGCGGCCTTGGCCTGGTTCGTCATGTCGTTGCGGCCGCCCGACACCACGACGATCGCGGGGTGGGCGGCGGCCGCCCGGCTCACGACCTGCAGATAGTCCGGGCATCCCGCGGCAGGGCAATCAGGGGCGTGGAATTCCATGCCGTAACCGGTCCCCCGGTAGCCCAGGTTGACCTCGCGCCACCCCTCGCGCTGAGCCAGCAGCGTGGTCCATTTCGTCCCGTCGCCGCCGGCGCCGGTCGTGTAGGAGTCTCCGATGAAGACTGCCGTCGGTCGGGCCGCTGTCGTCCCGGTCGTCGAGCCGCCGGCCGCGCTCGATGTGGTCGTGCTCGGCGTACGCACCGAGGACGACGATGAGGGTCGCGCGGAGGCGCCTGCGGTGGCGCGACCGTCCGCGATCGCCACTCCGGCGATGACCACAGCCGCGATCGCCCCGACAGCCATGGCCGCATCCGGAAGAGCGTGGCGCGCCGCGGACTCTAAGCGGGTGCTGCGACGGGCGGAAGCGCGGGTCATTCAACATCCTTTGTCGGCGGGCAATTCCAATCATCATGCCACCGGCCCGCTCCCAGACACGGGACGTCGCTGGCACGGTCGGTCGATGAGCGGGCACCCATGTCCTGGAGTCGGTGCCTGTCAGACCCCACCCCTACTCTGGAAACATGTTCGATCCACAGCAGACCGTCGCGGAGGAGGACTCCGAACCGCTCGCGAGTGCGGAGATCCGCACCTGGCTGATGCGGCTGCTCGGGGTCGACGACTGCCTGCCCGATGCTCAGCGGATCGACCAGATCGCCGCGCTGGAGGATCTGAAGGGCGCGGCCGCAGCAGCCCAGGCAGCTCTGACCGTCGATCTCTACGACGAGCAGCGCGCGACCGACCAGGCACGCGGGCTTCGCCAGGCCGACACCGCGCGGTCCGTCGGCGGACAGGTCGCGCTCGCGCGCCGCGAGTCGCCGTCCCGCGGTTCACGGCACCTCGGACTGGCACGCGCCCTGGTCGATGAGATGCCGCAGACCTATGGCGCTCTGCGCCGCGGCGAGATCAGCGAGTGGCGCGCCACCATCGTCGCGCAGGAGACCGCCTGCACCACCCGCGAGATCCGCGGCATCGTCGATGAGCAGCTCGCCGACGACCTGCCCCGGATGTCCGACCGCCGTGCCCACGCGATGGCCGCGGGCCTCACCTCGCGGCTGGACGCCGCGAGCGTCGTCGCCCGACGCTCGCGGGCCGTCGCCGCCCGTCGGGTCTGCGTGCGAGCTGCGCCGGACGGGATGGCGATCCTGACCGCCGTCCTGCCCTGCGCCGACGCGATCGCCGCGCACCTCGCGCTGCAGCGGGAGGCGGGCACGGACGTCGCCGACGGCACCGAGCGCTCGCGGGGCCAGCGGATGGCCGACCTGCTGGTCGCGCGGCTGACCGGGCGCGAGCCCGCCGGCCCATGCGACGTGCACCTCAACCTGCTCATGGACGCGGAGACGCTCTTCGCCGGCGGCACCACGCCGGCGCGGCTCGAGGGATACGGCCCCATCCCGGCCGATCTCGCACGCCAGCTCGTCGGAGCCGGGTCCGAAGGTGACCGCAACACCGCGCGGGTCACCCTTCGCCGCCTCTTCACCTCACCGCGCGACGGCGACCTGATCCGGATGGAGGCGACGACAAGGGCGTTCACCGGGCTGCTGCGCGAGCTGGTCACCGTGCGCGACGAGGTCTGCCGTACGCCCTACTGCGACGCCCCGATCCGACATGTGGACCACATCCGGCCGCACTCGGCGGGCGGATCCACGTCGTTCGACAACGCGCAAGGGCTATGCGAGGACTGCAACTACCGCAAGGAGCACCCCGACTGGCGTGCTTCCCGGGCATCGAGTGACGGCTACCGGCATGGCGTCCACGTCATCACCCCGACCGGACACGTCTACCGCAGCGAGCCGCCCCCGACGCCGGTCCGGCGACGATCACGGCTGGAGCACTCTCTCGCCAAACGGGTCGACGTCGCCCTCCTCACCGGGCGCATCTACCTCGAATCCGGCTGAGATAACTACAGTCAAGTAACTTACTCGATAGAAACTTACCCGCTGCTAAGCCCCCGCAATTTAGTACGACCGACGTACTTTCAAGTACCGGCCGCTTTGCGGCCGTGTCGATCTCGCCCCCACGCCGGTCGACCAGCACGTCCAAGGGGAAGAGCTCATGAGAAGAGCATCAGCAGCCGTCGTCGCAAGCACCGTCCTCGCAGGGTTCACCCTGAGCACCCATCCGCCTACCGCCTCGGCGGCTGCAGCGACCCCGGCACCCGTTGGCTACTCCGCCTACGGGTACGGCACCTACGTCAGTTCCTCTCTGGCAGCGCTCAATTCGGGCGCCACCGCATACTCAGCCATCTCCTGCACGACGACCTCCAACCTCACCAACTCCAACCAGGTGGCCTCGGTCGACCTGGGCAAGGTCGGCAAGGTCGGCACGGACTACAGCCAGAGCCGCAGCATCCTCGACGCGTCCGGCCGTACGTCCCAGGGCATTGCGCAGATCTCGGGGGTCAACCTCCTGGGTGGTCTCATCACGTCCACCTCGCTGAAGACCACGTCTCGCGCCACCTACACACCGAGCAAGACGTCGTACGGCTCCAACAGCACCGCGTTCGTCGGCATCAAGGTCGCGGGCAAGGGCTTCGCGAGCGGCGTCGGCCCCAACACGAAGGTGGCTCTCGCGCTCGGTGGCAAACCCTTCGCTTCGGTGGTGCTCAACGAGCAGTCCCAGGCCAAGGTCAACGGCCTGACCCAGGCGGTCACCACCGCGATCCACGTCACCGTCACGAACTCCAACAGCATGGGACTGCCCATCGGCACGACGGTCTACATCGGCCGTTCGTACGCCGCGTTGAAAGGCACGCCGGCCGGTTTCGCGACCGGGTCGGCGTATGGCACGCAGGCCACGCTGTCGGGCAGCGTCAAGAGCGGTCCCACCGCTCTCGCAGGAGTCGCCTGCGACGGGGGCGACCGCACGGTCAGCATCGCCTCGAGCGCGATCCCGAGCCTGCTGAGCCTCGGGGCGGTGAAGAGCACGACCTCGTCGGTGGCCACACCGAAACTGACCAGCTCAGCGACCGACCAGATCAGCGGACTCAATGTGCTCAGCTCCTTGATCGGCGCTCGCACCATCACGGCGTCGACGACGACCAGCCGGACGAGCTTCACGTCAGCGGCGACCTTCACTGACACATCCGGGTTCGTCGGCCTCAAGATCGCCGGCATGCCCTCGATCACCGACTCGGTCAAGCCGAACACGACGATCACCCTCAGCCAGCTGGGGACCGTCACCTTGCACAAGGTCACCAAAACCACGACCGGCATCCGAGTGGTGATGGTCTCGATCACCCTCGACAAGGCGCTCAGCAACCTCGCCAAGGGCACGCTCGTCGAGATCGGCGTCTCCAACACCGGGGTGCAGAACCGCTGACCCCTTCGACGCACGCAGGACGAGAGCCCCGGACCAGCGCTGGTCCGGGGCTCTCGCCGTCTGTGGGGTCAGCCGGCCGTGGAGGCGGTGCCCAGGATGTCCGCGGTCTGCTGCGCGAGCCCGGCTTCCAGCAGCTGCATGGACCGGGTGACCTCGGGGATGACCTTCGGACCGAGACGCTCGACCGCGTTGCTGAGCCAGTGATCCGACGCGGTCACAACCCCCTCACCCGCCGCCGTCAGCGTGATGACCGACTTGCGCCGGTCGGTGGGGTGCGCCTCACGCCGGGCGAAGCCGGCTGCCTCGAGCCGGTCCAGCAGTGACGTGACGGTTGAAGGCGTCAGTCCGAGCCGTTCGGCCAACTCCCGCGGGCCAAGTGGACCCCGCAGGTGCAGATGGCTCATCGCCAGGGTCTCTGGGACGCCCGTGCCGAAGTGCTCCGCGATGGCCTGGCGCAGGTGCTCGCCCGCAACGATCAGCGCGCGAAGAGCGTCGATGCCGTCCGCCAAGGGGTCCGCGGGGGGAGACGTGGACACGGTGGTCCTTTCGAAGTCGAATACGTGAAGCTGCAATCATACGTTCGCCGGATCGTTTGACAGTCGTACGGTTGACCGTTACTTTACCTTCTATTGACCCGCCGTGGGAGCGGTTCGGGTCCTCCTGAGCTCGTTCACACCGTGCAAAATCGAAAGGTCGTCCACCCATGTCTGCTTCCATCCGCCGCCCCCGCCGTCGTTCCGTCCGCGCCATCACCCTCGGCGCCGTCGCGACAGGGCTGGTCACCTCCGGCGCCCTGGTCTGGGGAGCGTCGTACTCCGCGTTCTCCGCCACCACGAGCAACGGGAGCAACAACTGGTCCGCCGGCACCGTCGCGCTGGCCGACGACAGCAACAACACCGCGATGTTCTCCGCGACCAACCTCAAGCCCGGCTCCACCGACTCCAAGTGCATCGCGGTCACCTCGAGCGGTTCCGTGGCCTCCGCGGTGAAGCTCTACGGCACGGGCGCGACGACGACCAAGGCGCTGTCCTCCTCGCTGAACCTCACGATCGTGCAGGGCACCGGCGGCGGCTCCGGCTCCTGCACCGGCTTCACCGCGCTCACCAGCGGCTCCGCGGTCTACACCGGCACCCTCGCCTCCTTCGGCAGCGCGGCCACCAACTACTCCACGGGCGTCGGCAACTGGGCCCCCACGGGCACCGCGTCGGAGACCCGCGTCTACAAGATCACCTACGGCCTCGACGCCAACACCCCGAACACGGCGCAGGGCGGCACCGCCTCGATCGGCTTCACCTGGGAAGCCCAGAACAGCTGATCGCCGAAGCGAGGCGGGTGCGGCCCCTACGGGTCGCACCCACCCCCGCTGCTGCCACCGGAGAACCGTCCGAACCGTCGAGGAGCCCGCCCGTGCCCGTTGCAGTCGTCCGCCCCACCGAGCCTCGGGTGCACGCCACCCCCGGCTCGACGTGGCGCGGCGGTTGGGGCGCCCTCGTGATCACTGCTCTCGCGCGCGCGGCACTGGCGATGCTCGCCAGCCTGCTGCTGTGGTCTGTGGTGCCGGTCGCGATCGGCTGGCACAGCACCGTCGTCATGAGCAATTCCATGGCACCGCAGCTGCAAACCGGTGACATCGTCGCCTCTCGCCCGATCGCGCCGCAGGACGTGCGGATCGGCCAGGTGCTCCTGGCCGACGACCCCGACCACGCCGGGCGACTGCGGATGCACCGGCTCGTCGCCGTACGCCCGGACGGGCGCCTCACGCTGCGCGGTGACGCGAACCGCACCGACGACTCCACCCCGATCTCCCGGAGCGCGGTCCACGGCGTCGCATCGTTGCGCTCGCCCTGGATCGGCAAGCCGGTCTTCCTCCTGCGCACCCACCAGGGCGCTGCCCTACTCCCGATCCTGGGCGCACTCCTCGTCCTGGTCTCAGCGGCGTTCGTCTTCCGCCCGGAGGACGAGGACGACGACGTCGAGGGGGATCGATTCGCTCCCTCGATCGCGCTCGCCTCTGCCGTCCCGTCCCACCTCGACAGCCCCCGCGCGACGACACCTCCGGGGTACGCCGCGCGACACGCGTCCGCTCCCGCCGCGCCGCGGCGTCGCGGCCGGCTCGTGCTCGTCGGCCTCAGCATCTGCGCCATCTCCGCCGGCGTCGCGCTGCCCGCGCAGGCCTCGAGCGCGTTCACCGCAAAAACGAGTAACTCGCCCGACACATGGTCGGCCGCCGATTACTTCAGTTGCGGCAGCGCCGTCCAGGCGGCCGATCCCTACCTCCTCTACCCCCTCGGCGAACAGAGCGGGAACACCGCGACAGACGCCTCGGGTGGCGGACGCAACGGCACCTACACGCCGAGCCGCACCGGTGGGACGACGGGCACCACCGCCGGTCCGTGCGACAGTGCGCGAGCGACGACGCTGAACGGCAGCTCCGGCTACGTGTCCACGCCGACGAAGCTCACCAATCCCAACAACTTCACCCTCGAGGTCTGGTTCAAGACCAGCACCACGCGCGGCGGTGCACTGATGGGCTTCTCCGACACGCGGACCGGGGACCCGACCTCGTACTGGGACCGGGTCCTCTACATCACCAACTACGGCCAGCTCGTCTTCGGCGTGAACCCCGGCCGAGTCACCTACGTCAACAGTGCACAGCGGGTGAACGACGGTGCATGGCACCTCGCGACAGCGTCGTTGTCCACCAACGGGATGCGGCTCTACCTCGACGGTGACCTGGTCGACAGCGACTCGAGCACCACTGCCGGCCGCAACTACGCCGGATACTTCCGGGTCGGCGAGAACGAGCTGCAGGGCTTCCCGGCCGCGCCCAGCAGCGACTTCATCGGCGCCAGCCTCTACGACGCCGCCATCTACAACAGCGCGCTCACCGCGACCCAGATCTCCGACCACTACAACGCGGCATCCTGACCTCAGCCCTCACCCGGAGCGAGCTCGTCGATCATCGGCACCACGTCGTGGATGCCGTCCTTCACCCAGGTCGGCACGTACGGGTAGCGACCCACCTGCTCGGCGCGGGTCGACCCGGACAGCACGAGGATCGAGCGCATCCCCGCCTCCAGGCCGCTGCGGATGTCGGTGTCCATCCGGTCGCCGATCATCACCGTCGTCTCGGAGTGCGCGTCGATCTGGTTGAGCGCGCTGCGCATCATCAACGGGTTCGGCTTGCCGATGTAGTAGGGGTCGACGCCGGTCGCCTTGGTGATGAGCGCGGCGATCGCGCCGGTGGCCGGCAGCGAGCCCTCCGCCGACGGTCCGGTGGCGTCGGGGTTGGTGGCGATGAAGCGGGCACCGTTGTCGATCAGGCGGATCGCGCGGGTGATGGTCTCGAACGAGTACGTGCGGGTCTCCCCCAGCACCACGTAGTCCGGGTCGCGCTGGGACATGATGTAGCCGACCTCGTGCAGGGCGGTCGTCAGCCCGGACTCCCCCAGCACGTACGCCGATCCGCCGGCCCGCTGGTCCTGCAGGTACTGCGCGGTCGCGAGCGCCGAGGTCCAGATCGCCTCCTCGGGCAGGTCGATCCCGCTGGCCAGCAGCCGCGCCCGCAGATCGCGGCGGGTGTAGATCGAGTTGTTCGTCAGCACCATGAATCGGCGCCCGCTCGCCTGCAGCTTCGCCAGGAACTCAGGAGCCCCGGGCAGCGCGTGCTCCTCGTGGACGAGCACCCCGTCCATGTCGGTCAGCCAGCACTCGACCGGTCTCCTGTTGGTCATGGCCGCATTCTTCCAGCACCGCACCGGCATCGGGCGCCGATCTCACCCCGCGCCGTAGTCGACGACGACTGGCGCGTGGTCGCTCCACCGCTCGGCGTACGACGGCGCGCGCCCCACCCGCACCCCCGTCACCGCGGCGGCCATCACCGGCGACGCCCACTGGTAGTCGATGCGCCAGCCGGTGTCGTTGTCGAATGCCTTGCCGCGCCAGGACCACCACGTGTACGGCCCGTCCACGGCGCCGGCGTCCGCGCGTACGACGTCCCGCCACCCGGCCGCCGCCCACCGGTCGAGGTGCGCCTGCTCCTGCGGCAGATAGCCGGACCTGCCGACGTTACCCTTCACGTTGCGCAGGTCCAGTGCGGTGTGGCAGATGTTGAGATCCCCTGTCAGCACAGCCTTCTCGGCCACCAGCTCGCTCATCCGCTCACCGATGCGGTCCAGGAAGGCCAGCTTCTCCTCCTCGCGCGGACTGCCCGCCTCACCGGTGTGCACGTAAGTCGAGGCCACCGTGACGTCACCGACGCGCGCCTGCACCCACCGGCCGGCCTGCTCGAAACCGGGCAGTCCGACCCGGACGTCGGTCAGCGGAACCGGTGCGAGGATCGCCACCCCTGCGCGACCGGCATCCGCCGCCTCGGTGTGCGCGACCGACCAGTCGCCCATCCCCACGTCGTCCAGCACCACGCGCAGCTGAGCGTCAGTGGCGCGCACCTCCTGCAACGCGACGACGTCCGGCTGCTGCTCGGCGATCCACGCCAGGCCGCCGCGGCGGTGAGCGGCGCGAATGCCGTTGACGTTGGCAGAGATCAGGCGCAAGAGTGCGGCGCTCAGCGAGGCTGGGCCGCGCGCACCGTGGGCGTGCCGGCGTTCTCGTCCTGAGCCAGCGCGTCGATCTCACCGACCAGCCGGTCGAACTCGTCCTGCTCCAGCGTCACGCCGGCCGCGTCCAGACCCTCGCGCAGCTTGTCGGCGATCTTCGCCTCGCCCGCGCTGTAGTCCCAGGACGTGGCGGTGTCGACCGCCTGCTGCGCGGCCTCGCGTGCCGCGTCGAGCTCTTCGGAGGTGTGCTCGCTCATGGTCATGACTCTCTTTCGCCGGGGGCGCCGCGCGCGGAGCGCGGACGTACGGCGACAGTAGTGAAGGACGCCGACAGCTCTCACGCCGGCGCGGCCCCGCGGAAGGAGCAGACGGTGCAGGAGATCTCGCACGACGTCGTCATCGTCGGGGCCGGCAACGCCGGCACCGCCCTGGCCGCCCAACTGTTGCGCCTCGGCGCCCGCGACGTGGCGCTGCTCGACCCGAGCCGGACCCACGTCTACCAGCCGCTGCTCTCCTACGTCGGCGCGGGGATGGCCACCACGGCCCAGACGCGCAGGCCCCGCAGCGCCCTCGTCCCGGACGGCTGCACCTGGCACACCCAGGCCGTCGCCTCGGTCGATCCCGACGCCGGCCACCTCACCACGACCGACGGCACCCGCATCGCGTACGGCGACCTGGTCCTCTGCCCCGGCGCCCGCCCCGACTGGGACGCTCTCCCGGGCTCGCGCGAGGCGATGGACGAGGCGCACGGCTCGACCAACTACCTGCCGGAGCTGGCGCCGAAGACCTGGGAGCTCATCCGCGGGCTGCGCTCCGGCACCGCGGTCTTCACCGTCCCCGACCGGCCGGTGCCGTGCGGCGGGGTCGCCTACAAACCCCTCTTCCTGGCGTGCGACTACTGGCGACGCACCGGGGTGCTGGACCGCATCGAGGTAGTGGCGCTCGTGGAGTCGCCGACCATGTTCGGCATCCCGCAGATCGACCGCCGGCTGGAGCGCGCGGCCCAGCGGTACGGCGTGCAGGTGCGCACCGGCACCTCCGTGCGCGCTATCCGCGCGGAGCAGCAGATCCTGGAGACGACGGCCGGCGAGCTGCACTACGACCTGCTGCATCTCACCCCCGAGCACCGTGCTCCCGAGTGGATCGCCGCTGCCGGTCTGAGCGACGGCGCCGGCAGCTTCGTCACCGTCGACGAACGCACCCTGCAGCACCCGCGCCACCGCCGCGTCTGGGGACTGGGCGATGCGGCCGACACCCACTCCAGCAAGTCCGGCGGGGCTCTGCGCAAGCAGGTGCCCGTGGTCGCCTACAACATCGCCGCAGCCCGGATGGGGCAGCCGCTGCACCAGTACGACGGGTACTCCGTCGCCCCCATCACCACCTCGAGGTCGCACCTGCTGCTGGCGGAGTTCGACCGCGACGGCGGGCTGGCACCGATGTTCGGCCTGCGCGACCTGGCCCGGCCACGACCCTGGACGCTCGCCTTCGATCGCTACCTGCAGCCGCAGCTCTACTGGCACGGGATCCTGCCCGGACGGCTCTAGCACGCGCGTCTCGACGTGCCGCCACGCCGCGCTACTTTGCAGTAACCTCAGGCGAACCGCGCCACCGTGGTGGAGTGCCCCGCTCATGATCGAGGAGAACGCCGCATGACTCACGTTTCGCCCGAACCCAAGGCCGCCCCCAGCTCGGACCTGAACGCGCGCCAAGAGGCACTGCTCTGGGCGGGCGCCGACGTGGTGTTCATCGTCATCCTGCTGCTGCTCAGCGCCACCTTCCTGTCGGTCAACTCCGACTCCTTCCTCACGGCCACGCTGATCGCGCCGTTCGTCGGATGGGTGATCGGCAACCTGCTCGCGTTCGCGGTCCCCCGCACGATCTCGACCCCGTCGTGGCTGATCGCGATCGTCGCGCTAGTGCTCGTCGTCATCTGCGCCGGCGTCTTCCACAGCGGGCAGGGCGTCATCGCCACCGGCCGCGGCCTCGCGGGCCTGATCATCGGCCTGGCCACCGGATTCCTCTTCCTTCGCGCGTGGCGCGCAGAGCACCAGGCACACCGCGTGGCACGCGAGACCGCCTGACGACCGCCTGACGACCGCCCGGCGTCGTACGCTGCGGAGATGGCCGACGCCGACAAAGCCGACACCGCCCCGACGAGTTCGCCTGCACCCGCACCGGATCCGGGCGATCACCTCACCCACACCAGTCACACCCTCGACCTGCCCGGCGGACCGTTGCACTACACGGCCACGACCGGGCGGGTCGTGCTGCGCGAGGAGTCCGTGGAGGACGGCGTGTGGAAGGGGCACGTGGCCCGCGCCCAGGTGGGGATCACGGCGTACACCCTCGACGACGCCGACCCGCACACCCGGCCGGTCACCTTCGCGTTCAACGGCGGCCCTGGCAGCTCCAGCCTCTGGCTGCACATGGGACTGCTCGGCCCCCGCCGGGTCGTCATGGGTGACGTCGGCGAGCTGGCCGCGCCGCCGTACGACCTCGCCGACAACACCGAGACCCTGCTGATCGACAGCGACCTGGTCTTCATCGACCCCGTCTCGACGGGTCGCTCGCGGGTCGTCGAGGGCGGCAAGCCCAAGGACTTCCACGCGTTCAAGCGCGACCTGGAGACCGTGGCCGAGGTGATCCGTCGGTGGGTCACCAAGGAGGGCCGCTGGATGTCGCCGAAGTTCCTGGCGGGCGAGTCCTACGGCACCACCCGTGCGGCCGGGCTCGCGCAGCTGCTGCAGGACGAGATGGGCATGTACCTCAACGGTCTGATGCTCATCTCCAGCGTGCTCGACTTCGGCACCGCCGAGTTCGACGGGCACGACGACCGCGGCCACGTGATGTACCTGCCGTTCTACGCCGCCACCGCGCACCGGCACGGCAAGCACCCGGGCCGCTCGTTGCAGGACGTGCTCACCGAGGCCGAGGAGTACGCAGCCCGCGACTACCCGTGGGCGCTCTCCCGCGGCAACCGGCTCACCGCCGACGAACGGGCTGACGCCGTACGCCGGATCGCCGACCTCACCGGTCTGTCCGAGGGGTACGTCGACCGGGCCGACCTGCGGATCGAGCACTGGCGCTACTTCGGTGAGCTGCTGCGCGACCAGGGCCTGACCGTGGGCCGGCTGGACTCACGCTTCACGGGTCCGGCCGCCTCCGGCATCGCCGAGCACATGGACGCCGACCCGTCGATGGACGCAATCGTGGGCCCGTACGCCGCGGCATACCAGGAGTATTCGCACACCGAGCTGCGCAATACCGACGATGCGCCGTTCAGCGTCTTCGGTAAGGGAGTGCTGGAGGACTGGAGCTACAAGGAGTTCGAGGGCCGCTCCGTCTACGTCGCCGACCGGCTGGAGCGGGCGATGCGCGCCAACGAGCACCTGCGCGTGCAGATCGCCTACGGCTACTACGACGGAGCGACGCCCTACTACACCGCGCAGCAGACGGTCGCCCACCTACGGCTGCCGCAGTCACGGCTGGACAACATCGAGCATCACTTCTACGACGCGGGGCACATGATGTACGTCCACCAGCCGAGCCGCGAGCAACAGAGCCGCGACCTGGCGGCGTTCGTCCGCTCGGCCTCCGGGGGCCCCCGAATCAGTAGGTGATGGTGGCCGACCCGTTCTGAGCGGCGTTGTTCGCGCTGCCGCTGCTGGTGACCGTGTTGCCCGCGCCGGCTGTGTAGCTGCTGCCCGAAGCGCCGGCGCCGCCGTACGCGGCATAGTTGGTGCCAGTCACCGCGCCACCGGCTCCGCTACCGCCACCTGCGTATCCGCCGCCGCCACCACCTGTGCCCACGACGCGCGTGCCGCCGGAGGCCGATGTCGGGATCGTCACACCCGTTCCGCCGTTTCCGCCGCCGTTCGCACCGGTGCCGTTGTTGCCACCCGCGTTGCCGTTGTAGCGAGTGGTGGGGCTTCCCGTGCCGGTGGCACCGTTTCCGCCGGCCCCACCCGTGGCGCCGCTCGGAGCCGCTCCGCCGACCGCGGTGAGGGCGGTGCCACCGGCGGTCGGGGTCAAGGTGACTGTTCCACCTGCGTTCGGGTTCGGTGTGGCGCTACCACCGGCGGTGCCGCTTGCGTTGTAGCCACTGGAGGATGCCGCCACCGCGCCACCGCCCCCACCAGCGACGACGAACGGCTTGCCGGTGGAGTCCAGGATCGCCGTGCCGCCTCCACCACCACGGCCGAGGTCGGCCGACGTCGATCCGCCGTTGCCGTACCCCGCACCGCCCGTGCCCACACCCGCGGCACCACCGACACCGCCGACCACCACCGTGATCGTCGTGGCGGTACCGGGCAGGGTGATCGTCCCCGAGATGGTCGCCCCCGAACCACCGGTCACCGCCGTACTCGCGTTGGCCCCACCAGCGCCGACGATCGTGTACGTCAATTTCGTCGTGCCCGCTGGGATCGAATACTGGGTCGAGCCCACAGCGGGGGTCAGGGTGACGGGCGGACTTGCAGCCTCGGCGGGTGCGGCAGCGCCGATGGCGATGACCGGCACCGTCCACGCGATGTGCCCGGCGATGACGCGCCGGGACGGGCCCGTGCGCTTCATGCGAGTCGGCTCCTGCGTACTCATCCCGAAATTCCTAGAACTTTCTCTTTACCACACAGAATTCTTTCAATGCGGATTCAGCTGATGTTCAGACCGCAACGCCGCATCTCTTGACCGCGACCAGACCAAAAATATACCAATGCCAGTCGAATCGGGCTCTTAGGCGTCCGCTAGTCGAGCGTTCATCGAGCGGTCACCGCCGAGGCACTCTCGCCCGAGGAAACCGGTCACCATGCGCAGCCGTCGGGTCCAGCCGGATGGACCACGGACCCGGCCGGCACGTGATCACCCGGCCAGACCCAGGTGGCCGCTGCCCGGCGCCGGCGTGACGTCGGTGATGGCGGGCCCTGTGCGCCCCCACCACTCGGCCATGTACTGCACTTCGCTGCCGGCGAGGCTCGGATTGGTGCGGAACCATTGCAGATCGGGATGGTTGCTCATCCCCGCGGCGAACACTGCCGCCGGTGCCAGCACCGGGTCGTCCGCCAGGCCTGCCAGGTCGACCTCGTCGGGTACGCACCCGGCGTGGGCGAGGGCCTGGAGCAGCGCGAACCGCTCGCCAGAGGTGACCATGAGCTCGACCAGTTGCTGCTGCTGCCCGGGGCGTGCGAGGTAGGTGAGCACATGTGCCGCCGCTTGCGCCGCATACGGCTCGGCCGGGTCGACCATCTGCTGCACGGCAACGTCGGCCAGGACGTCCCGGTAGGGACTGGCTGCCAGCATTAACAGCGAATGCTCCTGGCGTTCCACGAAATCGGGAGACAGCGCCTCGCGCAGGAGACGATCCAACATCGGGTCGTCCAGCCCCGACTCCCGCAATGCGGCAAGCCGGTAGCTGCTGAGAGCGGCCGGGCTCTGCACCCGAGCACCCGCAGCGGTCGGTGCCGGGTAGCGCCCCAGCCTGGCCACGACCTGCTGGGTGAGGGTCGCCGACAGACGCTGCGCGAGCATGAACGCGGGTCGGCCGCGATCCATCCCATCGCTCGCGGCATGGGTGATCGCGCGACTGAGGTCGGGGACAAGGTCCCCGGGGAGCGTGCCGCGGCAGATCGAGTTGAGCAGACCGTATGCCGCACCCCACTGCTGCTCGCCCTCGGATCGCTCGAAGAGGCCCACCAGCCAGCGGAGCACGGCAGGGTCGGCACTGGTGCCGAGGACGGCCACGACCCGGGCGGAACCCCGGGCTCCCTGCTCGGAGGAGACGCGCTCGACCGAGTCGAGCAGAATCCGACTCGCGTCGCCATCGGCCAGCAGCGACCCCACGGTGTGCAGTCGAGTCGTCGATGCGTGGTGCACCGATCGCATCGCCTCGGAGAGCAGTTGATCCACCCAACTGTTCAGCACCGACGGCGGGAGCACCGGCCCCGTCGGTCGCGTGATGACGTCGGCCACCTGCATCCAGTCGGTCCCGAGCATGGCGCCGGCGGGCACCCTGGTCTCCCAGTCGCCGAGGGCCGCGCCGAGCTGCACACGCGACATCGGTGCGTGCGCTTCCGGTGCGAGCGCCGGGCCGAACATCCGGTCGATGCCGCACACGACCCCGACAAGATGTCCGGCAGGCAGGCTCAACGCCGCTTCGTAGGCACGGACCACCGAGAGCGGGACACGTTCGGCCCCGGTCTCGTAACGGCACAGGGTGCTGGGGCCCAGGTGACAACCCTGCGCTCGAAGCATCTCGAGGAACTTCCCTGCCGGGCCCGGCACCGTCGCAAGCCTGCTGAGCCTCAGCAGCCACGCGATGCGCGCCTGCGGGTCGACGCTGCGCCCACGCAGCGGTGTTCTGTCATACGGCATGGCGACCGGACGGCCACGCCCCGGAACCCAGCTCATCACGCCCCCTCGACGCGAGCCGTGCGACTTCGCAGCTCGACGGGCGCACCCGGAACAGTTCCGTGCCGGCGTACGCCGGACGACGGCGGCGCGGGGTGATCCCGCAGGACCGCGTCGAGCATCTCCGGGTTCAGGCCACTGTGCGGCCCGAAGCACGCCTGCACATCGAGCACCATGGGCAGTCCGTCCGCGCCGCGCCGGACTCCCACCTCGAGGGGGCCGGTCAGGCCGAGAGCGCGGACCGCGGCCCGTGCGACTCCCTCCACCCCGACGGCGTGATCGTCCCCGACCAGAGTCATCGTGGTCGCCGTGTCGTCTCGGACGGACTCCTCCAACACCGTCGAGAGCCGGCCCTTGCCGTCCAGCGGCCGATAGAGGACGACGGAGTACGCCGGTCCGGGGACGAACCGTTGCACGAACCAGTCATCGCTCATGGCCGACCAGTCCACGTCGTCCGAGCCGTTGAGGACCGTCGCCGCTCGCGCTCCGCTGGCCCATCGGGAGCGCAGCGTCAGCTGCCCGCCCATCGCGTCTAGCGCATCCTCGGCGTCGGCGAAGTCGCTCGGGACGCCGAAATCGGGAACCCCCACTCCATGTGACCGCAGGCTCCACGCGGTCAGCAACCGGTCGTGCGCCGTACCGGTGGGCCCGGGGCCCGGGACGACGACATCGACGCCGAGTGACAGTCGACCGACCGAGATCGCCGGCAGGGCGTCACTGCTCGCGGGTATGACGAGGTCGATGCCGTAGCGCTGCACGATCCGGGCAAGAGCGGGCAGGAAGCCGGGGTTCGTCGGCTCGGGCATGAGATGGCACACCGCTGACGGAAGGCACATCGGCCGGCTGTCGGCGCAGTGCACTTGCAGTCCTCGGGTGGCCAGTTGCTCCACCAGGACACGTCCGGCGGCGCCCTCGGCGCCCGTAACGAGGACGCGGCGCCGTTCGGCCGTGAACTGCGGAGTCTCCCGCCCGTAACCCGCGTGCGGCTGATGCTCTGACAATGGGTGCCCCTTGGAAGGTCCCGAAAGGGAATAGCGCCGCGGCCCATGTGGTCGTGGCGCACTGATCTGGCGCACCGAGCCGGAAGGCCGGTGCGTTTCATGAGAGGAAGATCGCCGCCCCCAGGTGGCTCGGCTTCTTCAGGTCTTTACTGGCTGCGAACGTAAGCCCTTACCTTTTCCTGGTCAAGCGTTTACGTTTAATTTACCTTTTGTTGACTAGCACTTACCGCTGCCGGGCAGCGTCAAGTGTGTGTTACCGCAGGTCAGCGAGCCGACGGGCGCCCTTTCGGCCTACCGGACAATCCCAACGAGATGATGACCCCCTCCTGACGGAGAGGTGGGGGTATTGCCGATTTTTTGCAGGGGTTCTTTCGCGCTCGCAACAGCTCGGCGCCGTATTGGAAGGCTCCCTAGTCTGCTCGCCACACGGCCACCCGGCACAGGACGGGCGACCTATGAGAGGAGTCGGCGTGAGGGGTTGCGTTGGCTATGCGCCAGGGGTGTACGACCTCTTCCATGTCGGTCACCTCAACATCCTGCGGCGAGCCCGCGAGCGGTGTGATTACTTGATCGCGGGAGTCGTCTCCGACGAGATGGCCGAGCGGGCCAAGGGGCGGGCCCCGGTCGTCCCGACATCAGAACGGCTGGAGATCATCCAGCACATCGTCTTCGTCGACGAGGCGATCATCGAGACCGTCCCGCGCAAGTTGGACACCTGGCGCGAGCATCCGTTCGACGTCATCTTCAAGGGCGACGACTGGCGTGGTACCGCGAAGGGCGACCGGCTCGAGCAGGATTTCGCTGCGGTCGGAGTGACCGTGTGCTACCTGCCGTACACGATCCACACATCGAGCACGTTGCTGCGGGAGGCGTTGCACCATGCCGCGTCGTGAGGCAGCGGCGAGCACCTCGGTCACACCGGACGGGGCGAGCTGAGTGTCCGTCGCACAGCGCAGCCCGGTGACAAGCCGCACCCCCGATGAATCCCTGCGCCAGACGATCCAGCGGCTCTCCGGTGCGCAGAAGACCTCCAAGGGTGCACCGGCCTACTCCCGGTTCGTCAATCGCAAGGCGGGCCGCCTGATCGCCGCGGTCGCATACCACTGCCACCTCACGCCCAATGCCGTCACGCTGATCAGCGCGGGGTGGTCGCTGGCGGGTATCGCATTGCTCGTGTTCGGTTCACCGACAACGGCTCTCGGTATCGTGGTGACCCTGTGCCTGGCCATCGGGTACGCGTTCGACTCCGCCGACGGCCAGCTGGCCCGGCTCCGCGGCGGCGGCTCGCCCGCCGGCGAATGGCTGGACCACGTGGTCGACAGCGGGAAGATCTGCGCGCTGCACCTCGCGGTACTGGTGTCCTTCTATCGCGCCGGCGACTCTGCCCGTGAGCTGCTCGTCCCGTTGGTGTGGACCTGGGTCGCCAGCGTGCTGTTCTTCGTGATCATCCTCAACGACCAGCTGCATCGAGTGCGGGGCACCGCGCCGGCGAAGGATGCTGCGGCACCCGTCCTGCGCAGTCTGCTCGTCGCGCCCACCGACTACGGCGTACTGCTCCTGACCTTCGTGCTCATCGGGCAGCACCAGCTCTTCCTCTGGGTGTACGGACTACTGCTGGTGGCGAACATCGCGTATCTGGCAGCCGGCCTGGCGAAGTGGTTCCGCGCGTTGTCGCACCCCGAGACTTCGGGTGCGCCCGCATGACGCCGACCCTGCTCATCGCGAACCCTTCGGCGGATGTCTACGGCTCGGACCTGCAGATGCTCCAGACCGTCTCGGCGATGCGCGGCCGAGGCTGGCGTGTGGTCGTGGCCATCCCCGACGACGGACCGTTGGTGCCGCTCCTCACAGAGCGCGGCGCGGAGGTCGAGTTCCTTTCCTTCCCCGTGGTGCGCCGATCGAACATGTCCGCCGCCGGGATCCTCGCTCTGGGAGTCGACGCCGCGCGGTCCCTGCCGGGCATGCGGCGCCTCTTGAAGTCCGTTGCTCCCGACGCCGTCTACGTGAACACGGTCACCATCCCCTGGTGGATCACCGCGGCGCGATCCGGCCGGGTCGGTGTGGTCTGCCACGTGCACGAAGCGGAGGCGGAGGATCGCCGAGCGATCAGAGTCGCACTGAACACACCACTGCTCGCTGCCAATTCGCTCATCGCCATCAGTCCGTCGGTGGTGGATGCGACCGTTCGCGACGTGCCGGCGCTGAGGCGACGGACACACCTGATCTACAACGGTGTCCCCCAGCCATCCGCCGAGCCCACCGCCGCACCGGAACCACGGCCGTTCCGGCTGGTCGTCATCGGGCGCCTGTCGCCGCGCAAGGCGCCTCATATCGCACTGGAGGCTGTGGCTCAATTGCGTCGTGCCGGACGCGACGTCCGCCTGGAAGTCTGCGGGACGCCGTTCGCCGGGTACGAGTGGTACGAGGACGAGCTCCGCGCCCGCGCTGAGGACGACGACCTCGCAGGCTCCGTGACCTTCTCCGGATACGTCTCACCCGTCTGGCCGGCACTCGCCCGATCGCACGCCGTCCTCGCGCCGTCCCTGCGCGAACCCTTCGGAAACGCTGTGGTCGAAGCGCAATTCGCGTGTCGGCCGGTCATCGCTGCCGCCGCGATGGGACACCTCGAAACTGTCCAGCACGAGGCGACGGGCCTGTTGGTCCCCCCAGGGCAGGCCGATGCGATGGCTGCCTCGGCGGCTCGCCTGATGGATGACCCGGGTCTGGCGACGTCGCTGGCCGAGAGGGCGAGGGTCTGCGCTCTCGATCGGTTCACGGTCGACCGCTACGGCACCGAGGTCGCCGACCTCATCGGGGGCCTGTGCCGTGATCGCCGCCAAGCGCACAGGCACGTCGCGTCCACCCGACCACGAGAGGTCGTGCGTGGCGCATGAGTCATACGACAGCAGCCGGAGCGGTATCGCCGCCGACGGTCCGGATTCTGGGGACGCATGGAATCCCCGCCGCGTACGGCGGATTCGAGACCGCAGCGGAGAACGTAGCGCTCTACCTCCACGCCCACGGGTGGCGGGTGGTCGTCTACTGCCAGGAGCAGGGCGTAGGCCCGATCCGGGAGGACGTCTGGCGCGGCATCGAACGCGTCACCGTGCCGGTCGACCGCGACGGATGGCTCGGCACCTCGACCTTCGACTGGATCACCGTAAGGCACGCGGCACGCCATCGTGACGTGTGTCTGACGTTCGGGTACAACACCGCGATCTTCAACGTGCTGCAACGGATTCGTGGCATCCCCAACGTCATCAACATGGACGGCATCGAGTGGTCCCGTGCCCGGTGGGGGAAGCTGCGCCGGGCGATCCTCTACACGAACGAGCGCATCGCGTGCGCCGTGGGCGATCACCTCATCGCCGACCACCCCTGCATCAACGACTACCTCGAGCGCAAGGCGCCGGCACGCAAGATCTCGACGATCACCTACGGCGCCCACCGGGTCAGCAAGGCATCGACCGAGCCCGTGCTCGATATGGGGCTGACGCCCGGCAACTACCTCACCTTGATCTGCCGCCCGATCCCGGAGAACTCGATCCTCGAGCTGGTGCAGGCGTTCTCGGCGAAGTCCCGCGGACATCAGTTGGCGATCTTCGGCAACTACACACCCGACACCGATCCCTACCACCGGGCCGTGATGGACGCAGCGAGCGACGAGGTGCGCTTCGTCGGTGCGATCTACGAGCCGACGCAGGTCGCAGCACTTCGCCTGCACAGCGCGATCTACCTGCACGGGCACACGGTCGGTGGCACGAACCCGTCGTTGGTCGAGGCCATGGCAGTGGGCAATCCCGTTGTGGCGCACGACAATCCGTACAACCGTTGGGTAGCAGGTGACGGTGCGCTCTACTTCGACGACGTCGAGTCGGCGAGCAGCTGCATCACCGAGCTGCTCGACTCAGCCGACCTGCGCGAGTCGCTGTCGGCGGCGAGCCGAGCCCGGCACGCCCGTGAGTTCACCTGGGAGCACGTCGCCGGCCAGTACGAGGCCGTCCTGCGGCAGTTCGCGACGTCCCATGACACATCCGCCAGGACGAGAGCAGGAGTAGGAACATGAAGATCGGTGTCGTCGGACTCGGCAAGATGGGGTTGTCCCACCTGTCGATGATCAATGCGCATCCGGATGTCGAGGTCGTGGGCATCGTCGACTCGGCCGGCTACCTGCTGGACGTCCTCGGGAAGTACACCGGCATGCAGAGATTCAGCGACTACGAGACCATGCTGGACACGGTCGAGCTGGACGCGGTCCTCATCGCCACCCCGACCCGCATGCACGAGCCGATGGTCCGTGCCGCGCTGGAACGGGACCTGCACGTGTTCTGCGAGAAGCCGCTCTGCCTGACATCGGCCGAATCCGTCGCCTTGGGCGAACTCGCCGACGAACGTGGGCTGGTGACCCAGGTCGGCTACCACAACAAGTTCGTCGGGGCGTTCCAGGAAGTACGAAATCTCCTCGACGCCAAAGCGATCGGACAGGTCACCCACGTCCTGGCGGAGGCGTACGGGCCCGTCGTCCTCAGGGCGAAGGGGTCGACCTGGCGCAGCCGTAAGTCCGAGGGCGGCGGCTGCCTCTACGACTACGCGGCGCACCCGATCGATCTGCTGACGTGGTATCTCGGCGCACCGGTCGGCGTCGGCGGCTCCCAGCTGCGGCGCGTCTTCTCCGACCACACGGAGGACGAGGTGCTCGCGACCATGTACTTCGAGGAGGGAGTGAGCAGCCAGATCAGCGTCAACTGGTCGGACGAGTCCTGTCGCAAGATGACCACGAAGGTGACGATCTGGGGTACGGCCGGCCGCATCCAGGCCGACCGTCAGGAATGCCAGGTCTACCTGCGCGACACCGTCGAGCCCCCGCCCGGCTATCAACACGGCTGGAACACCAAGTACACCACCGAGTTGACCGACCCGACGTGGTTCTATCTGCGCGGGGAGGAGTACAGCGCGCAGCTGGACTACTTCGTGCAGCGCGCCCGGGCAGGCAAGGTCGAAGGCGTCAACACGTTCCAGAGCGCCGCGGTCACCGACCGTGCCCTCGAGCTCATCTCGCAGGATGCCGCCGTCGGGACCTCCCTGCGCGAGTTGCGCCCTGCGCAACCGACCCCAGCAACGACCGCCGATCGCATGAAGCGACGCATCTTCCGGAAGCAGCCATGACGACACAGATCGCCCCTTCCCTCGCCCACCGGACCGACCGGATGCCGCGACTGCTCTTCGGGGACAACCAGTTCTTCGGCGTGAACCACATGTCGGAGGAGAAGGCGCGCCAGCAGGCGATGCGCTTCCAGAACCTCGATTCCATCGTCCGGGTCCTCGATGCGGCATGTGACGAAGGCATCGACACCTTCATGTGCACCACGCACGACCGGATCGGCGAGATCTGCGCCCACGTGCGCGCAAACCCCGAGCGCTACGCAGACTTCACGTTCTACCCGTGCATGCCGTATGCGCACAAGTACGCCGATGCCGTCACCGAGGACGGGATGCTCGGGGCGATCCGCCGGTTCCTGCCCGAGGAGGGTCTGTTCAACGCCGCGTTCCGGGGTGGCCGCGCACTCGCGACCAAGGATGTCGAGGGCATCATCACGCTGCTCGTCGACGCCGAGATGGCAGCCTTCCGAGGTGTTCGCACCCCGGTGATCTGGCTGCAGAACGTCGTCGTCGATCTACTCCTCGGACTCGACTTCAAGGACGCCTTCTCGATCTTCGATGAGCACGTACGCACCCGGTACGGCGCCGAACCCGGCTACATCACGATGAACCTGCCGCGCGCGCTGGACATGTTCGACGACATCGGCCTGGTCAACCCCATCGTCTGCTCGAACATCAACAAGCTCGGATTCCGCATGTCGGGCGGGATCGAGGAGTACCAGGCCGCACTGCGCGACCGGCAGTTCCGTGCGGTCGCGATGTCGGTCTTCGCGTCCGGCGCGATCCCGCCGCGTGAGGCCCTGGAGTGGGTGTGCAGCCAGCCGCAGATCGAGTCCATCGTCTTCGGAGCATCGAGTCGGGCGAACATCGCCCAGACCGCCGAACTCGTTGCGGAGTTCTGCTGACCATGGCTGCGGGCACTGCATTCGCGTCGCCTCGGGCGCGGGGCCACGGGCTGCTGCATCCCGAGCCGCTCAGGAGGCCGGCGTTCGACGTGAAGGCGGCGACCGTCCTGCGCGCTACACGGACTGCCTACCGCGAGCACCTGGCGCATGAGCGGATGGATCCGGAGGCGCTGCAGACGCTGCAGGATCAGCGGGCGATCGCGCAGGCTTCGTTCGCCATGCAGCACTCGCGCTTCTACCGCGACCTCTACCGGTCCGCGGGATTCTCCGTCGGGGACCTGCGAGACCCTGCAGCCTTCTGCCAACTGCCCACCATCGGCAAGGAGGACGTCCGCGAGCGCTTCGCCGACTTCCGGACGGATGAGGCCATCAGCGCGAACACGGCGCTGAACGTCACCGGCGGCAGCACGGGAGAACCCCTGCGGATTCTGCGTGATGTGCGGGTGCCGGCGCGGGCCCTGGAGTGGCAGTTGTTCCACTGGTGGGGCTTGGACCCGTCCGTGGATATTGCGATCGTGCAACGCCACACGAAATCCCAGAAGGATCGGCTCCGCCATGCGGCGTCCTGGTGGCCGTCCATACGGTTCCAGCTCGACGCGTTCCGGATGAACGAGGAGACGATCGCGCAGTTCCTCTCGCAATGGCAGTCGGTCAAGCCTTCCTTGTTGATCGGCTACGCCGGTGCGATCAGCGAAGTAGCCGCCGAGCTCCTCGCGCGGGACATCCGTGTCCATCAGCCGCGCGCAGTCGCCACGACCGCGGCCCCGCTGACCGACCCCCAGCGAGCCACCATCTCGGAGGCGTTCGACGCACCCGTCTACGACCACTACCGGTCATCGGAGGTGCCCTGGATCGCGGGTGAGTGTGCCGCCCATGAGGGACTGCACGTCTTCGCCGACGTCCGCAAACTCGAGCTTCTCGACGCGACCGGCGTCCCCGTGGCCGCGGGCACCGTGGGTGACACCGTCGTCACCGACCTCAACAACAGGGTGTTCCCGCTCATTCGTTATCGACTCGGTGACCGAACCGCTGCGATCGACGCCCCGTGCGCGTGCGGTGTCACGCTCCCTCGGATCCAGCCCATCAGCGGGCGCCAGACCGACGCGTTGCGTCTGCCCGGTGGGCAGGTCGTGGCAGGTGAGGGCCTCGCGCAGATCTTCAGCCGACACCCCGGCGCGGTCCGACAGTTCCAGATACATCAGATCTCCGACCGCTCCGTGGTGCTGCGATGCGTATCGGCGCACCGGCCCGACTCGGCGCGCGACATCCAGGTGGTCGCGTCGAACCTTCGAGAGCTCCTCGATCACCAGGTGAAGGTCGCCGTCGTGCTCGTCGACCGGATACCTCACGCGGGTGGGAAAGTCAGATGCGTGACCAGCGACGCGCGGTAGCGGAGCTGGTGCGGGACTCGACCTCGACACCGTTGACGGTGCTGCAATCCGGGCCCCGACCGCTCCCGACCACCAATCCCTACAACATTCTGCTCGCCCAGAGTGTCGAGGCACGTGACGCCATCGACTATCGGTACTTCTCATGGAGAGAAGCGCTGCTGGGACGGCACGAGGTCTTCCACGCCCACTGGCCGGAGGCGATGCTGCAGGGCCGCACCCCGCTCAGATCGGTTGCTCGACAGGCCCTGTTCGCACTGCTCCTGGTCAAGTGGAAGGCGCGTCGTACGGCCGTCGTACGCACGGTGCACAACATCGGTCTGCCCCAGGGGATCTCGCGTCGAGAAACCCTGCTGCTGCACGCCTTCGAGCATCAGACCGTGCTCGGCATCTGCCTCAACGAGCACACCCCGGTACCCCACGCACGTGCTCGACATGTCATCCCCCATGGCCACTACCGGCCGTGGTACGACCGTTATCCCCGCAGCACGGCACGGACCGGACACTTCGCCTACTTCGGAATGATCCGGCGGTACAAGGGGGTGGACGGTCTCGTGCGGGCGTTCCAGGAGACGACCGATCCCGCCCTGAGTCTGACCGTCGCCGGCAAACCGTCGACGCCGGCGCTCGGCGCGGACCTGGAACAACTGGTCAGCACAGATCCTCGGATCCGCTTCGCCCCCGGCTTCCTGGAGAACCCCGACCTCGTCACCGCGATCACAGAAGCGGAGATGGTGGTCCTGCCGCATCCGGAGATGCACAATTCCGGAAGCGCGCTGGCCGCATTGTCACTGGACCGTCCCGTGCTGATCCAGGACAACGCGGTCAACCGCGATCTGCAGTCGGAGGTCGGCGCCGGCTGGGTCCACCTCTACGCCGGCAACCTCACGGGTACGGACCTGATCGACGCACTCGAGGCGCTGCGCGCGAATCCGCCGACGGGTCGCCCACGGCTGGAGACCCGTGAGTGGGACCTCTCCGCGGCCCTTCACGAGGATGCCTACCGTCACGCCGCATCCATCGTCAACGGGGGTCCTCGTTCCATGCGCCCGGGCCTGCGATGAGCACGACCGAACAGCACACCGATCTTCGCACCAGCCGAGAAGCAGGACCGGTGCATCGCCCTCTCACTCTCGTGGTCGCGGTACTCACCTTCCGCCGCTGTGAGGAGTTGCGCAGACATCTCCCCGAGGTCGCCAGACATGTCGAGTCTCTGACCGCCGCCGCGCCAGGACCGATCTCGGCGTCCGTCCTCGTCGTCGACAACGATCCGTCGGGGTCGGCCGGTCCCGTCGTCGAGGAGCTGGGCCTGGACGTGCGCTATGTGTGCGAGCCGGATCCGGGGATCGCAGCTGCCCGCAACCGCGCGGTCGACGAAGCGGCCGGAGCGGATCTCCTGGTGTTCATCGACGACGACGAACGACCGCTTCCGGGGTGGTTGCCCGCGTTGGTCGACACATGGGCGGTCCATCGCCCGGTGGCTGTTCCGGGACGGGTCCTCCCCCGATATGCCTCTCCCCCTGAGACGTGGTTGATCGCGGGCGGGTTCTTCGACCGCCCGGTCCGGGCCTCGGGCACGCGTATGCCGACCGCCGCCGCGGGAAACCTCCTGATCGACCTACGGCAGCTGCGCTCCTCGGGTCTTCGTTTCGAGGAGCCCTTCGGCAGAACGGGCGGTGAGGACAGCCTGCTGGGCAGGCGCCTTGTTCAGCAGGGACTGCAGATCATCTGGTGTGCCGAGTCGGCGGTCGAGGACGTCATCCCGGCCGAACGTCTGACGAGGTCGTGGGTACTTCGCCGAGCGTGGTCACAGGGCAATCTGCAGAGCCTGATCGACGTGCGTCTCGCGGCGGGTCCGTGGCGACGGGCGTACGTGACCGCCTACCGGCTCGCGGCAGGGTGCTCTCTCATCGGCAGGGGGATGCCGCGAGCAGCCATCGGCTACGTGTGTCGGAGGAAGCGTCTTCAGGCGCAAGGGTCGGGTGCGTCGTTCCGCGGGATGGGCATGATCGCCGGAGCCTGCGGACGTCGGTTCGAGCAGTACGCACGATCTGACGCATCCAACTGACGACCCCGGGCTTGCAGCCGGCTAGCACGCGTCATGGTTGTTCGCGACGTGCGCGCGCCACCACCGGAGCGCTGCCCAGGAGCAGCGTCAGCGTCGGCGCTGCTGTCCACAGGGGCGTGCCCAGCAGGTCCCAGACAGTGACACACGAGAGGAACAGCACCAGCGCATTGACCCGGCTCCCGGAGATGGCCGCCGTCAGGAAGCGGAGAGCGACGACCGCGATGATTCCTGCGAGGACCAACCCGAGGATCCCGTAAGGCGCCCACAGATCAGCCGTGATGCTGTGCAGTTCGAACTGACCCGAATAGAACATGTACTTGTCGAGACCGCCGAGCCGCGGGTCCGCACCGATGGCTTGCATGGCGTTCTCGGCGATCGAGATGTCGTGCATGTTGGGCTGGACGCCCATTCCGTAGCCGAGCGGATGCTCCATCAGCAGGCTCTTGAAACCCACCAGCTCGGGACGGCCGCCCAGGAGCAGCGATCCTGAACGGTTGAGTTGCAGGACGGTGCGCTGCTCGGTCTCGGCTCCCAGATACCCCCGGAGGATCAGAGTCTGGCCGAGAGTCAGGATCGCTGCCAGAACGACGACGAGCAGACCGGCCTTCGCGAATGACGCGCGAAGGTCGTCCCCCCACGTGTATCGACCCGCGCACAAGAGGAGGGCGCCGGTCACGATGTACGTCGCGAAGAGTGACCTGGAGTCGGTGCCCGCAGCGACCGCCATCAGACCAACGAGCGCTGCGAGTTGGGGCCACTTCATGCGCGTGGCCACGGCGATGCTGAGCACCACGATGGTCACGGGGGTCGCGTAGCCGAACTTCCACGACCCCGTCGAGTAGACGAAGGTCATCCTCGGCACGCTCATCAAACTGCCCAGACCGAAGCACAGCCCCACCAGCCACAACGGCAGGATGGTCCGCGCCCAGAGGACGGTGCACACCCCGAGGAGGATCCCCCCCAGAAGGGCAGCCGCAGCGATCTGTGCACGGCCCACCACGACATGGTCGACCGCAGTCGATCGGCTGAGGAACAACCCAGCGACCATGGCGGCCATTCCGCACGCGAGCGCCCATTTGGCTCCCCAGTACCGGCCGAGCGTGGGGAGTGACAGCGGAAGCAGGAGGAATGCGAGCACGTCCCCACTGGTGACCCCGTAATGCACCGTCAGCCGCAGTCCCAGCAGGAAGAGGCAGAGCACCGCAAGGACCTGCTCGATGAGGACGGTCCTGTTGACGATCCCGGTGTCACGTTCGAAACCGGCGTTCGAGCCCGCCCCGCCCTGTGTCGGCCCCGCCGGGGCGTCCGTCTCCCCTCGCGGCTCGTCCACGCGGCCCCGGGGGAATGCTGTGCTGTGCGACACGTCGGACCGACCTCAGACGCCGTTGTAGATCGGCGAACACTCCACGCAGCTGACGTCCGTGCTGCTGACGAGCAGAGGCTCTCGGTCGTGGCGCTCGGTCACCTGCTCGAAGGCTCGGGCGATCGGCTCCACACTCCGCGCGATCCGCTCGAGCACCTTCCTGCACTCACGGCGCGACATGCGCGCTGGGTCCTGGATGTCGTCGTCCCTTCCGGGGGCCCGGACCGCGCCTCGTGCGCGGGAGGCGTCCTCACGCAACTGCCGAAGAGCGTCGGACGGTGTCGCACCGCAGCTGTTCGAGCGGCACGAGCTGCGGTACGTCAGCGCATCATCCAAGAGACGTGCGAACTCCGGCACCGTGAAGACCTTTCGCACGACCGAGGGACACATGGAGACGACTTCCGAGCGGTGCACGCGCGTCATCACGAGAATGAGGTCGGCCTCCAGCAACATCGCGGCGGTCAGCCTGGTCGAGCGGAAGGTTGCTGCGCCGTCCGACAGATCCGCAGGAAGCTTCTGTTGCATGGCCGCGACCATCTCGGAACCCTTCAGCGCACGGGTGCCCGCACTCACTACCGAGATCGCGAGCGCATCCTGCAACGACGACCTCAGCAGCAGCGCTGTGGCGGGAGACCTGCAGATGTTCGCGGTGCACACCACCAGGACCTTGAAGCAGTCGCTCGCCACGTCATCTCACCCCCCTGCGGACACTTGCCTGCACGGTCGCGCCCGTGCGGACGCTCGGCTTCCCGACGAGCTCGACAGGAAGCTCGGGCGAGTCCAGTTCGGGTGCATCCGCCTGAGGTACCGCCGTGGTGTGCCGGCTCGATTCCGCGCCGCCGTACGTGCGGTCACGACCTGACCGGAAGCGCTTCCTCGCCAGGACCACCCCGAGCAGTTTGGCGCCCCCTTGCTCCAGCGCACGGACGCTCTCGGCCAGCCTCGACTGCGAGACGGATCCCGCACCCGCCACGAGCACCGCCCCGGAGGTGAGGTGGGCGATCAGAGCAGCGTCGGTCACGGGGCCGAGCGGCGGACAGTCCAGGATCACGATGTCGTAGTCGTCGGCCAGACATTGCACGAGCACCGCCATCTGCGGCGAGCTCAACAGCTGCCCGGGGTTCGGGGGCACGGCGCCGGAGGGCAGCACGAACAGCTTGTTGTCGGCGCCCGACGGCTGTACGACGTCCTCGAAGGCGGACAGCCCGGACAGGATGGACGAGAGGCCGGCGCTCCCTTCAATGCCGAGTCGTTGCGCCACCGCCGGTTTGCGCAGGTCGGCGTCGATCAGGAGGACTCGGTCGCCGGCCTCGGCGCACGCGAAAGCGAGGTTGAGCGCCGTTGTCGTCTTCCCCTCCGATTCCTCGCTCGAGGTGATGACCACCGAACTGTGCCCGCTCCCGACCTGCATGAACCTCAGGTTCGTCCTCAACTTGCGGTACGACTCCGCACGCCCACTCAACGGAACGTCGCGCACCGGCAGCTGAGCTCCTCCGGACCACCGAGACCGCCGTGGCATCGTCACCTCGCCGAGCACCGGCTTGTCGACGACCTCGCTGAGATCGGCGGCGCACCGCACCTTGTCGTCGAGCTTGTCCCGCAGCACCCCGATCGCGAAGGCGAGGATCAGGCCACCGAGGAAGCCGGCCGCGATGTTCCGTTTCGTCGCCGGCACGGCCGGTTTCGTGGGGACCCGCGCCGCACCGACCGCGTAGACGTCCACTGTCGGGCGCCCGCGAGAGTCCTTTGGCGACAGGCTTTTCGCGGTCACACCCAGGACGTCGGTGACCTTGTTCGCGATCGCCGCCGCGTGCTGTGGAGACCGGTCGGACGCACTGATGTGGATGATCACCGTGCCTGCGGCGACACTCGTGGACACTTCACGAGCGAGCTGCGCCTCGGTCGCCGGGAACGGGAGCATCGTCGCAACCTCCCCCAGTACCCGGGGGCTGGTCGCGAGCATCGCGTACGACTCCATCTGGGCCTGCGTGTAGGACGACCCCTGCGACAGATCGACCGCGCTGTTCCCGTACGACAGCGAGAAGTACACGCTGGCGCTGGAACGGTACATAGGTGTCGTCGTCACCGACCACAGCAGCGCAGCGATCACACACGTGGCGAGCAGGCCCAGCATGATGCGCCAACGCCGTCGAACGATCTGGGCATAGGTGTGAATCGTCATCGCGAACAGTCCCCTTCGACATTCATTGCGCTAACTTCCCCTTCCGGCGAACAACCGACTGAACGGTGTGAACGATGTCCTCGACGTCGCGGCGCACGGCCGGCGCGAGAGCCGCCGCGCCCGCGATGGCGGCCACGCACGCGCAGGCGCTCAACAAGATCTGTGTCAGGGGCGCCAACGGCACCACCGAGCAGGTGACGAAGCCGGCTGCGCCGCACAGGACAGCCATCGCGGTCACGCGCGTTGCGTCACGGACCATCGCGCGGACCGGACACTGCGTCTTGCGTGCGGCGAACCAGAGCGAGAACGGCCACTTGATGGCAGCGGAGACGGCGTACCCGGTCGCGACGCCCACCACGCCCCACCTGCTGCCGATCACCAGGCACGCGATACGAATTCCCGTTTCGACGTACGAGAGCTTGACGAGCTGGCCGGTGATCTCCCGCGACAGGTAGATCCAGAAGCAGGCGAAGGAGAACGTCTGGACAGCGCCCGCGACGGCGAGCATCCGGAAGATCGGGACGACCCCGCTCCATCGGTCTCCGAGGACTAAGACGATGACCGGCCTCGCCGCTCCGGCCAGGAACGCGATGGGAAGGACGAGCAGGTAGCCGAGGGCCAGTTGGCCGCGAAGCACATATCGGTCGTGCCGAACCGAATCGTCCCGCAGCCGCGACAGCACCGGGAGCGCGACGCTGGTGGTCGGTGAACGCACCTGGCCGAGAGGAGCCATCAGGAGCTGGAATCCCCGGTTGTACAGACCGAGCGGTCTTGCCCCGAACCGCGTCCCGATGATGAAGGAGTCGGCGTTGCTGCCTACGTACTGGATGAGCTGGGCGCTGACGTAATGCCACCCGAAACGCAGCAGGTGCCTCATTGGTTCGTGACGCGACGGTTTGCCGGGGATCCACCGCGAGACGCCGACGACGATCATGAGTCCGATCACCGCCTGCCCCAGCTGTTGGGCGACCAGGGCCCAGTAGCCGGCCCCCCACACCGCGAGCAGCACGGCGAGGGCGGCCGCCAGCATCACCGAGACGACGTCGGTCGCGGCCAGGACGCCGAATCGCATGTTCCGATTCAGGTCAGCGCGGTACTGGGTCGCCAGACCGTCGAACAGGAAGACGAACGACAGCACCATGGCGATCCGCCGCAGTTCGGGCTGGCCGTAGATCAGTGCGATCAACGGCGCCCCGGCGATGATGACGACGGTGAGTGACCCACCCAGACCCGTATTGATCCAGAACAGGTTGGTGCGTTGCCCGGCCGACAGGGTCCGCGCCTGGACCGCCGCGTAGGACAGACCGAAATCACGGAAGATCTCGGCCACCCCCACGATGGCGACCACCATGGCGAGCAGACCGTAGTCGCGGGGACTGAGGATCCGGGCCAGGGCGACGACCCCGGCCATCTGGATCAGGATGCGGACGACCTGTCCGCCCACAGTGACGATGGCGCCTCGTGCCGCGCGTTCGCCCAGCCCCTGGGAAGGGACCCTCGTCTCGTAATCACCTCCCTCCTCCTCGTCGACCTCAGGAGGAGGGAGCTCACTGACCCCGGTCACTGGCGACTGCCTGCGATCCCGTCTCGGTGGTACATCCCACGTCGGTTCATGAATCGTTCCACTTCGAGATCGCGTGGAGCTTCTTCGCGTTCTCCTTGGTGACGGTCTGCAGCCACTGCATCTTCACGCCCTTGGCCATCGCCTTCAGGGCCTGCTGGTTGACCGTGGTCGCGTCGTAGACCCGCAGACCGTCGAACGAGACGGTGACCGGGACGGTGGTCGCGTTACCGGAGAGGTAAGCGGCAAGACCCGGACTGCCGGCTGTCTGCAACCCTGCCGTGGAATCCGTCGCCTGCACCTGCCACGTGCTCGGTTCCGGGGTGCCGTCGGCCCAGACCTTCGCCCGCAGTGTGGTGGGGGTGGTGCCCGTTGCGTCGAAGCGCACATCGAAGGTCTTGCCGGGTGAAGCCGTCAGACCGGAGATCGCCTGAAGCGGGACGGTCGCCACTTCGGTGGTGCCCGCCATCCGACTGATCGCGAGGAACACCTGGCCGTCGTTCCTGATCCACACCTTCGCCCGGTAGTCACCCACGCCCGCGACCCGCCGGCCGAGAACGTACACGTACAGGCTTCCCGTGCTCTGCATGGTGTCGGAGGAGAACTGCACGCGTACATCCGACTGAGTCGTCGAGACCGCATTGGCGTACGCGCTCGGACCGGTTCCGGCCTGGGTGATCTTCATCCGCCCGACCCCGCCGCCGACCGACAGCCCCGAGCCGCTGGAGCTCCACGCCCCGCCGTTGTCCAGAGAACCCCACCCACTGGCGACCGTGCGACCGAAGTCGTCCGCCGCGAGGGTGGTGGGTGCCGCCTGGGCGACGGTCACGGCGTGGGACACGGAGTTGGTCGCACCCT